>CAUDEL010000015.1:0-48399 GCA_958448555.1 uncultured Eubacteriales bacterium | reverse complement strand
GAACACATTGCGATAAATCCTTTATTTTCAAGGCTTTTGGAGGATTTTATTGATAGACTATAACCTCTGCTAAGAGGCTATAAAATTGTGTTATTCAAATTCAAATTTATCTAACTGTTTTATGAATTAAAATCTACTGATTGTAATGATACAACACTTCTTTTCCATGCCTTTCAGCATACTCAATTTCTTTTTTCACAGATGTTCCAATATAACCATCCATATTTACAACATATATTCCATCACTTAAATCTATTTTTCTGTAATGAGCATCTGCAAGTTTTAAAAGTTCATCTTCAGTTGGAACAATATTATCTTCACAATAAACACATTGTAATATATTATATCCTTTGCTTATTTCAAGGTCATAAGCAATTTTTTTCATATCTTCGGCAAATTTCATGCTTCCACAAATTGTATAAGTTTTCACCCAATCACCTCATCAAATTCCGATTGTCGGAAAAACCCGGCTGGGCCGGGTTTTTCCGACATGCTGAGCCCGCATGGGGCGATCTGGGCTTTCCTCTCGTCTCAGTCCTGGAGCTTTTCGATCGCCCGGGCGAAGATGCGCATGTTCAGCGCCAGGCTGTCCAGCGCCATGTATTCATCCGCCTGATGCGCCAGCTCCTCCTCGCCGGGGAACACGCTTCCGAAAGCCACGCCCTCGCTGAGCACGCGGGCGTAGGTGCCGCCGCCGGTCGCCACGCACTCGCGCGGGCGGTCGGTGACCTCGTGATAGGCGTCCAGCAGGGCGGTCACGAGCTTGCTGTTGGGCGCCACGTGATGGGGCGCCTTCTGCTCGTCCACGGTGACTTCGATGCCTTCCAGCGCCGCGCGCACGCAGGCCGTCAGCGCCGCGTGGTCGCACAGGATGGGATAGCGGATGTCCAGCGTGGCGTACAGCCCGTCCTTCTCATCGTAGCGCAGGATGCCCAGGTTGCAGGTGAGGCCCCCGCTGGTTTCGTCCATGCAGCGGATGCCCAGGCCCAGGCCGTCGTATTCCATGCCGACCTGATCGGCCAGGGTGCGCAGCGCGCCCGTCACGCCCAGGGCGCGCAGCATGATGAGAAGCTGCCCGAGGGCGTTGCGCGCCGCCTCGGGATAGGCCGCGTGGCCGGGGACGCCGGTGGAGGTAAGCAGGATAAGGCCGTCCTGCATCCGGGCTTCCACCTGAATGTGCATGTCGCCCGCCAGATGGTTGATCCGCTCGCACAGGGCCCCGTCGCCCTCGACCAAAGCGGTTGCGATGCCGGGGATGACGTTGCAGCGCTCGCCCACATGAATGGACCTTACGCGCAGGCCGTCGGAGGCGTAGCCGGCGCGCAGGCTGAGATGAAGCATGCCCTTTTCGGTGTTGATGACGGGATAGCTCGCGTCGGGACTGAAGCCGGTGCGGGGCATGTCGCAATGCGCCATGTAGTGCTTCATGCACTCCCAGCCGCTCTCCTCGTCGCAGCCCAGGATCAGCCGCACCTCGCGCTTGAGCGGCAGGCCGGATTTCCTGATGGCGTACATTGCGTACAGGGCCGCCGCCGCGGGGCCCTTGTCATCGGACATGCCGCGGCCGTACATCCGGCCGTCCTCGATCTGCGCGCCGAAGGGGTCCATGGTCCAGCCGTCGCCGGCGGGCACCACATCCAGATGCACCAGAATGGCCAGCGGCTCCACGCCCAGGGGGCCCATGCGCACGTCGCCGGCATAGCCGTCGAAGTTGCGCGTCTCAAAACCCATGGC
The DNA here is from genome assembly GCA_958448555.1 of uncultured Eubacteriales bacterium. Taxonomy (GTDB): domain Bacteria; phylum Bacillota; class Clostridia; order Christensenellales; family Aristaeellaceae; genus Limiplasma. The sequence goes on along the minus strand of CAUDEL010000015.1, from coordinate 46,665 downwards.
CGCAGCATCCGCCAGCGCCAGGTCCAGCGCCCGGCGCACCTCGCGCCCAAAGGGCGCGCCCGGCTCGGGAGCGCTCTTGACGCTGGGCACCTGAATCCACCCCTTGAGGGTCCGGGTCAGTTCGTCCCGCAGCTCGTCGATGATGATGCTCAGTTCTTGCACGTTCGTGATCCCTCCATATTTTGATTGTTTTATTATGCTTCTTTCAATGCCCGTTCCAGCTGCCCGGCGGCCTGGCGCACACGGTCATGCGGGCAGGCCAGGTTGACCCTCAAAAAGCCCTCCCCCGCCTCCTTGCCAAAGAAGGTTCCCGGGGTGAACTCCACGCCCGCGGCCCGGGTCCGTTCCATCAGCGCATCGGTGCTCAGGCCCCATGCGCGCAAATCCAGCCAGCCCAGATACGTTGCCTCCAGCGGCGTGAGCACGGCCTCTGGCAGGCGCTTTTTGATCTCCGCGCGGAAGATGGCCTCGCCCTCGCGCAGGTAGTCCAGCAGCGCGTCCAGCCAGGCGTCGCCGTGGGCGAAGGCGGCCTCGGTGGCCACCATGCCGAAGATGTTGCCCGATACCACGCCTGCGTCGCGCAGGGTCTTTTCCAGCGCCGCCAGCAACCCCGCGTCGCGGCAGAAGGCCGCCGCCTGCTTAAGTCCGGCGAGATTGAAAGTCTTGCTGGCGCTGGTCATGGAGATCGCCCGCACGCCCGCCTCCCCGGCCAGGTTCAGCGCCGGCGTAAACGCTCCGCGCTCAAAGACGAAGTCCTCGTGGATCTCGTCGGAGAGAAGCAGCACGTCGTAGCGGGCCAGCACTGTAAGCAGCGCCTCCAGCTCCGCGCGGCTCCATACGCGGCCCACGGGATTGTGCGGGCTGCACAGGAACATCATGCGCGCGCCCGCGCGGCAGGCGTCCTCCACGCACTCAAGGTCCATCGTATAGCGCCCCGCCGCGTCCTTTTTCAGCGGACATTCGGCCGCCTCGCGGCCGTTGTCGCGCACGGCGGCATAGAAGGGCCCATAGACCGGCGGCTGCACGATCACGCGCTCGCCGGGGCGGGTGAAGGCCAGCACCGCCGCCTTCAGGCCCGACACCACGCAGGGCAGCATGATCTGCTCATCGCGAGAGAGCCTCAGTCCGTGGCGCCGCTCCATAAACCCCAGCATGGCCGAAACCGCCTGCTCCGTCTGCTCGGTGTAGCCATAGACGGGATGGGCCGCCCGCGCCATAAGGGCCTGGACAACCTCATTCGGGCAGCGAAAATCCATGTCCGCCACCCACATGGGGTTGACGAGGCGGGAGTCGCGCGCCATGGCCGCGTCCCACTTCTCGCACGCCGTGCCCCGCCGGTCCACGGGATTGTCAAAAAACGCCCTGTCATACATGCTTTTGTTCCTCCCCCGCGGCCGGGCCGGTGCAGCGAATGACCCAGTAGCCGCTTTTTTTCTCCACGGCGGTCACGTCCGAAAACAGCGTCTCCAGATAGCTCATGGCCGACGGCGCGCCCTGCTGCTTGCGGATGACCAGCCACATCCCGCCCCCCGGCAGAAGGCTTCGCGCGCCGTCTGCAAACATGCGGTAGATCACGGGCTTGCCCGCGCGGATGGGCGGGTTTTGCAAGATGGCGGCAAAGCGCCGGCCGGCCAAAGCGGCATAGCCGTCGCTTTCCATGATTTCAGCTTCCACGCCGTTTTTGCGGGCGTTTTCCCTCGCCAGCTCCAGCGCGCGGCGGTTGACGTCGGCCATCGTCACCTCCAGGCCCGGCCAGCGCGCGCCCACGGCCACGCCGATGGCGCCGTAGCCGCAGCCCATGTCCAGCACGGGCCCCGTCAGGACATCCGGCAGGGCGCCCAGCAGCACCTCCGTGCCGCGGTCCAGCTCCCGGCGGGAAAACACCCCGCTGTCGGTGGCGAAGACCAGCTCGCGCCCGCCGTAGCGGAAGCGGACCTCGCCGGGCCGGTGCGCGCTGGCAGGCTCGGCGGTATAATAATGATCGTTGGTCGGCGGCATGGCTCACCCTTCCTTGTCGTTGCGAACCGCGCGGCGAAGCGCCGCGACCTCCTCCGGCGCAAGCTCCCTCAGCCCGCCGGGCGGCAGGCTGCCGGGCAGCGTAAGCGGGCCGAACGCCTCGCGATGCAAGGCGACGACCTCGTGGCCCCTGGCCGAAAACATGCGCTTGATCTGGTGGTACTTGCCCTCGCGCACCTCCACGCCGGCCTCGCTGAACGCCTCGTCCGCCCGCAGGATGGTCAGCGTGGCGGGCAGGGCGGTAAAATCCTCCAACGAAATCCCCGCGGCGAAAGCCGCCGCGTCCTCCCCATCCAGCCGTCCGGTGACGCGGGCGACATAGCGCTTCCACACGTGCCTTCTCGGTGCGAGCAGGGCATGGGCCAGCGCGCCGTCGTTGGTGAGCAGCAGAAGGCCCGTCGTGTCCTTATCCAGCCTGCCCACGGGCAGCACCTTGCGGCGGGAAAGCGCCTCGGGCACCAGGTCCATCACCGTCTGCGCACGCCTGTCGCGCGCGGCGGTCAGCACCCCGGCGGGCTTGTGGAGCATATAGTATTGCAGCGCACTGTCCCCTACCGGCGCGCCGGCGAGGGTGACGCTGTCGCCCTGCCCCACCTTGACGGCGGGGTCGCGCACGGGCGCGCCGTTGATCGCGGCCAGCCCGGCGCGAATGGCGCGCACGGCCTCGCTGCGCGTGCGCTCGCCGCTCTGCGCGAGATATCGGTCCAGCCGTACCCCGCTCATGGGCGCGGACCGTTCTCGCTTCCGGGCATATAGGCCGGCGCCGCCTCGGCTTCGCCGGCGCCGGGCTCGGCGGGAGCGGGCCGCGCGGCCGCGCGGCGGTCATGCGTGGCATAGGCCGCCGTCAGGATGCGCCGCACGGGCAAAAGCGGCATATAGAGCAGCACAAAGGCGCCCAGCAGCGGAAACACCGCCGCCGCGAGGTCCACCACCGGCAGGGTCCGCTGGGACAGCGCCGTCATCAGGCCGTCGGCCACCTGTGTGACGACGCTCTTGAACACGCTGACGACCACGGCCAGGAAGGGGACCCACAGCGCCAGGTTCACCAGCGCCACGCCGAGCTGGCCAAGCCTGCGTCCGCGAAGGCTCCGGCGCAGCTCCTTGCGGGGCGAGCGGTCGCAGCGGTTGGCCACGACCCAGACATAGCGGGCGGCGCTGTTTCGCACCGCGCCATAGAGAAGCACGAGCACGCCCAGCCCCAGCGCCGCCAGCACCGCCGTGACGCCCTCCATCAGCGTGTTCTGCGGCGCCGCCAGCGGCGTGCCGCCCACCAGGCCCAGAAAGAAATTCGCCACGGCGCACCACATGCCGCTCCAGCCCCTGCCAAGCTCGGTGAGGGTCTTGAGCAGCGTCAGCGCGTCCACTTCCTTGTACCAGTAATAGGCGTAGAGGAGCATCGCCAGCAGCGGCAGGCCCCACTTGGCCACATGCAGCGCGCCCAGCAGGCTTTCGCTCAGCTTCTCGCCGTAGTTGCCCATGCCCAGCGCCGTGTCAAAGCTGAAGCGACGGCCCTTGTCCTGCCGCACCAGCGCCTCGGCGAAGGAATAGCGCAGCGGCAGAATCAGCAGCGCCAGCATCGCCGGGCACAGGAGCGAAAGCAGCTTCAGGGGCGATCCCTGGGGAAACAAAAACAGGCACGCCAGCGGCGCAAGCGCCACCAGCCTCAGAAACAGCGCCACAAACATATACAGAAGCGTCCGCAGATAAAACGTAAACGGGTTGTGCGCAACGGCCGTCTGTTGCATATCGTCATCCATCCTCCCTGTAACTGGGTATAAAGACATACGGTATCTATTATAGACGATTCAATCCCCGGTTGCAAGCGCAGGAGGGGCGTGGGTAAAAGATTTGATTTTTTATCCGCCTATGCTATAATAGGCACGGTCTGACCGGGACAGAATGAAATTTGGGCGGCGCATGCCGCAGACGGAGGAAGATATGCGGGAGATTCTGCTTTCGGCGCTGGTTGCCGTCATCGCCTATCTGCTCGGGTGCTTTTCCACAGGGCTTACGGTTTCCGGCGCAAAGGGCGTGGACATCCGAAGCCGCGGCAGCAAAAACACGGGCGCAAGCAATGTGCTTCGCGTCATGGGCCTCAAAAGCGGGCTGGTGACCTTTGCGGGCGATTTTTTGAAGGCCGCCCTGGCCTGCGGGCTGGGCGGGCTGATTTTGCCGGGGGCCGTCTTTGGGGTGGAGCGCTTGGGGATGATGCTGGGCGGCCTGTTTGCGGTCATCGGGCACAACTGGCCGGTCTTTTACCGCTTCAAGGGCGGCAAGGGCGTGGCCTGTTCCGCCGCCGTCATCTTCCTTGTGGACCCGCTGTGGGGCGCGATTGCGATCGTGGCCTGCCTTGCGGTCATCGCCCTGACGCGCTTTATCAGCCTGGGGAGCATGACGATGCTGTTTTGTTACATGATCCTCATGTGCATCGCCCACTGGGGTCAGTGGGCGGTATGCGCCTTCACCGCGCTTCTCTTTGTCATGTGCGTCTGGCGCCACCGCGCCAACATCCAGCGCCTGCTAAGCGGGACGGAGAACCGCATCGGCCAGAAGGCGAAGTGATTCCCCTTTGGATATGAAAAATCCGCTTCCCGAAAAAACGGGAAGCGGATTTTCTTTCAAAGGCTTATTCCTCCACGGTCTCCGTCTCGATGGTGATCGCAGGCATGGTTCCCGCGAAAAGCTGCGAGACACTTTCGGGCAGGTTGGCGATGGCGGTAGAGACCGCCCGGATCACGCGGGTCTGGATGTCGGCCGCCAGCGTCTTGCGTTCCTGGGCGGAGAGCTTGAGAATATCGACCGCGGTATCGGGCGTGGCATCGTCGATCTGGTCCAGCACGCTGCTTTCCACCTGGCCGGAGGTCAGGCGAAAGCCGATGACCGGGCGGTCGGAGGCGGCGGGCTCGATGATGGCCATGGCGTTTTGGCGGTGATAGAGATCGAGGGTGCGCATCCGGCTGTCTCCCTCGTTGTGGCCGTGATAGGCCAAGGTGATCTGCTGGCCCTGGGCGAGCATGGCCAGGAAGCCGTCGCTCACGCCGTCGGCGCCGCGGTCCAGCCGGAAGGCGATCTGCCCCAGCTCCTCGCCGTCGGCGGTGATGCTCACGTCGGCCCGGTGATTCACGCCGTCCTCGCCGGTGAGGCGGTCATAGTTCATGTTGAAGCCGGCCTGCGCGGGCTCCTCGCCGGCGACGGACATCGCCATGCCCATATCCATGCCCACGATGGTCTCTCCCCCGTCGGCCGCGTAGACGTTGAGCACGATGCTGATGTCGCCGTCCTCGTAAACCTTGCGGGCCTCCTCCAGCGCCTCCTCCACCATGGCGTCCAGCGCCTCGCCCTCCAGGGTGGGGTTCTCGGCCTTGAGCGCCATCTCCATGGCATTGCGCATGTACTGGGTGTCGCAGACGCCCGCCATATCCTCGCCGGTGAGGGTCATGGACATATGGATGGTCGCGGTGTCGCGCTCGTCGTCTTTGAACTCGCCCTCCTCGAAGGTGATCTTCTCAAGAAGGCCGGCGTAGAAGTCCAGCATCCCGTCATCGTCGTCAAAGACCTTCCCGATCTTTTCCATCATCTCCTCGGGCGTATCCACGGAGATCATGCCGCGGGTCATGCCGTCCGCGCCGGCGGCGACGGCCAGCATGATCTGCTGCTTGTACGCCTCCAGCATCTGCTCAACGGCCTCAATCGCGGCCTCGTCCACCTCCGTGCCCCCGGCAGCCGCCTGGCCCTCCAGCGCGGCCTTGAAGAGGTCCTCGAGGAAGTCAAAGCCGTCCTCCCAGTCCACGTAGAACACGTCGTCGCCCAAAAGGCTGGACTGGACATACAGGGCGTCCATGTCCACGCCCAGGGCCACGGTGGCGATCGGGGTATCGGAAATGCTCAGCGTAAGGGCGGCGGACTTCTCGCCCCGGGTGAACGTCAGGCCCAGCGCCTCGCAAAAGTCGCCGGCCGGGGAAAGCGCGGCGATCTCGTCGCCGGGGACGATTTCCAGCGTATGCTGCGTGTCCGCCAGCGCCGCCAGGGGCAGCGCCGCGGCCAGCGTCAGGCATAGAATCGTCGTTATCAGCTTGCGGATCATTGAAGCATCCTCCTTGTATCTGGATGAGGTACCATGCCTTCCTTGGATGGCGTATACAGTATAACGCGGCGGACGCCCTTTTGTCATCCTTCTGCCAGCAAAAACCATATCCGAAGGCGCGAAGTGTCAGAAAGCGCGTCTCAACGCTTCAGCCAGACGGTCTGGTTGACGATGGGGGTGTAGCTCTGGATGAGCTTGACCACCTTGACGCTGACGTTGGTGTCCTCGTAGTCCGCCGGCATGGCGCGCGGCTCGCCGGCCTGCTGCATGGCGATGGCCAGCGCGGCCGCCTGCTCCACACTCTTTTGCGTGATGCCGCCGATGACCACCGTGCCCTTGTCCAGCACCTCGGGGCGCTCGGTGGAGGTGCGGATGAGCACGCCGCAAAAGCCCAGCATCGCGCTTTCCTCGCTCAGGGTGCCGCTGTCGCTGAGCACCACCAGGCTGTTCATCTGCAGGTGGTTGTAGTCGAAAAAGCCAAAGGGCGTGAGGTTCCTGACCAGCGGATGGAATTGGAAATGCCGCTGCTGGATAAACTTCATGCTGCGCGGATGGGTGGAATAGACGACGGGGAGCTGATAGACCTCGGCCATGTGGTTGATGGCCTCCATGAGGGAGAGGAAGTTGTCCTCCAGGTCGATGTTCTCCTCGCGGTGGGCGCTGACGAGGATGTAGCGGCCCTTCTCCAGCCCCAGGCGGCGGAGCACGTCGCTTTGCGCGATCTTATCCCGGTGGCGCTCGAGCACCTCGCGCATGGGCGAGCCGGTCACGAAGATGGTCTTTCCGTCAATGCCCTCACTCAGCAGGTAGCGGCGGCTGTTTTCGGTGTAGGGCAGGTTGATGTCGCTGATGTGATCGACGATCTTGCGGTTAATCATCTCGCTGACGTTCCAGTCCCAGCAGCGGTTGCCCGCCTCCATGTGGAAGATGGGGATCTTGAGGCGCTTGGCGGAGATGGCCGAGAGCGCGGAGTTGGTATCGCCCAGGATGAGCACGGCGTCGGGCTGCTCTCGCGCCATCACCTGGTAGCTCCTGGCAATGATGTTGCCCATGGTTTCGCCCAGGTCGCCGCCCACGGCGTCGAGATAGAAGTCGGGATGGCGCAGGCCCAGGTCGCGGAAAAACACGTCGTTGAGGGCCGGATCGTAGTTCTGGCCGGTGTGCACCACCACGTGGTTGAAATAGCGGTCCGCGCAGCTAATGACCGCCGAGAGACGGATGATCTCCGGCCGCGTGCCCAGCACGGTCATGAGTTTGAGCTTTCGTGTCATGGCGTTTCCTCCTTGGTCACAGGCAGACGGATGGTGTCGGGCCGCGCGGGGTCAAAGCGCTCGTTGGCCCACATCAGGGTAATCATGTCCGTATCGCCGGTGTTTTCGATGTTGTGGGTGTAGCCGGGCGGGATGTCCACCACCTGCGGCACATCGCCCGATACCCGATAGGAAATCACCGTCGCGTCGCCGGGTTTGCGAAAGCGGATGACGCCCTCGCCGCTGAGCACAACGAACTTCTCGTGCTTGGTCTGGTGCCAGTGCTCGCCCTTGACGATATGCGGGCGCGAGACGTTGACGCTCACCTGCCCGTGGCCGCCCAGGTGAAGAAGCTCGGCAAACGAGCCCCGGGCGTCCGCGTGCACCACGGGCGAGCGGGCGAAGTCCTCCGGCGGCAGGAAGCTGAGATAGGTGGCGTAGAGACGCGCCGTCAGGCCATCGGACTGGTCGGGACATTCCAGGCGATCGCGCATGGCGCCAAAGCCCCTGAGCGCCTCCGCCAGGCCGCCCACGGTGATGCGAAACGCGGGCCGGACGGCGCATCGGCCCTCGCCGTCCCGCGTGGGCGCAAGCCCCAGCGCGCGCAAAAACTCCTCCACCACATCGTCGATGTAGACCAGCGGCACCTCGGCCTCCGGGTCGTTGATCGTGATGGGCAGGCCGCGCGCCAGGTTGTGGCAGAAGGTCGCCACGACGCTGTTGTAGTTGGGCCGGCTCCACTTGCCAAAGACGTTGGGCAGGCGGTAGATGAACGTCTGCGCGCCCGTGGCGCGGCCGTAGGCGGCCACGGCTTCCTCGGCGGCGCGCTTGCTCAGGCCGTAGGGGTTGTCCAACGCCGCCTGAATGGAGCTGGAGAGCACCACGGGCGGCCGCTTGCCCCGCGCCAGAAGCGCCATGACCCCGGCGGTGAAGTCCCCGTTCTCCCGCATGAACGCCTCCGGGTCCGGGGGACGGTTCACGCCCGCGAGGTGGAACACGAAGTCCGCCCGCGCGCACGCGGCCTCCAGCGCCTCTCGCGGGGTCGCCGCGTCGATGAGCTCCAGCGCGTCCTCCCCCCTGCGCTCCCTGAGCGCCTCGGTCAAATTGCGGCCCATGAAGCCGCCCGCGCCCGTAATCATAATGCGCATGCGCATCCCCCTTCCTGGCAGCTTCATCTTATCAGGAGCGGGCCCGCCTGTCAATGTGTTGACGCGCGCGCGGCCATGCCCTATAATGAAACCAGTCTTTGCCTGCCAAGGGGGGTGGCGCGCGGTGCTCTCTCCGCGCCTGATGGTAATTGTCTCCGCACTGACAAACGCCGATGAGGCCGCGCAGACGGCGCTTGCCGCCCTGGCGGCGGCGGCGCGGCCCGCGGGGCTTCGCTTCTGCGTGCCCGCGGCCTGCCGGGAGGGCTTTCCCGACGCCGCGGATGCGGTGTTTTATGAGGGGGACGAGCCGTTCAAGGCCGCCCTGCCCCTCCTGAGCGACGAGACGCATTTTTTGCACCTGACGGGACCGCACGGCTTTTCGCCCAAATGGGACGCGCGGCTGCTCGCCCTGGAGCACGGCTGTCCGCGCGCCGCGCTTCTGACCGCCTCGGTCAGTCCGCCCGTGGAGGGGATTCCCGCGCCCGCGGCGGACCCGGATGCCGACACGCGCGTATGCGCCAAGGCCCCGCCCGCGCCGCGCCCGCCGGTGCCGCCCGAGGCGTGCCTGCCCGCGCTGGCCGACCGTTTTGAGGACGGCGCGGCGGAGATCGTGCGCGGGCTTCCCCTGGTCTGCGCCGCCGGACCTGTTCGCACGCTGGTGGCGGACCCCGCGCTGGTTTTCGGGCCTGTGCGCTTCCTGCGGGAGGCGGACCTGGCGCTCGATACGCTGTCCATCGCCGCCTACGTGGCGGGCTACGCGGTCTTTGCCCTGCCCGGCGCGCCGCTCTGGCCGCTGCGCGAGCCGCCCCGCCGCTGGCTTCGCCGCCCCGTGCCCGACGCGCTGCCGGGCACCACGCTCAGCCGCTTTGAACAGCTCGCGGGCTTTCGCTACGACCAGCGCCGCGCGGGCGTGAGGACCACCTGGGGCCTGTTCGGGGTGGAAAACACCTATCCCCAGCGCCTGCCCTACAGCCTGCGCCTCGCCCAGCGCACCCGCGCGGCCCGCATGCGCCTGAGCGAGCGCTACATGCCGCTTCTGGTGACCGCCTTTATCGACCTTCCCCGCCCCCGCCGGCCCGTGGCGGCCTACATCCTGCGCTTTGGCTTTCTCAAGGCCGTGGAAAGCCTGCCCTTGCTGCTCTATACCGGCGGCGCGCAGGAGCGCCTGCTGCGCGCGGGCTTTCCCAACACCCAGAGCTACCCCGACAACGCCGTCCTCCCCCGCGCCCTGCTGAACCTGGGCATGAGCCGCGCCGACCACTTTCTTCGCAGCAAGCCGCTGCTTTTGCGAAGGGCCGCCAGCCGCCGCCCGGAATTTACCCACGCGGCGTGGGTGGACATGGACATCCTGCCCCATCCCGTCTGCGCCGGGGCCGTGCCGTCCTTTTCGGCGCTGATGGACGGGCGGGTGCACCTGGCCACGGTGGACGGCGTGCCGGACCCCAGCTTCGTGGTGGCGCCGGTGGACCTCCTGCCGCTGATTTGCAGCCGCACGCAGGCGCTGACGCAGGTGGACGCCGAGCTTCGCCGCGGGCTGAGCGAGGAGGCGCTGTGGGAGCGGCTGATTCAGGAGGCGCCGGACCTGTTCGCCCTGCATCCCATGCCCCGGCGAAGGCTGCTGTTTCTGACCGCTTTTGACCCCGAGCTCCTGGGCGCGCGCCTGCGCGCGCTGCTGGGGAGCCTCCCGCCCCCGGTCCTGCCCCAACGGCCGCAGAAGGCCAGCAAAGGAGTGAACGCAACCCATGACTGAAAACCGACCCTCCAAGCCCGTATCCGCCAGCCGCACCGAGCAGGCGCACATCGTCATGCCCGGAGACGTCAACGGAAGCTATACCCTCTTTGGCGGCGCGCTCATGCAGTGGATCGACGTGGTCGCCGGCGTGGTTTCCCGCCGCCACAGCGGCATGGAGACGCGCACCGCGGCCGTGGACCATCTGGAATTTCTCGCCCCGGCGCACGTCAACGACACCGTAACCCTCCTGGGCCGCGTGACCTATGTGGGCACCACCAGCATGGAGGTCTGCGTGGACACCTATGTGGAGCACCTGGACCGCCCGCACGACCGCACCCGCGTCAACCGCGCCTACCTGACCATGGTGGCCATCGGCCCGGACGGACGGCCTGCCCGCGTGCCCGCTCTGGACGTGCGCACGGAGGAGGAAAAGGCCAACTTTGAAGCCGGCAAGGCGCGCCGCGCCCAGCGCAGGCATGAAAAACACGGCTGATAGAGAAAATCGCCGCGCCGGATGCATCTCCGGCGCGGCGGTTTTTTTCAGTCCCTGGTCTTTTCCCGCAGGATGAAGCGGATGGGCGTGCCCGCGAAGCCGAAGCTCTTGCGCAGGTGGTTTTCCAGGTAGCGCTCGTAGGCGAAGTGCATCAGCTCCTCGCTGTTGACGAAGAACACGAACGTGGGCGGGCAGGCGCTCTGCTGGGTGGCGTAGTAGATCTTGAGGCGGCGCCCGCCGGAGACGGGCGGCTGGAGGCTCGCCTGCGCGTCGGCCAGGGCCTCGTTGAGCACGCCCGTGGGGATGCGGCGGCTGTACTGCTCATAGGCGGCCCTGACGGCGGCGAGCACGGTATTGACCCGCTGGCCGGTGAGCGCGGAGAGAAACAGCACCGGCGCGTAGCTCATGAACTTGAGGTCGCTTAAAATCTTCTTTCGGAACTGCTCCATGGTGTTGGTGTCCTTTTCCACGGCGTCCCACTTGTTGACGGCCACCAGCACCGCCTTGCCGGCGCTGAGGATGAGCCCGGCGATCTTGGTGTCCTGCTCGGTCACGCCGGTCTGGGCGTCGATGAGCAAAAGCGCCACGTCGCAGCGGTCGATGGCGGCGATGGAGCGAAGCACGCTGTAGCGCTCCAAAGTTTCGTCCTCCACGGCCTTCTTCTTGCGCATGCCGGCGGTGTCGATGATGTTGTAGCGCGTGCCGTCCGCATCGGTGAAGGTGGTGTCGATGGCGTCGCGCGTGGTGCCGGGGATGTCGCTGACCATGGTGCGCTCCTGGCCCAGCAGGCGGTTGCACAGCGAGCTCTTGCCCACGTTGGGCCGGCCCACCAGCGCAAGCTGGATGACATGCCCCTCCTCCTCGGCCTCGCCCGGCGCGGGCGGGGGCAGGCGCCTGACAATCTCCTCCAAAAGGTCGCCCAGGCCCAGCATGTTGGTGCTGCTGATGGCGATGGGATCGCCCAGGCCCAGGTTGTAATACTCGTAGAGCTGGTCGCTCATGCCCTGATAGTCCATTTTGTTGACCACCAGCAAAAGCGGCTTGCGGGTGCGGCGCAGGTAGTTGGCCACGTCCTCGTCCTCGGCGGTCAGGCCCGCGCGGCCGTCGCAGAAAAAGCAGATCACGTCGGCCGTGTCCATGGCGATTTCGGCCTGGCGGCGCATCTGGGAGAGCAGCACGTCCTCGCTGCGCATGTCCAGCCCGCCGGTGTCTACCATGCTGAAACGGCGGCCCATCCACTCCACGTCGGCGTAGACGCGGTCGCGCGTCACGCCCGGCACATCCTCCACGATGGAGATGCGCCGGCCCGCGATTTTGTTGAAAAACGTCGATTTGCCCACGTTGGGGCGGCCTACGATGGCCACCAGCGGCTTGGCCATGGGGGTCCCTCCTTCAGTCGTCGAAGCGGCCGCGCAGCGCGTCGTAAAACGCCTGGCCGTCGCAGCCGGTCACATGCAGGGGCAGCGGCGCGCGCCTGCGGAACTCGTCGATGTGCATGTCGTCCAGAAACAGATCGCCCTCGTGGCGAAGCATCACCGAGCACAGGAGCATTTCGTCCGCGTCCGCCACCTGATCGGGCGTGAGGGCGGCAAGCACGTCGCCCCCGGTGAGCAGGCCCGTCACCGTGACCGTCTCGCCAAAGAAGCGGTTTTTGACCGGCAGCACCCGCACGCTGACGCCCGGCGGCGCGAAGCGCTCCGCCAGGCGCGCAAGGTGCGGCGCGGCGCTCACGCCCGTGGGGATGAGGTAGCGCCTGGCGGGAGGCGTCTCGCCGGGCAGGTCGAAGCGCTCGGCCTCCTCCAGCTCGGATTGGAAGCGGCGAAGCAGCCCCACGCCGTTTTCGATCTGCGGGAAGTCCTCGTACCAGCTTTCCGGCGGAATGGGCCGCCCGGCGAGGCAGAAAAACTCGTCGCTGGGGAAGGCGAAGGTGGTGCCCAGCTCACGGCGGCAGCGCTCCTGAAAAGGCGCGATGGCGTCAAGCAGCGCCTCCGCCTCGGCCTTGGTAAACGGGCGAAGCGGCTCCAGCCCGTCGCGAAAGCGCGTCAGGCCCACGGGGACCATGGCCGCGGTCCGCGCCGCGGGCGCAAGGGCCCGCAGGTCGGAAAGCGTCCGCAAGAGCTGCTCGCCGTCGTTAAAGCCGGGGCAGACGACGATCTGGCAGTGGAAGCGGATGCCCGCGTCCTTGAGGCGCGTCAGGCGCCCGAGGATGTCGCCCGCGAAGCGGTTGTTCATCATCCGGCAGCGAAGCGCGGGATCGGTGGCGTGCACGCTCACATACAGCGGCGAGGCATGGCGGCGGATGATGCGCTCAAACTCGGCGTCGTCCACGTTGGTCAGGGTCACGAAATTGCCCATCATCAGGGAAAAGCGCCAGTCGTCGTCGCGCACGTAGAGGGTTTTGCGCAGGCCCGGCGGCATCTGGCGGATGAAGCAAAAGACGCAGTTGTTGCGGCAGGTGCGGGGCGAGAGCGCCATCTCCTCCCCGAAGTGCAAACCCAGCGGTTCGCCCTCCCGCTTTCGGATGTCCACGGCGCGCTCCCGGCCGTCCCGCTCCACCACGGCGCGCACGCGGCTGCCCGCGATCAGCGCCTGGTAGTCGATCTCGTCGAGCACCTCTTCGCCGTCGAGGGAAATCAGCGCATCGCCCGCGCGCAGCCCGTGGCGGTACGCCACCGAGCCGCGGTCCACCGATTCAATCACGTGCCGCATGCGCTCCTCCCCTTCTTTTCCCAAAACGGGACAGTTTGTATTATGCCCCGAATCCCGGCGGAAGTCAAGCCGCGGCGGGCGGCCGGGCGTATTGGAAAACGGCCCGTTTTGTGATATGATAAAAAAACATTCCACAGTTTTTCGTCACGCAGGGAGGTTTCCTCTATGATCTTTTCCGATTTTCATTTCTATAGCGAGGTGCTGGGGATTCAGACGGCGGCCTATGTCCTCCTGCCCGAGCCGCAGGTGATGGCGCAGTCCGCCTCGCCCGTGCCCGTCCTCTACCTCCTGCACGGGCTGAGCGACGACCATACCATGTGGCTGCGGCAGACGCGGGTGGAGCAGTACGCGCGGCGCTACCGCCTGGCCGTGGTCATGCCCGCGGTCAACCGCTCCTTCTACATGGACATGGCGCACGGCGCGAAATACGAGACCTTTATCGCCCGCGAGCTTCCCTCCGTGATCGAACGCTACTTCCCCGTCAGCCGCAAGCGCGTGGGTCGGTTTGTCGCGGGCCTGTCCATGGGCGGCTACGGCGCGCTCCGGCTGGCGCTGCATCATCCGGGGCGCTATGCCGCGGCGGCCAGCCTCTCGGGGTGCCTTGAGATGGAGAAGGGATATGAGACGTTCCGCCGCCGCAACCCCGCCATGGTGCAGGAGCTGGACGACGTCTACGGCAGCGAGCGGGAGCTGCTGCGCGGCCCGGGAAGCCTGTTCGGGCTGGCCGACCGCTTCCTGGGCGATCCCTCGCGCGCCCCGCGCATGTACGTGGCCTGCGGAACGGAGGACTTTCTCTTCGAGGCCAACGAGCATTTCTTCGCCCGCTTCGGAAAGGAGCTGCCCATTGAATACCATAGCGGCCCGGGCGACCATACCTGGGATTTCTGGGACCGGCATCTGGAGCGGGTCCTGGCATGGCTCGGCCCCGAAAAGGCGGAGGGCGTATGGTAAAGAAGCGCACCGCCATGGAGCGGCTGCTTTCGGAGGGCTTTTTTGAGAGCCGGGAGGCCGCCCTGCCCTATCTGATGAGCGGCGCGGTGTACTGCGGCGCCCAGCCCGTGACCACGGGCGGGCAGCTCGTGCCGGGCGACAGGCCCATGACCGTGCGGGGGCTGTACGACCGCTACGTCAGCAAGGGCGGCTACAAGCTGGAGGGGGCCATCCGCGATTTCGGCATCGAGACGCAGGGGCGCGTGTGCATCGACGCGGGGGCCTGCACCGGCGGGTTTACCGACTGCCTGGTCAAGCATGGCGCGGCGCTGGTCTACGCGGTGGAGGTGGGCTTCGGACAGCTTGCGGGGTCGCTCTCCCAGGACGCGCGGGTGGTCAACCTCGAACGGACGAATCTGGGCGATGAAAAGCTGCTTTCCCTCTCCCCCGTGCCCACGCTGGGCAGCGTGGATCTGAGCTATCTGTCGCTGGTGAAGGCGGTGCCGCAGTTTCGGGCCGTGATGCACGGCCAGGGTGAATTGATGTGCCTGGTCAAGCCGCTCTTTGAGGTGGACGACCCCGCCGCGCGGCGCACGGGCGAGCTATCGCCGGACGCCTACGCGCCGCTGCTGCGCGCCCTGTGCGCGGCGCTCGACGCCCAGCCCGCGACCCATGCCGTGGGCGTGACCCACAGCCCCGTCACGGGCAACCACGGAACGCATGAGTTCTTTTTGCACGTCCGCTTCGGGGAGGGCGCGTTCCCGCAGGTGACGCAGGCGGCCATTGACGCGGCCGTGGCGCGCGTCCTGGCGCTGCCGAAATATCGAAAATAATGCCGCCGCGCCGGGAAGATTTGCTTTTTTCGCCCCGTTTAGTTGATAGGGCAAGGGATTTTGCTTCCTAAGGAGGATGACCCATGATGAACCGCAAGCTTCGCCTGTGCGCCCTGGCGGCGTTCCTTCTGTGCCTGCTGCTGGCGGCCTCCGCCGCGGCGGCCAGCGATACCTACGGCGTGATCTACGGCACCGACACCCTCAACCTGCGCGCCCAGGGGAGCTCGTCCAGCCAGTGGCTGGGAAGCTATACGCGCGGCACCTGGGTGGAGATCCGCGGCAGCCAGAACAACTTCTATTACGTCCGCACGCCTGACGGCAAGACCGGCTACATGAGCAAGAACTACATCGACAAGGTGCCCGACGAGAGCGACTTCGTCTGGACGGCGATTGTCAGCAACAGCAACGGCGGCGCGTTTCTCAACTTCCGCGCCCAGCCCAGCTACAGCGCCCAGGTCCTCGGCATCTTCTACGACGGCGTGCCCCTCAACGTCCTGAGCGTCTCCAACGGCTGGTACTGCGTGCAGATCAACGGCCAGACCGGCTATGTCCGCGGCGAGTACGTGATCGACTGGCAGCGCCGCAACCCCGGCAGCAGCACCGTGGCCACCATCAAAACGCCCAACAACACCGCCATGAACCTGCGCTCCGGCCCCGGGATGAACTATCCCGTCACCCGCCAGTTCCCCGGCGACAGCTATGTGAGCGTCCTTGCCAAGGGCAACGGCTGGTGGTGCGTGAGCATCGGCGGGTACTGGGGCTTCATGAGCAGCGACTTTCTGCACGACGGCCTGTGCGCCGCGCGCGACCAGGCCGCGCAAAGCGGCGGCGGCGCCACGGGCGCCGGGTATGCGGTGGTGTCCAATCCCAAGAGCACCCAGGCGCTCAACCTGCGGCAGTACGCCTCCACCGCATCCAAGGTGCTCAGCAAGCTCTACAACGGTACCCGCCTGTGGATCAACGAACAGGGCAGCGAGTGGTGCTCCGTCACCGACCAGACGACGGGCCTGAGCGGCTATGTGATGACCGCCTACATCCAGCTCTACAACCTGCCCTCCACGCCCTGGCGCACGGTCAGCCACCCCAGCGGCAGCTATGTCAACCTTCGCTCCTCGGCCAACATGAGCCTCAACAACGTCCTCATGCGCCTGCAAAGCGGCGCCTCCGTGCAGATCCTCATCCCCGGCCCGGAGTGGTGCAAGGTTTCCTATGGCGGCACGACGGGATACATGCTCACCTACTTCCTGAAGTAGCGGCCCGCCCGTAAAGCCCGGCCAGGAGGCGCATGGCCGTCATGCAAAGCAGGGCCAGCGCGCAGACGTAAAACGCCCCGCCCCGGGACGCCAGCCACCTTAGCGGCGTGCCGGCGGGCGCGGCGCTCAGAAACAGATAATTGGTATGGAAGGCGCGGTTAAACGCGGCCACCGCCAGCAGATAGCCGCTTGCCAGGACCATCGCGCGCCGCGGGTCCGTGGGAAGCGGCTTTCCCGCGCGCCAGAGAAAAACGGGCGTGAGCGCCACGAGCACGTGCAGTTGCAAAAAGGCAAGCCGCATCAGCGTCGGGTGCGAGGAGGCGATCACGGCCGGGAACAGCAGCGTCAGCGCGGCCGCGGGCGCGGCCAGCAGGGCCGAAAGCTCATAGAGCGCGTCCGGCGCGCGCCGCAGCAGCATGGGGATGGACAGCGCCCCGAACAGGCCGCACAGGTGCAGGGGCAGGCCGGTTTGCACCGTGAGCTGGCCGTCCAGTCCCAGCAAAAGCATCTGGCAGAGCATCGACGCCGCCAGCGCGCAGGCCATCATCCAGCGCACCAGGCGCCTCCGGCGCGGCCGCTTCGCGCCCCACGCCACCGCGCCGCCCCATCCCAGGAGCAGGAGCAGCGCCATCTTTTCACTCCTTTCTCCCAAAACACGCCTGATTTCGCCATTTTAAGGGCATGCTTCCACCACAGCCGGACCAAAATCCGTCCAAATCCGTCCGCTCTTTACCACTTGGGAATAATGTGGTATAATGGCTTCGCAACTTGGACTTCGTTTGAAAGGAGGCCGACGGCATGACGCGCTATACCCGTTCGCACGGCTACCATACCGTGATGCGCTCCCACCGTTACCGGCCCATTCTGGTGATTCTGCTGGTGCTGCTGGCCGCCTTTTTGGTTTTCAAGATCGCGGGCGTGGGCGGCATCAACGAAAGCAATTTTGAGGCGCAGCGCAATTCCCGGCTGCGCAGCGAGGTGCAGCGCGCCGTCAGCAGCGTCAATTCCCTCAGCCGCTTGGGCGCAAGCTCGACCTCGGCCATGCTGGGCAAGGTCCGTCAGTATGTGCACGGGGTGGAGGTCCTCAACGACCTCAACGTCGGCATGTACGGCGAGATCGGCCGTCTCTATGACCAGAGCGTCTTTGACGCCATCTACGCCATCATCGAAACCTATGACGCCAAGCTGGCCAGCGGACAGCAGGTGAGCGAAACGCTCACCTCGCTCAGCGAGGCGGTCAACCAGCTCAGCGACATGACCACCCTGCTGCTGGACGGCCCACAGGTCGAGGCTAACGAAGCTTAAAGAGCACCACGCCGCCCAGCATGAGCGCCAGGCCCAGAAATTGCTTCACTCCCATGGCCACCTTCTCCTGTCCCATCCAGCCGAAGGCGTCGATGAGCGCCGCCACCAGAAGCTGGGAGATCAAAATGGCCGACACGGCCACCGTCACATTCAGCCCCTTGATGGCCAGCATGACCGTGACCGTGATGACCAGGCCCAGCGCGCCGCCGAGGAGATAACCTTTTGGCGCGGCGGAGAGGGCGCCGAGGTTGCCCGTGCCAAACAGCCACATCACCACCAGAGAGAGCGCAAAGGCCGTGCCCTGCACGTAGGCGTTGGCTTCCCACAGGCCCACGCGCTCCTGCAGGCGAGTATTCATCACTCCCTGGACGCTCATGGCCGCGCCCGCGATGACGCTGAAAAGAAAACCGATCAAAAAAACCGCCTCCCCTGGCAGTATGCGCGGGGGAGGCGGTTTCTATGAGCTGCTTATTTCAGATCGCTGATGCGGTTGGACAGGGCGGCCATCTGGTCGTGGATATGCTGCATATCCCCGTCCAGCTCTGCGATGCGGTTGGCCGCGCTCAGGAGCTGATGGTTGAGCTCCTCGGGCACGTGCGCGGCCTCCTTGTAGCGGAGCTGGTGCTCCAGGCTCGCCCAGAAATCCATGGCGATGGTGCGGATCTGCACCTCCACAGGCAAAAGGAGCTTCCCCTCGCTGAGAAAGACCGGCACCCGCACGATCAGGTGAAGGCTTCGGTAGCCGTTGGGCTTGGGCGAGGCGATATAATCGCGGGTCTGGACCAGCTCGATATCGTCCTGCCCGGTGAGCAGGCCGGCGATGGTATAGGTATCGTTGAGATAGGCGCACACGACGCGGATGCCGGCGATGTCGTTGAGATTGTCCATTGCAGCCTCGCAGGAAACAGACAGGCCCTTGCGCCTGAGCTTCTGGGCGATGCTCTGCGGACTTTTGATGCGGCTCTCCATGTGGTGGATGGGATTGCGGCTATGGCGCATCTGAAACTCGTCGTCAAGGATCTCCAGCTTCGTTCGGACTTCGCGCAACGCGGACTGGTAGCGGCATTTCATGGCGACGTAGCCCTCCGCCATCTCGCGCAGCGCCTGAGGGATCTGAGGCAGAGACATGAATACCTCCTTTTTCGGGACGCCCGGATTTTCTCTGAGGGCGTCTCCTCTCTGATTCTATTGTACCCCATCCCAAGGCGCGGCGCAACCGAAAAACGCCCGGGCGAGTTGATCGCCCGGGCGTTTCAGACCGTTGAAAAACCCCTGATTTTGGGGAGAGCCGCGTTTCTTGCGCCCTTCGGGCGCTCGCAACGCTCGCGAAAAATGCTGCGGCATAAGGCTTTGGGGCTCTGCCCCAAACCCCGGCAGGGGGATGATCCCCCTGCACCCCGCACTTTGTCAGCAGCCTGAAACGCCCGGGCGAGTTGATCGCCCGGGCGTTTTGACGGTAGATTACTGCGCGGAGTAGGTCAGCAGGCTCTCCGGCGGGAAGTGCGCGATGAAGGTCTTGCCGGGGGTGAGCTGGATCTCGTTGCCCTGGTCGTCCAGGAAGACGGTGGGGCTTTCGATGGACTCACGCACCCAGTAGCCGGGGATGTAGCGGCCGCCGATGAAGATGTCGGCATTGCCCTTGCCCACGCTCTGCATCACGGGCATGATCTTGGAGTTGTTGGTGTACTCATAGCCCACGCGCTGGATGATGACGTTGCTGAAGGACATCTGCTCCTGGTTCTCCTCGCTGCGGTCCTCGGCCTCGGCAAAGGTCATGTAGGGCGCGTCGCCGGAATAGCGCAGGTAGAGGTTGTTGGCCTCGTCATAGTAGAAGTGGGAGATGTAGCGCTTGTGGCCCCAGTCGAGGTTGATGGTGTAGGCGACCTCATAGCCGTCCACATAGGGGCTGGCCTCGGCGAACAGGAAGGGATGCTCCACGGCCACGGTGGTGGCGGGAACCAGGGAGCGGATGCCCACGAGGTTGACGTTGTAGTTGTCGGGGGACTTGACGCCGCTCACGCGGTTTTTGTACTCCTGGTACTTACCGTCCAGCAGGTTGAAGGTGACGCCCTTCTCGCTGGCGCCCAGCTCGGCGAACATGGCCGCGATGTTGTTCTCCTCACGGCGCGGGCCGCCGGCATAGACGATGCCGCCCTGCCACTCCTCGCGCAGGAGCACGTGGCCGATACGGGCCGAACGCACGGGGCCGACGCTCAGGGGCTGACCCTCGGCGAAGCTGTCGTTGAACAGGAAGGTGATACGGGTCTGGCCGGAACGGTAGAGGATGCCCTCGTACACGATATCCGCGTACTGGCCGCCCCAGGGCGCACGCTGCCCGACGCCGGCGGCGGTCACGTTCTTGCCGTCCACCTTCACGGAGCCTTCAGGATTGCTGATCTGCACCAGCATGGGCATATACAGGGTATTGCCGCTCACGGGCATGCCGGTCGTGGGGCTCTGGCCCTCGATGACGGGGTTGACGTCCAGGGCGCCCGCCGCAGGCGTGATGTTGCGGTCGGCGATATCCTGCAGCACCACGGCGCCCTCGGTGGAGAGGGTATAGTTGGTGCCGGCGTCATTGGCCGCCAGGGCAGGCACAGCGGTCAGCACCAGCAAAGCCGCCAGCATCATGGAAAGGTATCTCTTCACAGTCGGACCTCCTCTAGTATTCGCTCTCATTCTCTCGTGCGGCGCAGGGGCTGCGCCGCAACCGATATTGATTATACCATCTTTGGAAAGCGGCTGTCAACGTAATACTTGCGTAATATATGAAACGATTTCCATCTTTCGCCGCACGCCTCCTTTCCCGTTCGTGCGCGGATTCATTCTCAGCGCTTTCCCAACTATAGGACGGAAAAGGGTGGCAAAAGGTTCACACTTTTTTAAATTTTTTTGCCTTCTCCGCGGGCGCGCAGGTCGCGAAGGACGGGAAGCGTAAGCGGAATGGCCAGCAGGGAGGACAGCAGATCCGCCGCGGGCTGGGCCAGCTGCACCCCTAGAAGGCCGAAGGCATGCTCCAAAAGCCATATTGCGGGAATGAAGCACAAGCCCTGACGGGCCATGGCCAGCAGCGTGGCGCGGCCGGCGATGCCCATCGTCTGAAGCATCATGTTTGCCAGGCAGGTGAAGGCAAAGAGCGGAATCAGCGCGCATTGCAGGCGCAGCGCCAACGTGCCGATTTGCTGCACCTGAGCGTCGCCGGCCAAAAAGAGGCTGATGATGCCGGGCGCAAAGGCGATGGCAGCGGCGCTGACCACGATCAGGACGCCGAAGCAGAGCCTGACACAAAACCAGAACGCCTTGCGCACCCGCTCATAGAGCCCCGCGCCGTAGTTGAAGCCGCAGATGGGCTGGAAGCCCTGCCCAAATCCGATGATGGCGCTGACGGCCATCATCATCACGCGCGATACGATGCTCATGGCCGCGATGGCCGCGTCGCCGTAGCCGCCGGAAGCGATGTTGAGGCAGACGGTGCCCAGGCTGTTGAGGCCCTGCCGGGCCAAAGAGGGCAGGCCGCCGCGCAGGATCTCTCGGAAATTGGTGCGCGTGGGGGTGAAGTTGCGCCAATGGATGCGGATGTTGCCGCCGCGCCGGGTGCCTGCCAGCAGCAAAAAGAAGCTGACCGCCTGGCTCAGGCTGGTCGCCAGCGCCGCGCCCGCCACGCCCATGCCGAAGGTGAAGATGAAGATGGGATCCAGGATGATGTTGAGCACCGCGCCGGAGGTGATGCCGATCATGGCGTAGAAGGCGCTGCCCTGGAAGCGGAGCTGATTGTTGAGCACGAGGCTGGCGATCAGAAACGGCGTGCCGGGCATGAGATAGCCCAGGTAGGCCTGGGCGTAGGGGGCGATGGTGGGCGTGGAGCCCAGGGCGTAGACCAGCGGCTCGCAGGCCAGCAGGCCGGCGGCCATGATGGCAAGGCCCGCGAAGAAGGCGGCAAAGAAGCCGGTAGCGGCCATGCGCCGCGCGTCCTCCGCGTCGCCCGCCCCCAGGACGCGGGCCATGTGGTTGCCCGACCCGTGGCCGAACATGAAGCCCACGGCCTGCATGACGGCCATGAGCGGGAAGGCCACGCCCACCGCGCCCGACGCGCTGGCCGAGCCGATCAGGCCCACGAAATAGGTGTCGGCCATGTTGTAAAAGGAGGTAATGAGCATGCTGACGATGGTGGGCACGGAGAGCGAGAGCACCAGCCTTGGCAGGGGTGTTTCGGTCATGTAGGTCAGCTTCTGTTCCGCGGTCATCTGCTTTGGCATGGTATGCGTCTCCTTCGGGGCGGTTTACCGACGGTCGTTGCCGGTGGAAAGGGGGCGGCGGCGCTGGGAACGCTGCCGGTGAACGAGGTCCTCGTAATCCCGGTGGTCCTGCCGCGGCGCGGCCGGCGCCGCCGGGCGGACAGGCGCTGCGCGCAGCGGCCGCTCCAGCGGCGTAGCGCGCACGGCGGTCAGCGGCGCGGGCGTCTTTTCCGCGCGGGTGATCCGGGACGGCCGCGGCGCGCTTTCGGTCAACACCTCCATGGGCCATTCGCTCTCCAGCCGGGGCAGCTTGTGGCCCAGGAGCTTTTCGATCTGCGCAAGCTCCTTCATCTCGTCCATGCAGCAAAAGCTCACCGCCCGCCCGTCCATCCCCGCGCGGCCCGTGCGGCCGATGCGGTGGACATAGGCCTCCGGCTCGTTGGGCAGGTCGTAGTTGAACACGTGCGACAGCCCCGCCACGTCGATGCCGCGCGCGGCGATGTCCGTGGCCACCAGAACGCGGCTCCTGCCGCTCTTAAAGTCCGAAAGGGCCTGCTGGCGGGCGCTCTGGCTCTTGTTGCCGTGGATGGCGCGCGCCTGGATGCCCGCGCGCGAAAGCTCGCGCACCACGCGGTCGGCCCCGTGCTTGGTGCGGGTAAAGACCAGCGCGCTGTCCACCTCCGGCTGGCCGAGCAGCTTTGCCAGCAGGTGTTTTTTGTTGGCCTTGTCCACCAGATACAGCCCCTGCTCGATGCGCTCCACGGGGCTGGACACGGGATCGACCTTCACGCTGGCTGGGTCGCGCAAAATGCCCAGGGCGAGCTTTTCGACCTCCGGGGGCATGGTGGCGGAAAACAGCAGCGTCTGCCGCTTCTGGGGCAGGCGGGCGATGACCTTTCGCACGTCGTGGATGAAGCCCATGTCCAGCATGCGGTCCGCCTCGTCCAGCACGAAGATCTCGATATGCTCCAGGGTGATGTGCCCCTGCTGGATCAGGTCGTTGAGGCGGCCGGGCGTGGCCACCAGGATATCCACGCCGCGCCTGAGCGCCTCCACCTGCGGCTGCTGGCCGACGCCCCCGAAGATGACGCAGGGGCGCAGGGGCAGGCCCTTGCCGTAGCCTTCAAAGTTTTCAAAGATCTGAAGCGCGAGCTCGCGCGTGGGGGTGAGGATCAAGGCCCGGATCGTGCGCCGGCCCGCGTGCTGCTTGCGCTCGGCGCTCAGCCGCTGCAGGATGGGCAGGGCGAACGCGGCGGTCTTGCCCGTGCCGGTCTGGGCGCAGCCCAGCACGTCGCGGCCCGCGAGCACCGGCGGGATGGTTTCGCGCTGGATGGGGGTGGGCTCGCCGTAGCCCATCTCCCGGACGGCCCGGAGCAGCGGGGCGATGAGGTTCAATTCGTCAAACTGCATGAAATCCCTTTCTGTACAAATGGTTTCGGGCGCTCAGTGCCTCACCGGCGCGCGCCCCATGCGCCTTGGTCTGGGGGGCGGCGTGAAAAGCCGCTCCTCCGTCTTTTTCTTTTTCATACCTTCCCTCCCCTGCTAGCATGCCCGGGAAGGCTCAGAGGGCATGCACGCGCCGGGCCACTTCCGAAGGCTCCTGCGCGCCGAAAAAGGCCGTGCCCATCACCAGCACGCCTACGCCCGCGTCCGTCAGAAGGCGCGCGTTGTCCGGGGTGATGCCGCCGTCGGCCTCGATCTCGCCCCGAAAGCCCATCCCGCGCAGCGCGCCCGCCTTCTCCAGCACCTCCGGCATGAGCTTTTGTCCCCCAAAGCCCGGCTCCACCGTCATCAGAAGCACGCGGTCCAGCAGCGCAAGCGCCGGCCGCAGAGATTCCACCCCCGTATGCGGCCTGACCGACCCGCCCGCGCGCACGCCGCGGGCACGGATGCGCTCCAGCGCCGCGGAAAATCCCTCCGCCTCGGCGTGCACGGTCAGGATGTCCGCGCCCGCGTCGCAGAAGGCGTCCACAAACGCCCCGGGGTTGTCCAGCATCAGGTGCACGTCGTAGACGGCCCCGGGCAACGCGCGCTTCATGGCCCTGAGGATGTGGGGGCCGAAGGTGAGGTTGGGCACGAAATGCCCGTCCATGACGTCAAAGTGCACTTCGTCGCAGCCGGCGTCCAGCGCCATGCGCACGCACTCGCCCAGGCGCAGGGGATCGGCGGCGAGAATCGAGGGAGAGAGTTTAATCATAGCGGTTCCTCCAGGCCTCCTGCGCCTTTTTAAGCAGCAGGTGATAGCGCTCCAGCCTCGCCAGGCTCACTTCGCCCGCGCGCGCGGCCTCCAGGACCGCGCAGCCGGGCTCGCTGAGGTGATAGCAGGGCGAAAAGCGGCATTGCCCCTCATAGGGCGAAAATTCGGGATAGTATTCCTTCAGGCGCACCGGCTCCAGCCCCTCCCACAGTTCCAGAAGGCTGAAGCCCGGCGTGTCCAGCACCTGATAGCCGCCGCTGTAGAGCAGCTCGGCGTGGCGGGTGGTATGCCTGCCGCGGCTGATCCTGCGGCTGATCTCGCCCGTTTGCAGCCTGAGGCCCGTGGCCGCGCACAGAAGCGTGCTCTTGCCCACGCCGCTCTGCCCGGCCAGGCAGCAGATGCCCGCGCGCATCAGCGCGCGCAGCTCCTCCAGTCCCCTGCCGGTCCGCGCGCTCACCTCAAGCACCGGCGCGCCCAGCCCCGCGTAGTCGCTTCGCACGCGCCCAAAGATCTCCGGGTCCAGGTCGCATTTGTTGACCACCAGCGCCGGCCCGATGCCCTGGCGCAGGGCCATGGCGATCAGCGTGTCCACCAGCAGGAAATCCGGCGCGGGGCTGGGCGCCACGACGATGAGGAGATAGCGGATATTGGCCACCGGCGGACGCACCAGCTCGCTCGCGCGGGGGAGAATCTCCTCCACCCAGCCGTGTTCCTCGCCCTGGCCGGGGCTAAAGCGCACGCGGTCGCCCACCATGGGCGTCACGCGCTCCCTGCGAAAGCGGCCCCGGGCGCGCAGCACATGGGTCTGCCCGTCCTCCCCGCGGGCATAGTACAGCCCGCCCACGCCCTTTACGATCACGCCCTCGGCGCTTTGCAAGCCTCTCTCCTCCCCCGTCATCGAAGCGTCACGGCCTTTTCCAGATACATTTCTCCCTCCACGTACACCCGGCAGAGCACCTCGCCCTCCACCGTGGCGCTCAGCGGCACCAGCACGTTTCCGCCCGCGGCGGAGACCGTGCCCTCGTATTCGGTGTGCTCCTCGCCGTCGATCACCAGCGTCACGCGCAGCGCGCGGTCGCCTGCTGCCTCGGGCATCTCCAGGCTGAGCTCGCCCTGATAGGGCTCGCTCTCGATCCCCACCGTCAGCGTCACGGGCGCATCCAGCACCGCCATCGTGCCCACCACCGGCATCTGCGCCAGCACCTGCCCCACCTGCGCGGGGTCCGTCACCTCCACGTAGATGGGCGTGCCCTCGGTGAGGCTGCTGTCCCGAAGCAGCGCGGCGGCGTCCTCATGGGAGCGCCCCGTGAGCTCGGGCACCATGGTGCTGCCCCCGGAGATGGTCAGTTCCGCGCTCTGGCCCGAGAGGTAGCTCTCGCCCGCCTTGGGGTTCTGCCCCAGCACCGTGCCCACGGCGGAGGAGGACACGGTCTTGATGAGCACGATGTTTCCAAAGCCGCGCTCCTTGAGCCTGGCGGCGGCGTCCTCGTAGTTCATGCCGCTGAGGTCCGGCATGGCGGTGCTCACAGGCCCAAGGCTGACCGCCACCAGCAGGCTGTCGCCCTTTTCCATGGCCGTGTCCGGCTCGGGGATCTGGGAGATGACGGTGCCCGCGGGGATGGAGTCGTGGTTGATGTCGGTCTGCTGCCAGTTCAGGCCCTCCCGGCGGGCCAGCGTCTGGGCGTCGCCCACGCTCAGGCCCACCACGTCCGGCGCGACGGCGCTGCGGCTGACGCGGTTGTAGACCTGCACCACGCCGAAGGCCAGCGCGGCCAGCACGCAGGCGGCGGCGATGCCCGAGAGCACGATCTCCGCCACGCGCCGGCGGCTGCGGCGGCGGCGCACGGGCGCGCGGCGCGAGGTGCCCTGGCTGTGCGGGCTGAGCTCA
Source organism: uncultured Eubacteriales bacterium (assembly GCA_958448555.1). Taxonomy (GTDB): domain Bacteria; phylum Bacillota; class Clostridia; order Christensenellales; family Aristaeellaceae; genus Limiplasma. Next base: position 20,592 of record CAUDEL010000015.1, on the reverse strand, counting down.
CGCATGTGCGCGGGCTGAACGGGCTTGACAGGGGGCCTGGAGCCCGATGACTCCAGCGCCACGGAGGCGGGATCGAGCTTGCCGTCCTTGGCCTTCATCAGCGCGTCGGCCATCTCACGGGCGCTCTGGAAGCGGTTTTTGGGGTTCTTTTCCAGCGCCTTCATCACCACCGCCACCACCGCGGGGGGCGTCTCGGGCGCGAAGTCGGCAATCGGCGGGGGCGGGTCCTTGACATGCTGCATGGCGACCGCCACGGGCGTGTCGCCCACGAAGGGCACGCGGCCGGTGAGCATCTCGTACATGACCACGCCGGTGGAATAGATGTCGCTGGTGGCTTCCACGACGCTGCCCGTAGCCTGCTCGGGCGAGGAATAATGGACCGAGCCCACCACGGTATCGCCCTTGCTGATGGTGAAGGCGTTGGTCATGCGCGCGATGCCGAAGTCCGATACCTTCACGTGCCCGTCGGCGTGGATGAGGACGTTCTGGGGCTTGATGTCGCGGTGGATGATGCCGTTGTCATGGGCGTGCTGGAGGGCGCTGAGGATGCGGATGGTGATCTGGATGGCAGTCTGGTAGTTCAGGCGCCCTTTTTGGCGAATGATGTCCTTGAGGGTGTTGCCGTTGACGTATTCCAAAACCAGATAGCGGTACTCGCCCTCCACGCCCACGTCCAGGAGGTTGACCAGGTTGTGGTGCGACATGAGGCTGGCCGCCTGGGCCTCGCGCTGGAAGCGCTCGAGAAACTCCTTGTCGCTGTTGTATTCGCTCTTGAGGATCTTGACCGCCACGCTGTGGCCCGTGCGGATATCCACGGCGCGGTAGACCAGCGACATGCCGCCCTGGCCGATGAAGTCCTCCAGCTTGTAGCGTTCGGCAAAGACCATTCCCTTCATCATTGCCCGTCCACCTCCGTGACGCGGCAGATGACAAAGGTGATGTTGTCGGTGCCGCCCGCCTCCAGCGCAAGCTCCAGAAGGCGGTCGGCGGCCCGCTCGTCGTTTTCGCTTTCCTCGAGGGTCTTTTTCAGCACGTCGTCGGGGACCATGTTGTACAGGCCGTCCGAGCAGACCAGCCACACGTCGCCCGCGCGCTTGTCCTCGCAGGTCACGTCCGGGGTGACGGCCGGGTCCACGCCCACGGCGCGGGTGATGACGTTGCGGTAGGGATGGCTGCGGGCCATCTCGGCGGTGATGACGTTGTTGCGCAGAAGCTCGGCCACGATGCTGTGGTCCTGCGTCATCTGCCTCAGCTCGCCCGCGCGCAGGCGGTAGGCGCGGCTGTCGCCCACGTGGCCCACCAGTATGCGCTTCCCGTCCTCCCACAGCAGGGTCACGGTGGTGCCCATGCCGTTTAATGCGCTGTCGTGGCGCGCCATCTCAAAAATGCGGCGGTTGGCGGCCTCCATGCCCATCTCCAGCGCACGGCGGTCGGGCAGCTTGCCTCGCAGCGCGTTTTTGAGCACCTGCACGGCCACGCGGCTGGCGGTCTCGCCGCCCTGATGGCCGCCCATGCCGTCGGCCACGCCGTAGACGCGGCCGTCCACGAGCAGACAGTCCTGGTTGCTGGACCGCACCCGGCCCTGATGCGTCCGCTGACATACGCGCATCGGTTCCACTCCTTCCCGAAACTCAGATTCCGGCGTTCAGCCGCCGCCTGCGAAGCTGCCCGCACGCGCCGCCGATGTCCGCCCCCATCTCCCGGCGGACGGTTGCGGAGATGTGCTCGCGCTCCAGCGTCTCCTGAAAGGCGCGCACCGCCTCGGGCGAGGCGGGGCGCAGGCGGCGCTCGTCGACGTGGTTGAGGGGGATGAGATTGACGTGGCACTGAAGCCCCCTGAGCAGCCGCGCCAGCTCGCGCGCGTGCGCGGGCAGGCAGTTGAGCCCGTCGATGAGCGCGTACTCAAACACCACGCGCCGCCCGGTGCCGGCCACATAGGCCCGCACGGCGGCCATCAGCCGCTCCATGGGCACGGCGCGGGCCACGGGCATGATCTGCCGGCGGATCTCGTCGTTGGGCGCATGGAGCGAGATGCTCAGCGTGACGGGCAAATGTTCGTCCCGCAGGCGCAGGATCTCCTCGGCCAGGCCGCAGGTGGACACGGAGACGTTTCTCAGGCTCAGGCCGAGCCCCTCCGGCGCGTTGACGAGCCTGAGGAAGCGCACGGTCTGCTCATAGTTGTCCAGCGGCTCGCCGCTGCCCATGAGCACCACGTGCCCCACCCGGCCCCTTCCCTCCAGAAAGCGGTTGGCCAGGATCACCTGGGAGAGCATCTCGCCCGCCGACAGGCTCCTGACGCACCCCTCCAGCGTGCTTGCGCAGAAGGCGCAGCCCATCCTGCACCCCACCTGCGTGGAGACGCACAGGGAATAGCCGTAGCGGTAGCGCATGAGCACGCCCTCGATGATGTTGCCCTCGCGCAGGGAAAAGAGAAACTTGACCGTGTCGTCCCTGCGGGAGGGGAAATGCTCGAGGATGGAAAGCGGCATGTCCTCGCACCGTTCCCTGAGAAGATCGCGCAGCGGGGCGGGGAGGTTTCGCATCTCCTCAAAGGGAACGCCCCTGTGAAGCCACGCAAACACCTGCCTGCCGCGGAAGGCGGGCTGGCCGAGCTCCCCCAGGTACGCCCCCAGCTCGGGGAGGGTCAGATCGAGCAAAACGCGCTTGTCCTCCATCACCGCGCCCTCCGCATCCGGGCGATAAAGAAGCCCTCCACGCCGTCTCGGCAGCCCAGGAGCTGGAGCCCCAGCGGGGTTTGGCGCCTGCGCAGCTCCTCGGGGAAGCTCAGCGGCATTGGCTCTGAAACAAAGCCCGGATGGCCTTCCAGAAACGCCTGCACGCGCCCGGCGTTTTCCTCGGGCAGCAGCGAACAGGTGCTGTACACCAGCGTCCCGCCCGGCCGCACGTAGCGGCTGACCGTGTCCAGCAGCCTCTCCTGCGTCCGCACGATGGCGGGGATGTCCTCGGGCTTCAGGCGAAGCTTGATGTCGGGCTTCTGCGCCATCACGCCCAGGCCCGCGCAGGGCGCGTCCAGAAGCACGCCGTCCAGCGCGCCCTCCAGGTCGGGCCGGGGGTCGAGCGCATCGCGCACGGAGACGCGCAGGTTGTCAAGCCCCAGCCTCCGCCGCGCGCCCTCCAGAAGCTGCGCACGCTTCTGGTGCAGCTCCCAGGCGTATACCCGCCCGGTGAGCTGCATCTGCTCGCACAGGTAGGCGGCCTTGCCGCCCGGCGCGGCGCAGGCGTCCAGCAGCTTCATGCCGGGGCGGGCCTGCATGGCCTCGGCCGCCAGCATGCTGCTCTGACCCTGGATGGAGAACAGCCCGGCGCGGTAGTCGGGGTCGCCGGCAAGGTCGCCCGCGCCATAGACGAGCCACGCATGCGGCGCAAGCCCGCGCTCGACGCGCCAGCCCCTGCGGGAAAGAAGCGCCACAAAATCCGCGTCGGACAGGCGGCTGAGGTTGGGGCGCACCACGACGGGATGCTCGGCCTGGCGGTAGAGGATCACGCGGCCGGCCTCCTCCAGGCCGTAGGCCGAAACCAGCTTTTCCACCAGCCACATGGGCATGCTGCCCATCACGCTGAGGTAGCCCATGGGATCGGCCTCGCGGTCGGGCCAGCGGATGGCGTCCTTCTCCCGCGCGAGGCGGCGCAGCACGGCGTTGATGAAGCCGCAGGCCGCCTCCATGCCCGCGCCGCGGGCGAGCTTGACGGCCTCGTTGACCGCGGCGCTGTCGGGCACGCGGTCCATCAGCAGGATCTGGCAGGCGCCCAGGCGCAGGATATCGCGCTGCAGGGGCTCGCGCGCGGGGTATTGCATGCAGCGTTCCAGGGCGTAGTCGATCTTGAGCTGGTTTTCAAGCGTCCCGTAAACCAGGCCGGTAGCCAGGCGCCGGTCCTCGGGGCTCAGGCGCACGGCGCGCAGCCGCTCGCCCAGCGCCAGGGCGGCGTAGGCGCCCTTCTCATGCACGGCGGAAAGCACGTCCAGGGCCACGCGGCGCGCGCCCGGGCCGGGCTGCGCCTGCGGGCCGCGCGTGTGGACGGGGCGGGAAGATCTGCGCGTCTCCATCATAGCCGCACCTCGTCAAGCCGGGCGCCCTCGGGGATGGGATGGCCGCGCAGGAAGGCGCGGGCGTCCATGCATCGCGCGCCGGGGGCCTGCACCTCCAGAAGCGACAGCGCGCCCTCGCCCGTGGCCACCACGAGCCCCTCCCGGTTGTTTGCGCAAAGCACGGTGCCCGGCTCGCCCGACACGCCCGTCAGGGCGGCGGCGCGATGGACCTTGAGCACGCCCTCGCCAAGCTGCGCAAAGGCGCAGGGCCAGGGCGACATGGCGCGCACGCGCAGGGCGCACTCCCCGGCGGGGCGCGTGAAGTCCAGGCGGCCCATCTCCTTTTCCACCTTGGGGTCATAGGTGCTCAGCGCCTCGTCCTGCTTCCGGCGCGGGCAGTCGCCCGCCTCCAGGCGGCGAAGCGTCTCAAGGAGCAGCTCCGCGCCCATCCGCGAGAGCCGCTCGGTCAGCGTCCCGGCGGTATCCTCGGGCAAAATGGGCGTTTGGGCGCTCAGGAGCATGTCGCCGGTGTCGATGCCGCGGTCGGTGAACATCGTCGTCACGCCCGTGACCGCGTCGCCGCTCAAAATCGCCCACTGCACGGGGGCCGCGCCCCGGTGGCGGGGCAGGAGCGAGGCATGCACGTTGACCGTGCCAAGGCGCGGCACGTCCAGCACCTCCTGGGACAGGATCTGCCCGAAGGCGGCGGTCACGCACACGTCGGGCGCGAGGGCGCGCAGGGGCTCCAGCCCGTCCCGGCGAATCCTGAGCGGCTGGAACACGCTCAGCCCATGGCGCAGGGCCAGCTCCTTGACCGGGCTCATCTGCACCTTGCCGCCGCGTCCCCTGGGGCGGTCGGGCTGGGTAAAGACGCCGGCCACCTCGTAGCCCGCGTCGATGAGCGCCTGAAGCGTGGGCACGGAAAAATCCGGCGTGCCCATGAAAACCACTTTCATTTCTCTTCCTCCTCCCCGCCGTCCTCCTCCTCGGGGAAGAGCTCGCGGACCATCTTGTCCACATAGAGCACGCCGTCCAGATGGTCGATCTCATGGCAGAAGGCGCGCGCGAGGAAGCCCTCGCCCGTCACCTCAATGGGTTCGCCATGCGCGTTGCGGGCGCGGACGGTCACGCGCTCCGGGCGCACCACGATGCCCGAGCGGCCGGGCACGCTCAGGCAGCCCTCGGGCCCGGTCTGCTCGCCCTCGGCGGATACGATCTCGGGGTTGACCAGCTCGATCAGCCCCTCCCCCACGTCCACCACCACGGCGCGCTTGAGGATGCCCACCTGCGGCGCGGCCAGGCCCACGCCCTGGGCCTTGTACATGGTGTCGGCCATGTCCTTGAGCAAAATGCGCAACCGCAGGTCAAACTTCTCCACGCGCTTGGCATGCTTGCGCAGCTTCTCGTCTCCGATCTCCACGATTCTTCTGGTTGCCATCTTTGACCAAACTCCTTATCCCCTACATCATCGTCGCGGGGTTCACTTCGCAATAGATTTTGCTTGCGCCGTCCTCCACGCCCGCCAGCTCGGAGAGCAGGCGCAGCAGCGGGGAGACCTCCGGGTGGTCGAACGCCTTGAGCAGCACATGGCAGCGGTACTGCCCCCGGATGCGCCTGACCGGGGCTTCGTCCACGCGCAGCATCAGCACGCGCTTTTTCTGCGCCGGATGTGAAAGCAGATAGGTGCGCACCACGTCGTAGAGGCGCTCGGCGGTCTGGTGGGCCGCCTCCTCGTCGGGGCTTTCCACCAGCAGGCGCGCGATCAGGGTAAACGGCGGATACAGCCCCGCCCGGCGGCGGCTGAACTCCTGCTCGAAAAACGCGCGGTAATCCTGCGCGGCCGCGGCCTGGATGCAGGGATCGCCGGGCTTGTAGGTCTGCACGATGACCTCGCCCTCCGGCCCCGCGCGGCCCGCGCGGCCAGCCACCTGCGTGATGAGCTGGAAGGTGCGCTCCGGCGCGCGGTAGTCCGGCAGGTTGAGCGTCATGTCCGCCGCCACCACGCCCACCAGCGTCACGCGCGGGAAGTCCAGCCCCTTGGCGATCATCTGCGTGCCCACGAGCACCTGCGCCTCGCCCCGGCCGAAGCGCTCCAGGAGCTTTGCGTGCGCGTCGCGGCCGCGCGTGGTGTCGATGTCCATGCGCACCGTCCCCACCCCGGGAAAGAGGCGGCGCACCTCCTCCTCCACGCGCTGGGTGCCGCTGCCGAAATAGCGGATGTAGCGGCTGCCGCACTCGGGGCAGACCGTGGGCGGCTGGCGGACCGCGCCGCACATGTGGCATCTCAGCTCGCCCGGGCCGTCGGCGTCCGCCTCGCGGTGCAGGGTCATGCTCAGGTCGCACCGCTCGCATTTGACCACGTAGCCGCAGCTTCGGCAGCTTACGAAGGTATTGTAGCCGCGGCGGTTGAGAAAGAGCATGGCCTGCCGGCCGTCCCGCAGGCACTCGCCCAGCCGCTGGATCAGCAGCTGGCTGAAGATGGAGCGGTTGCCCGCCTCCAGCTCGCGCCGCATGTCCACCACCGTCACCTTCGGCAGGGGCAGCCCCCGCACGCGCCGGGGCATCTCCACCAGCGTGTAGTCGCCGCGGCGTGCCCTGGCAAAGGAGAGGATGCTGGGCGTGGCGCTGCTCAAAACCAGCGTGGCGCCCTCCCGGCGGCAGCGGCTCACGGCCACGCTGCGCGCGTCGTAGCGGGGGTGCTTGTCGCTCAGATAGGTCTGCTCGTGCTCCTCGTCGATCACGATCAGCCCCAGCCGCTCCACCGGCGCGAACACCGCGCTGCGCGCCCCCACCACCACCCGCGCCAGGCCCAGGCGGATGCGCCGCCACTCGTCGCAGCGCTGGCCATCGGTCAGGCGGCTGTGCAAAACCGCCGTCTCCGGGCCGAAGCGTGCCCGGAACCAGCTCACCATCTGCGGCGTGAGGGCGATCTCGGGCACCAGAATGATGGCGCCCTTTCCCGCCCTGAGCGTCTCGGCCGCCATGGCGAGGTAGACCTCGGTCTTTCCGCTGCCGGTGACGCCGTGCACAAGAAACGCGCCCTCGCCCCGTCTGAGGGCGGGAAGCATGGCGTCCAGCGCCTCGCGCTGGTCCGCGGTCAGCTCGGGCGCGACCGTCCGCGCCGGGTCCGCCTCTCCCTCGGGCGCGCGGAACACCTCGCGCGCCTCCAGCGTCACAAGCCCCGCCTTCTCCAGCGCGCGCAGCGCCTCGCGGGGATCGTGGACCAGGGATTCCAGCTGCGAAAGCGCCCGCGGCTCCCCATCCGCCAGCAGCCGCAGCAGCGTGGCGCGCTTGGGCGCGCGCCGCAGCTCCCGCGCCGCCGCCTCCGCGTCCACCTCCGGAGCGAGGCGGGCGACGAGCTCCGTTTTCCGCCGCACGCGCCCGGCGCGCATGGCGGCGGGCAGCATCAGCCTCAGCGTCTCGGCCAGGGGACAGTGGGCCTCGGCGGCCAGCTCGCGCGCAAGCGCCAGCAGCGGCGCCAGCAGCGCCGGCCACCCGTCCAGCGCCTCGCCCAGGGGGCGGAGCTTTTCCGGCGGCACGCCCTCGGGCGGGCTGTCCAGCAGCTCCACCACGATCCCTTCCACCCGCCTTCGGCCCAGCGGCACGCTCACCCGCTGACCCACGCTCACCCGCATGCCCTCGGGCACCAGGTAGGAAAAGGGCCTGGCCACGTTGCTGTGCACCACGTCCACGATGACCTGCGCGACCACGCCCCCGCCTCCTTTCGTACTGCGCGCGCCTCAGCGGTAGAAGCGGTTGCGCGGCCTGGGCACGCGGCCCTTCTTATGCCGTCCCGTGCGGCGCAGAAGCCGCATCAGAAGCCTCAGCCCCACAAACACCCCGCCCACCGGGAGCAGGATCATGATGACCAGCTCCGCCGACAGCGGCGGGAAGGGGTTGGGGTCGGCGTAGACTTCGTTTTCGATCTCCTCCAGGGACAACGGCGCGTTTTCGCGCCTGAGAATCGTGCGCGAGGCCACCAGATCGTAGGTGACCGCGCTGCCGCCGTCGCTGGGATAGTAGGTCATGGTGCCCATGACCTCGCCCTGCTGGATGGGCGCGGCAAAGTCGCGGGAGTATTCGATGAGCACGGTCTGGCGCAGGTTGCGGGCCATGGTCTCCATCTCGGCCATGGTGGCCACGATGCTGACCTCGCGCGAGCCGGACCGCGCCTGGACGTTGAGCTCCAGCCGGCCGTAGCCCTCATCGTCCAGCGAAAAGCCCGAGGTTTCCACGGTGATGGGGTTCTGGGCGTAGAGCTCGGCGGGCGTCATGCTCACGAACTGGGAAAAGCCGTATTCCATCAGCTTGACCGTATCGCTCCAGCGGCCGCTCTCGGTGGTGTAGAAAACCACCGAAATCAGCTCCACCCCGTCGCGCTCGGCCGCGCCCACGAAGCAGTGGCCCGCCGCGTCGGTATAGCCGGTTTTGATGCCGATGGCGTAGGGATAGTAGGCGTCGTTCTCCTCCAGGCTGGGATTGAAAAACGCGCGGGAGCTGGAGGTGAGCACGCGCGAGCTGTGCAGGTTGCTGCGCGGCAGGTGATAGGTATAGGTTTTGGCAATGTCGCGGAAGGTCTCGTTCTGCATGGCGGCCTGGGCGATCCTGGCCATGTCGCGCGCGGTGGTGTAGTGGTTGGGGTCGTGCAGGCCGTTGGCATTGGCAAAGTGGGTATTGGTGCAGCCGTACATGGCGGCGGCCTCGTTCATGACCTCGGCGAAGGCCTGCACGCTTCCGTAGAGCGTCTCGGCGATCAGGTTGGCGCCCTCGTTGGCCGAACGGATCATGGTGCCGTAGAGCAGGTCCTTGAAATTGATGCTTTCCCCCACATCCAGCCCCATGTCGGAGCTGTCGTCCCCGATGTCGGCGGCGGTCTGGGAGAGGTAGACGGTCTGGTTCATGTCGCCCATCATGATGCCCAGCAGCACGGTCATGATCTTGGTGGTGGAGGCGGGGTACATGGTCGCGTCCGCGTCCTTTTCAAAGATGACCTCGCCGGAGCCGGCCTCGATGAGAATGGCGGACTTGGCGTAGAGCTGGTCCTCGTAGAGATCCTCGGGGCGCTCGGGATCATAGGGCTCCACGTCGCTGGGGAGCTCGGGCGCGATATAGTAAATCTTTTCTTCGGCGGCGGCATAAGGCAGGAGCGCCGCCGGGCACAGCGCGAAAAACAGCGCCAGCATCAGGCAGATCAGCGCTTCCGTCCTGCGGCCACGCATGGGCGTTCCCTCCTTTCACGGGCGTCGGCCGCCCGCACGGCCACACCACAACAGTTTATTATACCACCAAAGCGTGGAAATGCACAAGCCGGGCCGCAGCTTTTACACCCTGAGCGTCAGGCGGTGATGTTGCGCACCCAGCGGCCCCTTTTGAGCACCCACAGGGCGGGGAGGACCTTGAGGTTCATCAGCACCTGCACGATGAGCACCGCGGAGGCGATGTCCAGCCGCCCCGGGAGGAGCAGCGCCATCAGCAGGCTGGCGGGCACGGGGAGCAGCCACATGTAGCCGCTGTCCAGGAGCATGGCGCTGCGCGTGTCGCCGCCCGCGCGCATGCAGTAGAAGCAGAAGCCATAGAGGAAGTTAAACGGCGAGCACAGCCCCATGATGGTCGCGATGCGCGAGGCCAGGCCGCGAAGCTGGGGCGTCACGCCGAAGGCGTTTGGCAGCACGGCGCCCAGCGCAAGGCACAGCCCCGCGCAGAGCAGCCCAATGCCCACCACCAGCGTCAGGAGCTTTTTGCAGTTGCTTTTCGCCTGCCCAAGCCTTCCCGCGCCCAGCTCGGCCCCGATGAGCACCGACACCGCCGAGGAGGTGCCCATGGCCAGCACGGCGGCGATGGTGGAGATCTGCTCGCCGATGGTCACGGCGGGCAGGGCGGCCTCGTCCAGGCGCGCGTAGCTCCAGAAATAGACGTTCATGCCCACGTTCCAGAGGATCTCGTTGGCGATGAGGGGCACGGCCTTGAGCGCGAAGGCGCGCACCACCGCGGCGGGCAGGCGCAGGGCCGCGCGCAGGTCCAGGGAGAAGATGATCCGGCGGCGCAGGAGCAGCCTCAGGTAGAAGGCCATCTCCACCGTGCGGGCGATGAGCGTGCCCAGCGCCGCGCCGGCAACGCCCATGGCCGGCAGGCCGAAGTGCCCGAAGATGAGGGCGTAGTTGCAAAGCGCGTTGACGCCCATGGCGGCGAGGCTGACCAGCATGCTCACCCGGTTTTCGCCGATGGAGCGCAGGGAGAAGATGCACACGTTGCTCAGCGCCAGGGGCAGGTAGCTCAGCCAGACAATGCTCAGGTACTCCATGCCCAGCGCCACCGTGCGCGGGTCGCTTACGAAGATGCGCATGACGCTCTCGGGCCACAGCGCCAGCCACAGGCCCATGGCCAGCGACGCCGCCAGGCCGATGAGCAGTTGCAGGGAGAACAGGCCCCGGCAGGTCTCAAGGTCGCGCGCGCCGTAGTACTGGCTGATGAGCAGCCCCGCCGCGCCCGTCATGCCGAAAAAGACCCCGAAGAAGACCGTGTAGGGGCGGTTGGCGACGGTGACGGCGCTCATGGCCAGGCCGCTGGGGTCCAGGCTGCCGACCATGAGGTTGTCGATCATGTTAAAGAGGTTGTTGATGAGCTGCTGCACCGTGACGGGCGCCATCACCCCCAGCGCCCCGGCGTAGAAGGCGCGGGAGCCAAGGTAGGGCCGGGCCTTTTGACGTAAGGTCTGCATGTCTCTCTCCGTATCGCGTGGCGTCTGCCCCGAAGGGGAAGCGCGGGACGAACGGCCCCGCGCCCTCCCATGATAGCCCCTCGCCGCCCGGCTGTCAACCGCGGGCGCGTTTGGGCTTTCAAAAGCGCCCCGGGCGTGGTACAATGGGAAAAGAACCCACTATTGCAACAAAGGAGCCTGAGCCATGATTGATTTTGCTTTTCACAACCCCACAAAGATCTTCTTTGGCAAGACCTCGCTGACCCATCTTCACGATGAGGCCGCGCGCTACGGCAGCCGGGTGCTGCTGGTCTACGGCGGCGGCAGCATCAGGCGCACCGGCGTCTACGACCAGGTGATGGCCCAGCTTGCGGGCATGCAGGTTTGGGAGCTGGGCGGCGTTCAGCCCAACCCGCGCCTGTCGCTGGTGCGCGATGGGATCGCCCTGTGCCGCGAGCACGCAATCGAGCTGGTGCTGGCGGTGGGCGGCGGCAGCGCCATCGACACCGCCAAGGCCGTCGCCAACGGCGCCTGCTACGACGGCGACGTGTGGGACCTGTTTGACGGCAAGGGCAGGAATACCGAGGTGCTGCCCCTGGGCACGGTGGTCACCATCCCGGCGGCGGGCAGCGAGATGAGCGATTCCTGCGTCATCACCCGCGAGGAGGACCTGTGCAAGCGCGGGCGCAACACGCCGCTGAACTTCCCCAAGTTCTCCATCCTCAACCCCGAATTCACCTATACCCTGCCGCCCTTCCAGACGGCCTGCGGCGCGGTGGACATCATGGCGCACATGATGGAGCGCTACTTCACGCGCGTCACGCATGTGGAGCTCATCGACCGCATGACCGAGGGCGCGCTCAAGACCGTGGTGAACAACGCTCCCATTGTGATGCGCGAGCCCGAAAACTACGACGCGCGGGCCGAGATCATGTGGGCGGGGTGCCTTGCGCACAACACCCTGTTTCAGACCGGGCGCGTGGGCGACTGGGCCAGCCACAAGCTGGAGCACGAGCTCAGCGCGCTCTACGACATCGCCCACGGCGCGGGGCTGGCCATCGTGTTCCCGGCGTGGATGAAATACGCGCTGGCCCACGGCGGCGAGGCCAAGCTGGCGCAGTTTGGCCGCCGCGTCTTTGACGTGCCCGACAGCGGCGACGACGCCACGGATGCCGCCGAGGGCATCCGGCGTCTGGAGGCGTTCTACCGCGCGCTGGGGTTGACCACTACGCTGAGGGAAAACGGCATCGGCGATGCGGACTTCGGCCGCATGGCCGGGCGCGCCGTGGCCATGGCGGGCGGCACGCTGGGCCAGTTCGTGCCCTTGAAAGCGGCTGACTGCGAGGCCATCTACCGCCTGGCGCTGTAAGGCGGAAATCGCGGCGGCCCCGGGGAAATCCCCGGGGCCGCAGACTGCTGACAAACTCTTACCGGGAGGTTTGGAGGGCCCGCAGGCCCTCCAAAGTCAATTCGTATCGCCCGGCTTTGCCGGGCGGGCGGGGAGTTTGCGCCCCTGGGCGCAAACATTTCTTAAGCATCTGGCAGAAAAGATCGCCGCAGGCGAGCTTTTTCGACAACCTGCGACGGCCCCGGGGAAATCCCCGGGGCCGTCTGTCATTCCATCATGGTATATTCATAGTAGTCGGCGCCCAGCGCCTCCTCAATCTCGGCGCGGTACGTCTCGAAGAACCGGTCGCGGTCCAGGTCCCACTGCTCGTAGGCCGGATCGCCGCGGTGGTCCTCCCAGTCGGCCACCTCGCTCAGCCGCCAGGCCAGGTCGTAGGAGGCGTAGATGCTGCCCACAAAGCTCAGGTGCTCGCGGTCCTTGAAGTGGCGCCGGTAGTCCCAGGACATCTCCGCCAGGGTCACCTCGTCCATGTAGTTGATATAGGCCACGCCGTTTTCGTCCAGAAAATCGGTGAGCGCCTGCACGGGCGCGCCGGTGAAGAAGCCGTCAAAGCGCGGCAGGATGAGCGCGATGGGGGTGATGCCGTTTTCGCGGCATAGCGCAAAGATCTTCAGCCACCCCTCCACGCTCTCGGGCACCAGCTCCACGGGGCCGGGGTTGACGACCTCGCCTTCCACGAACTCGGTGATGTTGATGCTCTCCATCATGGGCATCTGTCCCTTGAGCCAGGGGCGGTACTGCTCAGCCCACCAGGAGGGCAGAAGGAAATCCTCCGCCGTCAGCTCCTGCCAGCGGGAATGATAGCGCAGCAGCGGAAAGAGGAAGGAGGCCACGTCCACCGTGCCCTCTCCCTCCTCCAGCATGGCGCGAAATGCGCTCACCTTCTGGCCCAGCGTGGGCAGGGTGTAGATGAACTGCTCGTAGACGGGCTGGAGCTTCTCCTCCCCGGCCTTGTAGGTCGAAAGCAGCGACGAGGGGTTAAAGACCACGTACTTGGGCGGCGTGTTCATTTCCAGCAGGGCCTTGAGCTGCTCATAGACGATGGTGTGGTGGTGCATGATGCCGCTCATGTTGACGGAGGCGATGCCCGCCTCGTTCCACAGGATGATCGGCGAGGTGCCCCAGTAGCTCTGGCTGGAGCCCAGAAAGACCATATCCACCGACCCCGCGGGCTCATCCGCGTAATCGGCGAAGCGCTGGGGCCAGCAGTCGGCGGGCTCGTACTTTTTGAGCAGCACGTACTGCGCGGCCAGAAACACGCACGCAAACAGCGCGCAAAACGCGATCGCCCTCAGCCAGCGCAGCCCCCGACGGCGCTTTTGCACGGCACGGCTCATTGGTTTTGCAGCCTTTCCACAAGCGCCAGCATCGCCGCGGGCGTGTTGAAGTTTTCGGGGGTGAGGTCCTCCACGGTGATGTCCACCTCAAAGGCGTCGCACAGCTCCGACACCAGCGAAACCACGTCGAAGGAATCCAGCACGCCGTCGTCGATCAGGTTTTGCGCAAGCGCAAAATCCACGTCCGGCCTGAGCTCCGTGAGAATCTGAAGAATCGTTTCCATACGCTCTGATCTCCTTTCGTCATCCGCACAGCAGGGAATCGCACCGCCGTCCCGTGTCCCCAAAGCCCCAGCGCCCATAGAGGGCAAGAGCTGGAAGGTTTTCCTCCAGCACCCAGAGGCGATACTTCCCCTCCGGGCCGAGCCAGCGCGCCATCAGCGCCGAGGCCACGCCCAGCCGCCGCATCTGCGGCCAAACCGCCAGGTGCTCCAGCGTCTGCGCGCCGCGGCCCCGCGAGAAGTGCAGGGCTCCGGCCAGGCGGCCCGCGCCGTCCAGCGCGCACAGCACTTCCGCTTCCTCAAGCCGCCACGGCAGGCGCACGGTCAGGCGGTCGAGATTTTCTTCAAACAGCGCCCGGGCTTCCCGCGCCAGCGCGCCGTCCGCCATGCGCACAGTCAGGGCCTGCGCGGGAAGGTCGGGCATGGGGCCCGTGCGTTCGAGCATCCTGCGCGTACAGGAGAGGCGAAAGCCCATCCTCGCCCAGAACTCCGAAAAACCCTTCTCAGGCGCCGCCCCGCGGGTGACGCACTCGGCCAGCAGCGGCTTTGGCATGCGGGGCGCGGCGCAGGGCGATTGCGGATCGCGCACGATCAGGAAGGTCTGATACACGTCCGGCCACTCCTCCAGAAGCATCAGCGCGCCCGGCTGTTCGTGCGCGTACAGCCTGCCGGCCGCCGCCGCCGCCCCGAAGTCCGCGGGCAGGCGGTATACGTTGCTCCACACGGGCCGCGGTCCCGCCATGAGCGCCAGCAGCCGCTGCACCGATTCAACCCGCTCCATGCTCTCCCGCCTCCATCTCGGCCCTGAGCGCCGCGCGGTCCACCTTGCCGTTGGGCAGCAGGGCAAAGGCGGCCTTGACCGTCAGCCTGCGCGGGACCATAAAGGCGGGCAGCCGCTCCCTGAGCCCCGCAAACACCTCCGCCTGCGCCACCTCGCCCTGCACAAAGAGGTGAAGGCGCTCCCTGTCCTCCTCAAAAAAGCAGCACGCCTCCTCCACGCCCGCAAGGGCGCGGGCCGCCAGCTCGATCTCCTCCATCTCCACGCGGTGGCCCATGAACTTGATCTGGCTGTCGCGGCGCCCGTGAAACCACAAAACGCCGTCCGCGTCGCGGTGCGCGTAATCGCCCGTGCGGTAGATGCGCTCCGGCCAGGCGCAATGGAGGGGATTTTGGACAAAGCATTTCGCCGTCAGCCCGGGATCGTCAAAGTAGCCCAGCGCGAGGCCGCAGCCCGCCACGCAGATCTCGCCGGTTTCCCCGGGAGCGCTCACCTCCCTGCCCTCGTCGTCGAGCAGAAGAATCCGCGTATTTCGGAAGGGCCGGCCGATGGGCAGGCGCTCGCCGTCCCCGACGACATGGCCGATCTCGGCCCAGGTGCAGCTTGCGGTGATCTCCGTGGGGCCGTAGTGGTTGACAAAGCGTGCCCCCGGCAGGGCCTGCTGCCACATGCGCAGGTATTTCGCGGGCATGACCGAGCCGGTGAAAAAGACCTTATCAACCGTTGCCGGCGTCCTGGTCGCAAAGGCGTTCATCTTCGCCGGGATGCACAGGGCGGGCACCACCCAGCAAAGCGTGGTGATTTTCCAGGCGTCCAGCGCCTCAAAGAGCCGGGCGGGCAGGGAAAACAGCTTTTTGGGCAGCAGCACGCACTGCGCGCCCAGCTTCAGGGGCAGGTAGATGTCGCGCAGGGCCGCCACATAGTCCAGCGGAGCCTGGCTGCCCAGCACATCATCCGCTGTGATGCGTGCAATCTCCGAAAAGGCGTCGATGTAGTCGATGACGGCGCGGTGGCTGGTGACCACGCCCTTGGGCGCGCCCGTGGTGCCGGAGGTAAAGAGCACGTAGAGCGGGTCCTGGTCGCTCATCCCGCAGGCGGCCGCCTCCAGAAACGCCTCGTCCTGAGGATGGGCGGCGGCCTGCGCGTAGGTCAGCACAGGCGCGTCCAGCCGCACCGGAGGCGGGGCGTCGTCCATGACGATCGCCGCCGCGGGCCTGACCCTCTCCACGATGGCCTCCAGCCGCTCCCGGGGCAGCTCGGGGTCCAGGGCCACATAGAAGCACCCGGCATAGACCGCGCCCAGCAGCGCGGCCACCGTCTCGGGCCTGCGCTTTTGAAAAACCACGACGGGCCTGCGCGCCGCGCCGCCGGTGCGCTCCGCCAGCGCGCTGCCCACGGCGCGCGCGGCCTCCCGGAGGCGGGCGAAGGTCAGAGCGCCGCTTTCGTCGGCGAACGCCGTCTTTTCAGGCATGGCGCGGGCCGTCTGCTCCAGATACTCCAGCACGCTGATCTGCACGCGCGCCCCTCCCCTCTCAGAATCCGCCGTAGATGAAGCTGGCCGCGTCAAAGCCCGGGCCGTAGACGCCGAAGATGAGCACGATCATCGCGCCCAGGATATAGGCCGCCCAGCGAAGCGGGAGCGCGCGCGCCTCCAGCCGCTCCCGGACCACGACGCCGCGCTCGTTGAGCGCGTCCACCGCCATCCATGCCGCCACGGCCACCGCCAGGACCACCCATTCCGCCGCCGTCACACCGAAGGCCAGGAAGCTGCCGTCCCAGAGGACCTGCGGGTTCCACGCGCTCACGCCCGCGCCCAGCATGGCCAGCGCATCCCCAAGCGACCCCGCCCGCGAGAGCACGCGGCCCACCATGATGATGAGGAACGTGCGCAGCACCCGAAACGCCTGAAACCCCGCGCTTTTCTCCCGCACATGCAGCCCCTTGCGCATCCGGGCGTAGAGCGGCTCCAGCAGCGTGGCCGTGGAGACGAACAGCGCCTGATAGAAGCCGTAAACCACATACTTCCATTCCGCGCCGTGCCACACGCCCACGCAGGTGAAGACGATGAAGGAGGCCAGCACCGCGGGCGCGACCTTGGCCACATAGGGCCCGAACCGTCCGCGAAGCCGCCTGCCCAGGCGCCCGAACGGCTTGGAGAGGGCCAGGGGATAAAACAGGTAATCGCGCATCCAGCTTCCCAGGGTGATATGCCAGCGCTGCCAGAACTCCGCGACGCTTCCGGCCAGCATCGGGCGGCGGAAGTTTTCCGTCATGCGCACGCCGAAGATCTCCGACATGCCCAGCACGATGTCCATGCCGCCGGAGAAATCCGCGTAGATCTGAAAGCTGTAGAGCACGGCGGCGGCCCAGACGTACGCGCCCGCATAGCCCTGCGCCGCAAACAGCGGCTCCACCACCAGCGCCAGGCGGTCGGCGATGACCAGCTTTTTGAAATAGCCCCACAGCATGCGAAGCGCCCCGGACTTCATCCTGCGCCAGTCAAAGGCATGGCCCTCATAAAGCTGCGCCGCCAGCGCGTCGTAGCGGCTGATGGGCCCCTGCACCAGCTGCGCAAACCAGGAGGCAAAGAGCGCGAATTTCAGAAAATGCCGGTCGGCCGCGTATTTGCCGCGATAGACGTCGATGAGATAGCCGCTGACCTGCAAGGTGTAAAAGGAGATGCCCAGGGGCAGCAGCCACTCCACCCGGCGCAAGCCGCCCGCCGGGCCCAGGAGGGCGTTGAGGTTGTCGATGGCGAAGTTGGCGTACTTCAAAACCAGCAGCATCCCAAACACCGCCGAAAGCGCGAGCGCGAGCCACAGCCGCTTTTCTCTCTGGCATGCGCGCCGCCGCGCACGCTTTTCCCCGGCCGTCCATGCCTCCCGGCCGGAGCGGGCCGCAAAGGCAGACTGCACGCTTTGGATTTTCAGCGCCGCCAGAAACGCCGCCGCCGTGGCCAGGAGCAGATATACGGCCGTGTGCGGGCTTGAGACGGCGATGAACGCATAGCTTCCCGCCAGCAGCACGCCCCAGCGCGCACGGCCGGGCACGAGGAAATAGACCAGCATCAGGCCCAGCAGAAACACCAGAAAGGTCAATGACGCAAAGCTCATCGCGCATACGCTCCCACAGCAGAAATCATACCGTCGTTCATTATACGAAATTGCCCAGGTCCTGTCAAACCCTGTCAGATTGCAAGGCGCCCCTTCGGACGGATTTCATCCGAAGGGGCGCCTGTTTGATGGATCAAGCTTTCTTGGCCTTGAGTTTCTTCTGGCCCTTGCGGGCGAGGCGCAGCTCCTCCAGCGCGGCCCAGACGTAGCCGTTAATCAGATTGGCGCTGTAGGCGCCCGCCAGGATGCCCACGATGATGGGCAGGCTGAACTCGCGGATGGTGTCCACGCCCAGGATGTAGAGCGTCACGATCGTCACCAGCGTGGTCAGCGTGGTGTTGATGGTGCGGCCCAGGCTCTCGCGCACGGAGATGGAAACCACCTCTTCGCGCTTCATGCCGGCATACGCGGGCTTTTTGTTGCTCTCGCGGATGCGGTCGAAGATGACGATGGTGTTGTTGATGGAATAGCCCACGATGGTGAGCATGGCCGCGATGAAGGACGAATTCATCTGAATTACGCTGCGCAGGATCACCATGAAGGCGATCATGATGAGCACGTCGTGCACCAGGCCGATGACCGCCGCCAGGCCGGAGGCGAAGTCAAAGCGCAGGGCGATATACACCAGCATGAGCACAGCGGCCAGCAGCACGCTGATGATCGCGTTTTTCACCAGCGTCGCGCCCGCGACGGGGCCGACATAGCTGGCGGTGGCGGTTTCGGTGTCCATGTCGGGATAGATCTGGGACAGCTCGGCCTCCAGGCCGTTTTGCAGGGTCTGGATCTCCTCGTCGCCGCTGAGGGTGGGCACCCGGATCTGCAACACATGCCCCTGCGCGCCGGAGGTGGAGATGGTGAACTGGTTCACGCCCTGATTGCGCAGGGCGGTTTCCACGTCCACCTGGTCAAAGGCCGCGCCCATATCGTACTGGATGTTGAGGCCGCCCGCAAAGTCGATGCCGTAGTTGATGCCGTAGCCAAGCAGGGACATCACCAGGGCGACCGCCAGAATGGCGGCGGAGATGCACAGGCAGATGCGCGCACGCTTCTGAATTCTCATGTTACTTCGCCTCCCCTTCGACAGCGGCGTCCGCGGCGGGCTTGACCGCCACAAACAGCCTGGGCTCATGGAACACGCGCACAAAGCGCGTGAGCAGGAAACGCGTGACCACGATGGCCGAAATCATGCTGGTGATGACGCCCAAAAGCAGCGTCGTGGCAAAGCCCTGCACCGAGCCGGTGCCATAGAACAGCAGCACCACGGCGGCGATGATGGTGGTCACGTTGGCGTCGAGCACGGCGCTCATGGCGTTTTTGAAGCCGATGCGCACTGCGTGAATCATCGGGCGGCCCAGGCGGACCTCCTCCATCACGCGCTCGAAGATGACGACGTTTGCGTCCACCGCCATGCCGATGCCCAGAATGATGCCCGCGATGCCGGGCAGGGTGAGCTGGATGCCGGGAACGACGGCGATAAAGAGGAACAGCAGAATGATGTAGATGCACAGCGCCCAGTCGGCCACCAGGCCGCACATGCGGTAGCGCACGAGCATGATGAGCATCACGATCAGGATGCCGATGACGGCGGCGGTGATGCTGGTGCTCAGCGCGTCGATGCCCAGCGTCGCGGAGATGGTGTCCAGCTTGTCCTGGCGCAGGTCAAGGGGCAGCGCGCCGCTTTGCAGCTTGAGGCAGATGTCCTGCGTCTGCTCCTCGGTGAAGCTGCCCGTCACCATCACGTCGCCGCCATAGATGGCCTCGTTGACGGTGGGGCTCATGAGCACGGTGCCGTCAAGCTGGATGGTGATGGTCTTGCCGATGGACTGGGCGGTCATGTCGCCAAACAGCTCCGCGCCCTCGCCCGTCAGGCGGAAGCTGATGGCGGGCTTGCCGGTCTCGGTATTGGTGATGGGGGTCGCGGACTGCAGGTGGCGGCCCTCCATGAAGACGTTGCCGTCGGGATCGAGGAACTCCAGCTTCGCGGGCGAGCCGATCAGGTCCAGCACGGCCGCGGGATCGGTCACATCCGGGATCTCCACGCGGATGCCGCTCTGGCCCAGCTGGCTGACCGTCGCCTCGGGATAGCCCTTCTCGGTGAGGCGGTTTGCGATGATGCTCATGGTCGAGTCCAGAAGCGTCCCGAAGTCATAGCCCTCCTCGCGCATCTCATCGCTCATCGTCGCTTCATATTCCACATACACGCCGCCCTTGAGGTCCAGGCCCAGGGCGATGGACTGCGGCCAGTTGTCCACATCGGAGGTGGGCAGCCAGGGCAGCAGCTTATACAGCCCCCGGTTGTCCAGCCATGCGCCGTTGAGGCCCAGATAGCCCACGGCCAGCGTAAGCACCAGCGCCACGCAAAGCACGATGATCGCGGAGGTCCGCTTGCTCATCTTCACGCGGCGGCGATTGTTGACCTTCATATGATGTCAGCCATCCTTCCATATTGAAATGATTGCCTGTCAACGCCTGTGCTTTCCCGCGGGGTCACCCGCCCGCCGCCTCCGCGCGGAACACCTGATACACGCTCGCGGCATAGCGCGCCGCGGTTATCACCCGGCCGTTGGCGTCGCGGCGTCCGTCCGGCCCGCCCATTGCGATGTCCTGCGGCGGAAGGTCCATCCTCACGCCCGTGCGCGCGCTCCACCCTCCGCCCATCGCCTGGGGCGGCTGCGCCCCGTCCGGCAGGGCGGCCGCCGTCAGCACGGCGTCCGGCGGCGCCGAGGGCGGCTGGGGCCCGCGCGGCGCGGCGCCGTCCTGCGGCATGGCCACCACCAGCGCGCTGAGCAGAAGCAGCAATAGCCCCGCCCCCAACGCCACTCCCAGCGCCTTTCGCACAGCCCTCACCTCCCGCATGTTTTTCGACACATAAGCGTATTATATCCGCCGCCGCCCCGCCCGTCAAGAGCAAAGACGGCGTGCGGCATTTTGGTCATGTAGCGCTACAATACATATTGGACAGTGAAGAAAAAAAGGATGAGACTTGAGCG
>CAUDEL010000014.1:0-52331 GCA_958448555.1 uncultured Eubacteriales bacterium | reverse complement strand
GGCGCATACCTGTCGGAAAAGATCGCCGTAGGCGAGCTTTTTCGACACGCTGGGGGGACGGGCATACGCCCGTCCCCAGACTGCTGACAAACACTTTTCGGGAGGTTTGGAGGGCCCGCAGGCCCTCCAAAGTGGATTCGTATCGCCCGGCTTTGCCGGGCGGGCGGGGAGTTTGCGCCCCTGGGCGCAAACATTTCTTAAGCATTTGGCGGAAAAGGCCGCCGTGGGCGGACTTTTTCGACAAACTGGGGACGGGCATACGCCCGTCCCCTTTTTGCGGAAAAACGAGGGCGTGAAACCCAAAGAGGACCCCGGCGCCTGTTTGTCGAATCCATCAGCAGATACTCTTCTGGGAAACGGAGGCTTTTTTCCATGAGCGAATTTCTGGCGCCCCTCAACTATGGCCGTGCGCGCGAGGTGCTCCGGCGCCTGAGCGGCTATCACGCCTATACGCCCGAGGGCGCAGAGGAGGTACTCGCCGCGCTCAGGGAAAGCTATCCCCTGGTTTTCGCCCGCCTGGAGAGCAAGCGCTTTGCAAACGGCGCGGTGCTTTTGGAGATGCCCGGGGCCAACATCACGGCCCCGCTGGTGTTCGTCTCCCATGTGGACGCCGCGCAGGCGGAGGCCTCGGCGTGCGGGCCGCATGAGATGCCCATGAGCGTGCCGCTGTCGCGGGCGCATGTGGTGGCGCTGCTGGAGGCGCTGGAAGGACTCTTGAGCGACGGCTACCAGCCGGGCGGCGACCTGCTGCTGGCCCTGAGCATGGACGGGCTCAGCGGGGGAGAAGGGGCCAGGAGCATCGCCGCACACCTCAGGGCGCGCAGCCTCGCGCCCTGCTTCGTGCTCGACCACGGCGGCTATGCCACCATGGAAGCGTTTCGCACCTATCTGCCCAAGGGTGCGCCGCTGGCGCTGATCGGCATTTGCGAGAAGGGCGAATTGCAGGGCGAGCTGCGGGCGGATGCGCAGGTGAGTAGCCGTCCGGGGCGCGAGCGGGCGCGGCCCGTGGACGAGCTGCTGCGCGCCGGGGCGCGGCTGGTGCGCCGTCCGAGACGGGCGCGGCTGTGCGCGGCGAGCGAGCGGATGCTGTCCGAGCTTGGGAAAAAGGCGCCGCTATTGCAGCGCTGGCTGGTGCGCCGTCCGCGCCTGACGTTTCCGCTGATGCGGCTATTGTGGCGCAGGCGGTCGGTGTTCCACCAGTTTTTCGTCTCCGAGCGCACCATATGCGCCCTGCATGCGGACGGCACGCCCCAGAGACCGGCTAGCGCGGCCTTGCTGAGCTTTCGCCAGACGCTGATTCCGGGCCGCCGCGCGGCGGAGGCCCGGCACCATATCCGCTGTCTGGCCGGAAACGACGACCTGCACCTGAGCTTCTCCATGTGCGAGGACGCCGGCGCGCTCAGCGACCCCAGCGGCGAGGCGTGGGACGCGCTGGAGACGGCGATCGAAATCCAGTTTGAACGCGCGGTCATCGTGCCGTGCCTGAGCCCTTTTGTGACCGACGGCCGCTTTTATGCGCAGCCGGGCGGGCGGGTTTACCGCTTTTCGCCCTTCCTGCTCACGGGGGAGGAGGCGCTTTCGGGCATGTGTACCGTGACGGACGGAACGCTGCAGACGGCCGTGCAGTTCTTCCGTTCCATGCTGTGCGTATAAGGAGGACGAGCCTTGCTTTCCATCGTGTATCTTCTTTTGTTCTTCGCGGGCGGCGCCGCCATCGCCCATCTGCTCCTGCCGCGCCTGCGGCCGGTTCTGCGCGTCTATATCGGCCTTTCCCTGGGTGTGCTGCTGTTGATGTGGCTGCCCGTATTGTGGGCGTACGCCGTGTGCTTCAGCGATACGGCCCACTGGCTGGCGCTGGGGACGCTGGCGCTGCTGGTGGGCGCGGCGTGGCTGTGGCGCGACAGGCGAAGCCCCGCGCCCTTTGACGCCCGGGAGCGAAAGACGCTGTGGCTGCTGCTGTTGCTCGTGGTGCCGCTGACGGTGCTCAGCGGCTATTTGCAATACACGCACTCCATCCGCCTGGCGGCGGACGGAAGCTACCACGTCGGACAGAGCACCTATGGCGATCTGTCGCTGCACCTGGCCGTATGCACCAGCATCGTAAACGCGCGTTTCCCTCTGGAAAACAGCCTCATGCTGGGGGCCACCATGGCCTATCCCTACCTGTCGGACTCCATCGCCACCAGCATGCTCATGCTGGGCATGCCGCTCAACACCGCCATGGCGTTTACCGGCACGGTGATGATGGCGCTGGTCTACGCCGGCTACGGGCTGCTGGCCACGCAGCTTTGCCGCAGGCGCGGCGCGGCGGCGCTGGCGTTTTTTCTGTTGTTCCTCAACGGCGGCCTGGGCTTTTTCTACACGCTGGACGCCACCGTCAGCGGCTACAGCGTCACCTCCATGTGGGATAACCTGGCCAACGTCATGCAGGGCTATTACCAGACCCCCACCAACCAGCCCGACCCGCACAACCTGCGCTGGGTCAACATCATCTGCGACATGCTGGTGCCCCAGCGCGGCATTTTGGGCGGCTGGACGCTTCTGATGCCGGCGCTCAACCTCCTCGTGCCCCCGCTGTGCCGCCGGGAGCGCCACGGCGTGCGCGAGCTGCTGCTGCTGGCGCTGCTTGCGGGCGGACTGCCGCTGGCGCATACGCACAGCTATCTGGCGCTGGTGCTGTTTTCGGCCGGCGCGTGCGCCTACTGCGTGGTCACTTCGCCCCGGGGGAAGCGCTTTGAGGCTTTTCGGCCATGGCTGCTCTACGGGGCGGTGGCGGCGGCGCTTTCGCTTCCGCAGCTCATCGCCTTCACCTTCGTGCAGGCCACGGGCAGCGATCATTTTCTCAGCGTCTGGTTCAACTGGGCCAACAACCGGGGAAATCAGGGGCTGGTGGACACCTACCTGTGGTTCTATCTCAAAAACGTGGGCGTGCCCTATGTGCTGATTCTGCTGGCGCTGTGCCGCCGCAAGCCCAAGGATGCGCTTGCTGTGCCGGACGACCTGCGGCAGATTCGCCTGATCGCCTGCGGCGCCTTTCTCATCTACGCGGTGGCCGAGCTTTTCAAGTTCCAGCCCAACGAGTACGACAACAACAAGCTCCTCTACGTCTGGTTCCTCCTGTGCCTGCCCATGGCCGCCGATTACGCCATGGAGGCCTTCTCCCGCCTGCGCGGCCTGCCGGGGCGAAGGGTGATCGCCGCGGGATTTCTCGTCTGCTGCTTCGCCTCCTCCACGCTCACCGTGGCGCGCGAATGTGTCAGCGACTACCAGGCCTACAGCGCCATCGACATCGAAACAGCGGAATATGTGCTTGAAAACACCCCCGAGCACAGCGTCTTCCTTACCGGCAACCAGCATCTCAATCCCGTCAGCTCCCTCGCCGGACGCACCATCCTGTGCTCCAGCGACCTGTACCTGTACTATCACGGCTTCAACACCACGCAGCGTCAGGCCGAAATCGCGGCCTTCTACGCGGATCCCGCCGCAAACCTTGACCTGCTGAGGCAATATCAGGTACAATATATCTACGTCAGCCCCTATGAGCGCGCCAACGCCCAGTACGCGCTTGACGAGGCGGCGCTGGAGGCGCTGTTCCCGCTGGTCTATGAGTCGCAGGGGGGAGAGAACCGCATCTTCGAGGTCCCGGAGGCGTACCGGCAATGAAACGGTTCCTGCGCTATGCCCTGGAGCATGACCGCCGGATCCGCGCGGTATTTCTCAGGGACGGCAAGATGATGCAGAAAACGGTGAGCGTCCTTGCCTTTGACGGGGAAAGCGTCACCCTTCGCGCCGGGGCCAGGCAGGCGCCCTTTACGCTGCCCCTGAGCGACCTGCTCAGCTGCGACTATGCGCGGGGGGACCACGGCGAGGACTGACTGGGGAGGAAGAACGTCCATGGTGCAAAAGATCAAAGGTTATCTGCAAGCGCATGAAAAGCAGTATGAGTTGCTGCGCTACCTCATCGCCGGGGGCCTGACGACGCTGCTGAGCATGGTGATCCATTACGGCTGCTGCTTCATCCTGGCCGAAAAGGCACCCTATGGCGGCGGACTTATTCCCTGGGTGGTGGATTCCATCAACCGGGCCAACAATGTCCAGATGTCCATTGCCAGCGCCGTCTCCTGGGTGATCGCGGTGCTGTTCGCCTTCTGGATCAACCGCGGTATGGTTTTTCATGCGCAGGGACAGGGAAAGGTGCTGACCGGACTTGTGCAGTTCGCCGGCAGCCGCCTGGTGAGCTTTCTGGTCTTCGAGCAGGGGCTGATGCTGCTGCTCAAGGCGGTGGGCGTGTCCAATATCCTCAACCGCGTGGTCGTGCTGGTGTTCGTGATGGTATTCAACTACGTGGTCAGCAAGTTCTGGATCTTCAAAAAGGCCGCGTAAGGCCGGGAAAAAGCGAAAAAACCGTCAGGGAAAAGCCCAGGGAGAGCGCCCCGTGAAGCATGCGCATCATAAGCAGCTTCACGGGGCGCACGCATCTGTCCACAAACATCAGGTTTTGCAGCCAGATGCTCAGGCCCCCGAAGGAGCATAGCGCGCATAAAAGAGGCAGCGGCGGCCGGGGAAAGGCCTCCAGCACGGCAGCCGCTCCGCCGCCTACTTCCATAAGCGCCCATACCGCCGCAACAAGCGGCCGGTGCGCCGCCATCCACGCCGGGAACAGCGCCGTGAGCAGCGCCCTGATGACCCCCGCGGCGGCGGCGAAGGCCATCATCGCCCCGCATACCGCCACAAGCGCCGTGGCGGCGCCGGCCACGGCCGCGGGCAGCGAAGGGGACTGTTCCCGCGCGGCCGGCTTCCGCGGAGGCGCGGCGCTTCCGCGGCGCTCCATGAGCCGTACCAGCCCCGCCGTGGCCAGCGCACCCAGCCAGTGGCACGCGAGCATGGCCCAGCAACCCGCCTTCAGCCCCGTCCAGGTCGCCAGCGTGCCCACGAAGAACATCGGGCTCATCACCCCGCAGGCGGCCAGCAGGGGCTCCAGCGCACGGGGAGAGACGGCTCCGGCGCGCCACAGGTCGTCAAGTCGCTGCGCGCTGGCCGGGGAGCCGGAGGCGAAGGAAAACAGCACCGCGCCCACGGCGTCGCGCACGGGGGAATGTTCGTGGTTTTCGCCGGGGGCGAACAGCCGGCAGAGCACCATCATGGGCAGGAGCGCGGGCATGACGCCGCTGGCGAAGACCTGCGCCGCCTGGGACGCCGCGGCCATGGCCTCGGAGGAAAACACCAGCACCGCCGCCAGACATGCGCCCATGACCAGCCCGCCCATCCCATGCGCCCCCTTTTGAGGGTATTGTATGTGCGCAACGCCTTGATTAGGCCGCGGCAAACATGGAGCTTTTTCACAAAAACCGTCAAATTGTTTGCTTTTCTCGCAAAAGCATCTTTTCAGGAACGGCAATTTGCGGTATACTGATTCTGTCTCTCCCTACCTACGTTCGCTTGAGAAGGGGTATGCTTGTGACGGACTTTGTAAGCACCTGGAACAACGACCTTCTGACCGTTCCCTTCGCCCCGCTTGGGCTGATCGCGATGCCGGGCTGCGAGGAGCTCGGTCAGAAGGTCAACAACTGGCTCATGAAATGGTACGAGCAGCAGGAAGCTCTGGAGGACACCCCGCTGTTTTCCCTGATGGGCGCCAACCGTCACGATTTTCTGATCGAGGCGCACTGTCCCCGCTTTGGCACGGGCGAGGGCAAGGGAATGATTAAAAGCAGCGTGCGCGGCTACGACATCTACATCCTGACCGATATCGGAGCTTATAACGTCACCTATAAGATGTATGGGCGCGAGGTGCCCATGTCCCCTGACGACCACTATCAGGACCTCAAGCGCATCATTGCGGCCATCGGCGGCCGCGCCAAGCGCATCAACGTCATCATGCCCATGCTCTACGAGGGCCGCCAGCACCGCCGCACCAGCCGCGAAAGCCTGGATTGCGCCCTGGCGCTACAGGAGCTGGAGCAGATGGGCGTGAGCAACATCATCACCTTTGACGCTCACGATCCCCGCGTGCAAAACGCGGTGCCCCTGATCGGCTTTGACAGCGTCAAGCCCAGCTATCAGATCCTCAAGGCGCTGTTCCGCCGGGAGTGTGATTTGCAGATCGACCGCGATCATATGATGATCGTCAGCCCCGACGAGGGCGCCATCGACCGCAACATCTTCTACAGCTCCGTGCTGGGCATCGACATGGGCCTGTTCTATAAGCGGCGCGACTACACCAGCGTCGTGGACGGGCGCAACCCCATCATCGCGCACGAGTATCTGGGCGATGACGTGGAGGGCAAGGACGTCTTTGTCTCCGACGACATCCTCTCCTCTGGCGAGAGCGTTTTGGACCTGGCCCGCGAGCTTAAGAAGCGCAAGGCCAACCGCATCTTTGCCGCCGCCACGTTCGCGCTGTTCACCAACGGTCTGGAGGCCTTTGACCGCGCCTATGAGGAGGGCGCCATCAGCCGCATCATCTCCACCAACCTGACCTATCGCACGCCGGAATTGCAGGCGCGTCCGTGGTTTATCGAGGCGGACATGAGCAAGTACATCTCCTATATCGTCGCCAGCCTCAACCATGACCGCAGCCTCAGCACGCTCCTCAACCCCTACGACCGCATCAAGGCGCTGATTACGCGCTATCACGAGAAGCAGGCGGAAAACGGATTCCGCCTGGTATAAAGGTCGCCGCCCGGCAGCACAAGCTGCCGGGCGGCTCAGACTGCTGACAAATACTTTTCGGGAGGTTTGGAGGGCCCGCAGGCCCTCCAAAGTGGATTCGTATCGCCCGGCTTTGCCGGGCGGGCGGGGAGTTTGCGCCCCTGGGCGCAAACATTTCTTAAGCATTTGGCGGAAAAGGCCGCCGTGGGCGGACTTTTTCGACAAACTGAGCCGCCCGGCAGCACAAGCTGCCGGGCGGCTTTCAGCTTTCTCCCACGAATCTGCGCGTGCGCGGGTTGTCGGAATGAAATATCTTTTCAGGAGGGCCTTCCTCTACGATGACGCCGTCCTCCATGAACGCCACCCGGTCGGCGACGTCGCGCGCAAAGCTCATCTCATGCGTCACCACCAGCATGGTCATGCGCTCGCGCGCCAGGCCGCGCATCACGCTGAGGACCTCCTGGGTCAGCTCAGGGTCCAGGGCGCTGGTGGGCTCGTCAAAGCACAGGATCTCCGGCTCCATGCACAGCGCGCGGGCGATGGCGACGCGCTGCTGCTGCCCGCCGGAAAGCTGCCAGGGATATTGATCCGCTTTATCCGATAGCCCTACTTTGTCAAGCAGCTCCCGAGCCCGCTCCATGGCCTGCGCGCGGGAGAGCCGCCGGACGTGCATGGGCGCGTCGATCAGGTTCTGCATCACGCTCATGTGGGGGAAGAGGTTGTAGGATTGAAATACCATGCCCATTTTCAGCGTGACGCGGCGCTGGGTTGCCTCGTCGGCGTAGCTGAGCTTCCCTTCACGGGTGCGGCACAGGGTGATGCCGTCCAGGATGATGGTCCCCTGATCCACGGGCTCGAGCTGATTGAGGCATCTGAGGAGCGTGCTTTTACCCGATCCGCTGGGGCCGATGAGCGCGACCACCTCGCCCCTGTTGACCGTGAGGCTGATGCCCCGCAGCACTCCCTGGCCATCAAAGCCCTTGTGGATATCTGTCGCGGTCAGCATGCGGAGGCCTCCTTTCTAGCGGTAATAGCTGAGCCTGCGCTCGGCCAGCTTGCAAAGCTGCTCCGCCGCGCCGTTGAGCACCAGGTAGAGCAGAATCGCCACCACATACGGTTCGATGGACGACGAGCTGGACACCTGCTTCTTGGCCACGGTCATCAGGTCCACCACCGCTACCGTAGACGCCAGCGCCGTGTCCTTGATGAGGGTGATGATCTCGTTGGTCATGGGCAGCAAGACCCGCTTGATTACCTGGGGCAGGATGATGCGAAAGAACGTCTGCGCCTTCGTGTAACCCAGCACCTTGGCTGCTTCCTGCTGGCCCGTGGGGACGGCCTGGATGCCGGAGCGGAAGATCTCGGCGAAATAGGCTGCATAGTTGATGACAAAGGAAAAGATGACCGCCCAGAAGCGATCCACCCGGAAGGGCAGGACCTGCGGCAGCAGGAAGTAAATGAACATGATTTGCAGCATCAGGGGCGTGGAACGCATGATATAGATATAAAACGAGAGCGGCGAGCGCACCAGCCTGCGCCTGCTCATGCGTCCACGCGCCACCAGCATGCCCAGCGGCACGGAAAACACCAGCGTCAGAAAAAAGATGCTGAGCGTGACGCCCGCTCCCTCGAGCATCAGGTTCAGCAGCTTCCACAGCCGCTGGGGATCGTTAAAAAATTTGATGGTCATGGATGTTCCTTTCGTCAGTGGAAGGGGGAGGCGCATGCCTCCCCCTTCCGCTTGGCACAGAGGTTATTCGGCGGGCACCACGGTGATGTCCGAACCGAACCACCGGGTGGAGATCTCGGCGAGCGTGCCGTCCTTCTTCATCTCAATGAGCAGCTCCTCCACCTTGTCCCGCAGCGCCAGGTCCTCCTTGCGCAACCCGATGCCATAGTTGTCATCCGTCAGGGCCACAGCCGCCTTAATATCCGTTGCGCCCATGCCGTTGATGCGGTAGTCTCCCACCACCAGGTCCATGAGCACCGCATCGCAGCCGCCGTTTTGCAGGTCCATCAGCGCCGTGAGGTATTCGTCAAAGCCCAGCACCTCTAAGAAGGTGGCCGCCAGGTCCGCGTAGTCGCCGTTTAGCAGCTCCTCGGCATACGAGCCGTTTTGCACCGCTACCGACTTGCCCGCCAGGTCCTCCAGGCTCTCAATCCCCGCGTCGGCGCGGGTGTAGAAGATCATCTGGTTATTGAGGTAGGGAAAGGTCATGGCCATGCTTTCCTCGCGTTCGGGCGTGATGGACATGCCGTTCCAGATGCAGTCGATGGTGCCGGAGGCCAGCTCCAGCTCCTTGGCGTCCCAGGAGATGGGCTGCGCGATAAACTCCACACCCAGCCGGGCGGCAACCTCTTTGGCTACGTCGATGTCAAAGCCCACGATGTCGTTGTTTTCGTCACGGAAGCCCATGGGCGGGAAGCTGTCGTCCAGACCCAAAATAAAGGTGCCCTTTTCCACAATGTTGTCAAGGGAGGCATCCTCCTGGGCCAGGGCCAGACCGGAAACCGCCAGCATCAGCACCATAAGCACCGCAAACAGCTTTTTCATGTTCATTCTTTACTCCTTTCCGATATCGCTTTAACACGATAACGTGGCAGTATAATAGCACTGACGGAAACCCCCTGTCAAGGGAGCAGCGAAAAAAATTTGAGGAAGCGGAAAAATGGCGAATCAGATTACTTTTACATTTTGAAAGTTGACCAAATTGGCCGATTCTGGTATAGTAAGGGAGCTATGCGATTGGCATTTTGGACTAATTTTAAGTGTAAGGCGGGATTGTTCATTGAGTGAAACGGCGGTCAGGCTTGCGCAGGACGAAATAACGATTGACTTGCGTCAAATGGGCTATTTTGTTCTTAAAAAGTGGAAGATCCTTCTGATTTTTATCATCGTCGGTCTTTTGCTGGGTACGGGGCTCACCCTTCTCAAAGGGGAAACGACGCTGGAATCGTTTGACACCACGAAGATGGATAACGAGCGCATCCAGCAGTATGCCCTGTACAATCAACTCTATCTGGACCGCCTCAAATATGACCGTGGCTCCGTAATCATCCGCATGGACCCCAATGCGGTCTATTCGGGGTCTTTGCGGTATTACATTACGGCGGATACGGTTTCCATCGACTTTATCGCCAACCTGTTCCGCAACATCATGTACGACGAGTCGATCTTTGAGGAGATC
This sequence comes from uncultured Eubacteriales bacterium, assembly GCA_958448555.1. GTDB lineage: Bacteria > Bacillota > Clostridia > Christensenellales > Aristaeellaceae > Limiplasma. The sequence goes on along the minus strand of CAUDEL010000014.1, from coordinate 42,492 downwards.
AAGGAGAAGGCCAAGCTGACCACCGATTTGCAGTACATCCGCGAGCTGGTTGGCCTGGGCGTCTCGGTGGCCAAGGAGGACAACATTCAGATCGCCTCGGCGGCGGAGCTGAGCAGCATCCCCGCCAGCGCGACCATCTCCGTCAGCGCGATGGCCCGCAGTGAGGAAACGTGCGAGGCCATGCTGGAGGTCATGCGCAGCCGCATCGCCGCGGTGGATGCCGAGTGTGAGGCATCCTATGCGCAGTATACCTTCCTGCCCATGTCGGACCAGATCGTCTATGGGTATAGTGCCAGCGTAGCCAACACGCAAAAGGAAGCGGCGAGCCTGAAGAACGACTACGTTACGCAGATCAAGACCATCGAGGAGGAACTGACGCAGGACGAGCTGGATTATTTCACTTTGGCCTATCCCACCTTGACCGACAAGGTTCTGGAGACCTCGCTTCTATCCAGGCTCAAATACCCGATCCTTTTGTCCGCCCTGCTGTTTTTCCTGGCCGTGGGATGGTATGCCGTCCGATTTGTGCTGGATAATCACCTCAAGACGCCGCTTGAGGTCCGCGATATCTACGGCCTGCGCCTGATCGCCTCCCGGGCCCCCCAGAAGTCGCCCCGCCGCGGGATCGACGGCTGGCTGGACCGCCACGGCTCCAAGGGCGCGCCGCCGGTCAACAGCCGCGAATACCTTCTGGGCGCTTTGCAGACGTCCGACGCGCAGCGCATCGTACTGTGCGGGGATCTTGCCGACGAGGCCCTGCGCGAGGAGATGGTGTGGCTCGCGGAGCAGGACAGCCGGATTCATTTCGCCGGCCCGCTGGAAACCGACGAGCATGCGCTTGTGCAGGCCAAGGCCTCCGACGCGGTGGTCCTGGTTATGCGCCTGTGGCATACCACCCATCCGCAGATTCAGCGGGAAATTGAAATCAGCCGCAGCAGCAAGGTTCCCCTTCTGGGCGCTGTCGTGATGGATGAATAAGCGGCTGGAAAAGTGAATCAGTCGCCCCGCTTCTCCGATGCGAGAAGCGGGGCGCTTGGAATTGAGCACCCAGGAAAGAGGAGAGAGGGGAGGCATCCCAAATGGAGGAGAGCTTGCAGGTGGCGCGCCAGCGGGAGACGCTCGCGCTGATCTGTGACATCGCCTATAAAAATGAAGCGGCCTGGTACGACCAGACGGAGCACCCGCTGCGCATGAGCCTGCTATTGCCCAAATACAGGGAGCGCCATCAGACGCCGATGCCCCTGCTGATCTGGCTTTGCGGCGGCGCGCTCCATGTGGTGGACCACAATATCTGGATTCCGCAGCTCCTGCCCTTTGCCGAGCAGGGCTTCGTCGTGGCGAGCGTGGCGTACCGCACGGTCGGGGACGCGGCGCTGCCGGCCCCGCTTATCGACGTCAAGGCCGCGATCCGTTACCTGCGCGCGCACGCCCGGCGGTATCTCATCGACTGTGAAAACGTGTTTGTGATGGGCGAGTCCGCCGGCGCCATGCTGGGCGGCCTGGCGGCCGTGACGGCGGGCATGCCGGAATTTGAACAGGGCGACTTTCTGGAATATGACAGCCGCGTCAGCGCCGTGATCGATATTTATGGCATCTCGGATCTCAGCGCGTCCTATGAGAGCGCCAGGGGCGATTTGATGCGCATGGCGACCTGCCTGAGAAAGGTCGGCGGCACGGAGCAGGACCACCGGGAAAAGCTCGAGCGCTTCAGCGTCGTGCGCTATGTGAACGAGAAAACCGTGCCGTTTATGATCCTTCACGGCACGGCGGATGACGAGGTGGACATCTCGCAGAGCGAGGCGCTGTATAAGCGGCTTGAGGCCTGCGGGGTGCCCTGCGAATTTTACCGCATCCAGGGGGCGCGGCATGGCGCAGACGAGTTCTACCAGCCTCAGATCGTCGAGCGCATGATCGCCTTCCTGCGCAGGCACATGCGTTAGGCCTCCAGGTCGGCCGCGTCAAAGCAGATGCGGCGGGAGAAGCTCACATGGAGCGTATCCTCATACATGCGCTGCAGCGAAAGGCTGATGCGCACGTCCTCCTTGACCCAGGAGGCGTCCAGGGTGCCGTATTCCACATACAGCGCCACGCCGGAGGCGTCGAAGGGGTCACTTTCGGGCGCCCCGTAAACCCCGGTGAGCGCCTCCAGCGCCGCGCGGAAGGCGGCGATGCTGTCCTCGCCAACCTCCAGGTCGGCGGAGATCTGGCTGAGGCGGGGCACGCGCAGGCTGTTGATGCGCTGCACGTCGAAGGTGACGGAAGCGGCGGTCAGATCGCCGATGCCCAGGGAGACGTCCGAAAGCTGCACCGTGCCCGTTTCCCCGTCATCCTCCTCAAAGTAAGGGACAAAGGCGGCGGAGCCGCCGATGGCCGAAACCAGCGCGGAGCCGTCCATCTCCAGCGTCACGCCAAGAGGCAGGGGGGTCGCGCCGTCCTCGGCCAGAGCGCTGGGCGCGGCGGTCAGGGCCATCATCAAAAGCAGGGCCAGATATTTTTTCACGGGTCGTTACCTCCATTCCTGTCGGGGGATTCGCCCATTGAGATTCGACGAAAAAAAGCGCCGCTCCTTTCAGGAGCGGCGAGGCGAGGCGGGTTTTGCAAGTGTGACGGAGCCGCAGCCCGCCGCGCCCAGAAGCGGCGGCGTCATGGCCACGATGGGGAGGAAATAGCGGAAATAATCGTTGACCGGCCCCAGCATGCACACCCCCAGGGTCAGAAGCGCGGGCAGGAAGCCCACCAGCAGCCGCCCCCGGCGCTGGCGCAGGACGCTCAGGCCCGCGCCGACCAGCAGCCATGTATAGGTCGCGCAGGCATAGGTCAGCCCCAGCAGGGGAATGTGGCGGATGCCCCGCGCGAATACCGCCAGCAGCGTCCGCACCCCCTCCAGCGCGGCGGGCTGCGAGGTGTGCAGAAAGCGCGGGTCATCGCCCAGCTCATAGGTTTCAAAGACCAGGCGGTTGCCCGCCTGCTGGTTATAGGTTTCGCCCTCGAATTTGGGCGCGAACGTATAATAGGAAAGGTTCCCCGCAAAGAAGGCTTCCGCGTAGGTCAGCGGGTACTTGGCAAGCATGGAAAGCCAGGTCTTCTGGTAGCGCGACAGGGCCGCCTTCTCCGCCTCCGCGCCCTCGCCATATTGCCGGAAGGTGTACTTGACGGGGTCCGAGATCCAGGGCTCGTAGAGGGCGGCCAGGTTTTCAGCGTCCAGCACCCGGTCGATCTCGGCGTATTCCTCCGGGGTGACCTCGTCCGCGTGGTCGCGCAGCACGCGCGCGCTCTGCTGGAAGCACACCGAATACAGGCCGCTGGCCGTTTCGTCGCGGATGCCCAGCGCCGGGATGAGCGCATGGGAAAACAGAAGCGCACCTGCGACCGCCGCGGCCAGGGCCGCGCCCACGCGAAGGCGCGCACGGCCACGCACAGCGAAGAGAACGGCCAGAAGGGCCGTGGGCAAGACGACGTAGAGCCCGTTGGAGCGCATGAGGCAGCTCAGCAGCCCCCAGACGAACAGCTCGATCGCCTCCCGCCCGTCGCGGACGGCTGTGCGTCCCTCGCGGGCCAGCAGCAGCCGGAGCAGGCTGAGGGTGAAAAGCAGCAGCGCGGAGGTATAGAACGTGTCCTTGCTGATGAACTGCGCATAGCCGCCCCAGATGGGCAAGAGCGCGAAGAACGCCGCAACCGTCCACCGCGCCGCGCGGCTGAGCCGCAGGGCGCGCATGAGGCCCACGGCGCGGGCGAGCGCATAGGCCAGCAGGACGGTCTGAAGCAGCATGTAGAGCGCCGCGCCCAGGTTGTCGCTTCCTACAAGGCGGCCCAGCCATACGCAGATACCGATCACCCAGGTCAGGAACACGGGATGCCAGGTGTCCATGGGACGCTGGCCGAAAAATTGCGCCACCATTTCCCCAAGATCCCAGCAGACGGTGCCGGGGAAAAAAGCGATGAGATACGGGGACCAGCACAGCACGAACAGGCCCATCAGGGCCACCGTCTCATGCCGGGAGGCCCACCGCACCGGCGCCGCCAGCGGGCCGGGCAGACGAAGCGGCTTGCTCCCGCGCGTGAGCAGGCCGCCCCTGAGCGCGTCGTCCAGCCAGACCAGCGCGGCCGTCATGGGCAGGGCCTGCCCCACGCAGCGCGCGAGCGTGAGCGCAAGCGTGGCGGGGGAGGCGAGCATGGCCCAGCTGTCATAGGCAAACAGCAGCCCGCCCAGGGTATTGAGCACGCCGAAGAGCAGCCCCAGCAGCGCGGCGCCCGGGCCGGGGCGCAGATTCCGGCGGATATAGACCTGGATCATCAGCAGCGAAAAGCATAGCGCCAGCGCGCTCCACAGATAACTGGTGGAGGCGGCGGGAAGAGCGCTCATGCCCACATAGCCCTCCGCGTCCACCACAAAGCACATGGCGCTGGCGATTCCCAGCCCCACACACGCCGCGGCGCGCAGCCTCCGCAACGGCCGGCTCCTCAGATCGGTCATTTCTGCGTCTCCTTATCACGGCTGAGCCTGAGCAGGTTCAGATTGATTTCAAAGAGCTGGCGGTGCTTCTTGGCCACGGTGTCCAAAATGAAGCCGCAAACCAGCAAAAGCAGCGCAAACGTCATCATCACGCCGCTGACGATCAGCGTGGGGAAGCGCGGCACCAGACCCGTGCGGAAATACTCAGCCAGCACGGGGATGAACATCGCCAGCCCCACCACGCCAAACAGCGCCGTAAAGAGGCCAAAGAACGAAAGGGGCCGGTACTCTTTATACAACCTTGCGATGGTGCGCAGGACCCGCAGACCGTCGGAATAGGTGTTGAGCTTGCTGACGCTGTCCTCGGGGCGGTCGCGGTACGCCACCGGCACGCTTTTGACGCTCAGGTTCTTGTCCAGGGCATGGATGGTCATCTCCGTCTCGATCTCAAAGCCCTGCGAAAGCACCGGGAAGGACTTGACGAACTGGAAGCTGAAGGCCCGGTAGCCCGTCATGATATCGCGCACGTCGCCCTTGAAAATGGTGTTGACAAGCCGCTTGACCATGCGGTTGCCCAGGTTGTGAAAGGGCCGCTTGTTCTCGGTAAAATAGGTCGCGCTCAGCCGGTCGCCCACCACCATGTCTACCTTTTTTTCCAGCACCAGATTCACCATCTCCCGCGCGCTTTCGGCCGGATAGGTATCGTCGCCGTCAATCATGAGATAGCAGTCGGCGTCAATTTCGCGAAACATCGTGCGAATCACGTTGCCCTTGCCCTGACGGTACTCGTAGCGTACGATGGCGCCGGCCGCGCGGGCGATTTCGTCGGTGTGATCGGTGGAGTTGTTGTCATAGACGTAGATATCCGCCTCGGGCAGCGCCGCGCGATAGTCGGACACCACCTTGGCGATGGTCTTGGATTCGTTGTAGCAGGGGATCAGAACCGCGATCTTCATACGTACCTCCAGCGCCTGCGACGACGGTCAGGCCTTCACCTTGAGCATCAGCTTGACGATGGCGTGCTCCTCCGCCCCGCTGATGCAGGGCACGTGCGCGTCGTCGGGGAAACACAAGCAGAACCAGCCGGCAGGCACCTGCACGGTGTTGACGGGGCGACCGGGGAAAAAGCCGATGTCCTTGGCCTCGTCAAAGGGCGTATCGCTGGGGCGCGAGGAGGCGGGGCACAGGGCGATGCGCTCCGTGCCCGTAATGGGCACATGGATGTCGATGTAGCGCCTGTGAAATTCAAAGTTCATGGGGCGGGCGGTCAGGACGGGCTCGCTGACGGAATAGAACACGTCCCTGCCCTGAAGCTCCACGCGGGTGTTGACTGCGAGGCGGGCAGGGTTGAGGATGCTGAGGAAACGAAGCGCGACATCCAAATCCGGGCTGATGCCCAGATAGGTCAGGGCGTTTTCCCACCGATCCAGAATCATGATGCAGGCTCCTTTCTGCGTGGCTTTTTAAACGTCTTCGGATGCTTACAGTATACCATACTTCCCACAAAGCGCAAGCGCGCAAAAAGGCCCGGCCTGCATAAGGGCCGGGCCTGAGGAAGAAACCTCATTTGGCGTATTCGGTGCTGCGCGTCTCGCGGATGACATTGACGCGGATCTGTCCGGGATACTCCAGTTCCTTCTCGATGCGCTTGGCCACTTCCTTGGCCAGCACCTTGGTGCCCTCGTCGGTGATGTCCTCGGGCTTGACCATGATGCGCACCTCGCGGCCGGACTGGATGGCGAAGCACTTTTCCACGCCGGGGAAGGAATTGGCGATCTCCTCGAGCTTCTCCAGACGCTTGATGTAGTTTTCCAGGCTCTCGCGGCGCGCGCCGGGGCGGGCGGCGGAGATGGCGTCGGCGGCCTGCACCAGCACGGCCTCGACGGTCTGGGGCTCCACGTCGTTGTGGTGCGCCAGGATGGCGTGAATGACGTCGGGGCTTTCGCGGTACTTGCGGGCAAGCTCCGCGCCCAGCGTCACATGCGTGCCCTCGGCCTCGTGGTCGACGCCCTTGCCGATGTCGTGCAGAAGGCCCGCGCGCTTGGCCAGGGCGACGTCCGCGCCAAGCTCGGCGGCCATCATGCCGGCCAGATGGCTGACCTCGATGGAGTGCTTGAGCACGTTCTGGCCGTAGCTGGTGCGGTAGCGCAGGCGACCCAGAATCTTGACCAGCTCGTGATGGATGCCATGCTGATGCGTCTCAAAGACGGCCTGCTCGCCGGCCTCGCGAATCTGCTGATCGACCTCCTTGCGCGCCTTTTCCACCATCTCCTCGATGCGGGCGGGGTGGATGCGGCCGTCCATGATGAGGCGCTCGACCGCGATGCGCGCGATCTCGCGGCGAACGGGATCAAAGGCGCTGACGATCACGGCCTCAGGCGTGTCGTCGATGATGAGGTCCACGCCGGTGGCGGTCTCCAGGGCGCGGATGTTGCGGCCCTCACGGCCGATGATGCGGCCCTTCATGTCGTCGTTGGGCAGGTTGATGACGCTGACGGTGCTTTCGGCCACATGATCGGCGGCGCATTTCTGAATGGCCAGGGCGATGATGTTGCGGGCCTTTTTCTCGCCTTCCTCGCGGGCGCGCGTCTCGATCTCGCGCACCATGGCGGCGGCGTCGTGATAGGCGTCCTTCTGGATGCGGCTGACCAGCATCTGGCAGGCCTCGTCCTGCGTCATGCCGGCGATGCGCTCCATCTCGGCGATCTGCTTGTTTTTGTCTTCCTCGATGGTCTCCTGAAGCTTTTGCAGCTCGTTTTGCTTCTTGCTGAGCTGCTCCTCGCGGCTTTCCAGGGCATCCTGCTTTTTGTCCAGCGATTCCTCGCGCTGCAGGATGCGCCGCTCGCTGCGCTGCACCTCGGCGCGCCGCTCGCGGCACTCGCGGTCCAGCTCGGTCTTGAGGCGCAGGACTTCCTCCTTGGCCTCCAGGATGGTTTCCTTCTTCTTCTCGTCGGCCTTGCGCTGCGCGTCCTCAAGGAGATTCTTCGCGTATTCCTCAGTGCGGCCGATCTTCTTTTCGCCCGCCTGCTTGCGGTATTGATACCCGCCCGCGGCGCCCAGCGCGGCCGCCGCGATGGCAACAACGATCGCTACGATCCAGTCCATGGCGTACACTCCCTTCCTTTGGCATTGCTTCCAAGCTGATGTTTTCCAAGTCCGGTTCGGCCTTTTTGCCTCAAGCAAAAAAGCCGTCGAGCAAAGCTCGTGCGGCTATGTTGATTCGCTTGTTTGGCTGCGCGGACGGAAAACCGCACCAAGCAAGCCCGGAGGCGTGCCTCGCTTCGCCCCGGCGCGGAAGGCGGGGGAACGGCGGCGCAGACCAAGTTCATATACCCATACAAACGCCGGAGCGTTTCAAAAGCAACCCGTCGCTTAAGCGGCGCGGGGAAAGCCAGAAGCTGGGAATATATTTCGCAAAACAGCAAGGCTCTCGCAAAGCGCGATAAGCCTGTGTAGCCGACTAAATCATTATAGACGTTTTGTGCGAGCGTGTCAAGGCGCAGAGGCGTGCAAAAAAGCGGCCTTTGCACATTCTTAGCGCAAAGGCCGCGAAGGCGCGCCTCAGGCCGAGACGGCGGGACGCGCGATGTTTTCGGGCTTGGGAACGTGGAACTCGCAGCCCTCGTTGTAAAACACCTTTTCCGGCGGCGTCTCCAGAAGCTCGGGATGGCGCAGGCAGTTTTTCATCACGGCGAACAGCTTGGCATACACCGCGCCGCCGCATACGCGCTCGTCCACCGTCACGCCCACCGGCAGCGTGCACTTGCGCACCACCTTGCCCGCGGCGTCCACGGTGTTGCCGCGCTGGGGCGTGCCCATGGAAATGAACATGCTGGTGTCGCCGAAGTTGTAGATGTGATGATAGACGCGCATGAGGCCAATGGAGGCGTTGTTGGTGATGAACATGCTGGTGTGGAAGGGCAGCCCGTCCAGAAACGCCTTGGGAAGCAGGCCGTAGCGGTCCAGAAGTCGCACCAGCCCCACCACCAGGTTGGGCAGCAACGGCACCTTGAGCACCGCCGAGGCCAGCTTGAGCGCAAAGCCCGAGGTCTCCGCCCGGCGGTTTTTCTGAACCATGTCCTTGACACGGGCGCTCACGTCGTAGATGGTGTCGGTGGGATCAAAGAACACCTTGACGGTGTTTTCCTCGATGCTGCCGTCATCGGTGTCCATCAGGAGGGTGAAGCTGGCGGTGAGCTCCTTGCGGTTGTAGAACTGCTTGTTCATGATGAAGCGGTTTACCTCCGGCACCTGCGACACGCCGCGCACGAAGCTGGCGATGAGGATCTCCATAAAGGTGATCTTCACACCCTCGCGGCTCTTTTGCGCGATGTAGCGCATCAGCGGCTCGTACTCCACGTCGTAGTCCAGAAAAACCTGCGCGTCACAGCGCATGGGCATGAGATACGGGGTCATCTGCACGATGGGGTCCACGTCGCGCACACGGCGGCCTTCGGGGCGATGTCCAAACATGGCGTTCCTTCCTTTCCTGAGCGTTCTGGGCTTAGAGAGACTGGGGGCGGCCACGCGGAATCGTCAGCAGAGAAAAATAATGGCAATATATCAAACGGCGCTGCTAGGGACGCGCGGCCGCCGCTATTGTAGCTCAAGCGAAGCGACAAGTCAAGCCGGAGGGGCGGCGCAGCGGTCCAGCGAGTGCTGCCAGTCGGCGCGCAGGTAGTAGAGCAGGAACGCCGCGGAGCTCAGCGACCAGGTGAGGGGATAGGCCCAGAAAACCATCTGGATATCGCCCGAGGCGCGGGCGATCAACATGATATAGCTTACGCGGATGACGCACCAGCAGACCAGCATCACCAGCATGGGCACCACGGCCCGGCCTGCGCCGCGCAGGATGCCCGCGACGGAATGGGAAAAGGCCAGCAGGAAATAAAACAGCGTGACCGTGCGCGCCTGAAGCGTGCCGTAGGCGATGACCGGCGCCTCGCCGTTGAACAGAGAGATGAGATTGGGCGCCAGCAGGTAGATGACCACGCCCACCGCCTCGGCCATGAGCATGCAGCACACGATGCCAAAGCGCGCGCCGCGCCGGGCGCGGACGTACTCCCCGGCGCCCAGGTTCTGGCTGATAAAGGTGGACAGGGCCAGCGCAAAGCTGCTGATGGGAAGGAAGGCGAAGCCCTCGATCTTGGAATAGGAGCCGCAGCCGGCCATGGCCATGGCGCCGTAGAGGTTGATGGAGGACTGGACGACGACGTTCGCGATGGCGATGATGGAGTTTTGCAGGCCGGCCGGGATGCCCAGGGTGAGAAGCTGTCTGAGCATCGGGCCGTTGAAACGCACCTTGCGCGGCCAGAGGCGGTAGGGGCCCGTGACGCGGCACAGGCGGTGAAAGCCCAGGGCCGCGCTGGCGGCCTGGGAGATCACCGTGGCCAGGGCCGCGCCGTCCACGCCCATCCCCAGGCCCGCCACAAAGAGGAGATCCAGCACGACGTTGACGACGGAGGAGACGACCAGGTAGTACAGCGGGTGGCGGCTGTCGCCCACGGCCTGAAAGATGCCGGCCGCGGTGTTGTAGAGGATGACGAAGATGACGCCGGAAAAGTAGATGCGGAAATACAGGATGGAGTTGGGCAGGACGCTTTCGGGCGTGCCCATCCAGACGAGCATACGGGGCGTGAGCAAAACCCCTACGATGGTGACCACCACGCCTGTAGCCAGGCCGAAGGCCACGGAGGTATGCACCGCCGTGCGCACGGTAGCGTCGTCCCGCGCGCCGTAGTAGCGCGAGATGACCACGCTGGCCCCCGTGAAGATGCCGCTGAAGAGCCCGACCAGCAGAAAGATCAGGCTGCTGGAGGAGCCCACCGCCGCCAGCGCGTCGCCGCCCAGGAAGTTGCCCACCACCAGCGAGTCCACCACGTTGTAGAGCTGCTGAAAGAGGTTGCCCCAGAAGATGGGAAGCGCAAAGCGCACGATATGCCGCCAGACGGACCCTTCCGTCATCAATGTAGCCCGGTCCTGCATCCTTGAATCGCCGTTCCCTTCCACAAACGGGTTCCCGTGCGCCGCCTTTTGTGCTATCATCTCAGAGGGACAGAAAGGAGCGCGCTTGCTCATGGTCTTTGAGGAGATATACGTCGCCGTGCGGGAAATTCCTTTCGGGCGGGTGGCCAGCTATGGACAGATCGCCCGCATGGCTGGCAATCCGCGCCTGGCGCGCGTGGTGGGTTATGCCCTTCACGCGGCGCCGCCGGATGTGCCCTGCCACCGCGTGGTCACGCGGGAGGGCGGGCTTAGCGAGGCGTTTTCTCCGCTGGGGAAAAGGTCGCACCGGCTGCTTCTGGAGCTGGAGGGCGTGCCTTTCCGGCCGGACGGCACGGTGGACATGGAGCGCTGTAGCTGGCCTTAAGCCTCCTGCCGCTCGCCGGCGAAGGCCAGGTACAGCCCCAGCCCCACCAGCGTCAGAAGGCCGCCCAGGGCCACGGGCCAGGTGGGGACCTCGCCGAAGAAGATCATGCTGAAGATCATCGCGCCCACCGGCTCGCCCAGCAGGGCGAAGCTGATGACGTTGGCCGACACGCCCGAAAGCGCGTAGGCAAACACCGCATGACCCAGCAGTGTGCTGCCGATGACCAGCCCGGCCATGTAGGGCAGGGCGCCCAGCGGCATGCGCCAGCCGCCCGACAGGGGCAGACACAGGGACAGGAGCGCGGCCGTGACCAGGTAGAGCGCCGGGGTGTAGAGCTCGGCGGCCAGCGTCCGGCGGATCTGGCGGCCGACCAGCCAATGCGCGGCCATGAGCACGGCCCCGGCCAGCGCCAGGAGGTTGCTTTTGAGCGCCTCGCCGCCCGCCGCCTGCGCATCCTGCCCCGAGAGGCCCGACAGCGCGATGGTCACCGCGCCTGCAAGGGCCAGAAGCGCGCCCGGCAGCGCGCGCCGCGGCGTGCGCTCATGAAAGAGAAAATAGCTGAAAAACGCCACAAACAGCGGCTGCGTGCACACCAGCGCCACGGAGGCAAAGGTGCTCGTGCCCGTGAGCGAGGTGATCCAGGTGATGTAGTGTCCGGCCAGGAAGGCGGCGGCCAGCACCGTCAGACCGGCCTCGGCGGGCGAGAAGCGCAGGGGGATGCGCTTGCGCACGCATTGGCGCACCTCGTAGGGCAGCAGGAGCACCGCCGCCGCGGCCATGCGCAGGAGCGCCACGGAGATGGGCGAGGCGCCCTGGTTGAGCGCGCCCTTGACCATGGGGCCGGAATAGCTGACCATGCATACGGCGAAGATGACCAGCGCCATGGAGGAGTGTTTTTTCAATCCTGTCCCTTCTCTCTTGTGATGGACGCTTCGCCGTCCCTGAGGCGTTTGAGCCAGACCATGAGCACGGCAACGTCCGCGGGATTGACCCCCGGGATGCGCCCGGCCTGGCTCAGGCTCAGGGGCCTTTTTTCCTTGAGCTTCTGACGCGCCTCGATGCGCAGGCTGCCGATGAGGTCATAGTCGGTGTCCTCGGGGATGCGCCAGTCCTCCATCGCCCGGGAGCGGGCCACCTGCGCCTGCTGCTTTTTGAGATAGCCCTCGTATTTGACGGCCAATTCCGCCTGCGTGCGCGCCTGCGGCGCAAAGGCCGTAAGCTCGGGACAAAGCGCCTCCAGCGCCTCCAGCGTAATCTCCGGCCGGCGCAGGAGCTCCTCGGCGCTGAGGGTGGCGGCGGTCGGAGGCTGGCCGTTTTGCCTGAGCCACTGGTCACGCTCGGGCGTGGCGGGAAGCCGCGCGGCATGCAGGGCGGCGAGCAGCCGCTCCGTGCCCTCGCGCTTTTTTTCCGCAAGCGCCATGCGCCGGTCGCTGGCCAGCCCCCGCGCATGGCTGAGCGCCGTCAGGCGCAAATCGGCGTTGTCCTGCCGCAGAAGCAGGCGGTATTCGCTGCGGCTGGTCATCATGCGGTAGGGCTCGTCCGTGCCTTTGACGACCAGGTCGTCCACCATCACGCCGATGTAGCCCATGTCGCGGGTGAGGATGAGCTCCTGGCGCCCAAGCAGCGCGCAGGCGGCGTTGATGCCCGCCAGAATCCCCTGCGCGGCGGCCTCCTCGTAGCCGGAGGTGCCGTTGACCTGCCCGGCGAAGTACAGCCCCGGCACGCGCCGGCTCTCCAGCGTCAGGCGCAGCTCGGTTGGGTCGATGCAGTCGTATTCGATGGCGTAGGCCAGGCGCGTGAGCACGCAGCGCTCAAGGCCCCGCACCGTGCGGTACATGGCCCACTGCACGCTTTCGGGCAGGCTGGAGCTCATGCCCTGCACATACCATTCCGGGCTGGAGAGACCCTCGGGTTCCAGAAAGAGCTGGTGGCGGTCCTTGTCGGCAAAGCGGCGCACCTTGTCTTCGATGCTGGGGCAGTAGCGCGCGCCGGTGCCCTTGATGTCGCCGCGCACCATGGGGGAGAGGTGCAGGTTTTCGCGGATGATGCGGTGCGTTTCCTCGTTGGTGTAGGTCAGATAGCACAGGGCGCGGTTTTGAAGCGGAAAGGTCACGCCCGCCTCCGCCTCTTTCGCCTCCGTCAGAAAGGAGAAGGGCACGATGGGGTCGTCGCCGGGCTGGGGCTCCATGAGGTCAAAGTCGATGGAGCGCACGTCCACGCGGGCGGGCGTGCCGGTCTTGAAGCGCCTGAGCGCAAAGCCCAGACTTTCCAGCGAGCCCGACAGCCCCTCGGCCCTAAGAAGCCCCTGCGGGCCGCTGTTTTTGGAATACTCGCCGATGATGATGCGGCTTTTGAGGTACACCCCGCCGCAGACCACGCAGGCCCGGCAGGGAATCTCCTCGCCCGTCATGGTGCGAACGCCGCTCACCCTCCTGCCCTGGGTGAGGATGTCCATGACCTCGGCCTGGCGCACGCTCAGACGCGGGGTGGAGAACAATACGCCCAGCATGTCCTCGTGATAGCGGCGCTTGTCGGCCTGGGCGCGCAGGCTGTGCACGGCCGGGCCCTTGCCGCGGTTGAGCATGCGGCTTTGCAGGAACGTGCGGTCGATGCAAAGCCCCATCTGCCCGCCCAGCGCGTCCACCTCACGCACAAGGTGGCCCTTGCCCGTGCCGCCGATGGCGGGATTGCAGGGCATGAGGGCCACGCTTCCAAGGTCCAGGGTCAAAAGCAGGGTTTCAACGCCCATGCGGGCGGCGGCCAGCGCCGCCTCGCAGCCCGCGTGCCCCGCGCCGATGACGATGAGGTCGAACATGATCTACCTTCTTCGTTTCAAAAATGCCTATGCCTCGCCCAGATATTCCTCCAGGCAGAGGTTGCGGTCGCGCATCTCCGTGCTGTGGGGCAGGCCCACGTAGCGGATGTGCCAGCACTCGGCCAGAAAGCCGGTGATCTTCTCTTTGTCCTCCTGATAGCGCACGATGAAGCCGTAGTCCCAGCAGTGCTCGTGCAGCCAGATCTGCTGCTCGGTGCCCTTGAAGGTGGTGCCGGCCACGGTGATGTCAAAGGCCAGCCCCGTGTGGTGCTCGCTGGTGCCGGGGTCGGCGACGGTGTTGCGCGTGGCGGAGACGGCCTTGTCCTGGGTGAAGCCCTCGGCGCGGTACTCGGCCACCTGCTCGTCAAAGAGCTGCTGCTGGTAGTCGTAGCTGCGGTAGCCCGCGCTGATCTGCCAGCCGGTCACGCCGTCGGCCTTGGCGGCCTCGAACAGCTCGACGAGCGCAGCCGCCGCGGTGCGGTCGCCCTCGATGTCGCTGCCCTTGACGGTCACCAGCGAGGAGGGGAGGACGTTCTGGAGCTTGACCAGGTCGTCCGGCCGGTAGTCCTGCGCCACGGGATGATCGCGGTTGACCAGCAGGGGCATCTGCGCCGGATCGGGCGTGGGGGTTATGGTCACCTGCTTGGCCTGGTCGCTGTAGAGGCTGGCAAAGGTCTTTTGGGCGGCGATGCCGTCCACGTCCAGGCCGTTCTGGCGCTGGTAGAGCCGTACCGCCTCCTCCGTGCCGCCGCCGAAGTCGCCGTCGATCTCCCCCTCATAGTAGCCCAGCTCGCTGAGCCGCTCCTGCATGGCGCGCACGGCGTCGTTTGCGTCGCCCTTTTTGAGCAGCGAGGGCGTGACCGTGGGAGATGGGGTGGGGACGCAGGTCTGCGCGTCCTGCGCATATACCCTCGCCCGCGTGGCCTCGCCCGCGATGCCGTCGCTGTCCAGCCCGTGCTGGGTCTGGAAGGCCCGCACCGCCTCGGCCGTGCCAGGGCCGTACTGGCCGTCCACCTCGCCGTTGTAATAGCCCAGTTCCTGAAGGCGCTGCTGAAGGCGCGTCACCTCGTCGCCCTTGACGCCCACCTTGAGCAGCATGGCGGTGGGGGTGGGGGTGTTGTTGGGATCGGGGGTGACCATGAGCATGCTGCGCACGTCTGCGGTGGGCGTGGGCGTGGCGGAGCGCTCGACCTCCAGCACCCGGCGGCTGTCCAGCGTGCGGGGCAGAAGCAGTGCCACGGCTACGGCGGCGCCCGCCAGCAGGGCGGAAAAAAGGAGGGTTGTGGGTTTAAGCTTCATCTTGCTTTCCTCCGGACCGCCCCTCGTCTGGGGAGCCCAGCTCCCTCACCACGGACACCATCTCGTCCCAGTGCGCGTCCATGTCGCTGAGAAGCGCAAACTGGGTGCGGGCACGCACGAGGTTGTGCTCGGGATAGGCGGTCTTAAAATAAACGTCGCCGTTGAGATAATCCGTCAAAAAGCGCACGCCGGTTTCCAGCGTCATCATCTTTGCGCCCACGGGAAGCGAGAGGAGCTCCTGGCGCGAAAGCAGGCTGCCCGCCTCGGCGAGATAGCCCTCGGCGTAGGCGCGGTAGAGCGGAAGGCTGAGGCGAACGCGGGAGAGGTCGGGTTCGTCCTCGGCGGCGGTGGAGGCCCCGTAGCGGATCGCGTCGCCGAAGTCGTAGGCGCACAGGCCGGGCATGACGGTATCCAGGTCGATCACGCACAGGGCGCGCCCGGTGCGCTCGTCCAGGAGGACGTTGTTGAGCTTGGTGTCGTTGTGCGTCACGCGCAGCGTTAGCCGCCCGTCCGCCAGCGCGTCCACCAGCGTGGAGGCGAAGGGCTCGTAGGACAGGGCCAGGCCGGTCAGATCGCTCACGCCCTGCGCGCGGCCCGCCGCATCGCCCCTGATGGCGTCCCGCAGGGCCGCAAAGCGCCGGGGCGTATCGTGAAAGCGCTCGATCGTCTCGTGCAGGCTGGAGGCGTCAAAGCCGTCCAGCATCGCCAGAAAGCGCCCGAAGGCCCGCCCGGACTCGCGGAAAATCGCTTCGTCACCGCTTCGGTCATAGCTGACCGAGTCGCTGACAAAGCTGTAGGAGCGCCAGCAGTCCCCGTTTCGGTCCACGGCGAAAAACGCGCCGTCCCGCGTGCGAAGCAGCCGCAGCGTCTCCCGCTGCGGGTCGCCCCCGCGCAAAACGATCTGCTCGCGCAGGTGCTCCGTCACCCGCAGCATGTTGTCCATCACGTCCTCGGGACGCGGAAAGGCGGAGCGGTTGATGCGCTGCAGCACGTAGCGCACCCCCTTTTCCCCCGCGGGCGAAAACAGGTAGGTATCGTTGATGTGCCCGCCGCCAAAGGGGACGGGCGCTTCCAGGATGCCCTCGGGGGCAAAGCGCAGGGCCAGAAGGCCGATTTCTTCCGGGGAGAGCTTGCTCATCGCTGGTGTCATCCTCATCTGCGGGTAGTCGCTGGAATATGGCAGCGTGGCTGTCATGTGTCGTATTATAGCATGAATCCCGCGCCGCAACAATCCCCGCCCGCCGGGGGAACTTTGTTGAATGATACAAGACGGGAATCCTTGCTTTTTTTCAAGGGGTAGTGTATAATACCTGCGTAACCAAATGAAAGGGGGCTTTCATACATGAAGTCTGTCAATATCAAGCTGAGCCTGGCGGAAAACGTCAAGTCCTTCGTCAACATCGTCAACCGCTATCCCTATGACGTGGACCTGCGCGCGGGCCGCCATGTGGTGGATGCCAAGTCCATCCTGGGCATCTTCAGCCTGGACCTCAGCAAGCCCATCACCATGGAGATCTACACCGACTCCTGCGACGACCTGCTGGGCGACATCAAGCCGTTCATGGCCTGATGCACGGCCTGCTCCGGCAGGCGCCTTCCACCGAACGACGTGCCCTTGGGGCATTCAAATGGGCAAAGCATGCGCTTTGCCCATTCTTTCGTTCCTCACGGAGAGCCTTGGCGTTAGGAGGGTATGATGGCGCTTTTTTTTCCCAAACGCCGCGTATCGGACGCGGAGAACAAGCTCAGGCTGCTTCTGTGCCTGCGGATGCTGGGCATGGCGTCCTCCGAGCAGCTCTGGCCCTTTGTGGCGCAGCTTGAGCTGATGGAGTACCTGCCCTACTGCCTGCTCCTGGACGAGCTGAAAAAGGCCGGCGTGGTGGCGCAGGGCCGCTATGCGCTGGAGGGGATGCTCTACCTGACCCCGGAGGGCGAAAAGACGCTCGCGCTGCTGGGGGACAAGCTCATCCCCACCGACTGCGAGCGCATCCGGCAGGCGGCGCCGGCCTACGCGGCCCGCCTCAGCGAGCGCCGGCAGGCCGGGGCGGCATGGCACCGGGCGGCGCCGGGAGCGTTTCACGCGGTGGGGACGGTGCGCGAGGGCGACGTGCCCACGCTGGTGCTGGACGTGCGCACGGTCGACGAGGCGCTGGCCCGGGCGGCGGTGGGCGGCTTTCGCGCCTGCGCGCCGCGGCTTCTGACGCTGCTCTATACCCTCCCCTTTGAGGAAAAGGGCCCTGACCTGCCCCGGCGGCGCGGCCAGGAGGAGGCGCTTGAGGAGGCGCTGGCGGGCCATCCGGGGCTATTGGCCTACGGCGGGCCCGAGCGCGCCGCCGCCGTCGCCCTCCGGGAGGGAGGAAACGCTTACGGCGTTTTGCTGCTCTTGCCCGACCGCGGGGCGGCGCAGGGCTGGGCCGCCGCGGCGGAGGCGGACGGGGAGGCGCTGGCGCGGCGGGTGACGGAGCTCATCAGGGAGGAGGCGGGCGGCCGTGAGCCTTGAAACGCTGCTGCCGCCCGTGAGGCGGGCGCTGGAGGACGCGGGGCTGTTTCGCCCCGGCGCGCGCCTCCTGTGCGCCGTCAGCGGCGGGGCCGACAGCGTGGCCCTGCTGCATGCGCTGTGCGCGCTGAGGGCCGAGGGCGGGTTTTGGCTGGAGGCAAGCCATGTGCAGCACGGGCTGCGCGGGGAGAGCTCGCAGGAGGACGAGCGGTTCGTGCGCGCCCTGTGCCGCGGGCTGGGGACGCCCCTGCATGTGCGCAACGCGGGGCTGTGCGGCGGCATGGACAGCCCGGGCGCGGAGACGCGCGCACGCGACCGGCGGCGCAGCATCTTCCTTGAGCAGATGGAGGCGCTTTCCATGGACGCGCTTATGCTGGGGCACCATCTGGACGACCAGGCGGAGACGGTGCTCATGCGCCTTGCGCGAGGCGCGGGCGCCGACGGGCTGCGCGGCATGCGCCCGGCCGCGCCGTTTGGCCGCGGGGTCATGCTCCGGCCCTTTCTGGGCACGAGCAAACGGACGATCCTGGAGGCGCTGGCCCGGGAGGGGCTTGCCCACCGCGAGGACGGCAGCAATCAGCTTCCCCTCACCCCGCGCAACGCGCTTCGCCTCGAGGTGATGCCTGCGCTTGAGCGCCTCTTTCCCGGGACGGCGGGACATATCGCCGCCGCGGCGGAGGCGCTGGAGACGGACGCGCGGTATCTGGAGGCGGAGGCGGAGCGGCTCTATGAAGCGGCGCAGCCGGGCCTTGCCCCGCTTCATGCGCTCAAGCGCGGGCCGCTCCTGCGGGCGCCGGAGGCGCTGGCGCGCCGCGCGCTGCGCCGCTGGTTCCTGGAGGGAACGGCGCTGGCGGGCCTTATGCCGCAGGAGCGGGCGCTGAGCCACGGCGATACGCTGGCGCTGATGTCGCTGGCGCGCGGGGAGGCGGGCCGCTCGCACAACCTGCCCTGCGGGCTGAAGGCCGTGGCGGGCCGCGGCCTGCTCTACCTGCTGAGGCAGGAGGATGCGCCGCTTTACCCCGCGCCTCCCGCGCCGCCGGCGCCGGTGGCGAAGGGGGAGACGGGCTATGCCGCGGACTTTACAGCCATCCGGCAGTTTCCCGCGGGGCCCGGGACGCCCGTGCCCGCGCATGCGGGGGAGGCGGTGCTCTCGCCTGAGATCCTCGGGCGCTCGCCCGTGCTGCGCCGGCCCCTGCCGGGCGACTGGATTGTTCCCCTGGGCGCGCCGGGAAAAAAGCCCCTGCGCCGCTTCCTGAGCGACCGCGGGGTGGACGCGCCGCTCAGGCCGTACCTGACGGTGCTCGCCGACGGAAAGGAAATCCTGTGGATCCCGTTTCTCTGCGCGTCCGAACGCCTGCGCCTGAGCGCCGTGCCCGAGGGATCGGTGCGGCTGAGGGCCGCATCCGGCGCGTTTGATGATGAACAAAAGTGAAGGAGAGAACGCCATGGAAACCGAGCGCAACCTGTATCACGATCTGGACAGCATCCTTTATACCCGCGATGAGGTCGCCGCCGCCGTGCGCGACCTGGGCGAGCGCATCACGCGGGACTACGCGGGCAAAAGCCCCGTCTTCATCTGCATCCTCAAGGGCGCGAGCGTGTTTTTCTCGGACCTGATCCGGCAGGTGGACCTGCCGCTTGAGATCGAGTTCATGGCCGTCTCCAGCTACGGGGCCAGCACCCAGTCCAGCGGCGAGGTCCGCCTGGTCAAGGATCTGGACCGCAGCATCATGGGCCGCGACGTCATCATCGTGGAGGACATCGTCGACAGCGGCATGACGCTCCATTTCCTCAAAAAGTTGCTCATCACCCGCGGAGCGGCCAGCCTGCGCATCGCCGCCCTCATGGATAAGCCCGCCCGCCGCGTCGCGCCGCTGGAGGTGGATTATTCCTGCTTCCAGATCCCCGACGCCTTCGTGGTCGGCTACGGGCTGGATTACAACGAGCGCTACCGCAACCTGCCCGATGTGGGCGTGCTCTCGCCCCGCATTTATGGGGAAGATGCCTAAGAAAACGATTGTTTTTTCTTTGTTTTCCAAAAAGCGGAGTTGCGCGGGAGAAAAACAAAAACCTTAAAAGACAAGGTTTTTCGCATAAATTGCCAGTTATTTGCAAGAAAATTTCCATTTGCCTGATCCGACCTGGTATGTTATACTTTCACCACTCCATCTCATGAATTGAGAGCCCCCTTGAGACTGGATGACCCAAGAAACTGAAAAGTGGACAAGGAGGAAACCCAACATGAAAAAACTGTTGAGCATTGTATTAGCGCTTGCTATGTTGCTCACCCTGACCACCGTGGCTGCTTCGGCTGAAACCGCGGACGAGGGGACCTGGAAGGTCGCTATCCTGACCGGCACCACCAGCCAGGGCGAGGAAGAATTCCGCGCCGCTGAGAAGGCGCTGGCGAAGTACGGCGCCGAGCATATTATCACCGATACCTATCCCGACAACTTCATGTCCGAGACGGAAACCACCATCTCCAAGCTGGTCGCCTTCGCCTCTGACCCCGACGTCAAGGCCATCGTGATGTGCCAGGCTGTGCCCGGCGCGACCCCCGGCATCCAGAAGATCCGTGAGATGGGCCGCGATGACATCCTCTTCATCGCCGGCACCCCGCAGGAAGACCCCGCCGTCATCTCCGAGGCCGCTGACATCATCATGTACGCCAACGAGGCCGGCCAGGGCGACACCATCATGGAAAAGTGCGCCGAGTGGGGCATCGATGTCTTCATGCACTACTCCTTCCCGCGCCACATGGCCATGGAGACCATCGTGGGCCGCTACAACATCCTCAAGGCCAACGCCGAGGCGCTGGGCATTGAGTTTGTGGACGTGACCGCTCCCGACCCCACGGGCGAGGCCGGCACCTCCGGCGCCCAGCAGTTCGTGCTGGAGGACGTGCCCCAGCAGGCCGCCAAGTACCCGGACAAGAAGGTCGCCTTCTTCACCACCAACTGCTCCATGCAGCCCGCCATGCAGGCCGCGATCCTCGATCTGGACAACGCCTACTATCCGCTGCCCTGCTGCCCCAGCCCCTACCATGGCTTCCCGGCCACGCTGGGCCTGGAGCTTGAGCTGGGCGACGACGAGGCCGCGTTGAAGGCCATCGCCGAGAAGCTCGCCGAGCATGACGCGGTGGACCGCTTCTCCACCTGGCCGACCCCCGTTGCCATGTCCATCATCGAGATCGGTGTGGAATACGGCAAGGGCTGGGCGCTGGGCGAGATCACCGACCGCAACAACGCCGACATCCTGATGGAGCTGTTCAACCAGAGCGTTCCCGGCGCCAAGATCGAGAACTACACCAACGCCGAGGGCACCACGCTGGAGAACTACTACACCATTCTGCTGTCTCAGGTTGACTTCAACGATTACCTGTAATCGTTCGTACAAAAGTCCGTAAGATGGGGTCCGCCCTCCCCACGGGGTGGGCCCCTTCTTCGTATCTGCAAGGAGGTTCTGTCGACTTGAGCGCCGCGTATGTATTGGAAATGAAAAACATCACCAAGCGCTATGGCGAGAACACCGTCCTCAGCGACGTTTCCCTCTCCGTGCGCCCGGGTGAAATCCATGCGCTGCTGGGCGAAAACGGCGCGGGAAAGAGCACGCTGATGAACGTGCTGTTTGGCATGCCCGTGATTCATACCACGGGCGGCTTCGAGGGCCAGGTGCTTTTGGAGGGCGAGATAGCCAACGTGACCTCGCCGCACGACGCCATGGTCAAGGGCATCGGCATGGTGCATCAGGAGTTCATGCTGCTGCCCGGATTTACCGTCACGGAGAACATCAAGCTCAACCGTGAAATCACACACCCCAATATTGTCAGCCGGATTTTTGGAAAGAATCTGGAAACCTTGGATATGAAGGCCATGGCTGCCGACGCCCGCAAGGCGCTGGACAGCGTGGGGATGAGCATCGACGAGTATACGCTTGTCGAGGGCATGCCCGTGGGTTATATGCAGTTTGTCGAGATCGCCCGTGAAATTGACAAGACTGGCGTGAAGCTGCTTGTGTTTGACGAGCCCACGGCCGTGCTGACCGAGAGCGAGGCCACGCAGCTGGTCTCGGTGATGAAGCAGATTGCTGCGAACGGTATCGCCATCATCTTTATCACCCATCGTCTGGACGAGGTGATGGCCGCCGCTGATTCGATTACGATACTGCGCGACGGCAAGCTGGCCGCCACGCGCGAAAAAACACAGACAAGCGTTGTGGAACTTGCGGAACTCATGATCGGCCGAAAGGGCGAGAGCATGGTGGAGGCCGCTCCCCGCACGCCTCCGCAGGGCAAGGTGGCCATGAGCATCCGGGACCTGCATGTGGATATGCCGGGCGAGGAGGTCCGCGGCGTATCGCTGGACGTGTACGAGGGCGAGGTCCTGGGAATCGCCGGCCTGGCGGGCCAGGGCAAGCTGGGCATCCCCAACGGCGTGATGAGCCTGTACGATACGCAGGGCAGCGTGACCCTCTTTGGCGAGCCCCTCAAGCTGGGCAACGCGGGCGACGCGCTGCGGGCCGGCATCGCCATGGTGTCGGAGGACCGCAAGGGCGTGGGCCTGCTTCTGGACCAGTCCATCGAGGACAACATCGTCTTTAACGCCATGCAGATCAAGGGCGAATACCTGCACAGGCTGGGCTTTTTCACCCTCAAGGACGGCGGCGCGGTGCGCAGGACCGCCGAGAAGATGATCCATGATCTGGACATCCGCTGCTTCGGACCCATGCAGCATACGGGTACGCTGTCCGGCGGCAACCAGCAGAAGGTTTGCATCGCAAGGGCGCTGGTGATGGACCCCCGGTTCCTGTTCGTCAGCGAGCCCACCCGCGGCATCGACATCGGCGCCAAGAAGCTGGTGCTGGAAACGCTCGTGCGCCTCAACCGCGAGCAGGGCATGACCATCGTGATCGTCTCCAGCGAGCTTCAGGAGCTCAAGAGCATCTCCGACCGCATCGCCATCATCAGCGAGGGCAAGCTGGTGGACATTCTTTCCCCCGGCGCCAGCGACGCGGATTTCGGCCTGGCCATGTCCGGCATCAAGCCCGGCGACCAACTCGAGAAAGGAGATGACGCGCAATGACAAAGAGCAAGACGCAGCGCATCATCGCCATCCTGCTGGCCGTCGCGGCGGTCGCGCTGATTGTGCTGGGCTGCATCCATGTGCCGCAGCGCAATGCGCAGGGCGGACGGGATATTCTGGACGCGCTTCGCATCCGTACGCTCCTCAACGCCACCGGCGAGGGCGTGGTGGAAAGCTACGTCGCTATCGCCAAGCAGGAGGCCTCCAACAAGGCCCGCGAGGAAGGGCTGGGCATGTCGGCGCTTCGTGAGGCGGTCGCCAAGGCGGAGGAAGAGGCCCGCGCCCAGCACACCGGCACATCGGTGGACTATGACACGGTCAACACCGATGCGCTGGTGCCGGCGCTGGAGGCCTATACCGCCGCGCTGAGCGCCTATTACCGCGCCGCGGATGCGGCCCAGCAGGCCTATATCGAGGAGCATCTGCCCGAGGCGGAGGCTGCGGCCGAGGCCGAGCGCGAGGCCAAGCTGGCGGCGGGCCAGGAGGTGTCCGAGGACGAGCAGGTCACGGTGGACATGTCCGGCTTCGTGGCGACCGAGGAAATGAACGCCCTGATGGCGCAGGCCGACGAGGCCTATCTCGCCGTGGGCGAGGCGCTCAAGGGCATCTATCCGGTGCTTGACGACGCGGCGCTGGAGACGCTGCACGATACCATTCAGGCCATCGTATACCAGAGTGGCGACGATTTTACCACGCAGTACGACCGCTACATGGACGCGGGCAGCGCAGCGGCTGTTTCCAATACGACCACCGCGTTTTTCATCCGCTATGCCGACGATCTGATTTACTGCGGCGTGGCGCTGGTTCTGGCTGCGCTGGCGCTTCTCTTCAGCCGTACGCTGGTGGAGAAGCTCGGCATCCCGCGCATTATCATCAGCCTGTTCTTCATCCTTTTGTGCCTGCTGGCGCTGCTTTACGACCTCTCGCTGCCCACGCTGCTTTCCAACAGCGTGGTGCGCATGGGCATGAACGCCATCATGGTGCTGGCCATGGTGCCGGGCATCCAGTGCGGCATCAGCCTGAACCTGGGCCTGCCCATCGGTCTGGTGGCCGGCCTCATCGGCGGCCTGATGACCATCGAATACGGCATCCCCGGCTGGGGCGGCTTCCTGTTCGCCATCGCGGTCGGCTCGGTGATCGCGGCCGTGGCGGGCTGGCTGTACGGCCTGCTGCTCAACCGCCTCAAGGGCGAGGAAATGTCGGTGACGACGTATGTGGGCTTCTCCATCGTCTCGGTGATGTGCATCGCCTGGCTGGTGCTTCCCTTCACGTCGCTCAAGCTGCGCTGGCCGCTGGGCACGGGCCTTCGCAACACCATCGGCCTGGACGGCAGCAACTTCAAGCACATTCTGGACGACCTGCTCTCCTTCAGCATCGGTGAATTCACCGTGCCGACGGGCCTGATCCTCTTTATGCTGCTGTGCTGCTTCCTGGTGTGGCTCTTCTCCCGCTCCAAGACGGGCGTGGCCATGCAGGCGGTCGGCAACAATCCCCGCTTTGCCGAGGCCACGGGCATCAATGTGGACCGCATGCGCATCGTGGGCACGGTGCTCTCCACCGTGCTTGGTGCGGTGGGCATCCTGGTCTACTCGCAGAGCTACGGCTTCATGCAGCTCTATACGGCGCCGCGCCAGATGGGCTTCATCGCGGCCAGCGCCATTCTCATCGGCGGCGCTTCCACCAGCCGGTGCAAGATCAGCCACGTGATCATCGGCACCTTCCTGTTCCAGGGCGTGCTTACGCTGGGCATGCCGGTGGCCAATATGCTGGTGCCCGGCACCACCCTTTCTGAAACGCTGCGCATCCTCATTTCCAATGGTATCATCCTGTATGCGCTGACCAAGTCTGGAGGTGGCTCGCGTGCGTAAGCAAGGGGACGTTCGCGCATGGGTGCGCAACAACGCCGTGACGGTGATGTTCGTGCTCCTGTGCATCATCTGCATCATCTATTCCGGCCAGTCGATGGCCTATGTCATCTACGAGATGTTCGGTCGCCTCAGCCGCAACGCCTTTATCGTCCTGGCGCTCATTATTCCCATCGTCGCCGGCATGGGCATCAACTTCGCCATCACCATCGGCGCCATGGCCGCGCAGATCGCCGCCCTGTGGGTGATCGAGTGGGGCGTCGGAGGAATTGGCGGCTTCCTGCTGGCCATGCTCATGACCATGCCCATTGCGGGCCTGTTCGGCTTTTTGATCGGCAAGCTGCTCAACAAGATGAAGGGTCAGGAAATGATCGGCGGCCTGATCCTGGGCTACTTCGCAAACGGCCTGTATCAGCTTCTGTTCCTCTTCATCTTCGGCAACCTCATCCCCCTCAACACCCCCGGCCTGGTCATCAAGGGTTCCACCGGCGTGGCCAACACCATCGACCTGACCTACGGCTCCGGCGGCGGCATCAAGTACGCCCTGGACGGCCTGTGGAAGCTCAGCTTCGGCCCGGCGCTGTATATCTGCTGCGGCGTGATCGCGGCGCTCTTGCTGGTGCTGATCCTGACCAAGCATCTCAGCGCCAAAAAGGGCGGCGTCTCCATCGGGATTCTGGCGGCGGCATGCCTGGTGTATCAGATCCCCGCGGTGGCTTCGCTCTTTAGCATGGTGACGGTCCCCATGGTCACCTTCCTGGTGGTGGGCCTGCTTTGCCTGTTCAACGTGGGCATCATGAAAACGCGCATCGGCCAGCAGTTCCGCGCTGTGGGCCAGAACCGCACGGTGGCCAACGCTTCCGGCATCCATGTGGACCACGTGCGCGTGATCGCGATCATGATCTCCACCGTGCTCGCCGGCTGGGGCCAGCTCATCTTCGTGCAAAACATGGGCACCTTCCAGACCTACGGCGCGCATGAGCAGGTAGGCCTGTACGCGGGCGCGGCCATCCTGGTAGGCGGCGCGAGCATCCGCCGCGCCACCAACGGCCAGGCGCTGCTGGGCTGCATCCTGTTCCACCTGCTGTTCATCGTCACCCCGCCGGCGGCCAAAAACCTCTTTGGCGACGCGGCCATCGGCGAGTACTTCCGCGTGTTCATCTCCTACGGCGTCATTGCGCTGGCGCTGGTCATGCATGCCTGGAGCAGCATCCAGAAAAAGCGCCCCGAAAACGCCATTGCCGAGGCGTCAAAGGCCGAGGACTGACCTTTTCATCCGGCCGCCCGCGTTCTGCGGGCGGCTTTTGTGTGCGCAAAGCCGCTGCGGTTGACAGCCCGGAAAGGCTGTGTTATGATGCAGGCACAAACGTTTGCACAGACGGGGCGGGCCCCCGGGATACAGGGAAGGAGCCGGGCATGAAGGCGACCATCAAGGATGTCGCGCGGGCGGCGGGGGTATCGCCCTCGACGGTGAGCCGCGCGCTGCACGACAGCCCGCGCATCAGCGAGGCGGTCCGGGCACGGGTAAAGCAGGCGGCGAAGGAGCTGGATTTTCATCCCAACCAGATGGCCAAAAGCCTGGTCAGCCGCAGGACGCGAATCGTGGGCATCGTCTTTCCCGGCGATATGAGCAAGAGCCTGGGCAATCCCTTTTATCCCTCGGTGCTGCAGGGCCTGGGGCATGCCGCCGACGAACGGCGCTACCACCTGCTGCTGGTGACGGGCGGGGGAGCGGAGGAGGGCGGCAGGCAGGTGGTGGACGGCGGGTACGCCAGCGGACTGATCCTGCTGGCGGCCGAGGATGCGCCCACGCGCGACCCGGGCGTGCCGGTGGTGGTCATCGGCCATCCCCGGGAGGAGGCCGGCTGGTATTATGTGGACAACGACAACGTGGCGGCGGGCCGGGCGGGCACGGAATACCTGCTTTCCCGGGGCCACCGGCGCATTTTGCTGCTGGGCTATGACCGGCGCTACATCTTTACCGTGGACCGCCGCCTGGGCTACGAGCAGGCGCTGGATGCGGCGGACATCCCCGTGCGCAGGGACTGGATCGTTCCCAGCCGGTTGATTCAGGAGCCCGGGGAGCTTGCGGCCCTCTTCGGGACGCCGGAGCGGCCCACCGCCGCGGTGTGCATGGACGACGCGCTGGCCATCGGCCTGACGGGGATGCTCAAGGGCATGGGGCTGGAGGTGCCGGGGGATGTGAGCATCGTCAGCTTCAACAACACCGATGCGGGCAAGTACCATATCCCGGCGCTCACTTCCTTCGAGATCGATCCTCACCGGCTGGGCATGAGCGCCATGCACCTCATGGCCGATGTGCTCAAGGGCGCCACGGATGTCCTGCGGTCCATTGAGGTTCCCTTTACGCTGATCGAGCGCGACAGCGTCGCCGACGCGCCCGTAAATAAATAAGGAGAGAGAGCATGCGAAGCATCCAATTTGGGTCCATCTACCATATGCCATGGCTGGAGTACCGCCACGCGCTGCCGGACGGCCGGGTGTGCCTGCGCCTTCAGACCGGGCGGGGGGACTTCACCCGCGCGGCTGTGCGGGTAACGAGCAACTACGCCATCCCGGATTACTTCAAAACGGCGGACGAGTATGAGATGGCGGTGGCCTACCGCGACCAGTGGCACGACTTTTATGAGGTGATCTTTACCCCGAGGGACCTGCGCATCAAGTACCTGTTCGTGCTCCAAAGCGAAGAGCTGATCTTTAAACTCGACGCCACGGGCATCAAGGCCGGGGCGGACGCGCAGGAGGACGTGAGCCAGGCCTTCGCCTTCGCCTACGCCTATCCAGCGCAGCCCATGCCCGAGTGGGCCCGGGGCTGCGTGGGCTACCAGATCTTTCCCGACCGCTTCCGCCGCGAGCCGGTGAAGGGCGATACCGAGCCGGTGGAGCCCTGGACGAGCAAACGGGTGCAGAACAAGTACCGCTTCGGCGGCAACCTGCGCGGAATCCTCAAAGCGGTGCCGTATCTCAAGGACCTGGGCGTGAAGATGATCTACACCACCCCCCTGTTTCTCAGCGACAGCTCGCACCGCTACAACACCTTCGATTATTTCAGGATCGACCCGCTCCTGGGCACCGAGGACGACCTGCGCGCCCTTTGCGACGAGCTGCACAAAAACGGCATGCGTATCGTGCTGGACGGCGTGTTCAACCACTCGGGGCTGAAATTCGCCCCCTTTGAGGACGCGATGGAAAAGGGTTCGGCGTCGCCGTATTATGACTGGTTTTTCTTCGACAAGAAAATGCCGCACGGATATCATACCTTCGGCGACTGGCGCTATATGCCCAAGTTGAATCTTAAAAACGAGGCATGTGCGCAGTATTTCCTCTCCGTAGGGCGCTACTGGCTGGAAAAATGCCACGTGGACGGCTGGCGGCTGGACGTAAGCCCCGAGGTTTGGCCGGATTTCTGGCGGCGGTTTAAAAAGATGATGCTTGAGGTGAACCCCGACAGCCTGATGGTGGCCGAGTGCTGGGACGACAGCCGCGAATGGCTCACGGTGGGCGACATGTTTGACTCCACCATGCACTATGTCCTCAGCCGCAACATCTGGAGCCGCTTTTGCAGCCATGACATCTCCACCGAGGCGTTCGACCATGCCCTCAACCGCGCCGCCATGCTCTATCCCCAGCGCACGCAGGAGGTGCTGTGGACATTCCTGGGCAGCCACGACACCCAGCGCCTGCGCACCCGCGCGGGCGGCGATTTGCGGATGCTGCATGCGGCCAGCTTCTTCCAGTTCACCTATCTGGGCTCGCCCATCATCTATTATGGCGACGAGCTGGGCATGGAGGGCGGAGAGGACCCCGACTGCCGCCGCCCCATGCGCTGGGACGACGTGGAGGGCAACCCCACCCGTGCGCACTATCAGAAGCTGGCGCGCCTGCGCGGCGAGCTTCCCGCGCTGCGCGTCGGACGCTTCCGCACCCACGCCGCGCTGGGCAACGGCTTGTACGCCTACCTGCGGGAAACGGCGGACCAGCAGCTTCTCTGCGTGCTCAACACCGGGCTTGAGCCGGTGAGCGCCCGGCTGGAACTGCCGCCCGCCATGGCCGGGATGGCCGCCGTGCACGACCACTACGCAAACCGTAGCCTCGCCGTCTCCGACGGTGGAATCCACGTGTCGCTCAAGGTGGGGGAAGGCTTGATTTTGGAGTAAAATGCGCTACAATAGAAAGGCACGGGCATGCCGCGCAAAGTCGTGCGGCGTCCCCGGCGCCTTTTCATACGCAAAGGAGGATCACCCGGCATGAGGGAGCTGGTCGAGGCCATTCGCGCGCGGGGCGTGGGCGTGGGCACGGATATCGTCAAGGTGGACATGTTTCTCAACCACCGGCTGGATACGGACCTGTTTGTGAAGATGGGGCAGGCGTTCGCTCAGGCGTTCGCGGCGCAGAAGCCGGACCTGGTGCTGACCGTGGAGGCCAGCGGCATCGCGGCAGCGCTGACAACCGCCATGGCCTGCGGGAACATTCCCGTGGTCTTCGCCAAGAAAAGCCGCACGCGCAACGTCACCGGTGACGTGTATGAAAGCCGGGTTTTCAGCTTCACCCATGGGGTGGAAAACCATATTCGCGTGGCAAAGGATTATCTGCCCAGGGGCGCACGGGTGCTGATCGTGGATGATTTCCTGGCCAATGGCGAGGCGGCCGAGGGCCTGTGCGACCTGGTCAGGCAGGCGGGCGCTACGGTGGTGGGCATCGGCATCTGCGTGGAAAAGAGCTTTCAGCCGGGACACCGCAAGCTCGCGGAGGAGGGCTATCATGTGGTCTCCCTGGCCAAGGTCACGGCCATCCGCGACGGAAAGCTGGTCGTGGAGGACTGAAAAACAGACGGAGCGCCGGGGGAACATCACCCTCCGGCGCTCCGTCTCCTCAGGCCAGCTTGAGCCGGTAACCACATTTATAGACCGTTTCGATATACTCGCCGCCCAGCTTCTTGCGCAGGCGCTGCACATGCACATCCACCGTCCGCGTCTCGCCGATGCTCTGATAGCCCCAGGCACGGCGCAAAAGCTGCTCGCGGCTGACGGGAATGTCGGGCTTTTCCATCAGCGCCAGCAACAGCGCAAACTCCTGCGCGGTCAACTCCACCCGCCGGCCGTCCAGAAGCGCCACGCGCTCCTTCTCGTCCACGCTCAGCTCGCGCAACGCACACTCGCCCAGCGCACTGTGCACCTTGGCATGCAGCGCCTTCTGGGAAAAGGGCACGGTCAGCACATCGCTGCGCCCGCCGTAGAGCGCGCGCAGATGGGCGCTCATCTTGCGGTCGCCCGTCAAAAACAGAATCGGGCAGCCATGCTTCTCAAATGTCTCCAGCAAGGGACGGCAGACCGTCCAGCGGAGCTGGGCGTCCATCAGGACCAGGGGGACCGTCTCCTCCTTAAAGGAGGGAATTACGTTTTCGTCGCAGCGGATTGCGTTGTATTTCTCCTTTTTCAGGGAGTCGCAAAGCTTCTGCGCGATGATATCGTTGGGTTCATAAATCAGAATCGTTGCCATGCGATCACCTCACAATTATTATGACGAACGAAGGTGTCCTTTTGTTGCATGTTTTGTGAACAAACTGTAACGTTTGGAAAGAGATTTGAAAGAAATGGGCGCATTGCCCCGGGACGCAAAGCTGCATCTTGCATCCCTGCCCTGCTCGGGCTATAATGGAAACTGGCGGCACGGATTTTGCCCGGGCTGCAACAAACGCCTCGCCGCGCGCGTTAGATTACAGAGGGGCGCGCCGGCCGCAAGGGAGACGCCATGCAAAGAGTCAAACCCAAAATGAGCCGCCGCAAGGCCTTCGTGGTGCTGTTTCTGATCCTGGCCGGCGCGGGCCTGCTGATCTGGGGCGGCATTTCACTCTTTTCGGTCAGGCTGGTCACGGACGTGACCGCGTCGCTGCTGCCCTGCTCCTACAGCGACACCATCATGCCCTTTGGAAGCAATGTCCTGTACTACGACGGCGTGAGCATCCACTGCATGAGCGAGACGGGTTCCGTGCGCTGGTCGTTCCAGATCGGCTCGGACGCGGGATATGACTGCAACGATTCCGTCGTGGTCGCCTGGACGGGAAGCACCATCTACATCCTCGATCAGAACGGAAACGCCTCCTATAACGACAACCTGGGCGAGACGATCCAGTTCGCCCGGGTGGGGACGCAGTATGTGGCGGCGGTGATCGGGGAGACGACCAACCCGCGCCTGCTGGTCAAGGACCATCTGGGCGCGCATATGGACGAGGAGGCCGACGCATTCTCGACGTTGATTCTGCTGGACGTCGGCTTCTACGGCAAAAACGGGGAGTATATGTGGACGCTGGCGCTGGACGTGTTCGGCACGGCGGCCAACACCATCCTCAATACCTTTGAGGTAGGCAAGATGAACACCGGCGAGGTTTCCCTGGGCGAGCCCATCGCCTATGCGGTGGTATACGAAAACAGCCTCCTGCGCGTTATCAACACCCGCAAGATGCTTACCTTTAACGACCGCGGGACCGAGGATACCGCGGCCAGTGTGCTGGTGTACGGCTGGCGGCTTCTGGACAGCGAGGTGCCCGAGCGCGGCAACGCCATGCTGCTGTTCGCCCCCACCTCGCAGACCGACAGCATCTTTGACATTCGCGAGCTGCGCCTCATCTCCGGCAGCACCGACAAGCGCTACAGCCTGCCGGACACCTGCATCGGCGCGGCGGTATGGAACAAGACCATCTATGCGCTCAGCGCGACCACCCTCTACCGCGCCGGCATCAACGACAGCCGCTTTATCACCTACGAACTGCCCATGGACAGCCAGGCCACCCGTCTGCTGGGCACGCTCAACAACGGGCATGCCATCGTCGCCTGTGGGGACGAGGTCTACGTCATTACGCTGCCCCAGGCCGTCAACACGCTCAGATGAACGCCAAAAGGAGGGGTGCTTCCTGAATGCAGTTGATATCATCATCGTCAGCGTCATAGCGCTGTGCACGCTCTTTGGACTGTACCGGGGCTTTATCCAGTCGGTGCTCAACCTGGCCAGCGGGCTTCTTGCCTTTGTTGGCTCGTTTCTGCTGTTTCCAAAGCTCGCCGACGTCCTCAGCAGCAATACCGAGATCACCCGCCTCATCAGCACCTATACCGATTCGGGGATTCTGCTGGGCGATTTGGACCTGAGCAGCCGCGCCGTGAGCACGCTGGGCGAGACGGGGGTCGCCGCCGTGGTGGAAAAGGCCGCGCTTCCAGAGCCCATCGGCACGCTGCTGAGGTATAACCTCCAGCAGCAGGTTTTCAGTCCGCTGGGTGATCTGGCAACCAACGTGGGCGACTACGTCAATCAGACCATCCTGTCTGTGAGCATTAATGTGCTGTGCTTTATCCTGTGCTTCGTGGTGTGCTTCGTGGTGGCGACCATCGTGGTCAACCTCCTGCGAGCGGTGTTTCGCTTCCCCGTGCTCAAGCATCTGGACTGGCTGGCCGGCGGCGCCTTTGGCCTGTTGCTGGGCGTGATGCTCTGCTTTGTCATCTTCACGGTCCTCCCACTTCTGGAAAGCGTGGTCCCCCTTCCAGAGTTTCGGGAGCTGGTGGACCAGAGCGCGCTTGCCCAGGTGTTTGAAAACGGAAACCTGATTATCTCCATCATGAACCGAAGGCTGTGAACCGGCGCGCAGCCTTCCTTGCGCCCGCTCCTGAAAGGGGACGGGCGCCATTTGTTTAAAAAGCCGTTGACAGAATGGGTATACACATGTACAATCAAAGCATCTTCAAAATAAAGGAGGCAGAACAATGACCCGGGACCATGTGTCTTTGACCGAGGCGGAATGGAAGATCATGCTGCTCTTATGGCAAAAAAGCCCCTGGACCATGATGGAGCTGACCCATGCGCTGGAGGCCGAAACGGGCTGGAGCAAGCACACGGTCATCACCATGCTCAAGCGCATGGCGGTCAAGGGGACGGTGCGCATCTGTGAGGACGGCCCGGTGAAGACCTATTTTCCGGCAGTCAGCAAGGACCGCGTGGCGCGGGAGCAGACGCAGACGCTGCTTCGGCGGCTGTTTTCGGGCCGGGCCTCGCTCCTGGTCAACAACCTGGTGGAGCAGGGCGAATTGGACGGCGAGGAGCTGCGGGAGCTGCACGCCATTTTGGAGCGTGCCGAAAAACAGAAAAAAAACAGAGAGAATGAACCAAATCCCGTGGATTAAGCGTCTTATTTTATATAGGAGTCCGTCAACACCTCTGAAGGGAGGTTTCTCCCCCCATGCGGAGCATGACCGTATTTAACTATCTGCTGGAAGCCACCGTTATCGGCAGCGTGATGATTCTGCTGCTCATCGCCGTGCGCGCGCTGCTGCGCGAGCGCCTGGGAAGCCGCGCCATCTATGTGGGCTGGCTGCTGGTGGCGCTGCGGCTGTTGCTGCCGCTGTCGCTGCCAAATCCCATCATGGATGAATTTCGGCCCGGCTTCTCGGTAGACATGGCCGCCCGCCCTGTGGCGGCCCAGGTGCGTCAGCGTGTGATTGACGCGGGCTACAATGCCTCAAGCCTCCTCAGCGGCGCGGAGGGCGGCGCGCTGGAGGCGCTGGCGGAGCAGACCAACAGCGGCACGGCCGGAAAATGGATTCTTCTTGGCTGGCTGTGCGTGACGCTGATTCTCTGCGGCGTGATGATTTGGCACAACGCGCGCTTTCGCATGCGGGTGCATCGCGACCGCGTGCGCCCGCTGGAGGGAGAGGAGGTGACGATGCTGGAGAAGCTGTGCGGCCGCTACAAGGTCAGGCCTCTGCCGGTATATTTCGTGCACCGCCTGCCCTCGGCATGCCTGGTGGGCGTGGTGCACCCCTTCATTGCCGTGCCGCTGGATACCGCCCCGGAACACCTTTCCCTGGTGCTGGCGCATGAGCTGTGCCACCGGCGCTCGCATGACCCGCTGTGGAGCATCGTCAGAAACCTGTGCGTGGCGCTGCACTGGTTTAACCCCCTGGTGTGGCTGGGAGCCCGCCTCAGCCGCGTGGACGGCGAGATGGCCTGCGACGACCGCGTGACGGCCAGGTTGCAGGATATCGACCGGCTGGCCTACGCCAACTCCATCGTCAGCACATATGGCCGCGGCGGCAATTCGCCCTGCGTCCATGCCACGGGTACGACGCTGACCGGGCGGCATCTCAGGCAGCGCGTCACCGCCATTATCCGCTGTGTGCGCGGCAACCGCTGGGCCATTGCGCTGGGATCTCTGGCGGCGGCGGCGGTGCTGCTGGTTTCCTTTGCCACAAGCGAGAGCGAGCCGCTGCCGACGGTGGAGGACGTGCCGGAGGTAACCTGGACGGCGGCCGCGTCGCCTCTGGAGGACGCGGATGCGGCCATCGCCTGCGCCAAGCGCTTTTTTGAAAGCGCCTTCATCCATGAGGACACCGATCAGTATGCGTTTACCGCCGCGCTGGTGGATGGCCAGTGGCGGGTGGAGGCGCGGCCGGCCCCTGATTCGCTGCCCATTGTGATGCGTTTTTCCAGGGATGGTCATGTGCTGGAATACGACGGAACGCGGGTTTTGAGCGGCCTGTCGTTTACGGATACCTCCTATACGCACCGTAGCCTCACAGACAGCGTGGACAGCTATATCCGGGCATTTATGACCGCGCTTGTGCCCGGCGCGCAATGGGACAGCGCCGGCGCGACGGCGGACGTGCGCGCGGGCGACGTGCGGCTGGTGGACGTGGCCATGCGGGGCGAGGATGGCGCTGCGGCCTATCAGCTCACGCTGCAGGTGGAACCCGCGGCGCGCGTGCTGTATTACCTGTCGGAGACGGCGGGCTGAGGAAAACGACATACAAAGAGAGTGCCCCGCGCATTGGCGCGGGGCACTCTCTTTCAGCGTCCGATCAGGCCTGACGGTGAGCGGCGAAGCACTCGCTGCAGTAGATGGGACGGTCGCTCTTGGGGATGAAGGGAACGGTCGTGGGCGCGCCGCAGGCGGCACAGGTCGTCTCGTACATCTCGCGGGGAGCGGAAGCGCGGTTCGCCTTGCGGGCAGCACGACATTCCTTGCAGCGGGTGGGCTCGTTCTGGAAGCCCTTCTCGGCGTAGAACTCCTGCTCGCCAGCGGTAAACACGAATTCAGCGCCGCAGTCGCGGCAAACCAGCGTCTTGTCTTCGTACATGATAGGGTATCCTCCGATCCAATGATGTTGTGCATCCGGCTGACCTGGTCTTTGACCCCACACTCGCCGACGGGAGGGTCTGCTCATCGCTTCCGCGCCCTACTCGCCCTCTCTCGCCGCATGGACGGCGGTCGGACTTACACCTAGAACGCGCCATGCTCACCGGGGCCTTGCCCGGCTTACGTGGACCGCTTTGCCCGCGTCTGGCATCGGCTTGCAACCACAGACCCGGATGCAACGCCCACATTATAGCCCGGATTTTCCAAAAAAACAAGCGCCATTTGTGTGTGCGAGGGGTCAGAAACGACATATACGCTTTAAAAAGTGTATCATTCGACGAATTCTATTTACAGTGAGCCCGTCGGTATGGTATGCTGTTTCTCGTAGTAAAATGGGAAGGAATCGGGATGCGCGCCACAGGGGTGCGCATGCATGCACAGGAGGAAGTTGCGCATGGATGTCATGACGGTATTTTCGCTGCTGGGCGGCCTGGGCCTGTTTCTCTTTGGCATCAAGACGATGGGAGACGGCCTGGAGCAGGCCGCGGGAAGCAGGATGAAGCGCCTTTTGGAGGCCCTCACCCGCAACAAGTTCACAGCCGTGCTGGTGGGCCTGCTGGTCACGGCGGTGATCCAGTCCTCCAGCGCCACCACGGTGATGGTGGTGGGCTTTGTCAACGCGGGGCTTCTGTCCCTGAGCAAGGCCATCGGCGTCATCATGGGCGCCAACATCGGAACGACCGTGACCTCGCTGATGCTCTCGGTCAAGCTCAACTTTGGCATCCTCTTCACGGCCGTTGGCGCGATCTGCCAGCTGGCGGGGAACCGCTCCAGCTTCAAGCTCTTCGGGCAGATCATGATGGGGCTGGGCATCCTGTTTGTGGGCATGGACGCCATGACGGAGGCGATGGAGCCACTTCGTGACTGGCAGGGCTTCCGCGACATGATGGAGATGGCCAAGAACCCCTTTGTGGGCGTGCTGGTGGGCGCGGGCGTGACGGCGCTTTTGCAGAGCAGCTCGGCCAGCGTGGGTATTTTGCAGGCGCTGGCGGGCACGGGGGCGATCAGCCTGCAGGCGTCGCTGTTCATTCTTTTCGGACAGAACATCGGCACCTGCGTGACCGCGCTGCTGGCCAGCGTGGGCGCCAACCGCACGGCCAAGCGCGCGGCGGTGGTGCATTTGCTCTTTAACGTCATCGGCGCGGCGGCCTTTATCGCCGTGGCGCTGCTGCTGCCCCTGGCCACGTGGATCCAGGAGCTGGCGGGGGAGAACCTCCGGCTTCAGATCGCCTTTGCGCACATCATCTTTAACGTCGTCACCACGGTCCTGCTGCTGCCTCTCAGCGGCCTTCTGGAGAAGCTGGCGTGCCTGGTGGTGCGCGGGGAGGACAAGCAGGGCGAGCCGATGCGGCTGGAGTATTTCGACACGCGCCTTTTCTCCACGCCGCCCGTGGCCGTGCAGCAGCTGTTCCGGGAGGTGCAGCGCATGGCCGACATCGTCACGGCCAACTACCGCTTCGCCGTGCAGTACTATTTTGCGCCCAAGGACCTGCCCGTGGAGGAATTTACCAACCGCGAGGAGGTCATCGACTATCTCAACGCCGAGATCACCAAGAACCTCATCGAGCTCAAGGGCCTGAGCCTGCGCGAGGGCGATATCCGCCTAGCGGGCTCGCTGTTCCACGTGGTCAATGACCTGGAGCGCATCGGCGACCACAGCATGAACATCGTCGAGATCGGCTCGGCCCGCAAAAAGGAGAAGCTCCGTTTCTCCGGCAAGGCCGAGCGGGAGATCGAGGAGCTGGGCGGCATCGTGACGGCGATGCTGGACAAGAGCATCCACATCGTGAAGGAGCAGATCACGGACGTCGAGATCATCGGCGAGGTGATCGAGCTGGAGAGCCAGGTGGACAAGCTGAGCGAAACGCTGGCGGACCATCATGTGGAGCGCGTGAAGAACAAAAAGTGCACGCCGCGAAACGGCATGCTCTATCTGGATATGCTCAACAACCTGGAACGCATCGCCGACCACGCCGACAACCTGGCCTCCTCGGTGGAGATCGACCATCGGGACGGGCGGCTCCTGTGGTAAATCAGCCTTCGCGCACGAGCCCGTTTTCAACGCGGTAGCGCCGGTCCGCGCGTGCGGCCACGAAGGGGTCATGGGTGATGAGCACCAGCGTGTGCCCGCCCTGATGCAGCCGGTCAAACAGATCCAGCAGCCCGTTTCGGCTGTCCACGTCCAGGGCGCCCGTGGGCTCGTCGAGCAAAAGCAGCCTGGGCGAATAGCACAGCGCCCGGGCCATGGCCACGCGCTGTTGCTGGCCGCCGCTGAGCTCGCAGGGGCGGCTCTGCCCCCGGCCGGCCAGCCCGACGCGCGAAAGGGCTTCCTCGGCCCGGCGCGCCCGCTCGGCCTCCGGGATGCCGCGCAGCATGAGCGGAAAGGCCACGTTGTCCGCGGCCGTGAGCTTGCTGAGGAGCTGATAGCCCTGAAAGACAAAGCCGATCTTCTCCCTGCGCACACGGCACAGCGCCCCGGCGTCCAGCCGGCTCACGTCCTCGCCGTCGAGCACGTAGCGGCCATCGGTAGGCGTGTCCAGACAGCCCAGGATGTGCATCAGCGTGCTCTTGCCCGAGCCGCTGGCCCCCACAAAGGCCACGTATTCGCCGGGGCGGATGCGCAGGTCCACCCCGCGCAGCACCTCAAGCGGCGCCTGAGCGCCCTTGCCCGGATAGGTCTTGACGATGCCCTGCATGCGGATCATGCGCGCTCCCTCCCTCGGGGCTAGCATGTCCCGCGGTTTTTTCTCATATGCCGGTCAAATTGTTTGCAAACCGCTGGAAAATCCTTTATAATGAGAGATGCGAAATTCCACCGGCTGGAAAAAGATCATAAGGAGAGGTGCTTTTCCATGGGCTATCGTGAAAATTATGAGGCGTGGCTCCGTGACTTTGCCGAGGACGAAGCGACCGTTGCCGACCTTCAGGCGATCGCGCAGGACGAAAAGGAGATCGAGGACCGCTTCTATAAGAACCTCAGCTTCGGCACCGCGGGCATGCGCGGCGTGCTGGGCGCCGGCATGAACCGCATGAACGTCTATACCGTGCGCCGCGCCACGCAGGGGCTGGCGGACTATCTCAGCGACGCGGAGAAGCAGCGCGGCGTGGTCATCGCCTATGACAGCCGCCGCATGAGCGCCAAGTTTGCCAAGGAAACCGCGCTGGTGCTGTGCGCCAACGGCGTGAAAACCTACCTGTTTGACGCGCTGAGGCCCGTGGCGCTGCTCTCCTTCGGCGTGAGGCACCTGAGCGCCGCGGCTGGCGTGGTCATCACCGCCAGCCACAACCCGCCCCAGTACAACGGCTACAAGGTCTACGGCGAGGACGGCGCGCAGCTGGGCCCGGAGGCCGCGTCCGCCGTGACGGAAAAGATCAACGCGCTCAGCTTCACCGCCCCCAAACGCATGGATGAGGAGGCCGCCAAGGCCGCCGGGCTGCTCAGCATCATCGGCGACAAAGAGGTGGACGACGACTACATCGCCAACGTCAAGACCCTCTCCATCAACCCCGAGATCGTCGCCGAGGCGGGCAAGAACCTCAAGATCGTCTATACCCCCATCCACGGCAGCGGCAACGTGCCCGTGCGCCGCATCCTGCGCGAGATCGGCATCACCAACGTGAGCGTGGTCAAGGAGCAGGAGGCCCCCGACCCCAACTTCTCCACCGTCCGCGTGCCCAACCCCGAGGACCCCGCCGCCTTCACGCTGGCGATCAAGCTGGCCAACGAGGTCGGCGCGGACGCCATCTTCGGCACCGACCCGGACTGCGACCGCCTGGGCGTGGCCGTGCGCGAGAAGGACGGCAGCTTCCGCCTGTTGACCGGCAACCAGATCGGCTGCCTGATGCTCTACTACATCCTCAGCTGCAAGAAGGCGCAGGGCAAGCTGCCTCAGAACGGCGCGGCGGTCAAGAGCATCGTCTCCACCGAGCTGGCGCGCGCCATCTGCAAGGACTTCGGCGTGGCGCTGTTCGACACGCTGACGGGCTTCAAGTTCATCGGCGAGAAGATTCAGCAGTTCCAGGACACCGGCAGCCATACCTTCCTGTTCGGCTTTGAGGAGAGCTACGGCTTCCTCTCCAGCACCTTCGTGCGCGACAAGGACGGCGTGAACGCCTCCT
Organism: uncultured Eubacteriales bacterium; assembly: GCA_958448555.1. Taxonomy (GTDB): domain Bacteria; phylum Bacillota; class Clostridia; order Christensenellales; family Aristaeellaceae; genus Limiplasma. The sequence goes on along the minus strand of CAUDEL010000014.1, from coordinate 3,792 downwards.
TGCTCATCGCCGAGGCCGCCTGCTACTACAGCACCCAGGGCAAGACCCTCTGCGACGTGATGGCCGAAATCTTCGAGCGCTACGGCTACTATCTGGAGCATGTGGAGTCCACCACCCTGCCGGGCATCGACGGCCTCAAGGTGATGGCGGACATCATGGCCCGCATCCGCAAAAACCCGCCCGCCGAGATCGGCGGCGTGAAGGTGGCCCGCGTGCTGGACATCATGGCCGGCACGGAAACCGACGTGGCCAGTGGCAAGGTGACCAAGCTGGACTACCCGGAGAGCGACGTGCTCTACTTCGCCATGGAGGGCGGGCACTTCGTGTGCGTGCGCCCCAGCGGCACCGAGCCCAAGATCAAGCTCTACGTCAACGTCAACGACCGCGATCAGGCCAAGGCGCAGGCGCTGCTTGAGCACCTGACCGCCGAGGCGCAGAAGCTGCTGAAATAAGCGCAGCCCAACCCAAACAGCAAGGCCCCTGAGCATGCCGCTCCGGGGCCTCTTTGGTTTCAAACGATCATTCCTTCCCCTGCACCTTCCCAAGCGCCCAGGCCAGCGCCGCGCCCGCCGCGAAGCAGGCCGCGTACACCAGCCAGTCGCCCGCGCCCATGGCGAAGGTGTAGCCGGGCGAGATCAGCAGCTTGACCGGCGGCAGGATCACCACCGTGGAGGCCAGCACCACGCCCACCACCGCGTGCATGAACAGCGAGTACCAGCGCTTGAGGCAGTAGCCCACGCCGCGCGAGAGCAGCACCACCGTGAGCAGCAGGCACACGCCCATGGGCAGAATCACGCCCAGGTCCAACGCGCCGATGGAGGCGTACATGGGCGTGGCCAGCCCCAGGAAAAAGAAGATGTTTGAGGGGCTCATGCCCGGCACGATGATGCCAAGGCCCCACAAAACGCCGCACAGGCACCACCAGCCCAGGCTGGGGACCACATTGGCCTGACCGCCCAGCGACATGGGAATCATCCAGGCGAGCATCACCAGCAGCGCAATCACCAGCGCGGCCGTCGAGCCGCGGGCCACGCCCTGCTGCCGCGCCTCGCGAAGCAGGCTTGGCAGCGTGCCCACGATCAGGCCGATAAAGAGGAAGATGGCCGCCGTTTCGGACCGCTCCAGAAAGTCGCCCAGGAGCCTGGAAATGCCCAGCGTCCCCACCAGCATGCCGATTGCGATGGGCCAGAAGAAGCCGATCTGCTTTTTGAACTGGTGGATGGGATCGGCCAGAAGGGCCATCATCGGCTTGTAGATGCCCATGATGACGCACAGCGCGCCGCCGCTGATGCCCGGAAGCAGCGCGCCGATGGCGATGACGGCGCCCTTGAGAATGCCCAGCAGGGGGCTTTGACGGGGGGGTTCCTGCAATGCAAGCACATCCTTTCGTATGCATAAACAAAATCAGTATACCACATCCGGGCCGGAAAGCCCATACGCCGGATGAAAAAGGAAAAATCTTAACGCCGCGTTAGCGCCCCTCTCCGGCCCGAAAAACATCTGACCGGCGGCGCGGCCCGTGGTAGAATAAGGAGGTATTCAGAAACAGGGGGCTTGACAGGCATGACCGGCGCAGGCTACGCTTTCGCAGGCTACGCTTTCGCAAGCAAGCAAGCAAGGGATAGGTCTGCCCGTTTTGAGGGAAACCCCGGGGAAAAGCGGTCAAAGGGTGCGCCCTGCTTTCTGAGGAAAGCGGGGGGCGCCCTTTTTGTCGTGCGTGGAAACAGCAACAGCGAAAGGACAGTGGAGACGATGGAAAAAGGGAAGCGAGCGGGATGGGGAGGGCGCCTCGTGGCGCTGCTGCTGGCGCTGTGTCTGACAGCCTGCCTGCCGTCCGCCTTAGCGGAGGAGTACGCCGAGCCCAACGCGGCGGATGGATGGGAGGATAAGGGCGACAAGTGGTGGCTTGAGTATGTTGATGATAATAAGGAAGTGACGTATACGCTTCCATTCAGGTCGAACAAGGGGATTTATCTAAATTATTACGCTTCATTGACCGCGCCGTCCATTAAGGTGGAAGGCAAGGTGGAGACGAGCGGCAATGGCCGGATCAACTGCGCGGGGCTGCTCTCCGCTACCGGCAAGGTGAACGTCCATGGCAACGGCATCACGGTGGGAAGCCTGGAGTGCGGGGAAATCTATGTTGGAAGCAGCCTTGTTGTCAGGGACTGCATTTCCTGCGGCGGAGTTATAGAGGTAAACGGCATGCTCGTTCTCCCGGGCAACACCACGCAGGAGGAGGTCGAGGCGCTGGGTGCCACCGGCAATGGCCTCATCCTCGTGGGTACAAAGGCGTATGATACCAATGGCGACTTGCGCAAAGGCGCATCCATCTACCTGACCGACGGAAGCGACGTGTCGGACGAAGGGTTCAACTGGAACAGCGAGACCTGCACGCTGAAACTGACCGATTTCACGCGGAATCATGTGTCTGGGAAAATCAATATGGCCGGCATTATTATCGACGCCCCGGGAAAAGCCGTGACGCTGGTGCTGAACGGGGAGAATAACTTGACCGGGCTGGAGAGTATGGATTACGGGATTGCGGTTCAGGAAGCCAGCCTGACCCTGACGGGCGGCGGCTCGCTGAACTGTTCGAATTCCGATATAGCGCTGTTCGTATTAGGCGGCAGTCTTGAGTTGGCGGAGGGCTGCGAACTGCAAGACAATAAGAAGGTTTTTAATGCTCCTAGTATGGGTGCTACCATCATGGAATCGGGCGGCCAAACCCCCGCCACCTTCTTCTCCCTCAAGATGCAGCAATACTCCGTGACGGTCACAGACGACGGAAACGGCACGGCCATGGCCAATCCCGCTTCGGCGGCGAAGGGCGACACCGTCACCCTCACCGCCACGCCGAACCCCGGGTACGTCTTTGACCGCTGGGAGGTAAGCCCCGCTACCGTGACCATTGCTTCGGACAACACCTTCACCATGCCCGGCAGCGCCGTGGAGATCAAAGCGTACTTCAAGCAGGCCGAGTACACCGTGACCCTCGACGCAAACGGCGGCGCCGTAACCCCCACGTCGGTCACGACGGTGAACGGCGGCTTCCTGCCCGAGAGCATCCCCAATCCCGTCCGAGAGGGCTATGCGTTTCAGGGCTGGTATACCGCGCCTGACGGCGGCAATCAAGCCATTCCGGGGCTTTCAAAATTCTCCGCCGATGCGACCCTCTATGCGCACTGGAAGGCCGCCGACTACAAGGTGACGCTGAACACAAACGGCGGCACGGTCAACGAGGGAAACGTGACCGGCTACGTCTACGGCGAGGGCGCGAAGCTGCCCACGGACGTGACCCGCGACGGCTACACCTTCGGCGGCTGGTATGACAACGAGGCCCTGAGCGGCAGCCGCGTCACGGTCATCACGGGCACGGACACGGGGGACAAGACCTATTGGGCGAAGTGGACGGCCATTCCCGGCAGCGCGCCGGTGTTCACTTTGCCGGACGGCCCGCAGGAGGTCGCCGTGCGGCCCGGCGAGCGGGCCACGCTGACCGCCGCCGCCACGAACGCGACGGTCTGCCAGTGGTACGTGAACCGAAACGACGGCGCGGGCTACGTGAAGCTCTCCGGCGCGACGGACATGACCTACACCACCAGCGCCGTCACCCTCGACAACGACGGCTACACCTACTACTGCGAGGCGGCCAACCCCTACGGCGAGGCCCGCAGCCCGCGGTTCACCCTGCGGGTGAGCGAGGCGGCGGCTGGCCACCCCGCCGCAGACCGGCGACGGCAGCCATACGGGCCTGTGGCTTTCGCTGATGCTGCTCAGCCTCGGCGGCCT
>CAUDEL010000013.1:0-55891 GCA_958448555.1 uncultured Eubacteriales bacterium | reverse complement strand
TCCGAATCCAGCGACATGTGCGGTGGATTCGGAAGCCTTGCGCAGCAAGGTTTCCCTGCGCGTTTCCCCGGCCGCGCCGCAGGCGCAGGGGAAACGTGTCCTGGCGGAAAAGATCGCCGCAGGCGAGCTTTTTCGACACGCCGAAGGGACGGACGCAAAAGCATCCGTCCCTTTTCAGCGTGTCTCAGCGCTTGATGAACGGGTTTTCCGTGGGGTAGGGCAAAGAGGCCGGCTGGTTGTAGGCGATGTCTTTGACGCCCAGGAACTTGAAGACCTCAAACAGCGCCGCGCCCACGTGGCTGAAGGCCACGGCCCCGTGGTGGGGGTAGTGCTTGCCCACGAGCACGTGACGGTAGAAGCGGCCCATCTCGGGGATGGCGAAGATGCCGATGCCGCCGAAGCTGCGGGTGCGCACGTCGAGGATCTCGCCCTCGGCGATGTAGGCGCGCAGGACGCCCTCGCTGTCGCACTGGAGACGGTAGAAGGTGATGTCGCCGGGGGCGATGTCGCCCTCGAGGGTGCCGCGGGTGAAGTCGGGCTCGCTGCCCTCGGGCTCAAGCAGACGGTGCTGGATGAGCTGGTACTTGACGGCGCGGTCGGAGCAGAGCTTGCACTCGGGGGTGTTGCCGCAGTGGAAGCCCATGAAGGTGTCGCTGAGCCGGTAGTCGTACTTGCCCTTGATGCCCTCGTCATAGATGTAGGCGGGGACGGTGTTGTTGATGTCCAGGAGGGTGACGGCGTCGGCGCTGACGCACAGGCCGATGTACTCGCTGAGCGCGCCGTAGATGTCGACCTCGCAGGCCACGGGGATGCCGCGGCTGACGAGGCGGGAGTTGACGTAGCAGGGCTCAAAGCCGAACTGGCTGGGGAAGGCGGGCCAGCACTTGTCGGCGAAGGCCACGTACTTGCGCGAGCCCTTGTGGTTCTCGGCCCAGTCCAGAAGCGTCAGCTCAAACTGCGCCATGCGGCGGTTGAGGTCGGCGTAATAGGCGCCCTCGCCCATCTCGGCAGCCATCTGGCTGCACACCTCGTCGATGCGCGGGTCGCCCTCATGCTCCTTGAAGGAGACCAGCAGGTCCAGCTCGCTGTTTTCCTCGATCTCCACGCCCAGCTCGTAGAGGCCGCGGATGGGGGCGTTGCAGGCGAAGAAGTCCTGGGGACGGGGGCCGAAGGTGATGATCTTGAGGTTCTTGACGCCGATGACGGCGCGGGCGACGGGGATGAACTCGGCGATGCGCTTGGCCAGCTCCTCGGCGGTGCCCACGGGGTCCTCGGGGATGTAGCCGGCGAGGTGGCGCATGCCCAGGTTGTAGGAGCAGTTGAGCATGCCGCAGTAGGCGTCGCCGCGGCCGTTAATCATGTCGCCGTCGCCCTCGGCGGCGGCCACGAACATGCAGGGGCCGTCAAAGTACCTGGCGATAAGGGTTTCGGGCGTCTCGGGGCCGAAGTTGCCCAGGAACACCACCAGCGCGTTGCACCCGGCGGCGCGCACGTCCTCCACGGCGCGCAGCATGTCGGCCTCGTTTTCCACCGTGACGGGGCACTCGTAGAGCTCGCCGCGGTAGGCCTTGACGATGGCGGCGCGGCGCGCCTGGCTCAGCGCGATGGGGAAGCAGTCACGGCTGACGGCGATGATGCCGGCCTTGACGACGGGGATGTTCTCAATCATGGTTTCCACGCTCCTTTTTCATCTATGGGATCACAGGTCCTGCGCGATGTCGATGTTGACGCCTCTGAGGCCCACCACGGCGCCCCTGGCGGCCTCGGCGCTGTCGGGATGGGCGATGAGCCATTTGTTGCGCGCCCAGAGCTGGCGGTCCAGGGGATCGGGGTCGCCCTCGCGGCGGTAGGGGGTGTTTGTGCCGGCGGGCAGCGCCACCATCACGCGAAAGCCCCTGGCCGGGTCCGCATGGCATGGGGCGTAGTGCAGGGTGGTGGCGTAGACCTCCACCAGCACGCCCGCGGGCACGCGGAAGGCGCGCACCTTGGCGGTGTCCAGAACGCCGTCCTCCATGTCCTCAAGCCGGGCCAGAAGGAGGATGAAGTCCTCCGTCCCCAGGTTGAACTCGCTGTCGCGGTGGTACTCCAGGCAGTTGAGGCGGGTGTTGTGGCCGTTGCAGTAGCCCAGCTGGAAGGGCATGCCGCCGAAGGCCGCCTCCCCCACCGCCTCGGCGCCCCGCGCCGCGTGCAGCCCCTCCTCGCGGGGCACGTAGACCACGCCCTCGGGGCAGGGCGTCTCCCGGAGCGCCTCCAAAAGCCCCTCCACCGCGTAGCCTTTCGCCACGCGGCCGTAGGACCTGAAGGCCGGGTCAAAAACAGACAGGATCTCCATCGGGTTGTCTCTCCTTCCGTATGCCTTACAGGGCGGCCAGCCGTCCGCAGGCGGGTTTGAGTGCGGGGTAGAGGCTCTCGTAGAGCCGGTAGAACGGTTCGTAGGCGGCCGAGCGCTCCTGATCGGGCATCACCGGCTCGCCCTGGCGCACCAGCGAGGCGCACGCGCCGGGCACGTCGGCAAACACCCCCGCCGCGACGCCGGCCAGAATCGCCGCGCCCAGCGCCGGGCTCTCGGCGTTTTGCACGGTCATCACGGGCATGCCGAACACGTCGGCCATCATCTGCCGCCAGAAGGGGCTGCGCGCGCCGCCGCCGCAGGCCAGCATGCTCCGAGGCGTTACGCCCATGCCGCGCAGGATGTCCAGGTTCTGCCGCTGGGAGTACATCACGCCCTCCATCACGGCGCGCAGCAGGTCGCGGCGGGTGTGAATGGCGCTCAGGCCGATGAAGGCGCCGCGGGCGTCCGCATCCAGAAGCGGGCTACGCTCGCCCATCAGGTAGGGCAAGAACAGCAGGCGGTTGGCGCCGATGGGGCTTTGGGCCGCCTCCTGGTTCATCAGCACATAGGCGTCAGTGTCCATCTCGCGGGCGGCCTGGCACTCGGCCTGGCAGAACTGGTCGCGGTACCAGCGAAGCGACAGCCCCGCCGCCAGCGTGCAGCTCATGTTCGTATACGCCCCGGGCACGGCGGCGCAGAAGGTGTGCACGCGGCCCTGGGGGTCGATGCTGACGGTGTCGGAGTGGGCAAAGACCACGCCGCTGGTGCCGATGGTGGTGAAGGCCTTGCCGCTGCTTGCCACGCCGGTGCCGATGGCGGCGGCCATGTTGTCGCCCGCGCCGCCGGCCACGACCGTACCCGCGCGAAGCCCCGTCAGGGCGGCCGCCTCGGGGGTGATGGTTCCCGCCGCCTCGCAGCTCTCCACCAGCGGGGGCAAGAGGGCCATGCTAAGCTCCAGCTTCTCCATGATCTCCGCCGACCACCTGCGGGCGGGCACGTCCAGGAGGTTGGTGCCGCTGGCATCGCTGATCTCCTGGGCAAACACGCCCGTGAGGCGCATGCGCACGTAGTCCTTGGGAAGCAGCGCCCAGCGGGCCCGCTTGAACAGCTCCGGCTCATGCCGCCGGACCCAGAGGATCTTGCCGGCGGTGAAGCCCGTGAGCGCCGGGTTGGCCGAGATCTCGATCAGCCGCTTTTCGCCCACGGCCTGCGTGATTTCCTCACACTCGCGCTGCGTGCGGCCGTCGCACCAGATCAGCGAGCGCCCCAGGGGATTGCCCTGCGCGTCGGTCAGCACCAGCCCGTGCATCTGCCCGCTGATGCCCAGGCCCCTGACGTCTCCGGGGTTAACCCCGCTTTTCTCAAGCACGCCGCGAATGGTCGCGGCCGCCGCGTTCCACCAGTCCTCCGGGTCCTGCTCCGCCCAGCCGTTGCGCGGCTGGTAGAGTGGGTACTCCACCGTCTGGCTGGCCACCTCGCGGCCCTCCGTGTCAAACAGCACCGTCTTGGTGCCGGAAGTTCCCAGATCCACGCCAAGCAAATAGTCCATGACGCTCATCCTTTCAGCGAGGGTGGTATTTGTGCACGGGCACATTTTTGATCTGCAACAAGCATACCTGATTTTTCCGCGCTTGTCAATGCTCAAAAGTGGGTGCGGTCAGAGGATGTTTTCGCGGATCTTGATCTGGTTTTCCATGATGATGCGCTCGTCGGTGAGCATCTCGCCCGAGAGGATCATGTCGAAGGCGGCGCGCAGGGCGCGGTAGCCCTGCTCGAAGGGCTGCTGGCAGACGACGGCCTTGATGATGCCCCGGCGCATCATCTCGCGGGTGGTGGGCACGTCGTCGTAGGCCACGACGCGGATGGTGCCCTCGCGCCCGGCGTCGATGATGCCGCGGCAGACCTCGTTGCAGCCGGCGGCGACGACGAACATGGCGTCGATGCCAGGGTGGGCGGCGAGCATGGCGCGCGTCTCGCCGTAGGCGAGCATGGGGTCGTCCATGCTGTTGCGCGTGTCCACGATGGGCAGGCCGGGGCACTGGCTCAGGCGCTTGCAAAAGCCCTCCAGCCTGGCCACGTGGCCCATGAGCGTGGGCACGCCGCCGATGACGCCCACCTGCCCGCGCCCCTGGGTAACCAGCTCCAGCAGCGCCGCGGCGGTGGCGCCGCCGCTTTCGTAGTCGCTGCCGACGTAGCAGCAGCGGCTGCTGTGGGCCAGGTCGGTATTGACGGTGACGGTGGGCACGCCGCGATCGCGCAGGGCGGCGATGCGCTGCTCGATCTTGGGGTCGTTGATGGGCTGGATGACCAGGGCGCTGATGCTGGGGGGCAGGCTGTCGATCAACTCCAGCTGGGTGTGGACGTCGTGCCCGCGCATGGTGCGGCGGATGACCGTGGCGTCGTACTGCCTCAGCTCGCTCTCGGCGCGGTCAAAGCCCGCGAACACGTCGTCAAAAAACGGGTTTCCCTCGCTGCACATGAGGATGGCGATGACGGGCGCAAAGCGCTTGACGCTCAGCGCCCGACCCAGAATGCTCTTGGTGTAGCCCATCTGCCGGATCGTCTCCAGGATGCGCTTTTCCGTCTCCGGCTTGACCTTGCCGCGGTTGTTGACCACGCGGTCCACCGTTCCCCGGCTCACGCCGCAGATGCGCGCAATCTCCTTCATCGTGGGCACGGAACGTCCCTCCCCGCCGTTTGCTGCCTATATCTTACCCGCCCTCCCCCCGCCTGTCAACCATCATATAGGAAACATACACCAGATGGCGTATATTGAGCAATTCAACCGAAAAAAAACAAAAAAACGTATTGACAAGGCACAAAAATTTCGCTAGTATAAAACTGACCTGATTGTTACGTCCAAATGTGCTCGTGAACAACACCCCGCCATACCCCAGGAAGACCGACGGCGGTTTTGTTCTTTGAGATAAATGTGCACGTGCACATCCCCCTGTTCCTCCAGCCTCTCACGAGAGGCAAAAAGATAAAGGAGAGTGGATCCGTATGAAAAAGATGCTTGCCACCGTATTGGCCCTCGCCCTGCTGCTCACCGCCGGCTCCGCGTTTGCCGCGCAGAAGGTCGGCGTGGCCATGCCCACCCAGAGCCTGCAGCGCTGGAACCAGGACGGCGCGAACATGAAGGCGCAGCTTGAGGCGGCCGGCTACGAGGTCGACCTTCAATACGCCAACAACGATGTGGCCACCCAGGTGTCCCAGATCGAGAACATGATCCTGGGCGGCGCCGAGGTGCTGGTGGTCGCCTCCATCGACGGCGGCGCGCTGGACACGGTGCTTCAGACCGCCAAGGACAACGGCATCCCCGTCATCGCCTATGACCGTCTGCTGACCGGCACCAAGAACGTCGACTACTACACCACGTTCGACAACTACGGCGTGGGCGTGATCCAGGGCCAGTACATCGTGGACCGCTTCGATCTTGAGAACGCGGAAGGCCCCTTCACCATCGAGTTCACCGGCGGCTCCCCCGACGACAACAACGCCGGCCTGTTCTTCTCCGGCGCCTATGACACCCTCAAGCCCTACATCGACGCCGGCAAGCTGGTCGTCACCTCCGGCCAGGTGGACTTTGAGACCGTCGCCACCCCCGCCTGGAAGAGCGAGACCGCCCAGGCCCGCATGGACAACATCCTCAGCGCCTACTATCCCGACGCCCTCACCGGCGGCACCACCCTGGACATCTGCCTGTGCTCCAACGACTCCACCGCCCTGGGCGTGACCAACAGCCTGGTCAGCTTCGGCTTCACCGCCGAGAACATCCCCGTCATCACCGGCCAGGACTGCGACATCCCCAACACCAAGAACATGATTAGCGGCCTGCAGGCGATGTCCGTCTTCAAGGACACCCGCACCCTGGCCGACCAGACCATGAAGATGGTGGCCGACATCCTCGCCGGCAACACCCCTGAGACCAACGCGACCTATGACAACGGCGTAATGGAGGTTCCCTCCTACAACTGCACGCCCGTCTTCGCCGACGCCAGCAACTACAAGGAGCTGCTCATCGACAGCGGCTACTACACCGAGGCCGACCTGGCCGAGTAAACCGCCCGCGGGCGTTTCCAGGGGGACGGACGGATGCGTTCGTCCCCCTGTTTGAAACGGCCGCCGGCCTTTCCCCGGGGAAAGGCTCTATCCGTGTTGGGAGGCGTGTCTTTTGGGCAACATCATCCTCAAAATGAAGGACATCACCAAGGAATTTCCGGGCGTCAAGGCGCTGGACCGCGTCAATATCGAGGTCGAGGAGGGCGAGATCCACGCCCTGTGCGGCGAGAACGGCGCGGGCAAGTCCACGCTGATGAACGTCTTGAGCGGCATCTATCCCTACGGCTCCTACGAAGGCGAGATCATCTACCAGGGCCATCCCTGCCGCTTCAAAACCATCAAGGACAGCGAGCGCGTGGGCATCGTCATCATCCATCAGGAGCTGGCGCTGGTGCCCTATCTGAGCATCGCCGAAAACATGTTCCTGGGCAACGAGTGCGCCCGGGGCGGCGTCATCAACTGGGACGAGACGTATCAGAAGTCAGCCCGTTACATGGCCATGGTCGGCCTTCACGAAAACCCGCGTACGCTGATTAAGGACATCGGCGTGGGCAAGCAGCAGCTGGTGGAGATCGCCAAGGCCCTGGCCAAGAACGTCAAGCTCCTCATCCTCGACGAGCCGACCTCCTCGCTCAACGAAAGCGACGCCAAAAAGCTTCTGGACCTGCTCCTCTCCTTTAAAAAGGAGGGCATCTCCAGCATCATCATCTCCCACAAGCTCAACGAGATCAGCTACTGCGCCGACAAGATCACCGTCATCCGCGACGGCCATACCATAGAGACCCTTGAGCAAAAGGACGACATCAGCGAGGAGCGCATCATCAAGGGCATGGTCGGCCGCGAGATGACCAACCGTTTCCCGCCTCGAACGCCGCACATCGGCGAGGTGTCGCTTGAGGTTCGCGACTGGACCGTCTACCACCCCATCTATACCGAGCGCAAGGTGGTGGACAACGTCTCCCTCACCCTTCGCGCCGGCGAGGTCGTGGGCATTGCGGGCCTGATGGGCGCGGGCCGCACGGAGCTGTGCATGTCCATCTTTGGCCGCGCCTACGGCAGCTCCATCTCCGGCGAGCTGCTCATCCACGGAAAGCCCGTCCACCTGCGCGACATCCCGCATGCCATTGAGGCCGGCCTGGCCTACGTCACCGAGGACCGCAAGGGCGACGGCCTGATTTTGCCAGATTCCATCAAGCATAACAGCACCATGGCCCGCCCCGGCTTCATCAGCCGCCACGGCGTCATCGACAAGGACCTTGAAACCATGCGCGCCAAGGAGCTGCGCCAGCAGCTGGGCATCAAGGCCCCCACCGTGGAGCAGCTCGTGGGCAACCTCTCCGGCGGCAACCAGCAAAAGGTGCTCGTCGCCAAGTGGATTTTCGCCCAGCCGGACATTCTGCTCATGGACGAGCCCACCCGCGGCGTGGACGTGGGCGCCAAATATGAGATCTACGAGATCATCAACGACCTGGTCGCCCAGGGCAAGTCGGTGCTGATGGTCTCCTCCGAGCTTCCCGAGATCCTGGGCATGTGCGACCGCATCTACGTCATGAACGAGGGCCGCATGATCGCCGAGCTTGACCGCAGCGAGGCCTCGCAGGAATCCATCATGAGCTACATCATGCAGGACAGCAAAGGGGAGATAGGCGCATGAACAAAAAATCCGCTTTCAAGGGCGTTGACCTCAAGCGCTTCGGCATGCTGATCGCGCTGGTCATCATCATCGTTCTTTTCACCATCCTCACCAAGGGCCTGATTCTCAAGCCCATGAACATCGGCAACCTCATCAACCAGAATTCCTACGTTGTCATCCTCGCCGTGGGCATGCTCCTTTGTATCCTCACCGGCGGCAACATCGACCTCTCCGTCGGCTCCGTCGTCGCCCTCATCGGCGCGTGCGCCGGCACCTTCATCATCACGCTGGGCTGGAACGTCTACCTCTCCATCGGCCTGTGCCTGCTCATCGGCATCGCCGTGGGCGCCTGGCAGGGCTTCTGGATCGCCTATGTCGGCATCCCGCCCTTCATCACCACCCTCAGCGGCATGCTGGTCTTCCGCGGCATCACCCTGCTCATCCTCAACGGCCTCACCCTCGCCCCCTTCCCCGACGCCTACCAGAAGCTCTCCACCGGCTTCCTGCCCGACCTGGTGGAGTCCTTCACCCTCTTCGGGGGCAAGTCCAACCTCCTGTGCATCATCGTGGGCGTCCTGGCTGTGGTCGTCTTCTGCGTGGCGCAACTGATGAACAACGCCAACCGCAAGCGCAAGGGCTATGAGTGCGAAAGCCCCGCCACCATGGCCGTGAAGATGGTCGTCGTCTCCGCCGTCGTCCTCTGGGTCTTCTACACCCTCGCCCAGTACCGCGGCGTGCCCACCGTCCTCATCATCCTGGCCGTGCTGGTCCTGGTCTACAGCTTCTTTACCCAGCGCACCGTCCGCGGCCGCCACCTCTACGCCATCGGCGGCAACATGAAGGCCGCCCGCCTCTCGGGCGTGCGCACCAAGCAGATGATGTTCTTCGCCTACACCAACATGGGCTTCATCGCCTCCGTGGCCGGCCTGGTCTTTGCCGCCCGCCTCAACAGCGCCAGCCCCGTCGCCGGCCAGAGTTTTGAGATGGACGCCATCGCCAGCTGCTTCATCGGCGGCGCCTCCGCCTACGGCGGCACTGGCACCGTCGGCGGCGCCCTCATCGGCGCCCTCATCATGGGCGTGCTCAACAACGGCATGTCCATCATGGGCATCTCCTCCAACGCCCAGCAGGTCGTCAAGGGCCTGGTGCTGCTCATCGCCGTGGCTGTGGACGTCATCGGCAAGCAGCAGATTCAGCTTCCCTTCCTCCGGGGCAAAAAGTCCGCCTCCAGGAGCGCGGGCGCCTGAGGCCTGTCGGAAAAGATCGCCGCAGGCGAGCTTTTTCGACACGCTGTGCTCTCCGAAACGGAGAGCATTTCTTTTTTTGCTTTCGCATATCCTCCCCCGAACCGCACTTTGGAAAAGGGGGGACCCGCGTGCTGGATAAGCTCAGGCAGGCGGACATACCGCAGGAGCTCGTCTTTGGCTGGCCGCGCTCGGTGCTGCTGGGGGACGAAAAGCTCATCGTCGAACAGCATCAGGGGATCTTCGCCTGCACCGAAACCGAGGTCGCCCTTAAGACCCTCTGTGGGCTGCTGGTCATCAGCGGCGAGCGGCTGTCGCTGTCGCGCTATGACCGGGACGGCCTGGTCATCTTTGGCAAGATCGAAAAACTCTGCTACCGCCCGAAAGGATGATCGACCGTGAGAGCGCCCCGCCTGCCGTTTTTGACCTGCCGCTTCACGGTGAGCGGCCTGAACCTGGAGCGGCTGATGAACGCGCTGCAAAAGGAGGGCGTGCCGCTGCTCTCGGCGCGGCGGGTGGACGCGCGCGCCATGCGCTGCATGTGCTACCTGGCGGACCTGCCGCGGGTGCGGGCGCTGGCTGGGGAGAAAGGCTGGCGCGTGCTGGAAGCGCGCCCGGCGCAGCTCTCGTCGTTTCTCGGGGCGCTGGCGCGGCGGCCGGGGGCGCTGGCGGGCGCCGTGCTGGCGGTGGTGCTGGCGGCAGTCCTGACGCAGTTCGTCTGGCGGGTGGAGGTACACGGCGCGGGGCCGTACCGGGTCGAGGTCGCGTCCTATCTCCGGGAGGCGGGGTATGTGCCCGGCGCGCCACGCGCGTCGGTGGACGCGGAGGCGCTGGAGCGGGCCCTGACGCTGCGCTATCCCGACGTGGCATGGTTTCACGCCTATGTGAGCAACGTGACGCTGGTGGTGGACGTGTCCCTGGGGGTTCCCATGCCCGAGCTGCCCGCAACCGAGCCGGGGGACGTGGTGGCCGTGCGCGACGGGATCGTGGACGCGGTGCGGGTGTACGCGGGCACGGCGGCGGTGGAGGCGGGCGACGCGGTGCGTCAGGGGCAGGTGCTCATCCGGGGCGAGGAGAGAGCGGCGGACGGCGCGGTGACGCCGGTTGCGGCGCGGGGCGTGGTGACGGCGCGCTGCTGGCAGTCGCACACGGTCCGGATGCCGCTGGACGAGGTGGTCAGCGAGGAGACGGGCCGAACATGCGCGCTCTCCCAGATCGTCACGCCCTGGTTCTCGCTTCCGACCGAGCCGGAGGGGCCGCAGTACCTGGCCTCCAACCTCGCCATCACCCTCACCCCCGTGGGCGGTTGCTTCTTCCCCGTATGGCGAAAAACCACGGTTTTTTCGGAGGTCAGCCTCTCCTATCGCCGCCGGCCCGAGGCCCAGGTACGCGCCGAGGCGGCTGAGGCGGCGCTGGAGCGGCTCAAAACGATGCTCTACGGCTATGAGATCATTGACAAATGGGTAGATTATTGTATGATAGGAGATGATACAGTGGCCGCGACCGCCACGGCGGAGTGGCTGATGGATATCGCCGGCGACGGTCCGGCGTGAACGGAGGCATGCGCATTTGACTCTTACCCCGACGACCCTCCGCGTCCCCCTGACGGGCATGGACGCCTATCTTTCCATCTTTGGGGCCAACGGCCGCAACCTCGCCTTGCTGGAGGGGGAGCTGGCGGTGGGGCTTTCGCAGCGCGGGTCCGAGCTAGAAATCACGGGCGCGCCGGAGGATGCGGAGCTGGCGGCGCGCGTGGTGGAAAAGCTGTGCGAGCTGAGCCTGCGCGGCGCGCAGATCGACCGCACGACCCTTCGCTACGCCGTAAGGCTCGGCCGGGAGGACAAGCTGGAGCGGCTGGACGACATCGCCTTTGAGGTCGTGGCCATCACCCACCGCGGCCGCCCGGTGCGTTGCAAGACGCTGGGACAGTACGAATACGTGCGCGCCATCCGCTCCAACAAGCTGACCTTTGCCGTGGGCCCGGCGGGCACGGGCAAGACGTATCTGGCCATGGCCCTTGCCGTGGTGGCGCTTCGCAACAAGGAGGTCGAGCGCATCGTCCTCACGCGCCCGGCGGTGGAGGCGGGCGAGAAGCTGGGCTTCCTGCCCGGCGATTTGAGCCAGAAGGTGGACCCCTACCTGCGCCCCCTCTTTGACGCGCTGTATGAGATGATGGGCGCGGAGAGCTACCAGCGGCTGCAGGAGCGCGGCGCGCTGGAGGTGGCCCCGCTGGCCTACATGCGCGGGCGCACGCTCTCGGACAGCTTTATCATCCTGGACGAGGCGCAGAACACCACGCCCGAGCAGATGAAGATGTTTCTGACCCGCTTTGGCGCGGGCAGCCGCGTGGTGGTGACGGGCGACATCACGCAGACCGACCTGCCGGCCGGCCGGCAGAGCGGGCTCAAGCAGGCGCTGGAGGTCCTCAGGGACGTGCCGGGGATCGCCATGGTCACGCTGGACCAATCCGACGTGGTGCGCCACGATCTGGTGCAGGCCATCGTGCGCGCCTACGAATCCTACGAAAGCACGTGAAGGGGTGCGGAAAATGATGCAGAGCAAGCGGACCATCCGCAAAAAAAAGGCGCTGAGCTGGGAGGTGGTGGGGCACGCGCTTCGCTCCCGGGCGGCCCAGTGCGCCTACGTAGTGCTGGCGGGCGCGGTGATTCTGTGCATCCTGTTCATGGTCGCCATCACGCCCCAGCGCTATGATCTCAAGGTGGGCGACATCGCGCCCACCACCATCACCGCCAGCAAGGACGTGGTGGACGAGATCAGCACGGCGCGCCAGCGCGAGAACGCGGCCAACCAGGTCGAGCCCACCTACGTCTACAAGGACAGTGTGGCCGACGAGGTCATGGCGGACCTGGCCTCGGTGCTGGCCCAGGCCAACGCCGTGCAGCAGTACGGGCGGCGGGTGCTGGAGCAGTTTGCCCCCGGGGACGCCAAGACCCAGGCCACCTACGTCTTTGCCGAAGCGGAGCTGGAGTACGCCCGCTCGCTGCTCACCCAGCTCAGCCTGGCCGACTACCAGCTCAACACCCTCCTTCGCGCCTCGGACCAGCAGATGGCCGACATGAGCGAGAACATCACCTCCGCCGTGGAAAACACCCTCAACACCACCATCCGCGAGGGCTATGTCAACGAGTCCATCCAGTACCTCCAGCAGATCATCGGCTACAAGACCGACATCGACCTGCTCCAGAACGTCGTCACCCCCATTTTGCGCAAGGTCATCCGCCCCAACATGGTCATCGACCAGGAGGCCACCGAGAAGCTGCGCGACGAGGCCCGCGCGGCCGTGGAGCCGGTCATCTACAAGCAGGGCCAGAACATCGTCCTCGCCCGCGAGCGCGTGACCGCCAACCAGCTGGAGATGCTGCGCAGCCTGGGCATGCTGGACGACGACAACGTCGATATCATGATGTACGTGGGCGCCGCGCTCCTGGTGCTGCTCAGCATCGCCGTGCTGCTCATCTCCATGTACCTCTTTGATCCCGATACGCTCCAAAATCCCCGCAGCCTCATCATCCTCATGCTCATCCAGTGCGTCACCCTCGGGCTTTGCATCCTGGGCCAGCTCGTCCATACCTACATGGCCCCGGTGCTCCTGAGCGCCATGATGCTCACCGGCCTCCTCTCGCCCAACACCGGCATCGCCGGCGCCCTGAGCATGAGCGTGCTGGTCAGCGCCCTCATCGCCGGGGGCGATACCACCTACGGCCCGGCCATGGTCAACCTCCTGCTCACCGCCTTCATCAGCGGCTTCCTGGCCGTGGCCATCATTCGCCGGCGACCCTACCGCCAGCAGGTGCTGCTGTGCGGCATCGTGACCGCCATCGTCAACATCGTCATCATCCTCACCATCGGCTTCATGACCAACACCTCCGTGGCCGACGTCTTTACCAACGCCCTGTGGAGCGCAGGCAGCGCGCTGCTGGCCTCGGTGCTGTGCATCGCCCTGGACCCGCTGGTGGAGGCGTCCTTCCACCTGGCCACCCCGGCCAAGCTGCTGGAGCTGAGCAACCCCAACCATCCCCTGCTGCGCCGCCTGCTCATCGAGGCGTCGGGCACGTACCATCACAGCATCATCGTGGCCAACCTGGCCGAGGCCGCGGCCGAGGCCGTGGGCGGCAACCCGCTGCTGGCCCGCGCCGGGGCGTATTTCCATGACATCGGCAAGCTCAAGCGGCCCCTGTACTTCAAGGAAAACCAGATCGGCGACAACCCCCACGAGCACACCAACCCCTACGTGAGCGCCGCCATCGTCACCGCCCACACCCGCGACGGGCTGGTCATGGCCCAGCAGTACCGACTGCCCCAGGAGATTCAGGACATCATCGTCGAGCACCACGGCGACACGCCGGTGATGTTCTTCTACCACAAGGCGCTGCAGGAGGCCGACGGCCAGGCCGTGGACATCGCCGACTTCCGCTACGACGGCCGGCGGCCGCACAGCAAGGAAAGCGCCATCATCATGCTCGCCGACACCGTCGAGGCCGCCGTGCGCAGCATGCCCGACCCCACGCCCCAGACGATCCGGGATTTCATCGCCAAGCTCGTGCGCGGCAAGCTCGACGACGGGCAGCTGGACAACGCACCGTTGACGCTGCGGGACATCACCCGCATCTGCGAGGCGTTCGCCACCGTCCTAAACGGCGTCTTCCATGAGCGCATCGAGTATCCCGCCATCAGCCCCGCGGCGGCGGCACACGTGGCCGCCCAGGCCCGGCTGACGCAGGCGGAGGAAAGCCCGGTGGAAGAGCGGGAGCTGCGCCGCATCGAGCCGCAGGAGGAAAAGCCCGCCGGCGATGAGACGCCCAGCGGGGAGGAGAGGCCCGCCGGGGAGGAGTCGCCCGCCGGGGAGGAGACGCGGCCCGAGGGAGAGGGTGAGCCGTCATGAGAATCGAATGGGAGCAGCGCGTGCCCGCGCCCGCGGACGCGCCGCTTTCGCTGGTGGCGGCCTGCTGCCAGGCCGCCGAGGGCGTGCGCCTGCCCCTGGCCGTGCACGTGGTGCTCACGGACAACGCGGACATCCGCGCGCTGAATACCCGCACGCGCGGCGTGGAGCGCGCCACGGACGTGCTGAGCTTCCCCACCGTCAACTATCCGCAGGGCCGGACCGCGAGAAGCTGCGAAAGGCGCCTGCGCGCGGAATTTGACCCCGAGCTGGGCGCGTGCCTCGTGGGCGACATCGTCATCTCCCGCGAGCGCGCGCTGGCCCAGGCCGCCGAGTACGGTCACAGCCCGCGGCGCGAGCTGTGCTACCTGCTGGCCCACGGGCTGTTTCACCTCATGGGCTACGACCACATGACCCCCGACGAACAAAAGGAGATGCGCGCGATGGAGGAAAAGGCGCTCAATATGGCGGGGATTTCCCGCGGGGAGGAAGCCGTCCCCGTTTCGGACGACGACCTTCTTTCCCTGGCCCGCCTGGCCATGGAAAACAGCTACTGCCCCTACAGCCATTACGCCGTGGGCGCGGCGCTGCTGAGCGCCGACGGCCGGGTGTTTCAGGGCTGCAACATCGAAAACGCCAGCTTCGGGCTGACCAACTGCGCCGAGCGCACGGCGCTGTTCAAGGCCGTGAGCGAGGGCGCGCGGGACTTCACCGCCATCGCCATCGCCTCAAACGGCTCCGCGCCCTACCCCTGCGGCGCGTGCCGCCAGGCGCTCAACGAGTTCGCGCCGGCCCTTCGGGTGCTGGTCACCTGGGGCGAGGGCGAGGTGGACAAGACCACGCTGCCCGCTTTGCTCCCCCACGGCTTCGGTCCCAGGGACCTGCCGGACTGATACGGAAAGAGGACGATTCATGCCAGCCTTTCATTCGGGATTCGTGGCCATCGTGGGCCGGCCCAACGTGGGCAAAAGCACGCTGATGAACGCCATGATCGGCGAGAAGATCGCCATTGTCTCCAGCCGCCCCCAGACCACGCGCAACCGCATCATGGGCGTGTGCACGGACGAGCACAGCCAGATCGTATTTCTGGACACGCCGGGCCTGCACACCCCGCACAGCCGCCTGGGCGAATACATGGTCAAGGCCGCCCGCGACGCCCTCAGCGGCATTGACGCGCTGCTGGTGATGGTGGACGCGACCGCCGTGGGCAGGCAGGACCGCGCCATCGCGGAGGAGATGAGCGGCCAGAGGGTGAAAAAGGCGCTGGTGCTCAACAAGATCGACCTCATGCCCCGCGAGAGCCTGCTTGCGCTGATGGAGAGCTTTTCGGACGCGGGGTACGACGACATCGTGCCGGTGAGCGCGCGCACGGGGGACGGGCTTGCGCAGCTCAGGGCGCTGCTGGTGGGCTATCTGCCCGAAGGCCCGCAGTACTTCCCGCCCGACGCGGTGACCGACCAGCCCGAGCGGCTGATCTGCGGCGAGCTGATCCGCGAAAAGGCGCTACTGCACCTGCGCGACGAGGTGCCCCACGGCATCGGCGTTGAGATGCTGGCCATGAAGCGCCACGGCGACCTGATGGAGATTCACGCCACGATCTACTGTGAGCGCGCGGCGCACAAGGGCATCATTATCGGCAAGCAGGGCGCGATGCTCAGGCGCATCGGGCAGGAGGCGCGCGAGGACATCGAGGGCCTTCTGGGCATGCGGGTGAATTTGCAGCTGTGGGTCAAGGTGCGCGAGGACTGGCGCAACCGGCCGGAGGATTTGCGCACGCTGGGATACGAGGACAAGGAGTAAAACCTGCTTTGGGAGGGTTTTTGACACGCGAAACGCCCCCGCCCGTTTTTCGGGCGGGGGCGGTCTGACGTCTGGACGGCTCAGAGGATGCGCATGCGGTAGCCGCAGGTGAACGCATGCCCCACGCCGAGGGAGATGTGGTAGGGCTTGTCCTCGAAGCGGCCGGTTTCGTCCGCGTGGGCGGGCATGCCCTGCCATGGCTCCAGGCAGACGTAGGGAGCGTTCTTGCCCGGCATGGTCCACACGGCCAGCACCGGCATGTCAAAGGAAAGCCGGATGCCGCGGCCCGTGTCGCGGTGGACGAGGTCCACGGCGCGGCTTTTGAGGCCGTCGAAGATGAAGGTGTCGATGCGGTCGTAGTCCTCGTGGCGCAGCGGCAGCGTGCGCCCGTCCGCCTCCAGCGGAGCCTGGGCCGCGCGGTCCACGAGGTGGGTATCGAGGCTGCACAGGCTCACGCGGCCGCTCTCGGGCTTTTCAAAGCGCAGCACGTAGTCCTCAAAGCGCCCCTCCCCGCCCACGGGGCAGGCGAAAGCCGGGTGACCGCCGAGGAGGAAGGGCATGGGGCGGCCGGTGTGGTTTTCCACGGTGAAGCGCGTCTCGAACCCGTCCGCGCACAGGCGGTGGGTCACGCTCAGGGCGAAGGCGAAGGGATAGAGCCGCTTCGTCTCGGCGGTTTCGCTCAGGGTGAGGGTGACGAAGTCCTCCCCCTGCTCGCTGACGCGAAAGGGCATCTCCCGCGCGAAGCCGTGGCGCGGCACGGGATAGAACGTGCCCTCGATGGCCGCGCCGCCGTCCTTGAGCGCGCCGATGGCCGGAAACAGCACCGGCGAGACGCCCTTCCACACCATCGGGTCGCCGCTCCAGAGGTATTCAGTTCCGTCGGGGCCGCGGTAGCCGCGCACCTCGGCGCCCAGCTCGGCCACGCGAAGCTGCGCGCCCTCATGTTCCAGGCAGATCATGCGTATTCGCTCCTTTGCAGATGGGTTTTGACTGCTGGTTTCGGCGCGCAGGGGGCGAAACCCTGCCGGAAGATGAAAAAAGAGCGGGGGATGCCACCCGCTCCTTCTCCGCGCCCGGCCGCGCCGTCACCACAGCTTTTCGATGCTCACATCCTTAAAGTAATACGTGACGATCTCCTCCGCCGTGCTGCCCGCCTGCGCCATGCCGTAGGCGCCCCACTGGCTCATGCCCACGCCGTGGCCGTAGCCCGTGCCCGCCATCACCAGCTTGCCCTCCTGCGCGCGCAGGCTGGTGATGAGGGTTGAGCGCATCTTCGTGGACCCCAGCGCGATGCGAAGGTCCGAGGCATCCACTGTCTGCCCGTTCAGGCCCAGGCGCACCGCGCGGCCGCTGTCGCCCCGCTCCTCGATGGTCAGCTTCGCGCCGTCCTCCAGCGTCACCTCCACGCCCAGCGTCTCGCAGGCCGCCTCGACCTCCTCGTACGGGAAGGACGCCTGCCAGTGCTGCGCCTCCGAGAGCATCTGCGCGTCCTTCTCCCCCGCCGCGCTCTCCGGCTCGTTGCCGGGCACGATCTGCGTGTAGGGCGGCTCGTCCTCATCCCAGCCCAGCCCCTCGCGGGCCAGCGCGGTCAGGCCGCCGCTGTGGGCGTGAAACCAGGCGTAGGGCAGCTCGCCCCCGGCGTTTAAGACCATGCCCCCGGTTTCGCTCACGGCCTGACGGATGCGGTCGTTGACGGCCGAGGCGTCATAGGCCTGCGCCTCCTCGATGTCGGTGGAGATGTCCGCGCCCTCATACCTGCTCTCCTTGTCGGAGAGGAACTTGAGCACGAACGTGCGCGCCAGAATCGCCTGCGCCTTGAGCGCCTCCAGGGGCCAGTCGTTTTTCATCTCCCCGGCGAGCACGCCCTCCACGTAGGTTTCCACGTCCACGCGCTCCACCGCCTCGTCGGCCACCACGTACACGTCCAGAACGGGCACGCCGTCCTCGTTTTTCTCAAGCCTCTTCTCGGGCCAGGCGATCGCCTTTGCCCCGCCGGTGGGCGCGGGCGCGGGCTCGGCGCTGACCGAGCAGCCGCCTGCCGCCATCGCCGCCGCCAGCAGAAGCGCCATCCATGCCGCCTTTCTCATCGGAAAAACCCCCTTTGCAGCCAGTGTGCCGCAAAGGGGGCGGTTTCATGCGCCGGGGTGGACCTCGTAGCCGTGCTTTTGGCTCAGGCCGTCCTGGCGCAGGTGGTTCTCGCGGTTCTTGCCCACATAGGTACGATAGAGGTCGTCGGCGGTCATGCCGGCCTCGATGCACATGCTGACGAAGAAATGCAGGATGTCGGACAGCTCCTCGCGCACACACTCGGGGCGCAGCTCATGGGGATTTTTCCACCATTTGAAGTTGACCTCCTCCAGAAGCTCCGCAAGCTCGGAGATCATGGCCAGCGTCTGCTTTTGCAGCCAGGTTTCCATGGGGATGTCCGAAAGGCCGCGCTCGCGCTTGAGCTTGTCCTGAAAGCCCTTTTGCAGTTCAAAGATGTGTTCGAGCTTATCCATGTGCCTGCCCTCCGATCTGCGCAATCAGCGTCTGCGCGCCGCGGCCCACCACGGCGGCGCTGGGGGAGGCGGTCAGCAGGCGGCGCGCCAGGTCCATGACCGCATCGGGGGTGACGGCGTCGATGCGCGCGAGCGTCTCCTCCTGCGTGCGCGTGCGGCCCAGGAGCAACAGCCCCCGGCCCAGGGCCTGCATGCGGCCGCTGGAGCTCTCCAGCCCCAGCAGGAAGCCGCCGCGGAGCTGGGCTTTGGCGCTTTTGAACTCCTTGTCCGTCAGGCCGCCGTCCACGAAGCGGCGCAGCTCGCCGAGGATCTCGGAAAGCACCGTGGAGGCGTTGGCGGGGGTGGTGCCCGCGTAGACGCAGAAGCTGCCCACGCCCCGGTAGGAGCTGGAATAGGTGTAGACGCTGTAGGCCAGGCCCAGCTCCTCGCGGATGCGCTGGAACAGGCGGCTGCTCATGCCGCCGCCCAGCGCGTTGCCAAGGACGCTGAGGGCGTAAAGCTCGTCGCTGTCGGAGGGCACGCCGGGGAAGCCCAGGCACAGATGGGTCTGCTCGGTGTCCTTCTCGCGAAAGAGGCGGCCGGGGGTGAAGGCCTGCGCCTGCGGCGCGCGCGCCTCGCCCGCGGGGGCCGAAAAGGGCGTGAAATACCGCTCGACCAGCGAGACAAAGGCGTCCCAATCGTAGTTGCCGGCGATGGCCACCACCATGTTTTCCGGGGTGTAGTGCCGTGCCCAGTAGCCCTGGAGCGCGTCGCGGCCATAGCCGCGGATCTTCTCCGCCGTGCCCAGGATGGGGCGGCGGAGCGAGCCGGTGTACTGCGCGTCGCTGAGGAGCTCGTGCACCAGGTCCTCGGGGGTGTCCTCGACCATGGCGATCTCCTCCAGCACCACGCCGCGCTCCTTCTCCAGCTCCCCCGCGTCAAAGACGGGCCGCAGGACGAGGTCGGAGAGGATGTCCACGGCCAGGGGCAGCTCGTCGTCGGTCACCTTGGCGTAAAAGCAGGTGCACTCCTTGCTGGTGAAGGCGTTGAGCTGGCCGCCGGCAAGGTCCATCTCCTCGGCGATGTCGCGGGCGGAACGGTTTTGCGTGCCCTTGAAAACCATGTGCTCGATGAAATGGCTCAGGCCGTTTTCCTCGGGCCGCTCGTTCATGCTGCCCACCCCGACCCACACGCCCACGGTGCAGCTTCGCACGTGCGTCAGCCGTTCGCCCACCACGCGCAGGCCGCCGGGCAGGGTAATGAGGTCAAACATTGGCTTCGTTCCTTTCCTAAAAAGACGCCCGGCGCGGCCCCGGAGGGGGGCCGGCGCCGGGCGGTCATGGGTCGTCAGTTCAGTTGCGGTCGCTTCCGCCGGAGGGCCGGCCGTCGCGGCGCGGCGGGCGGCGGCGCTCGCCGCTGAAGGAGCGGGAGGAGCCTTCGCCGGAGGAGTAGGTGATGTCGTTGCGGATGAGGTTGACGCGGCCCTGCGAGTCGATCTCGTTGACCTTGACCTCGACCTCGTCGCCGATGTTCATCACGTCCTCGACCTTCTCCACGCGGTGGTCGGCCATCTTGGAGATGTGCAGCATGCCGTCCTTGCCGGGGGTCAGCTCGATGAAGGCCCCGAAGTTCATGATGCGCACAACCTTGCCCAGATATACGTCGCCGACCTCGATGTCCTTGGCGATGCCCTCGATGATCTTGCGCGCCTTGGCGGCGGCGGCCTCGTCGGGGGTGGCGATGTAGACGCGGCCGTCGTCCTCGATGTCGATCTTCACGCCCGTTTCGGCGATGATCTTGTTAATCATCTTGCCGCCCGGCCCAATGACCTCGCGGATCTTCTCGGGGTTGATGGTGAAGCGCACGATCTTGGGCGCGTAGCGGCTCAGGTGCTCGCGCGGCTGGGCGAGGGTGTCCAGCATGATCTTGAGGATGTGCAGGCGGCCCGCCAGCGCCTGGCTGAGCGCCTTTTCCAGAATCGCGCGGTCGATGCCGGCGATCTTGATGTCCATCTGGATGGCGGTGATGCCCTTGACGGTGCCGGCCACCTTGAAGTCCATGTCGCCCAGGAAGTCCTCCAGGCCCTGGATGTCGGTGAGCACGGCGACCTTGCCGGTTTCGGCGTCCTTGATGAGGCCCATGGCCACGCCGGCCACGGGGCGCTTGATGGGCACGCCCGCGTCCATGAGGCTGAGCGTGCTGCCGCAGACGGAGGCCATGGAGCTGGAGCCGTTGGAGGAGAGGATCTCGCTCACCAGGCGCAGCGCGTAGGGGAACTCGTCCTCGCCGGGCACGACGGGCTCCAGGGCGCGCTCGGCCAGCGCGCCGTGGCCGATCTCGCGGCGGCCGGGGCTCTTCATGCGGCCCGCCTCGCCGGTGGCGTAGGGGGGCATGTTGTAGTGGTGGATGTAGCGCTTGAAATCCTCGGTGCCCAGGCCGTCCAAAATCTGCACGTCGCTCATGGAACCGAGGGTGGTCACGGTGAGAGCCTGGGTTTCGCCGCGGGTAAAGACGGCGCTGCCATGCGTGCGCGGCAAAATGCCCACCTCGCACCAGATGGGGCGCACGTCGGTCAGGCCGCGGCCGTCGGGGCGGATGCCGTCGGTGAGGATCTTGGCGCGCATGATCTCCTTATTGAGGTAGTACAGCGCATCGTCCACCTCGCTCAGGCGGCCCTCGAACTGCTCGGCGAAGTGCTCCTCGCACTCGGCCTTGACCTGCGCCTCGCGCTCCTGGCGCTCGTGGCGGTCGGTGGTTTCAAACACCCAGCGGCACTTGTCATAGGCGTATTCGCGCACGGCGGCCTTGACGTCCTCGCCCGTGGTGATGAGCGCGACCTCGGCCTTCTCCTTGCCGATTTCCTCCCGGATGCCCTCGATGAAGGCGACCAGCTTCTTGATTTCCTCATGGCCAAAGAGGATGGCGCGCAGCATCAGCTCCTCGGGCACTTCCTTCGCGCCCGCCTCGACCATGAGCACGGCGTCGCGGGTGCCGCTCACGGTCAGGTGCAGCGTGCTCCTTTCGCGCTGGGCGGCGTCGGGGCAGAGGACCAGCTCGCCGTCCACGCAGCCGACCACCACCGTGCCGGTGGGGCCGCCCCAGGGGATGTCGCTGACGGACAGCGCCGCCGAGGACCCGATCATCGCGGGCACTTCCGGGGGGATGTCCTTGTCCACGCTCAGGCAGGTGGCGACCACCTGCACATCGTTGCGCATGCCCTTGGGGAACAGCGGGCGCAGCGGACGGTCGATCAGGCGGCAGGTGAGCGTCGCCTTCTCCGTGGGACGCCCCTCGCGCTTGATGAAGCCGCCGGGAATCTTGCCCACGGAATATTGCTTTTCCTCAAAGTCCACGCTCAGCGGGAAGAAGTCCACGCCCTCGCGCGCCTTCTCGCTCATGGTGGCGTTGACCATCACCACCGTGTCGCCATAGCGCACGAAGGCCGAGCCGTTGGCCTGCTGCGCGTACTTGCCGAACTCGATCGTCAGCGGGCGCCCCGCCAGTTCCGTTGAAAATACCTTGTACTCCATTCTTCTTCTCTACTCCTCATTCCATCGGCCCCGCGACCTCCGCCGGGGACGTTTCCACGCTTGCGCGGCTCCTCCGCGCTTGTGCAAAAACAGCCGCGCTGGGCGGGGCATGCCCGCCGGGGCGCGGTTGTGATCCGAAAGGGCTTTACTTTCTCAATCCCAACTGGGCGATCAGGCTGCGGTAGCTCTCGATATCGGTCTTCTTGAGGTAGTCCAGCAGGCCGCGACGCTTACCGACCATCAGAAGCAGCCCGCGGCGGCTGTGATGGTCCTTCTTGTTGATCTTGAGGTGCTCGTTGAGGTGGTTGATGCGCTCGGTCAGAAGCGCGATCTGCACCTCGGGAGAGCCGGTGTCGCCTTCATGGCGGGCATAGGTCTTGATGATCTCGGATTTTTCCATGGGGTTTGCCTCCTTAGACTGGCGGCGGGGCCGCCGTGTGGTAATCGCCGCGCTCATAGCGGGCCGTCGGCCTTCGGCGGGCCAAGGGCGCGGTTCCTTTCCATGCGCTTTGCGCACGTTCTTTATTTTACCACGACGCATAGGGTTTGTAAACGCTTTTTCAAAAGAAAAAAGCCCGGACGAGCCGGGCTGACTGCTGACAAACACTTTCCGGGAGGTTTGGAGGGCCCGCAGGCCCTCCAAAGTGGATTCGTATCGCCCGGCTTTGCCGGGCGGGCGGGGAGTTTGCGCCCCTGGGCGCAAACATTTCTTAAGCATCTGTCGAAAAAGCCCGCCGTAGGCGGACTTTTTCGACAAACTGAAGCCCGGCCGAACCGGGCTTTTGGGACGCGCGCAGCGTCAGGCGTTGGCGAACTTGCCGCGCACCTTGTCGATCTGCTGCTGCTGGGCCTGCTCGCTGGGGTACCAGCCCTGGGCCGCCATCTTCTGATAGATGCCCTCCTGCATACACAAGCTCTCCCCCAGCGCCTGGTCGAAGGCCGCGTGCACGTTCTGCGTCGCGGACTCGATGGTGCCGTGCAGATACAGGTCGCACGCGCCCTTGGTGGTCAGAAGCAGGTTTTCCATGATTTCCTGGTCGTTCATGCCGCATTCCCCCTTCACATCAGGCCGTAGAGCTTTTGGAAAAGCTGCTGGTGCTGGCTGGCCAGCTGGTTGACATACGCCTTGAGATCCGGGTTTTTCAGCGCCTGCGCGGCCTGACGGCACTGGCTTTGCAAAAATGTCTCATGGCCCAGCGCATCCTCGATGTACATGAGCTCCTTGGGGCTCATTTCAATCACCTCCGCAAACCAGTCTTCCCAGTTTTCGGCAGGTTATACATCAGCCCCACCAGCAGCGGCGCGGCGGCGATGAGGTAGAAGGCATAGCGGTTGGCGACCAGGGGGCCCAGGCAGAGGGTGAACAGGTAGCAGAGGGCGGCCAGGGCGCCCGCGGCCAGCGCGCGGTCGCGGCGGCGGACGGCGCAGGCGAGGGCGAAAAGGCAGAGCCACGTATAAAGCGCGGGCTGGATGAGCAGGGACAGCAGGGGCACGCGGCGGTAGGCGTTTTGGTCAAAGAGGGTCAGCATCGCCTCCCGCAGCCCCGGCAGGAGACTTGTCTGCTCCACGCCCAGGTTGTCATAGAACCACAGGTAGATGGCGGCCACGTCGCGGGTGAAGAGGGTGTCATCCAAAAACCAGTAGCCGCGGGACTGCTGGAGGAAGGCGTCGATGTACTCCACGGGGTAGTGCAGCAGCTCCCGGCCCCAGAACTTGACAAAGCCCCACAATTCGCCCGGACGGCTGACCTTGAGGTGGAGCTTGACGGGGTCGGCGCGCGCCTCGTTGTACTTTTCGGCATAGGGCACGAACTCGACAATCTCCGCGGCGACGGTGTCGGAGGGATGGCGAACGTAGACGCGGGAGAGCTGCTGGGCGGGGATGGAGAGCATCTCGTTGACCAGCCCGCTCTGGGCGTCCGTGGCCAGCTGCAGGGCCTTGCCCGCGCCCAGGGAAAACAGCAGCGTAGCCGCCAGCAGCGCCGCCATGCGCGCCCTGAATCCACGGCCGGCGAGAAAGACGGCGAAGGACAGGAGCAGCAAAAGGGCATAGGGCGCGTTGTTGCGAAAGAGCATCGCAAACACGCCCACCGCCACCGTGCCCGCCAGGAAGCGGGGCGAGCGCAGCAGCTCCCTTTGGGAGAAGGCGCGGTAGAGGCGCAGCGTATAGAGCGTCATGAGGGCGGCGAAGGGGATGTCCTTGGTGCAGCCCAGGGCGTGCAGGGAGTATTGGGGCGAGAGGCACATCAGCGCCAACAGCCCCACCCGCACCCACCGCGGGCAGCCACGCCCGGCGAGGAAGGCCAGCCCGCGCGCAAGGGCGTAGGCCAGCAGCAGCATTTGCAGGACGGAGTAGGCAAGCATGCCCCACGCCGGATTGCCCAGCGCCGCGCCCAGATCGTACAGCCAGCCGGTCATCAGCGTATGCGCCAGCGGGTGATGGGTCGAAAAGCTGCCCGAGAGGTATTCGGGAATCTGGGCGAAGGTGTCGTAGGCGTGGATGCCGGGGTAGAAGGCCAGCAGCATGGGCGTCCAGGCCAGCAGCATCAGGGTCATGGGGGCCAGCAGGGCATGCCGGGGAACGCGGGCCGGGGAAACGGCGAGCGCTGCCATGCGCTCATCCAGCCACAGCGCGGCCCAGCCCGCGGCGGGACCCAGGCACAGCGCCGCGCTCAGCGACAAAAGCAGCCCGTCGATGCCGGTCTCCCCCGCAGCCTCCAGCCGGTAGCCCAGCGCCAGCGCCAGCACGAACAGCGCGCCGAAGACACCGAAGCACGCCATGGCGCGGCGGTCGCGCACGCGCAGGAAGCGCAGGCCGGCCACCGATGAAACCGCCCACAGCAGCACCCAACAAAAGCGCACACCTCCCGTCTCCGGGAAGCCCAGCAGCGCGCAGCTCAAAAAGCAGCCCAGCGCGCTCAGCAGGCAGGCAAGCACCCGTTTCACGGGCATCCTCCTCTCTCAGCAGCCGGCCAGCGCCGCCGCCTCCAGCAGGGTATTGGCCACCGGCACGCCGGCGGTGAGCAGCGTTTCGCGGCTGTGGTGGCCGCGGGCGACCAAAATGCATCTGGTGCCCATGGCGCGGGCCACCTCCGCGTCGTGGAGGGTGTCGCCGATCATGAGGGTGGCGGCGGCGGGCACGCCGCAGCCGGCCAGGTAGGCCAGGCCCACGGCCTCCTTGCTGCGGGCGTAGATGTCCGAAAGGCCCAGCACGTCGGTGAAGTAGCCCCGGATGGGAAAGCGGGAGATCTGGCTTTCCAGCATGTCGCGGCGCGTGGCCGAGAGCACCGCCTGCCTCACGCCCGCCGCCGCGAAGCGCGAGAGCGCCTCCCTGGCGTCGCCGTGCAGGGGCACGCTATCAAAGCCGCGCACGTATTCGGCCATCCAGGCGTGGGCCACGGCCTCGAAATTCTCCTCCGTCACCCCGGCGCGCTCGTAGTAGCGGCGCACGGGAAAGGTGAACTGGCGGTGGTACTCGTTAACGCTTTCGATGCGCGGCAGGCCGAAGGCGGGAAAGGTGCGGTTGCGCACGCCGATGGCGTAGTTCAGGTCATCCAGCAGGGTACCGTTCCAGTCCCACAGCACCAGCCGGACGCGGGGGGCCGTGCCCCCCGCCGGGGGCCGGTCAGTACGCACGGGCGAAGTAGATGAGCTTGTCGGCCTTCTTGCCGCAGCACACGCAGGTATCCCCGATGGGGGTCTGGTCGAAGGGCATGTTGCGGCTGGAGGCGGCGGTCAGCTCCTTGATCCTGTCCTCGCAGGCGCGGTCGCCGCACCACATGGCGCGGGCGAAGCCGCCGTCCACGGCGCGGGTGAGCTCGTCCATGTCATGCACGTCGGTGATGCGGGTCTGGCGGAAGGCGTCGGCCAGGGCGTACATGTTGCGCTGGATGTCCTCCAGGAGCGCGGGGAGCATGGCGGAAAGCTCCGTGAGGGCAACGCTTTGCTTTTCATAGGTATCGCGGCGGAACACCACGCACTGGCCGTTTTGCACGTCGCGCGGGCCGATCTCCACGCGGACCGGCACGCCCTTGAGCTCCCAGTCATTGAACTTGAAGCCGGGTGAGAGGGTGTCGCGGTCGTCGAGCTTGACGCGGATGCCGGCGGCCTTGAGCTGATCGTAGATCTCGGCGCACTTCTCCATCACGCCGCCCTTGTGCGCGGCCACGGGCACGATGACGGCCTGGATGGGCGCGATATGCGGGGGGAGCTTGAGGCCGCGCTCGTCGCCGTGGGTCATGATGATGGCGCCGATGAGGCGGGTGGACACGCCCCAGCTGGTCTCATGGACGTAGGTGAGCTTGCCCTCCTTGCTGAGGTACTGGATATTGTAGGCCTCGGCGAAGTTGGTGCCGAAGTTGTGGCTGGTGCCGGCCTGCAGGGCCTTGCCGTCCTGCATCATGGCCTCCATGCTGTAGGTCGCGCGCGCGCCGGCGAACTTCTCCTTGTCGCTCTTGCGGCCCACGAGCACCGGCATGGCCAGCTCGTCCTCGGCCACCTCGCGGTAGATCTCCAGCATGCGCATGGTCTCCTCCTGCGCCTCCTCCGCGGTGGCGTGGATGGTGTGGCCCTCCTGCCAGAGGAACTCGCTGGTGCGCAGGAACGGACGCGTGCTCTTTTCCCAGCGCATCACGCTGCACCACTGGTTGTACTTCATGGGCAGGTCGCGCCAGCTGCCCACCCACTTGGAGTACATGGCGCAGAAAATCGTCTCGCTCGTGGGGCGCACCGCCAGACGCTCCTGCAGCTTTTCGCTGCCGCCCTGGGTGACCCACGCCACCTCCGGCGCGAAGCCCTCCACATGTTCGGCCTCCTTGAGCAGCAGGCTTTCGGGGATAAGCATGGGCATGTAGACGTTCTCATGGCCGCTTTCCTTGAAGCGGCGGTCCAGCTGCTCCTTGATGCGCTCCCAGATGGCAAAGCCGTAGGGGCGGATGACCATGCAGCCGCGAACCGGCGCGTAGTCGACCAGCTCGCTCTTTAGAATCACGTCGGTATACCACTGGGAAAAATCGACGTCGCGCGGAGTGATGTGCTCCACAAAGCCCTGCTTCTTTTCGGTGTCCTTCGCCATGATGCGCCATTCCTTTCTTCGTGCGGATACAAAAAACAGGTTCCCATGCTCCCGGCCATGGCGATTGCCATGCGCTGGGACGAAGGGAGCCTTCGCGGTACCACCCGGCTTAAAACGCGGCGGGGCGCGTTTTCACCTTTGTTTGCGCCGGATATCGGGGGCGGGCCGTCGGGGATTGGCCGAGGAAGCGCAAAGACGGGAAGCGCGCCGCGTCCGTGACCGCCCTCGCAGCCGAAGGGGCGGCTCTCTTGCCACGGAAAGAGGGGCGCGCGGTTCCTCGCGCGTTTCCGGCGCGGGGCCGGGAACGGGGGTATTTTACCACAGATTGCCGGGGTTTGCAACCGGAAAAAGCGCCCCGCGCAAAAGCGACAACATGTAAAAAAGTCGGTCCGTCCTGGCCGCCTCAGACTGCCGACAACGGGGCTTTTTTCATGCGACCGCCGCGCGCAGGGCCGTCAGGCGGCGCATGGCCCAGGCGTAGGCGGGGAAGAGGAACAGGTCGGCCGCGATCCAGGCGGCGGGGTTGGCCAGACATACGGCTGTATAGCCCAGCGCGGGCACCAGCATCACGCCGACAAAGACGCGGGCGATCATCTCCAGCACGCCGGCAAACACGGCCTGCCGCGTAAAGCCCAGCCCCTGAATCAGAAAGCGCACGATGTTGACAAACGCAAGAGGGATATACGCCGCTGCATTGATGGCCAGAAAGCGTGCCGAGTCCTCAATGACGCGGCCTTCCGCCGCATCCACAAACATCTGCGACAATGTGCCACCAAACAGGCTCAGGATCACAAAGGCCATCATGGAATAGGCGATGCCGATCGCCGAGCAGCTTCTCAGGCCCTTTCCGATGCGTTCCAGCCGGCCCGCGCCGACGTTCTGGCCGCCGTAGGTGGCCATGGTGCTGCCCAGGGCGTCAAAGGGGCAGCAGAAGAGCTGGCTGACCTTGCTGCCCGCCGCCACGCTGGCCACATATCCGGACCCGAGAAGGTTGACCGACGCCTGCAAAACGATGGAGCCCACGGCCGTAATGGAGTATTGAAGCCCCGTGGGCACCCCCATGCCCATCAGCTTCTGCACGCAGTCCCTGTCCAGCCGCCAGTCGCGGCGGGTGAGGATGAGCAGGTCGCAATGACGGATATAGCGCACGCACAGGAGCGAGGACACCGCCTGAGACAGCACCGTCGCCCACGCCGCGCCCGCGACGCCCATGCCGAAGGCAACAATAAAAAGCAGGTCCAGCGCCACGTTGAGTAGCGAGCAGATCACCAGGTACATCACCGGCGTGCGCGAGTCGCCCAGGGAGCGGATGATGCTGAACAGGACGTTGTAAACAAACACCACCGGGATGCCCAGAAAGATGACGAAGATATAGCCGTAGGCGTCGGCCATGATGTCCGCGGGCGTGTTCATCCAGCCCAGCAGCGAACGGCACAGTGCGCAGACGATCACCGTCATGACCAGAGAAAACAGGACGGCCAGCATCACGGCGTTGACCACATAGCGTTTGAGCCCGGGATAGTCCCGTTCCCCGAACTTTTGGGCCACGGGAATGGCAAAGCCGTTGCAAACCCCTATGCAAAAGCCCAGGACCAGAAAGCTCAGTGAGCCGGTCGAGCCCACGCCCGCCAGCGCCTTCACCCCCAGAAACCGGCCCACGACAATGGTATCGACCATGTTGTAGACCTGCTGGAACAGCAGTCCAAAGAGCAGCGGAAAGAAAAATCCGACGATGCGGCGCGTAGGCGAGCCTTCGGTCATGTCCCTGACAGTCGCTGCGGCCATCCTGGTCCCCTCCTTTACCAGATCGTCACTGTACAGGCGCACAGTATACGCCGGTCCGCCCGGATTTGCAAGAGGGTTTCTCATGATTTTATCGGAATCTGTGTAAATTTCCAAAGCCGGAATACCCGGCGCAAAAAAATGTTATATATGGCAAAATTCATTCCACACTGCATCCCGCTCAAAAAATTTCCGGCCGGGCAAACCAAACCCTCCTCAGCGCCATCTTATAAGATAAAGACGGTACAGAGGAGGATTTTGCAATGCGACGGATGCTAGGGCTTGTTCTGGTGTTGCTCATGCTCCCCGCCATCCAGGGGGCGCTGGCGGACGAGGTGGTCATCACCCTTGGCGGCGACTGCGTGCTGGGAACGCGGGAGGAGTGGAAGGACGATGCGCAGACCTTCGATACCATGATTGCGCAGAAGGGCTACGGATGGTGCTTTGAAAAGATCGCGGAGCCGTTTCTCACGGACGACATCAGCCTGGTCAACCTGGAAACGGTGCTGCAAAGCCATTCCGAAGGACACGCCAGCGCAAAGGAGTTCACCTTCCGGGGCGACCCGGCCTATACCGCCATCCTCAAGGAAGCCGGCATCGAGCAGGTCAACATTGCCAACAATCACTACATCGACTTCGGGCGCAGCGGCCGCGAAAGCACGCGCGCCGCGCTGGAGGAGGCGGGCATCGGCTTCAGCGGCTATACCTACCGCTCGGTGGTGGAGGTAAACGGCTACCGCATCGGCTTTGCGGGCTGCCGCGAAACGGTCTATCTGGACCGCAAAATGCCCGTATACAACGACCTGCAGGCGCTCAAAAAAGCCGGCTGCGACGCCATCATCTATTCCTTCCATTGGGGAAAGGAATACAGTCCCACCCACAACCAGACGCAGCGGCGCATGGCCGACTACGCCATCCAGCACGGCGCGGATATCGTAGTGGGCACGCATCCCCACTGCGTGCAGGGGGTGGAGCTCCGGCGCGGAAGCCTGATCCTCTGGAGTCTGGGAAACCTCGTCTTTGGCGGCACACATGAGATGACCACCTTTGATGCGGTGGTCGCGCAGGCGGTTTTGCGCTTTGAGGACGGGAAGTATCAGGGGGTAACGCTGCGGCTGATGCCGGTGCTCACCTCCAGCGCGAGGCCGGAAAACAACTTTCAGCCCGAATGGGCGCAGGGGGAGGATTATGTGCGCATCATGGGCCTGATTCAGGACGACAGCGAAATGACGATTGAAGAAGAGATGTGGTTTCCCGCGGGCTGAGGCTCATCCCCGCTCCAGCGGAAGGCAGGCGGTAAACGTCGTGCCCGCGCCCACCTTGCTGCGCACCTTGAGATGCCCTCCGTGCGCCGCCACGATGATGCGCGCGATGCTCAATCCCAGCCCGTGCCCGCTGGTCTGTGATTTGCGCGCCTCGTCGCAGCGGTAGAAGCGGTCAAACACCTTGGGAAGGTCCTCGGCGGAGATGCCCGCGCCGGTGTCGGTGACGCTGAGGTAGCAGGTGCGGCTGTCGCGCCTGACCCCCAGCGTAATGCTTCCGCCTTCGGGCGTGTACTTGATGGCGTTGTCCACCAGAATCCGCATGAGCTGCTTGAGCATGCCCTTGTCCGCGTTGACGCGGGCGTTCTGGGCGGGCGAGAGCTCGAAGCGGTGAACGGGCGAGAGCAGCTTTGCCTCGCGGTGCACCTCGCTCATGACCTCCAGGGGGTCAAAGACCTCCATCTCCAGCATGAGCGTCTTTTTGTCATGGCGCGCCAGAAACAAAAGCCGCTCCACCAGTTCCTTCATGCTGGCCGCCTCCTGGGAAATGGCGCTGATTCCCTCGTCCAGCACGGCCTTGTCCGTCTTGCCCCAGCGTTCCAGCATGCTCACATAGCCCTGAATGACGGCGATGGGCGTGCGCAGCTCGTGGGAGGCGTCGCTGACAAACTGCTTCTGGCTGTTGTAGCTCAGTTCGATGCGGTCGAGCATGCCGTTGATGACGAGCGCCAGGTCCTTGAGCTCGTTTTTCGCGCCTTCGACGCTGATGCGGTCGCTGAGGTTGTTGGCGCTGAGCGCGGCGGCGGTCTGCGCCATGTCGGTGATGGGCTTGAGGACGCGGCGGTTCAGCCGGTCCCGACGGGTGAGAAAATAGCTCACCCGGTACAGGTCCAGGCAAAGGAGCGTCCAGAACAGGACCGTCATGGTGTACGCCAGGTCGTCCACCGGATAGGCGGCCGCCGCGCCGCCTGCCGCGGTGTCGGCATAGAGCAGCACGCGAAGCTGGCCGTCCTTTTCAAAGTCGGAAAACAGGAGGACGAGCCGTTGCGTCAGCCCGGCAAGCCCGCCGTCAAACGGCTCCGGCAGGAGGTAGGCCTCCGTAAAGGGCAGGCCCTCCAGGTCCGCGGAAGCAAAGACCCCATCGCTCCCCGGGGTAAGCGCGCTCAGCGCCTCCAGCGCCCGGTCCGCGGCGGGCACCTGCGCCACGCACAGGGCCCCCATCGCCACCACCAGCACGGGCACGGTGGTCAAAAGCAGCTGGCCCGCAAAGTGCAGCGCGATCCTCAGGGTCAGCGACAGCCGCAGGTTGCTCATCAGCCTCACAAGGGTCGCGTGTACCGCGTGGGAAAAGCGGTCCAGGCCGCTTTCGCCCTTCCGCCCGGCTTTCCCCAGCGGCCAGTCCGCATCCGGCGCGCGGGAGGCCGTTTTTTCCTTCTTTTTCTTACTCATAGCGGAACATGTAGCCAACCGCCCGGATGGTATGGATGGTTTTGATGCCGAAGCGGTCGTCGATCTTCTGACGGAGGTAGCGGATGTACACATCCACGATATTGGTATCCCCCGCAAACTCATAGCCCCAGACGTTGCTGAGCAGCTCGTCGCGCGTGGCCGCCGCGCCCTCGTGCTGCCAAAGGTAATTGAGCAGGTCAAACTCCTTCTTGGTCAGCATGATGGCCTCGCCGGCAAAGCTGGCGCTGTAGCTGGCCGGCTCGATGCGAAGCTGGCCCGCCGTGCGCGCGCCGGTGTCCCGCGCACGGTCCACGCGGTGCTTCTTGAGGTTGACGCGGATGCGCGCCAGCAGCTCCTCAATGGCAAAGGGCTTGGTCATGTAATCGTCGGCGCCCATGTCCAGCCCCATGACCTTGTCGCTCACGTCATCCTTGGCGGTGAGCATGATGATGGGAACGTCGCTGCTCTGGCGCAGGCGGCGGCAGACCTCGATGCCGCTGAGCTCGGGCAGCATCAGGTCCAGAATCATCAGGTCCGGCTGCCAGGTTTCGCACATCGCAAGGCCCGTTCGCCCGTCGTGGGCCGCGCGCACCTCATAGCCCTCGTGCTCCAGCTCAAGCGTCACAAACCGGGCGATCTTTACCTCGTCCTCGACGATGAGTATCTTGCTCATGCTGCGTTCCTCATTTCTCTGTCTGAATACAGGCCAAAAGGGCCCCGTCTCTGCGGGACCCTTCCGGGTCAGCGGATATCGGCCTCATGATAGCCGTCGCCGTCATCTCGCACGTCCACGCTGCCGCCGTCCGGGAACTGCACGTTCACGGGGCGGGTTCCGCTGGCGGCGCTTTCGGTGCGCGGCGGGGGCGCAGGGCGGTCCTGCGCCGCGTCTCCCCCGGTTTTGTTCTCCTTGCCCGCGCCCTGGGAAAACTGCTGGGCGAAGCTGGAAACGGTATGCTGGACGTTGTCCTTCGCATTTTTGACCATGCTGTCAAAGGTGTCGGAAGAAAACTCGCGGCTGTTTCGGTCGATGTTGATGCGGTAGCCTAGGACCAGGCATACGATCAGGCCGATGATGACCAGGTGCGGCGCGGTAATCAGCGCCAGGATCACAAACAGCGAGCTGAGGTTGACGACCACGGCCTCGTCCTTTCGGACCTTGAGCCTGAGGCGATAGAGAAAGTTGAAGGCGCCCTTGATGTTTTTGTGCTCGTCCCCGGACGGCTTCCCGGTTTTCAGCCGGCCGTTCTTCTCCAGATCCACCAGCGCGCGGGCCAGGCTTCCGTTGTGGTACTCCAGGAGATTGACGGCCTCCTCATAGGAAATGCCGCTTTTTTGTCTGAGGATTTCGATGTCCTCAAAGGTATATTTTGACATGCTTCCAGCCTCCTTGTGCACGTTTCTCCGGGAGCCTCGGCATCGCAACACGCTCCCGGGAACGATGTCATCTTACCACAATTTGCGCCGGAATGTCTTGAGGATTTTCAAAGAGCTTTATGAGAAAACGATGAGATTTCGCATTATTTTTGCCTGCGCGCCCGCTTGGCGGCCAAAAGGGCGCTGGCCGTGTCCTGCGCGGCCTGGCTTTGCGTGCGGTCCGGGCCCTTGGGAGGCGGGCTCTGCGCCTTTTTCTCTTCCTTTTTCGCGCTGCCGCGCCGCGCAAGCGCCGCCAGCGCCTCCTCCCACGGCAGCCTGCGAAGCGCCGCGTCCAGCAGAAACAGCATCAGCGCGAGCACCAGCAGCGGAATTTGCAGCTTAAGCCGCCCGCGCGCCGGTGAAACGGGGGTGTCCCAGAAGCCCGCCTCGCCCGTCAGCACGCGGCCGCCCGTGCGGGCCGCAAGATTTTCCAGGCTCTGGTCGCCTTCCAGGCGCAAATCATACTCCTGCGAGAATCCGCGCACCGCGCCGCCCTCCTGGGTGTGCGCCGTGCCGTCGCTGCCCGTGTAGGACACGCGAACGGCATAAGCGCCCTCCTGCGCCGCCTCCAGAACGCCCTCATAAAGGCCCGGGGCGGTCTCGTCCAGCCGGAGGGTCCGTTGCGTGCCGTCGGGCAGGGCGACCGTCGCCTCCGCCGTGCCGGACGCCTCCTGCCCCTGGAGCGCATAGCGGATGCGAACCGTCCCGTCCTCGACCTGCGTTTCCAGCTGGCCCTCCCGCGTGGCGCCGGGAAGCAGTCGGCTGAGCACCCCGCCGAAGAAGCGCGGCGCGTCGGTCCAGGCCATGAAGGCGCCCGTCCAGCCGCCCTCCACGTCGCTGGTCCAGGCGGCGACCCTGCCGGCGCCCGCGTTCCACCAGGCCAGGAGCGGCTCATCGGTATCGCTGGTCAGGGTGACGGTGGCGGTGGGCTTTTCCGCGGTGCACAGATAGCCGTCCACCTGGGGCAGGCCCTGAAATCCCGCCATCGCCTCGCTTTCCAGGATCACGGGGGTAAAGGTGCGGTTTTTCACGTAGCTGTCGCTGACGAGCATGGTTTCCTTGGTAAAGATTTTGGGAATGTTGTCAAACTCCCCTACCTCATAGGCGCGTCCGCCGCCCAGCGTGGAAAGCAACTGCATGAGCGTGGCGTTTGCATCGCCGCCCACGGCCACGGTGGTCAGCGTGATGCCGGACTTGCGCATGGCCAGGACGATCTCCTCAAAGCCGGTGTCGGCAGGCTGCCCGTCGGACAGGAAGATGACGTGCTTCTGGGGCGTCTGCGCCGCCGAAAGCGCTCGGTATGCCTCGTCCAGCGCCGAGTAGAACGCGGTTCCGCCGTCCGCGCGCAAAGTGCCGATCATGCTCTGAATATCTGAAAGATTTTGGACGTCCTGAAAGGGAACGACCCATTTGGCCGTGTCGTCAAAGCCGATGACACCTATGTTGTCATGCGGACCGAGCACCTCCGTGGCGCTCATGGCGGCCTCCTTGGCCACCTCGATGCGGGTGGTGCCGAACTGCCCGGCGGTCATGCTGCCCGACTTGTCGATGCAGATCACCAGCGACAAAGACGGCATGCGCTGCTTGTCGCGCACGTCGATGGTCACGGGCAGCAGCTCCTCCAGAAGCGTGCCGCGGTAGCCGCCCAAAGCGTAGCTGGCGTCTCCGCCCAGCACCAGAAGGCCGCGCCCCAGCGTGCGGACGGCCTGATCGAGCGCCTGCCACTGTTTGGGCGCGGCGGCGTCGTAGTCGATGTTGTTGAGGACGATGGCGTCATAGGGCAGATAGCCCTCCGCGCCGGAGGGCATCTGTGCGGGGGACAGCTTTTCCACGCGCATCCCGGCCGCCGAGAACAGCGCGCCGGCCGTGCCGCCCTCCTCCACCACCAGCACCGCCGGCGTGCCAAGCACGCGCGTATAGGCGCTGAGGCGGTTGTTCTGGCTGAGCGTATCCTGAGCGCTGACCAGCCGCGCCTCGCAGATGATCCCGCCGGCCTTCTGCGCCGCGACGGTGAAGGCGAAGCGGTTCTCGCCCTCCTTGAGCGCCACCTCGCGCGTGTCGGTGGGCTCGCCGTTCTGATACAGCACCAGCGTGGCCGTCATGTCCGCGTTCGCGTCAATCAGCACGCGCAGAGGGACGTTCTGCCCCTCATAAACTTCGGAAGGGACCGTCAGCTCGCTGACCTGCGCGTCCGGACCGCTTCCGCCCTCCAGCGGCAGCACGTCCGCGCGTATGCCCGCGGCCGCCAGCATTTCAATCGTCGCGTCGGACAGCGCGGCCTTTCCGTCGCTGAGCACGGTCACGCCACCGCTGCCCCCGGAAGGCATCAGCGCCGCCGCCAGGCGAAGCGCGGCGTCCAGGTCGCTTCCCGAGCGGTCTACCCCCGCGTTGACGCCCGTGAACACGGGCGCAGCGGCGGCCGGCACGTCCACCATGGCGTCGGCTCCAAAGGCGATCACGCCCGCCTGCTGCCCCTTGGGCAGGTCCGCAAGGGCGCGGGCGGTCACCGCCTGCGCGCCGTCCTGCGCCTGGCGGGTGGAATCGGACATGTCAAGCACCACCCAGCGCTGCGCCGCGCCTGAGGCGCCCGGCACCGAGGGCGCCGCGGCGGCCAGCGCCAGCACGACGCACAGAAGCAGCCGCACGCCCAGCGTGACCCGCCGGCGAAGCGATGCCCGGCGCACGCAATAGCGCCGGTCGATGAGCCAAACGGCGGCCAGGCCCACCGGCAAAAGCATAAGCGCCCAAAGCGCCTCAAACTCAAGTCCCACGCCGGCTCACCCCCCATTCCACGAGCATCAGCGCAAAGAGCGCAAGCACGATCCACAGCGTCCACTCACGGTAGCCCGCCTCATTCTGCGCCGCCTCGCCCTGCACGGAGGCGGGCACGGTGAGGGTGTCGCACTCCGCCTGCGGAATGTGCAGCGCAAACGCCGTCACGCGCTCCCCGCCGTCCTCCAGCGTCTCCCTCAGGCGGTAGATCCCGATCTCGTCCGTCTCCGAAAACGCCGCGTTCTCCAGCGTGACCACCCGCCCGGAAGGCGTTTCCACCCGGGCCGATACCGTGCGCGCGTCCAGGGTGAACGAGACGCTCTCGCCGCAGGAGACGCCCTCGACGGAAGCGTCCGCGTCCGGCAGCAGCCAGGCGAGCAGGTTTTGGGTCAGCACGGGGAAGTCCGCCTTCAAAGGCAGGTTGCTCTCGTGCAGATCAAAGCCCAAAACGGCCACCCGCCTTTCGGGATTGACCGAAAGCAGCGCCCCGCCCTGGGATGTAAGCACCGGCACGCCGCCCTCCAGCGGCCGGAAAGAGCGGATGGCGACATCCGTGAGCAGCAGGTTTTCGCAAATCGCCCTCGCTTCCTCCCCTGCGCCCGCGCGCAGAAATCCGGCTGTTTCCCCGTCGGGCAGGGGCGTGATGCCCGCGACCCCATCCGGGGGATTGATCGCCCAGACGGCACCCGTCCTGGGAAGCTCCTGTGGAAGCACGCCGTCGTAGATATACAGATCGCAGTCCGAGGCGGCCTGGACGTCCTGAGGGTCCGCCAGCACCAGCGTGATTTCCGGCCGGAGCCTGATGGCCTGCTCCAGAAACACATTGCCCTCCGTGACCAGCAGCGCCGTATACTGCCGCTGGTTGCCGCTCACGGCCCAGCGCGCGTCATCGGCGACGAGCGCACCGCCCGGCGAGACGCGGGCCATCGCGCTCCGCGTGCCCGCGGGGACGCTCAAAAGCACGCCCTGGCTCTCCCCGGCCTTCAGCGCGACGGTGCGCACATCGCACAGCGCGCCCTCCACATAGCACTCCACCGTCGCTTCCACATCCCCGCCCCAGCTCACGACACGCGCAAAAGCCGTGTTCTCCTCCGTCTGGAGGCTCAGTCCCAGAAGGCTGACGTTCGCGGCCCCCTCTCCCGCCGCGATGCGCGCCATCCCCTGGGGCAGCTCTACCTCGCTGTCGGAAAACACGTACACGCGCAGAGAAGGGCTCTCCCTGAGCATCGCCGCGGCCAGCGACAGCGCCCCCGAGAGGTCCGCCCCGCCGTTTCCGGCCCTCATGTTCTCCATGGCGCGCCGGGCCAGCGCATGATCCGTGCTGCTGGACACCAGCGGCGTGAGCGCACTGCCGGCGGCGAGCACCGTCACCGCATCCCCGTCCCGCATGCCGTCCAGAATCTCCAGCGCCCGTTCCCTGGCCTCGTCCAGCCGGGAACGGCCGATACCGTCCACCGTCTGCATGCTCGCTGACAGATCAAAAATGAACAGGCTCTCTCCCCGGGCGCCCCCCGCGCTGACCGGCCGCATGAGCGCCAGCGCAAACAGCGCCACCATCAGCAGCTGAAGCCATAAAAGAAGCTGACTGCGCAGGCGCTGAAAAGGCCGGCTCTGCCGGGTACGTTCCTCCATCTTTTTCCATAGAAGCAGGCTGGGCACAGGTACGCGCCGCGCCCTGCGCCTGAGAATATAGAGCGCAATCACCGGGATCAGGCCCAACAGCGCCCATGCGCCGGCGGGATTCAGCCATTCCATGACGTTGCTCCCCTCGTCGGTTGTTCAGGCGATCAGCCCGGCCGCGCTGAGTGCGCGGATAAGCTGATCTTCAAACGGATTTTCCGGGATAATCAGGCTGTGACAGGCGGCATGGGCATGACAAAAAGCGGCAGCGTCTCCGACAAAAGCGCGGACGGTCTCCCGGTAGCGTTTGAGCGCGTCGTACCCTCCCGATGTGAGAAAGCGTTCGCCCGTTTCGCTGTCATACAGCTCTGACGCATCCTCGATCTGCGGCTCCCACTCCTCGGGGCTGAGAATCTGCAAAACGCTGGTTTCCTGCTTTCGGTAGATCAGGGACAGCACCGCCTGCTCATAGCCGTCCATCAGGTCACTGATGAGCACGCTGGCGCCCCTGCCGCCCATAAGTCCGAGAGCTGGCACAGCCGTTTCAATCAAGGCGCGCCCCCCGGGCCGAACCGCCTCCAAAAATGCCGAAAGCTCGGGATAGCTGTGCCGCCCGCGAAGGGGCCGCGTATGGCGCTCCCCATCTTCGCCCAGGACCAAAACCGTCACGCTGTCGCCGCCGCACAGGCACAGATAGCCCAGCGTCTGCGCAAGCTGGCGCGCAGGCTCCCATTTTCCAAAATCCATGGAGGCGCTCGCGTCCACGATCAGATGCACGCGCTGCTCCTGCTCCTCCATGAAAAGCTTGAGGAACAGCCGTTCAAAGCGCGCATAGGCGTTCCAGTCCACGCGCCGGATGTCGTCCCCGGGCGCATACTGGCGAAAGTCCGAAAATTCTACGCTCGCGCCCAGCGCGCGGGAGCGCCTCAGCCCCCCGGCGCCTCCGGCGGCCGGATGACGCATGCGCAGCGCCAGCGCGTCCAGCCGTTTCAAAAATGTATCGCTCAGCATCGCCGCTTTCCTTCCCCGCCTCAGCTGCGCGGAAGCTGTTTGAGCAGTGAGGCGATCACGCCCTCGACCGTCTCGCCCTGCGCCATTCCCTCAAAGCTGAGGGCGATGCGGTGCCGCAGGCACGCGGGCGCCACGGCCTCGATGTCCTCAAAGGCCACGTTGTAGCGCCCGTTCATCAGCGCCCTGGCCCGCGAGGTCGCAATCAGCGCCTGGGCCGCGCGGGGGCTTGCGCCAAAGCGCACACAGCGCCGGACAAGCTCGGGGCTTCCTTCCATCTCGGGATGCGTGGCCAGGACCAGCCGCAGCGCAAAATCCCGCACGGCCTGAGCCACGGGCACCTCCTGCGTCACCGCGCGAAGGCTCATGAGCGTTTCGGCATCCGCCACGCGCCGGGCGTGCGACGTCTGGGGAACGGTGGTCAGGCCCACGATTTCGGCAAGCTCCTCCAGGCTGGGGAAGTCCACCAGAATCTTGAGCATAAAGCGGTCGAGCTGCGCTTCCGGGAGCGGATAGGTGCCTTCCTGCTCCATGGGGTTTTGGGTGGCGAGCACGAAATAGGGCTCTTTGAGCCTGTGCGTCTCGCCCGCCACCGTCACGGAGTGCTCCTGCATGGCCTCCAGAAGCGCCGCCTGGGTCTTGGGGGTGGCGCGGTTGATCTCGTCGGCCAGCACGATCGAGGCGAACAGCGGTCCCTCGCGAAAGCGGAACTCGTTGCCCGCGTCGGTTTTGACGATGATGTTGGTGCCGGTGATGTCGGCGGGCATGAGGTCGGGGGTGAACTGGATGCGGCTGAAGGGCAGGTCAAACACATCCGACAGCGTGCGCACCAGCCGCGTCTTGCCCAGCCCCGGCACGCCCTCCAAAAGCACGTTGCCGCCCGCGACAAGCGCGGTGAGAAGCTGGTCCACCACGCGCTCCTGACCGATGATCTCCCTGGCGATCTCGGCTTTGATGGCTTTTACCGTCTCAAAAAAGGACTCGATCTTCTCCTGTGGGATCATGCGCTCCATTCCTCCTGTCATTGTGCGAGTGCGTCGAAGTAGGCTTCCACCCACCGGCGGGCGTAGGCAGGCAGATTTCCGTCCTGCGCAGCGTCCACGGCTGCCTCGCGGTATTCCGGGAGCGCCTGACGGTAGGGAACGCTGCCCTCCAGGCTGCCGGCGCCCGTGCCGGCCTCAGCCTCCAAGACCTTCCCCTCCCCCATCTGTCCGCGCTCGCTATGTGTTTCCCCTGAGCCGCCCAATCGCGTGGGATCGTAGATGGCTTCGTATTCGGCCGTCTTTTTCTCGGGAGCCGCGGCGCCCTGCGTGGCCGGGGCCTGTGCTCCGGCCGCGCCTGTGCCGCCGTCTTTGTCGGAGGAGCCGAGCCCGGCTCCTCCGCCGGTCATGCCCGCGCCCTGCCGTTCCCCGGCGCCCTGTCCGGCGCCCCGGGCCAGCGTCATTCCTGCCGAGCTCTGCGTATCCGCCGTACCCTGCGCGCCCGTGCGCGCCGCCGCGCCGCGGACCATGCCGGTCAGCGCCAGGGCCTGCGCGCTGGCGGCGGTCTGGCCGGAGGCGGCGCTGGCAAGGGCGGAAAGCGCCTCGTCGGCGCTGCCTGAGGCCATGGCCTGCGCCGCCGCCTCCAACTGCTGCACCGCCGTGCCGTCGGAGGCCTTGGCCGCCGCGTCCGCGAGCGCGGCCTGGCCCGCCTCCCCGTCCCGCGCGGCCTCCAGGGCGGCCCGGGCCGCCTGCTGGTCGCCATCTTCCAGCGCCTGCGCCAGCGCATCAAGTCCCGCCGCGCGCATGGCGTCCAGCGCGTCCCGGGCCGTGCGCGCCGTCAGGCTCTCCACCTTTCTCTCGGTGGTGTCCACGGCGGTCAGCGCGTCGCGCACGCTCTGCGCATGGCGCAGCTCGACCGACAATTCGCCCAAAAGTCTCCTGAGCTCCGGCGTCTCGGCAGCGTCCGCGTCCAGCGCCGTCGCCCCCTCGTCCACCTTCTGCGCCTGCTCCATCATCTCGGCATGGAATATCGCCTGCTGCTCCATCCGCTCCGTCTGCGGATTGGGGATCAGAAAGCTGATGCCCACGAGCACCGCGCACGCCAGCGTCCCTATCCACGCCAGCCGCGGCGGGCGCAGGGCCATCTGACGGGCCGGCTGAAGGGTTTTGAGGCTGTTGAGCGCATCCCGCCGCTGCAGGCGCGCCATGTCGGTCTCGCACCCGCCGAGCATTACGGCGGTCTGCGCACGGGCCATCAGCCCCAGCGCGTCAGCCTGCCGCGCCGCGTCCATGGAGGTGATGGGCCACAGCCAGGAAACCAACGCAAACAGCGAAGGCAGGGCGATCAACGCCGCCACGCTCCAGAGAAAAGCCGTGGGAAATATCCACAGAAACGATGCCGCGCGCAAAAGCACGACGCACACCGCCGCCGCAAAGAGGCCGTACATGCACCAGACAAAAGTCCGCTGCAGGCGCATGCGGCGTTTGACGGGCCCAAGCGCCCTTTCCAGCTCCTTCATGCTCATCTGCTTCCTTTCGGGCCCTTCTTGCGGCGCACGCGCATGCAATG
Organism: uncultured Eubacteriales bacterium; assembly: GCA_958448555.1. GTDB lineage: Bacteria > Bacillota > Clostridia > Christensenellales > Aristaeellaceae > Limiplasma. Next base: position 14,981 of record CAUDEL010000013.1, on the reverse strand, counting down.
GACGCTCAGCGCGCAAAGCAGCGCCGAAGCCGCCGCCATGAACATCATGTTGCAGCGGAGGAAATAATCGAAGGGCAGATATTGGTACGTGGTGCCGAGGGTGTCGCTGAACTGCCACAGCATGCCGGAGAAGATCTGGGTCTGCGAGGTCACGAGGGAAAACAGGCCCAGTCCGGGATTGGCGGTAAAGGAGACGGGCGTATAGTCGATCATATGGAGCTGCTGACCCACGATGTTCATGGCGTCATAGAGGTCGCCGATGCGCTTGACATCGTACCACAGGGGAATGAGCGTCAGCGCGCCCAGGGAGAACACCGACAGGTAGCTGACCACCGTGGATGTAACCGTGCGCCCAAACAGCGCGGAGCAAAACAGGCCCACGCTCAGCGCAAGGAGCGCCACCAGCAGCAGAAAGCCCACGCTGACGAGCACCTGCGCAAGCGTCGCGCCGCCGGTCAGCAGCACCAGGGAGAGCATGGGCAGGGAGCAAAGCACCAGCAGCGCCAGAAAGGCGAAGCTCTCCAGGAGCTTTCCCGTGACCAGCTTGACCGCCCCGGTGTTGGTGACCATCAGAAGATCCAGCGTCTGCCGTTCCCGTTCGCCGCTGATGCTGCCGGCGGTCATGGCGGGCGCGACCAGCACCAGCAGGACAAACTGCAAAATGATGATGCAGGCATAGCCGTCCACGCTGGCGCGCATGTCTCCGACGGTGACCGTCGCCCCCATGAAGCGCCCGTATACCGTAAAATAGGCCAGCGCCGCGAGCACCAGCGAGTAGAGCGTGATGAGCACCGGCGTCCTGACCGAGCGCATGCGCCGGATGGCCGAGAAGGACAGGATCGGGTTATTCATCCTGCGTCACCTCCATGAACACCTTTTCGAGATTGAGGGGCGGACGGTGGAAGTCCACCAGGGGCGCCCCGGCCGCAAGTTGCCTGAGCAGGTCCGCGGTCTGCTGCTCGCTGCCGTCAAAGTCTATGCTCAGCACATTGTCCTCCTCGCGCCCCACGCCGGTCACGCCCGGATACTGGCGCACCAGCGTGACGGCCGCCTCCACCGCCTCCGCGTCCGCGGCGGCGGCCAGGCGCACCCGGATGGGCGCGTTTGCGTTCATGTGCCTGGACAGCTCCTCCACCGAGCCGGAGAATACCAGCCGTCCGTGGTCGATGATGGTGAGGGAATCGCACATCTCCGACAATTCCGGCAGAATATGCGAAGAGATCAGCACCGTCTTGCCCAGCTCCTTGAGCGTCCGCAGAATCCCCTTCATCTCGGCCCGGGCCCGGGGGTCCATGCCGGAGGCCGGCTCGTCGAGGATCAGAAGGCGGGGGTCGTGGATGAGCGCGCGGGCCAGGCACAGGCGCTGCTTCATGCCGCGGGAGAGGACGTCCACATAGCTCTCGCGCTTGTCCAGAAGGTTGACCAGCTCCAGAAGGCTGTCGATCATATGCATGCGCTCCTTGTAGCCAAAGCCGTAGCAGCGCGCATAAAAATCCAGGTACTCCCAGCTTTTCAGCCGGTCGTAAACGCCGAAAAAGTCCGGCATATAGCCCATCAGGCGATGAATCTCGCGGGGCTTTGCCACCACGTCCACGCCGTCCAAAACCGCCGTGCCGCCGGTGGGCTTGAGCAGGGTGGCCAAAATGCGCATGGTCGTGGTCTTGCCCGCGCCATTGGGGCCCACAAAGCCGTGCAGCTCCCCGTCGGAGATGGTCATGCTCAGATGGTCCAGCGCCAGAAACGAGCCATAATAGCGCGTAAGCTCATTGAGAACCAGCATCATTCCATCCTCCCTTCCATCGTCAGCATCGGCGTTCCCATGTCCGCGTAATCGGCTTCGTTGTCCTGTTTTTCAAATCGGCAGTACAAAAATCCATCCAGCATGTATTTCGCAAGCTCCGGCGGAAAGATCTCCTCTGTCCCCATCCCCGTGGTTTTGTCGATGGTAAAGCGCTTGAACTCATCCCATTGGCGGGTTTGGGCATTGTAGAGGCTGATCCTGTAGGAGTAGTAGGAGTAGCGGCTGGAGATGTCCATATCCGTCATCGCAAAGCCCTCGGGCAGGGCGCTGAGATCAAAGGCGAAAAACTGGTCGATGAGCAGCGGGAAGCTCTGATACTGGTTCGAATCCAGCTGCGTGCCCAGGCCGGGCCGTCCCGATCCGTCCACCGCCGCCGCGTAGACCGGGAAGCTGCCGCGCAGGAAGCGCACGCTTCCGTCCGGGGAGACGGGATCATACGTCAGGTCCACGCTCACCATGCCGTAGCCCGCCATGCGCTCGACGGCCTGTCCGTCGATTTCCAGCGCGGGCTCGGCGATTTCCCCGGAGAACGCCACGAAGCGGAACATCTCCTCATTGCTGTTGTAGCTGATGTTGTTGAGCATGGCCCGGCGGATGAAGGCGTCGTTATATGCCTGGCTGCCTGGCTCCTTCTCGTTCAGCGCCACATAGCGCTCCTGGAAGTCATAATAGGAATAATTCATCCCGTTTCGCTCGCTCAGAAGCGTACCGTCGCTGACGATTTCTTCCCAGCTCAGGTCCGCGCCGGGCGTATCCCCGGGCAGGGGACTGAGCGTGACGGTGGCGGTCTGGCCGGGCAGCAGGTCGCCTGTGGTGGCAAAGCCGCGGTCGGTGAACACCACGCCGCCGTCAAGCGCGATCCGGCTTTGGTTGGTCACGGTGCATACCAGGCTCTCTCCCTCCCAGCGACAGGTGCCCGATACGCCGCTGAGGTCCTCCTGCGGTATGTCGCGCACGATGAAGGTGGCATAGTTCCACGAGCCGTTCTGGGGAAAGGTGATGGTCGTAACGGGGCCGTAGGTGCACCGGTAGCGCAGGTTCGCCGCGCGCTCCTGCTCATTGGGATCGTTGCTGTAATAATAGGAGATGCTGCCGGTGAGGTCCACACGGCCGTTAGCGGCGCCCACGGTCATGTCCTCGCGCCCGGCCTTGGCCGCCATGACGGCGGTATATCCGTCCTGCGCGCCATTGGAATCGACGTCGATCATCGTGTAATATGTGGCGATCGGTTCACGCAGGGGCAGCGACACGCTCATCCCCCACATTGCCAGCGAGGCCGCCGCCGCCAGCGCAGGCACGAGCGCCCACATCCACTCGCGCCGGTCCAGGCGTTTGAGCAGCCAGTAGCCGCCAAAGCCGGCCAACAGCACAAACGCGCCGATCACCACCATGGGCAGCGCCACGGCGCCTGTGTTTTCTACGCCGATGCGGTTGGTGATACCGGTATCGACATAGGAGCGGTTCTCCTGCACATAGCCGCCGCTCTGGCGGGCCTGGACCATCTCACGATAGCGAAGCTGGGAGCAGGAAATGAGCACGCGCTGCCACAGCACGTTGTTCCCAAGCCATTCGTTGAGCGGTTTTTCCGTGAGCGCAAAGGCCGAGGTAATTACATAGCCTTGCTCTGCGGCCGTGACGTCCACCAGGGCCGGCTCGCCGAGGGTTTTCCCGGACGCGCCGTCCAGGGCCACGGTCATGACCTCCCGGCCCAGCGGCGAGCCGGTGAAGCCCAGCTCGTCCATGAGCTCCACGGTTATGTCGCCGCCGTTTTCGATCGCTCCGGCCGCGATGCCCGTGTACTGTGAAAAGAAGGGGAAATTCTCCGCCGCCCTGGCGCCGCCCCCCACGATCGCCACGCCGCCTTCCCTGAGCCACGCATCCAGCGCACCCTTTTGCTCCTGGGACAGCACGCTCATGTCAAAGCCGTCCACGGCCAGGATGTCGAAAAAGCGCAGGCTTTCCACGTCCGCGGGAAAGGACTCCGCGTCCAGCGCAACCACGGCCCAGGATTCTCCCCGGGAGAGGGGATCGGCCGCCTTGCTGACGACAAGGGAGATGCTCTGCCCTGCGTCGCCGCCCAGCAGGCCCACGATCAACGAGGACGGGTCGATGACGCTTTCGGGGCTGATCTCGCGCTGAGCCACCGTCTCGCCGTCCACGATCCAGCTGACGGTATAGCGGTCCTGCCGCTGGGTCAGCACCACGGGCAGGCGCACCTCCAGCGTGCTTCCCGCGGCGATGGACAACGGCCATTCGTACCGATCATAGTCGCTCTGGCTGCGGTTGACATCCACGGCGATACAGCCGGACGCGTCCGCGCCGCTGTTGGTGATGCGCACATTGACGGGCAGCGTGCGCACAAACGTAATGGCTCCCTCATAGCCGATGTCTGCATCCACAACCGCCGCAGCCGAGACGGCAACGGGAAAGAACAGCGCCGCCACGCAAAGCGCCAGCGCACATCCTCTGAGAAAACCCCTGCGAATCATTTGCGTTCCTCCTTGTACGCGCCCAGGCGCGTTTTGAAGCGCTCACTCCTATGAAACGCAGAAAGGTTGGGTTTTCTTCCCACATCGCTGCCTTTTCCCGCCGGCAGATTTGTAACAATAGGCATACAAAAGGCGAAGCCGCCTTCATGGCGGCTGCTGACAATCCCTTTCCGGGAGGTTTGGAGGGCCCCATGTCCGCAACCTCAATCTTCGCGGCGAGCGCCGGCCGCGTACAGAATGCCGATATTTGCGAGAAAGTAGGCGGACTATTCCGACACGCCGAGGGCTGTCGGAATAGCGAAAGCCTCTTTGTGCAATCATCCCCTGCCTCCAGCATTTACGTCCAGCAATTCCATGACATCGCCCTCTTTCGCGTCGATGCATACCTCATAGAATTCAGGCGTGCCGTCGTTAAAGACAATAAACCAGAAAGGCGTATCGACCGGGTCCTTGTTGAAGTACCCTTCAGCCGTCACAAACTCGGCCTGCGTGATGTTCAGATCAACGCCGTCCGCTGCCGGACAGGTCCGAAGAATGGCTTCCCGCGCAATGTGCGAAGCCTCTGCGCGCGACAAATACGGACCGTACCGGCCCGCGGGATGCCGCAGATCGCCAAACCCCACAAGCCGGGGCGAAGCGTCAAACCTCACGATGAAATAAAATGTCAGCGTTGAATGAAAGCCGTCGCCAACCAGAGTGTATGTTCCGTCCTTGCATCCGATGACGTCTCCCGCACACCAGATATCGCCCGGAAACAGCCGGTCACATATGGCGTTGATCGCGTCGGATTCCTCTTTGGGCAAGGAGGAAAGGCCAGATGCCAGGGATACGCCGTCAAGTGAAGCGGCAGGATAACGGTCGCAGAGCAGTTGAATGACCCTGCCCGAATCGTCAAACAGAAGGGAAACGCAGCCGGCATCCCCTGTGCTGATATCGCAACGCCACAGGTCGTCCTGCCTGATGACGGAGCAGCGGTCCTTATCCGTACACAGGGCTACATCAGGGCCGGAACAGAAGCCCAGCGCAAAGCTCCTTGCCTGAGCTTGTGTCAGGAGCGCCTTTGTCCCGGCAAGTGACGGTGTAGGGAGACACAACATGTACAAAGCAATGACCAAGAACAGCGTCCGATCCCGCAACCGTTTCAAGCCCATCCCTCCCTTTTTTTGAAGCCGATTGGATTTTATCCCCGCCCGTCCCAAAACCATTTTTGCGGCGCAATCGCTGTCTCTCCCAGAGAAGATAAAACAACATAACACTCATCGCCAATCGTCCCGATTATCCAAATATCCCCCAGGATAGAAAGCCCGACATTTGAGGAAAGAAAGGCATCAGGATCATATTCGTCCAGCAGAACTTTTTGCGGAAAACGGCAAGATACGTTATCCATATCATCACCAAATACGAGCTGATTCTTATTCATCCATCCAGTAAGATTCCCATCCAGGCCAATCATGACTTGGCACCATTCGTTTGATGAGCGAAGGATCTGAACGGGTGTGCCTGTGAATATTTCTCCAACGATTGTTGAATTGGAATTCTGACTTTCATAAAGAGTGCTTTGCGCCGATTCGTTGATCGAGTGAACCACTGCCCAATGTTCGCGGTTTAAGGCACGGCAAAGTTCGTCTTGATTGCCCGGCAATGCATCCAGACGAGCCTCAAGTAGACCGCTGTTCATAAAACTGCCAATCGCAATACCGTCCGTTGTACCGGGATTCACCGCTTCATCACAAACACCAAAGAAAAAGACAGAAAAATCGAAATACTGATCTTTCCGAACCTGAGCCCAGTTTAAATACCAGTTTCCGTCGCCGTGTAGCGTATATATGGCGCAATTATCCAGGTCATTCCACGTTAAGAAGATTCCGCCCTCTCCGGAGTTGAAAGCATCGAGCCACAAATCATCGGGCATCTCCGGAGAGGTAGAAACCATATATTCCCCGTCTGTTTCAGTGACAACTTCAATATAACGAATCCCCTTTGCATCCTCCGTCAAAAGGATTAAAGCCTGCGACTGCAGGACGGCGGCAAGAATGTTGTTGGTGACTGGAACGACATCCGTATTAAGCGCGTCTTCGACTTTAAAGAGGGAATCCCCGCTTTGAATCGAAAGCAACGAGTCAAAATCATCGTCATTTATTCTTTCGAGCAGCGTATGCGATAGGGGAACGGGAATTAAGTCGCTGACAATCGGTTGTTCCAAATGCGGGAAAAATATTGCTCTTTTGACATACAGCTTTCCGTTATCAATGCGGCTATAGCATGCATACACCTCATCTTCCGGGTTATACGATCCAAAGGATCGGAGCGTGTACCCGGGAAACGCCGCAGCGACGCCTTCTTTCGTTATATGATTGAAGGAATTTTCTTTTCCAAAGGCGATATTAGGAATCAGATGGAGAACAAACAAAACCAACAGCAAGGAAGCAATTCGCCTTTTTCTCATTTTTCATTCCTCCTGTCCATGCACAAATATAAACGGATGAAGGTGTTCGGAACTTCCATATTTCTCCTCAAACTCACTGGAAAAATGCAGGAAATCATACAGATTGCCGAAACCAATGAACGCCATATCAAAAAGGAGCTGGCAAACCAGCTCCTTTAGGCCGACGGAAATCCCTTATTGGGCAATAGGAAGGGCCCGAAGGCCTTCTAGGCCACGATGCGGTCGCAGACGCCCAGCACCAGCTCGCGGAGGGCCTCGGCGTAGCAGGTGAGCTCCCGCGCGTTTTGCACCGAGAGGTAGAGGATGTGGATGATGGAGCCCACCATCTCATCGGAGACGTTGAAGGTGATGCCCTCGCGCTTGAGCAACTCCAGGATGCTCGCCGACATGCTTCGGAAATGCTCCATCGCCTCGCCGGAGGCAAACTGCATCACAAGCTGCGGCATGTCCTCCTTGAGAAAGCGCATGACGTTGAGCTCGGCCAGCCGGTCGAAGGCGGCATTGACCGCCGCCGCGGTGCGCTCGCGGCTGCTCAGGCCCGGCGATTGGCGAAGCACCCGCTCCGCCTCGCCCACGATGAGCATTTCAAAATGCAAACCAACCTGCAAAAAGAGCTGCTCCTTGCTGTCAAAGAACTTGTAGAACGTGGATTTGGAGATGCCCGCGTCCGAGGTGAGCTGCTCCAGCGAGATCCTGCGCGCATCCTGGCTCACCGCGCGGCGGCAGGCGCTTTCAAAGAGCCGGCTGCGGATGCGCTCCATCTGTTCCTGCGTGAAAGCCTGCGGCATATGGTTTCCCCCCTTGTCACCGTCGCGGCGGTTATTCCACCGACTTGAGCGCCTCCACCATGTCGATCCCGCGCACCTTGCGCGTGAGCAGGAGCTGGATGAGGAGGCTGAACACATAGGTCACCACGCTGGCCAGCACCACCGAGAGCACCGCCGGGCGGCTGGGGTAGGCCAGCGTCTCCGATTCGCACACGCGAAGCACCAGCCCCGTCAGGCCGATGCCGGGCAGGATGCCCGAGAGCACGCCCAGGAGGCTTACGATGTTGTTTTCCCCGATAATCAGCCCCCGGATCTCCCGCTGATGATAGCCCAGGACCTTGAGGGTCGCGTATTCGCGGGTACGCTCGGAGAAGTTCATCAATCCCATGTTGTAGCAGATCACAAAAGCGAGCGCCAGGGCGATCAGCGTAATCATGGCGAAGATAGAGGCGAGCATATCCAGCATCTGCGTCAGCTCCTGCGCCTGGTCCACGGGCCACGTCAGCTTATCCACCTCTTCCATGGCATCCAGCTCGTCAAGGCAGGTCTGCGTGGGCTGGCTTAGCAGAATCGCCGTAGGCGTGAAGGCGCCCTTGCGCAGGCTTTCCCAGGTCTTGCTCTCCATATACAGGCCCTGGGAGACGCTGTTGAAGACGATCTGCGTCACCGTCACGCGCGCCGGCACGTCGTCGCCGGGGAAAAACAGCTCCAGCGTATCGCCCACGGATACCGCAAGCGTCTGGGCCAGCTTCTCGGTGATGGCCGCCCCGCCCGGCAGGATCTCCACCAGCGTCTCGTTTTTGCCCACGCGCAGCATCGTCTGTCCGGCCTCCACCACGGTCAGAAGCGTGGTGCGGCTCTGGGCGGCCGAACGGGCGCTGAGCGATTTTTCCATGATGCACTCCACGCCCTCCGCGTCCAGACGGCGGCGGTAGCTGTCCGCGCTGTCGACCTGGGAGGTCAGCTCCGCGCGCACATCATAGCAAAGGGCCTTGGTATAGTGGTTTTCCGCCAGGGCGTTGACCGAGTCCTGAAGGCCGAGGGAGGCGATGATGAGCGCGTTGCAGCAAAGCACGCCGACAAAGGACATCACGGTGCGCATGCGGTTTCGCATGAGGTTGCGCACGATCATCTTGGTATTGAAGCTAAAGCGCCGCCACAGAAAGCCCACGCGCTCCAGAAGGATGCGCCGGCCCGCCTTGGGGGGCTTGGGCCTGAGGAGCTCGGCGGTGGTCTCCCGCGCGCTCTTTTGGTAGGTGTAGAGGCAGATGAGCACGCTCATGACCACGGTGAGCGCCACCATGGCCCACGCCGCCAGGGAGACGGCGGGATAGCGCTTGTAGGGGTATTCGTTCTGCCCCAGCAGCAGCGCCCAGATCACGTTGGGCAGGAGCGCATGGCCCGCCAAAACGCCCAGGAGCGATCCGATGAGCGACGGCCATATCGCGTAGGCCAGGTAGTGCCCGCGGATGCGCCGCGACGGATAACCCAGCGCCTTGAGGGTGCCCAGCTGCAGGCGCTGGTTGTCGATCATGCGCGTGAGGGTGGTCATCACGATAAGCGCCGCCACCGCGTAGGCGATCAGGGGAAAAACCAGGGTCAGGTTGGAAAACATCTCGGCGTTGCTCTGGGCGCTCGCGGTGCTCTGATGCGCCCGCCGGTTGACCACCAGCGCCGTGGGCAGCGCCGCCTCGATGGCCTTCTCCACCGCCTGGGCGTCCGCGTCCGCGGAAAGGCTCACCAGCACCTGCGTCAGGGGCAGGCTCGGCATGCCGCAGGTGTTGATGAGGATGTAGCCGTACTGCTCGGGGTTGGGGTATACGCCGTCGGTCACGCAGATGAACTCCGGGCTGTAGACCACGCCCCGCACGACGAAGCTGTACTCCTGGCCCGAGAGCTTGACGCTCACCCGGTCGCCCACGCCGATGCCGTGCACCCGCGCAAAGCCCGCCTGGATCAGGCAGCCCCGCGCGTCCGTCTGCGAGAGCGCCTCGCCCTCCTCCACCAGCGGCACGTTGATGCGCATGGGACCGTCATACGCCGTCACATTGAGCGTCGGCTCTCCGGGCAAGGTACATTCCAGCTCGGCCGTGGCCCTCGCGCATACGTCCGCGACCCCTTCGATGGCGCGGATGCGCTCCAGCGTGTCCCGGTCCGCGCTGGGCACGCTCACCCAGAAATCCGCCAGGTTGTTTTCCTCAAAATAGTAGTCCACCGTTCCCTGCGCCAGCCGCGCCGTCCCGTCCAGGCCCGCGAACATAAACGTGCCCAGGGAGCAGAGCATCACGATCGCAAAAAACTGCATGCCGGAGCGCCGCATGTCCCGCATCAGCTTTTTTCCAAGAGCGCTCATGGCCATGACCCCATCCCCTCTCCGGGAGACTTGAAAACAAAATCTGGATTTTGTTTTCAGCAATCTCAAAAGAAAAGCGCAGTCGCGCGGCTGAAAACAAATTCTTCTTTTCGTTTTCATGTTGTTATTATAAGGCAGAAAAGCCCCCAAGTCAACGAGCGATAAAAAACGTTACAATTCGTTCATGTTTCCCCTTGACAGATACCCCATATGGGTATATGCTCTATATACCCCATATGGGTATATGAGTCGGAACGGAGGGATTCCATGGACCCCAAGCCTGCCTGCTGTCACAGAACCCGGGAACGCACCCCGGAGGAATACAGGAGTCTGGTGCACCGCCTCAATCGCATCGAGGGGCAGGTCCGCGGCATCCGGGGCATGCTGGAGAAGGACGCCTACTGCCCGGACATCCTGGCCCAGGCGGCGGCTGCCAACGCGGCGCTGAACGCCTTCAGCCGGGAGCTGCTGGCGCAGCACATCCGCACCTGCGTGGCGCGGGACATCCGCGAGGGCAAGGACGAGATCATCGACGAACTGATGGACACCCTGCGCAGGCTGATGCGCTGAGGGATTTGGGAGGAAGCAGATGAAACAGTACCAGGTGACCGGCATGAGCTGCGCGGCGTGCAGCGCGCGCGTGGAAAAGGCCGTTTCAAAGGTGCCGGGGGTCACGGCGTGCTCGGTGAGCCTTTTGACCAACAGCATGGGCGTGGAGGGCGCGGCCGCGGACGAGGCCGTGATCGCGGCGGTGGAGGCGGCGGGTTACGGCGCGAGCCTCAAAGGCGCGCCCGCGGCGGCGGCGGACGACGACCCGCTGGCCGATCGCGAGACGCCTGCGCTCCGGCGGCGGCTGTGGGTGTCGCTCGTTTTTCTGGCTGCGCTGATGTATCTGTCCATGGGCCACATGATGTGGGGCTGGCCCCTGCCCGCCTTCCTTGCGCACAACCCTATGGCGCAGGCGATCTTGCAGCTGCTTTTAACCGGGATCATCATGGTCGTCAACCAGCGCTTTTTCATCAGCGGCTTTAAAAGCCTGTGGCACAGAAGCCCCAACATGGATACGCTCGTGGCGCTCGGGTCGGCGGCCTCCTTCGGCTACAGCCTCTACGCCCTCTTCGCCATGACCGGCGCGCAGGAGGATGCGGCCCACTGGATGCACGAATTCTATTTTGAGTCCGCCGCCATGATCCTCACGCTCATCACCGTGGGCAAGATGCTGGAGGCCCGCTCCAAGGGCCGCACCACCGACGCGCTCAAGGGGCTGATGAAGCTCGCCCCGCAGACGGCCACGCTCCTGGTGGACGGCGCGGAGCGCGCCGTGCCCGTCGCGCAGGTCAAGCGGGGCGACGTGTTCATCGTCCGGCCGGGCGAAAGCGTCCCCGTGGACGGCGTGGTGCTGGAGGGGCACAGCGCGGTCAACGAATCCGCCCTCACGGGCGAAAGCGTCCCCGTGGACAAGGCCGAGGGCGACGCTGTCTCGGCCGCCACGGTCAACCAGTCCGGCTTCCTGCGCTGCGAGGCCACCCGCGTGGGTGAGGACACCACGCTTTCCCAGATCATCCGCATGGTCAGCGACGCCGCGGCTACCAAGGCCCCCATCGCCAAGGTGGCGGACCGTGTCTCGGGCGTGTTTGTGCCGGTGGTGATCGGCATCGCGGCGCTGGCTACGGCGGTATGGCTGCTCACAGGCGCGTCATTCGGCTACGCGCTTGCGCGGGGAATCTCGGTGCTTGTTATCAGCTGCCCGTGCGCGCTGGGGCTGGCCACGCCGGTGGCCATCATGGTAGGCAACGGCATGGGCGCCAAAGCCGGGATTCTTTTCAAGACCGCCGCCTCCCTGGAGGAGACGGGAAGGGTGCGCGTGGTCGCGCTGGACAAGACCGGCACCATCACCAGCGGTCAACCCCGGGTGACGGACGTGCTGCCCGCCCCCGGCGTGACGGAGGCGGAGCTGCTTTCCCTGGCCTATTCGCTGGAAAAACGCAGCGAGCATCCACTCGCCCGCGCGGTGGTGGAGCGGGCGGAGGCGCTGGGCCTCAGCGCGCGGGAGGTCGCCGATTTCACGGCGCTTCCCGGCAACGGCCTGAGCGCCGCCCTGGACGGCGCTCAGCTGTGCGGGGGCAGCCTGGCCTACATTTCCGGCCGCGCAGAGGTAAGGGAGGAGATGCGGGCGCAGGCCGACCGGCTGAGCGCCGGGGGCAAGACGCCCCTGCTGTTCTGCCGGGAGCGGACGCTTCTTGGCATGATCGCCGTGGCCGACGCCATCAAGCCCGAAAGCGCGCAGGCCGTGCGGGAGCTGCAAAACATGGGCATCTCCGTGGTCATGCTCACCGGCGACAACCAGCGCACCGCCGAGGCCATCGGCCGCGAGGCGGGCGTGGACCGGGTGATCGCGGGCGTGCTGCCCGACGGCAAGGAAAGCGTGATTCGCTCGCTGCAATCGCAGGGAAAGGTAGCCATGGTGGGCGACGGCATCAACGACGCGCCGGCGCTGACGCGCGCGGATATCGGCATCGCCATCGGCGCGGGCACGGACGTGGCCATCGACGCGGCGGATGTGGTGCTCATGAACAGCCGTCTCACCGATGTGCCCGCCGCCATCCGCCTGAGCCGCGCCACGCTTCGCAACATCCATGAAAACCTGTTCTGGGCCTTTATCTACAACGTCATCGGCATCCCGCTGGCGGCGGGCGTCTTTATTCCCCTGCTGGGCTGGCAGCTCAACCCCATGTTTGGGGCCGCTGCCATGAGCCTGTCCAGCTTCTGCGTCGTCTCCAACGCGCTGCGCCTGAACCTGTTTGACCCGCACAGCGCTCGGAAGGACCATAAAATCAAATTTGCGAAGGAGCGAAAAACCATGGAAAAAACCCTGAAAATCGAAGGCATGATGTGCACCCACTGTTCCGGCCGCGTCAAAAAGGCGCTGGAGGAAGTACCCGGCGTTCTCTCCGCCGAGGTGAGCCATGAAAGCGGCACGGCCGTTGTGACGCTTGGTACCCCCGTGGACGACGCGGCGCTGAAAAAGGCCGTGGAGGATCAGGGCTACAAGGTGATCGGCTGAAAGATGAAGGGCCGTGGCGCAAAAGCGTCCCGGCCCTTTGTCAGCTCACGATCTCCACGCCCAGCAACCCGCTGAGCTCCAACACCTGCGCCGCCGTGACCCTCATGCCGCGCAGGTCGTAGAGCGAAACGCTCCAGCCCGCAATCCGGCAGGTGGTCATGTCCATGCCCGCCAGCGGGGTCCGCATCCACTGGGCGCGCGCGAGGTCCGAGCGGTCAAAGCGCGCCCTGACGAAGCGAACCTCGGACCACAGGCTTTCCCGCAGGCGGCAGTCCGAAAAGGCAACCCGGTCCAGCTTGCACTCCGAAAACGAGGCGTAATCCAGCATGCACCCCTCAAAGGCGGCGCTCATCAGCGCCCCGCCAAGCACCTCCAGCCCTGTCATCCGGCAACCCCGGAAGCCGACCCGCTGAAGCGCCGCGTTTTCAAGCCGCGCGTTGCTCCATTCGCACCGATCAAAGACGCAGTCTACGAAGCTGACGCGCTTTAAGTCGTTTTCTCCGAAGCGGCAGCGCTCAAACACGCATCCCCGCACGTCCAGATTCTTCCCGGACAGGCCGCAGAGCTCGCCCTCCAAAAAGCGCATGTTTTCAAGGTCGTCTCCCGCCGCGAGCGCTTCGGCCGCCGCCTCAAGCGATGCGCCCTGCACGGGCTCCGGCGGCAGCGCCGGGTCCAGCACGCGCCAATCGTCCTTCATGCACATTCCCTCCCTTCAGCGGCTTTCATTATAGCATGGCATCGGTCAAAAAAAATCCTGCGTTGTCATTCCGCTGCGCACATGCTATAATAAATGCCATAAACAGGTACTTGCTATAAGGAGGAAAAAGCAATGAAGCGCAGAATCGGCATCCTGACCAGCGGAGGCGACTGCCCCGGCCTAAACGCGGCCATCCGCGGCGTGGCGCGCGCCGCCTACGAGCTTTTTGACGCGGAGATCATCGGCATCCGCAACGGATACGGCGGCCTGATCGAGGGCGAATACCAGGAGATGAGCAAGAAGCAGTTCTCCGGCATCCTCACGCTGGGCGGCACCATTCTGGGCACCAGCCGCCAGCCCTTCCGCAACATGCGCGTAATCGACGAGCGCGGCGTGGACAAGGTGGCCGCCATGAAGCGGACCTACAAGGACCTTAAGCTCGACTGCCTGGTCACCCTGGGCGGCAACGGCACGCACAAGACGGCCAACCTGCTCAGCGAGGAGGGCCTCAACGTCATCGGCCTGCCCAAGACCATCGACAACGACATCTACGGCACCGACTTCACCTTCGGCTTCCATACGGCGGTGGATATCGCCACGGAGGTCATCGACCGCATCCACACCACGGCCACCAGCCATGGCCGCTGCATGGTCATCGAGATCATGGGCAACAAGGCGGGCTGGCTGACGCTTTACTCGGGCCTGGCAGGCGGCGCGGACGTCATTTTGCTCCCCGAGGTCCCCTACGACATCAAGAAGGTGGCCGAGGCCGTGGAGGCCCGCGCCAAGAGCAAGAAGGCCTTCAGCATCATCGCCGTGGCCGAGGGCGCCATGAGCGAGGAGGAGGCCAAGATGAAGAAGAAGGAGCGCGAGGCCTACCGCGCCACGCTGCCCTATGACTGCATCAGCAAGCGCATTGCCGCCCAGCTCAGCGAAATGGTGGGCGTGGAGGCGCGTCATGTCGTGCCGGGCCACATCCAGCGCGGCGGCAGCCCCAGTGCCTATGACCGCGTGCTCTCCACCCAGTTCGGCGTGCACGCCGCCGAGCTCATCCGTGACGAGATCTACGGCGTGACCGTGGCGCTCAACGGAAACGAGATCGTTCACAACAAGCTCAAGGACATCGCCGGCGTGCCCAAGCCCGTCCCCAAGGATGACCATGTGCTGGTAACCGCCAGAAACATGGGCATCTGCATGGGCGACTGAGCGCGCATGCAAGAAGCGGGGCCGGACTGGCCCCGCCTCAGCTTGTCGAAAAAGCTCGCCTGTGGCGATCTTTTCCGCCAGAACACGTTTCCCCTGCGCCTGTGGCGCGGCCGGGGAAACGTGCAAGGAAACCTTGCTGCGCAAGGCTTCCGAATCCA
>CAUDEL010000012.1:0-57472 GCA_958448555.1 uncultured Eubacteriales bacterium | reverse complement strand
GCAAGGTTTCCTTGCACGTTTCCCCGGCCGCGCCACAGGCGCAGGGGAAACGTGTCCTGGCGGAAAAGATCGCCGCAGGCGAGCTTTTTCGACACGCTGAGGGCGGCATGGCATCTGCCATGCCGCCCAGGCGCTAGGCCGCGGCCTTTTCTCCCGTGCCCCGCAAGCGGGCCATGAGCTTTTCGCGGCGTTTTCGCCGCTTCTCCTTCAGGGCCAGGCGGTCGGCCAGGTCCCTCGCGCCCACGCCGTAGACGAGATAGAGGATCAGCCCGCTCACCAGCATGATAAAGACCGTGGAGGCGCAGCGGCGGCCGGAGGCGTTGACGTTGTAGCCGTCCCGGCCCTCCTCGGCGCACATGTTCTGGATGACCATGGCGTAGGTCTTGCCGTAGCTGGAGTGGAAGGTGGCGGACATGTCATATTCGGTAAAGAGGGCGTTGAAGTTGAGGGCAAAGACGGCCAGCACGCTTGGCAAAACGATGGGCAGTTTGACCCTGAGGAAGGTGACCAGCCCGCTTGCGCCGAGGTTTCGGGCCGCGTCCTCCAGCTCCTCGTCGATGGCATAGAAGGCCGCCTTAATCATGCGCAGGGCGAATGGCAACTTGACCACCGTATAGGCCATGATGATGAGGAAACGCACGTTTTCACGCATGTAGAGGTTGGAGTTGAAAACGTACCAGACATCCTCGGAGTTGAAATAGGTGCGGTAGGAGTAGCAGATGAGGATGGTGGGGAGCAGCCAGGGGAACAGCAGGCTGTACTCAAGCACGGTGGAGCGTTTTTTGCCGCGATTTTTGAAGATATAGTTGACCGCGACCACCACGATCACGCAGGCCAGGGCGGCGGCGATGGCCGAGAGCACGAAGCTCAGGCGGATGCCGCCCACGGTATCAGAGTTGGCGAACAGGCCGGAGATGGCGTCCGGGCGCGTCTTGAGCTTGCCGCGGTTGGTCATGAACTCGTAGTCCTGGGAGCCGAAGAAGTTAATCAAGGTGAAATCGCTCAGGCTGAGCGTCTTGGATCGGATGGCGGGGTAGTTCTGGAAGGCGAAGAGGAGAATCATGACCACGGGCGTCATGTAGATGATAAAGAGCACATAGGCGTAGATGTGCGCAAAGACGTTGGCCACGGGGTTGGTGATCTTCTGCTTGACCAGCTTGGCCTTGGTTTTGCTCACGCTCAGGTAGTGCCCCTTGCGCTCGTAGTTGGACAGCACGGTCAGCAGAATGATGGTAAACATGGCCAGCAAAATGGAAAGCAGCGCCGCGCGGGCCTGCGGGAAGGCCTCGTCGGCCACGGAGGAGCCTGCCAGACGAACGATTTCGGGGTTGATGGAGTCATAGCCCAGCAGCGTGGGGGCGCTCATGGCGCACAGGCCCGTGATGAAGGTCATGACGGTGAGGGAAAACATCGTGGGGATCAGCGTGGGGAATACCACGCGAAGCAGCACCTTGAAGGGCTTGGCGCCCATGTTGCGCGCGGCCTCCACGGTGTTGTAGTCGATGCCGCGGATGGCGTTGCGAAGAAACAGCGCGTGGTTGGACGTGCAGGCAAACGTCATCGTAAACAGGACCGCGTTGAAACCCGAGAACCAGTTGCGGTCCATGCCGGGGAACATCTCATAGAGCCAGGTGGTCAAAATGCCGTCGCTGTCATAGAGGAACAGATAGCCCGTGACCAGCGCGACGCCGGAATAGATCAGCGTGGTCATGTAGCCCAGGCGGAGGACCTTGGTGCCCTTGATGTCGAAGTATTCCGTCAGAAGCACGATGCTCACGCCCACGATGTTGACCGTCACCACCAGGCACAGCGCGAGCTTGAGCGAGTTCCAGACGTACTTGGGCATGTTGCCGGCAAAAAAGAAGCGGATGACGGCCAGCGGATCGGTCACGCCGTCGGCGCCCTTGACGGTGAAGATCTGCGTCAGGGTGTTGAGGCAGGGCAAAAGCATGAAGCCGAAAAACAGGTATACGAAAAACGCGATGCCAAACGTCTTGCCCAGGAGGTTTGGCTTGAACCATGAGGAAGCCTTTGCGTTCATGCGGCCGCCCCCTTACTTTGCGTCGGGCGCGGCGTCGTAGCTCATCACGTCCACGGGATGGATGCCCACGGTCACCTTTTCGCCCGGCTCATAGATGTTGATGCCGTCGTTTTTCTCGATGGCCCTGATGGTCTGGCTGCCCACATGAATGGAATACTTGATGTAGAGGCCGTAGTACTCGCGGCTTTCGATCGTGCCCTCCAGGCGCAGCTCGTTTTCGTCCACTGGGCGGTTGACGCGGATGCGCTCCAGCCTGATAAAATGGTGTTTGTCCGCATCCAGCTTCATGGCGGATGCCACGTCGCCCTCCAGGCGGTTGATGTCGCCGATGAAGTTGCAGACGAACTCGGTTTTGGAGTGGTTATAGACCTCGTTGGGCGTGCCGATCTGCTCGATGAAGCCGTTGTTGAACACGGCGATGCGGTCCGAGAGCGTGAGCGCCTCCTCCTGGTCGTGGGTGACGTAGATGGTGGTGATGCCAAAGTCGCGTTGCATCTTCTTGAGCTCGTTGCGAAGCTGCACGCGCAGCTTGGCGTCCAGGTTGCTCAGCGGCTCGTCCATGCAGATGATCGCGGGGCCCGTCACCAGCGCGCGGGCGATGGCCACGCGCTGCTGCTGGCCGCCGGAAAGCTGGCTGACCGCCTTGCCGAGCTGCTCGTCGGACAGGTCCACCTTGCGGGCGATGGCGTGCACCTTTTCGTCGATTTCCTGTTTCTTCAGCTTTTGCACCTTCAGGCCGAAGGCGATGTTGTTGTAGACCGTCATGGAGGGGAAAAGCGCGTAGCTCTGAAAAACGATGCCGATGTTGCGCTTTTCGATGGGCACATGGGTGATGTCCACGCCCTTGACGCTCACCGTGCCGGCGGCCGGCTCGATGAAGCCGGTGATGGTGCGCAGCGTGGTCGTCTTTCCACAGCCTGAGGGCCCCAGAAAGGTAAAGAATTCGCCCTCGTGCACCTCTACGTTGATGTTGTGCAGCGCCTCAAAATCACCGAACCTGACCACGATGTCCTTCAGTTCGATCATGCCGCTGACAGCCCCCTTTTGCGCTTGTTGAGAATATGGATATGGCGAGCCCGATGGCTCAGGCCCGCCACATCGCTATTGAGAAGATGCTTTTTTTCCCGGCGCGGAGCCGGTCAAAAGCGTCATTCGCCGGCAGCCTGCGTCAGCACGGACCAGTCCAGGTTATCCCAGTCGGGCTCGGTGGGAGCGGCGCTGTTGTCGGCCCAGTAGAAGCCCAGGTTGGTCATGATGTTGGTCCATTCGCTGGAATGTTCGCCCACATATTCGGCGTAGGTCATGTCGGTGCCTTCGACGGTCTCCAGCGCGAAGTTCTTGATCGTATAGATCGCGGGCGTCTCGTCGTAGATCTCGGCCACGGCAGCGGTGTTGCAGGGGAAGGAGTCGAACTCGTCGGCCCACTCGGCCTGCGTATCGGCAGAGCCGAACCACTCGGCAAAGGCGACCACGGCCTCGGTCTCCTCATCGGTGCGGCCCTCGCGGTCCAGGATGCCCAGGTACTCGGCGATGTAGTAGGTGCCGTCGGCGATGTCAACCAGCGCCCAGTTTTCCGGCTCCAGGGTGCCGGTCAGCGGATGCTCGGAGCTGTCGGCCGCGCTGTCCACGTTGCCGTAGAGCGAGCTGGAGTAGAAGGTGGAAACCTGCACCTCGCCGCGGTTGAGCGGATCAAAGCCGTAGCTGTCGCCGGTGTAGATGCCGTTCTGGCAGTAGTTCCACAGGGTCTTCCAGCCTTCCACGGAGATGCCGCCCGCGGGGGACTCGGGATCGGTGAAGGGGAAGAGCATGGCGCTGTTGATGTTGGAGTTGGTGGTGCCGCCCACCTTGCCCTGACGGTACCAGGTGTAGCCGCAGTCCACGATGTCGGCCCAGTGCTCAAAGCTCAGGGCTTCGCCGTTGGTGCCCAGCTCGTCGGTGCGGTAGAGCATCAGCACATTCTGGATGACCAGGCCGTAGGCCTTGCCGTCGTACTTGTATTCGCCCACCTCGTCGGCCCAGGTGGGGGTCCAGTCCATCACCTTGAGGTTCTCGTAGGTGCCGTTGACCAGCTGGGACCAGCGGGTCTCGTTGAGGCCGAAGATGATGTCGCCGTCCTTGTTCTCGTTGGCAGCCTGGATGGCGGCGGTGTCGCCGGAGATGACGCTGTTGTCATCCATGGAGATGGTGAAACCCGCGGCCTTGGCGGCATTTTCCAGCCAGGTGGCGCGCTCGGTGGAGTTGGAGTTGGAGTAGATGCGGATGGTGTAGCCGGTGTAATCCTTGCCCTCGGCGCTGGCGAAGGTGCAGGCGCTCAAGACCAGCAGCAATGCAAGAACAACAGAAAAAGCCTTTTTCATAGTCCGGAATTCCTCCTTTTTACTTGCCGGTTCCCGTGAATGGAGCCACGAAGCGTTTTGTTTATTATATCACAATGCACGGATGCTGTAAACCGATCCCAGCAATTTTGAAAGGGGAGGACAGCAAAAAAAGAAATCCTGTCAGCTTCGGACGCCGCATCCCCGGTCCAGAGAAAAAGCGCCTACATCATGGCGCGGCGCGCATTGTCCAGCCGGTCCAGGTACAGCCTGTAAAGCAGCTCGATCAAAAAGGCCTGCGTGCTCACCACGCTTCCCGAGCCGCCAAAGCCGCCGCACAGCAGCGTGTTGTCCGCCAGCACGCTCAGCGACAGATTTGACAGCGGTGAGATCAGAAGCAGGTAACAGCCTCTGGAGCGGATATGGCGCACCAGTTCCGTCAGATACTCCGGCATGTCGCCGTGAGCAAAGAGGATCACCACGTCCCCCGGGCCGAGCGAAGCGCACAGGCGGCGCTGCTCCTGCGCATCGAGCACGCATTGCAGCCCCGGGATGGCTGACAGAAGCTGGCGGTAGGCGTTGAAGGCCGTCACCATCGATTTGCCTGTACCCAGCACCAGCACACGGTCGGCCACTATCAGGTGCCGGACGGCATCCTCCAGCTTCTCCAGGCGCAAAAGCCGGCAGGTTTCTTGCAGCGAGGTCACGCAGCCCTCATAGATGCGTCTGACCTGCACATCAAGCGGGTCCGCGCTGCCGGCAGACTCCACAGACAGCTGACGGGAAAGGCTGATTGCCAGCGCCATGCGAAAGTCCCGGTAGCCTTTCATGCCGAGGCTGCGGCAGAAGCGAAAAACCGTGCTGTCCACCACATTGCATGCCTGGGCAAGAACGCTGATGCTCATGTCCAGCACCTCACGTCCGTGAGCGAGGACATAATCTGCGATGCCTTGCTCCATGCGGGTAAAGGAGCTGTAACGTCGGCTGATGATGGCGAAGATGTCGTTGTCTTTCACCGGAGGTCCTCTCCTTCGGAGAACGGGGATGATTTTATGGTTACATTATAATATGTTTGGTCAAAAATGTCAATGAGGAATACCTATAGTAGCAATATGGTTCTAAAAGACGTAAGGCGCGGCGCGCTTGCGTATGCTGACGAAGCGTGCTACAATAAGGCGAAACCAAATTACGCATGGGATGGCGAGGAGGAAGCATGAACAACATCACCAACATGATCGCCGAGGGAAAGGGCAAGCGCCTCTACGCCACCGAAAATCCCGATGAGGCGGTGGTGTATTACCGCGACGAGACCTTTGCGTTTCACGGGCTGAAGCGGGGCCGCATCATCGGAAAGGGCGAGATCAACAACCTTATTTGTGAGTACATGTTCACCCTGCTGACGCAGAAGGGCGTACCCAACCATTTCATCCGCCGCATCGACAACCGCTGCTCGCTCATCAAGCGGGTGGAGATCATCCCCGTGACCATCAAGGTGCGCAACATCGTGGCGGGGAGCCTGGCCAGGCGCATCGGCTACCCGGACGGCACGCGGCTGAAAAACACGGTGGTGGAATACTGCCTGAAGGACCCGGAGCTGGAGGACCCGCTGGTCAACCTCACGCACATCACCGCCATGGGGCTTGCCACGCCTGAGGAGATGGGGCGCATGGAGGAGATGAGCATGCGGGTCAACGAGATCCTCAAGGAATGTATGCGGGAGATCAACATTGAACTCATCGACTTCAAGCTGGAGTTTGGCCGCTACCATGGCGAGATCCTGCTGGCCGACGAGGTTTCCCCCGACACCTGCCGCTTCTGGGACGCGCGCACGCATGAGCCTCTGGATATCGACCGTTTCCGCCACGACCTGGGGGATGTGGAGGAGGGCTACCGCGAGGTGCTGCACCGCCTGACGGGCAACGTGCTCAAAAATACCGAGGAGGAATGACCATGACGCCCTTCAGCGGCAAGACGCTGATGATTACTGGCGGCACCGGCTCCTTTGGCGAGGCGGTGCTGAAACGGTTTCTGGATACGGACATCGGGGAGATCCGCATTTTCAGCCGCGACGAGAAAAAGCAGGACGACATGCGGCATCATTACCAGAACGATAAGATCAAATATTATATCGGCGACGTGCGCGAGCTCTCCAGCGTCAAAAACGCCATTCACGGCGTGGATTATCTCTTTCACGCGGCGGCGCTCAAGCAGGTGCCCTCCTGCGAGTTTTTTCCCGTCGAGGCGGTCAAGACCAACGTGCTGGGCGCGGATAATGTGCTCACCGCCTGCATCGAGGAGGGTGTGCGCAAGGTCATTTGCCTCTCCACCGACAAGGCGGCCTACCCCGTCAACGCCATGGGCACCTCCAAGGCCATGATGGAGAAGGTGTTTGTGGCCAAGGCGCGCACCGTCAGCCCCGAGCGCACGCTCATCTGCGGCACGCGCTACGGGAACGTCATGTGCTCGCGCGGCTCGGTGATCCCCCTGTTCATCGAGCAGATCCGATCGGGCCAGCCCCTCACCGTGACCAGCCCGGACATGACCCGCTTCATCATGAGCCTGGAGGAGGCGGTGGAGCTGGTGATGTTTGCCTTTGAGCACGCGCACAGCGGCGATATTCTGGTCAAGAAGGCCCCCGCCTGCACCATCGGCGTGCTGGCCCAGGCCGTCAAAGAGGTGTTCCACGCGCCGGAGCATCCTGTGCGGATCATCGGCATCCGCCACGGCGAAAAGATGTACGAGACGCTTTTGACCAACGAGGAATGTACGCATGCCGAGGATATGGGCGATTTTTACCGCGTCCCTTCGGATGCCCGCGACCTCAACTATGACAAATACGTGGTTGCCGGCGAGCAGGACCGAAACCTCCTGACCGAGTTTAACTCCAGCAATACCCGTCTGCTGGACGTGGAGCAGGTGAAGGAAAAGCTGCTTTCGCTGGACTACATTCAGCAGGTGCTCGCCACATGGGACAGGAGCTGATCCGGGCCGAAGGGGCATGGGCGCGGGCGCAGTCCGCGCCCCTTTTTGCACACTGGATGGAGATGCTGATCGTCTCCGCGCTGGAGGGGAGCATGGGAAGCGTGTGGACGCTTGAGGATGCCCCCGGCGGCGCGCTGGTGGAGTGCGCGGACTTTCTGTTTCTTTCGTCGCGCAGCACCCGCAGCGCCGAAAGCCTGCTTCGCGCCTGGAAGCAGGAACGGGCAGGGCGCTATGCCATCTTCGTGGCGCGCGACCCCGCGCTCTCGGCGCTGGCGCCCGCCGTCTTTGGCGGCGACGCGTCGCCTACGCGGCGATACGCCTTTCACAAGGGCGGCGAAGATTTTGACCGAAGCCGCCTCGCGTGTTTTGCCGATGCCGCGCCCCCGGAAGTCCGGGTATGTCCGTTTGATCGGGAAACCTACCGCATGGCCATGGCTGCGCCGTGGTCGCGCTCCTTCTGCGAACAGTTTCGCAGCGAGGAGGACTTTCTTGCCCGCGGGCTGGGCATGGCCGCCGTGTGCAATGGCGAGCTGGTGGGCGGAGCCTCGTCCTATATCTGCTGGAGCGGCGGCATCGAGCTCCAGGTGGAAACAAGGCGGGATATGCGGCGGCGGGGCATCGCCCTGGCCTGCTGCGCCCGGCTGATTCTCCGATGCCTCGACCGGGGCCTCTATCCGAGCTGGGACGCGGCCAATCCCGAATCCGCCGCGCTGGCCGCCCGGCTGGGCTATCGTATCGCCGGCCCCTATGACGCGTGGGAGCTGTACCCCGCATGACCCAAAACGCGGCATCCGCGACGACACACAGGCTTTGCAGGAGGAAGGACACATGGCGTTTCGAAGGCAGCATGAGCTTGGTCACAACAGCATCACCGAGGGCGTGATCTGGAAAAACCTGCTGGCGTTCTTCTTTCCCATTCTGCTGGGGACCTTCTTCCAGCAGCTTTACAACACGGCGGACGCCGTCATCGTCGGCAAGTTCGTGGGCAAGGAAGCGCTGGCCGCCGTG
Organism: uncultured Eubacteriales bacterium; assembly: GCA_958448555.1. Classification (GTDB taxonomy): domain Bacteria; phylum Bacillota; class Clostridia; order Christensenellales; family Aristaeellaceae; genus Limiplasma. The sequence continues at coordinate 49,126 of CAUDEL010000012.1, read as the reverse complement.
GGCGGCGCCACGGGCACGCTGGTCAACCTGGTGGTGGGCTTCTTCGTGGGCCTTTCCTCGGGCGCGACGGTCATCCTCTCGCAGTTTTACGGCGGAAGGCGGGACCGCGAGGTCAGTCAGGCGGTCCATACCGCCGCGGCGCTGGCGCTGGCGGGCGGAGCGCTGTTCACGGTGCTGGGAATCGCGTTTTCTCCCGTGATTCTTCGCTGGATGGGCACCCCGGCGGATGTGCTGACCCATGCCGAGGTGTATGTGCGCATCTATTTTGCCGGCATGATCCCTTCCCTCATCTATAACGTGGGCGCGGGTCTGCTGCGCGCCGTGGGCGATTCCCGGCGGCCGCTGTACTTCCTCATCAGCGCCTGCATGGTCAACATCGTCCTGGACGTTTTGCTGGTCGTGGGCTTGGAGATGGGCGTGGCCGGCGCGGCGCTCGCCACCATCTTCTCCCAGACGGTCAGCGCCGTGCTGGTGGTGCTCACCTTGCTGCGCTCCCATCAGGCGTACCGCCTGGAGCCCAAAAAGATCCGTTTCTATGGAAACCTGCTGGACCGCATCGTGCGCATCGGCCTCCCGGCGGGGCTGCAATCGGTCATGTATTCTCTCTCCAACATCATCATCCAGGCCAGCGTCAACGCCTTCGGCACCGACATCGTGGCCGCCTATACGGCCTATGGCAAGCTCGACGGCCTGTACTGGATGATGATTAACGCCTTTGGCATCTCCATCACCACCTTCGTGGGCCAGAATTTCGGCGCCGGCAAGTACGACCGCATGCGCCGCAGCGTGCGCGTGTGTCTGCTGATGACCTTCTGTGCCACGGTGGTGATGAGCGCCTTTTTCCTGCTTCTGGGCGGTCAGCTCTACCGGCTCTTTACCGACGATGCGCAGGTGGTGGCGCTGGGCATGCAGATTTTGCGCCTGCTGGTACCAACGTATGTGACCTATATCTGCATCGAGGTGCTGGCCGGCGCGGTGCGTGGCACGGGCGATTCGCTGATTCCCACCCTGCTTACGCTGACCGGCGTGTGCCTCCTGCGCGTGGTTTGGGTGATGGGCGTGGCCCCCGCCTACCACAGCCTGACGGTTGTGCTGCTGAGCTATCCCATCACCTGGACGGTCACATCGCTGCTGTTTGTGATCTACTATTTAAAGGGCGGATGGCTCAAGCGCAGCATCGGCAAGGCGCAGAAGCTGCAGGCGTGACCGCGCCTCAGCGTGTCGGAAAAGCTCGCCTGCCCGTTTTTTGGAAGGATCATGCTCCTTTGTTCGTTCTATCCATTGGGGAAAAACCCACAGCTTTGGGAAACAAAGGATCTTTGAACGATGAAAAGGAAAATCTGCGCGCTTTTGGTGGCGCTGCTGCTCCCTGGCACGGCGTCGGTGGCCGCGCTGGGCGTGGTGTGCGACCTGACCAGCCTCACGGACGCGCAGGGCAACGACATCTGGCGCAACTACGGCTGCTCGGGCAGGCCGGTTGCTACGGAGATGCCGTTTGATTTCGAGATTCCCATGGCGGATGTTCAGGGCCCCGTGCAGGTGGAGCTGTATTTCGGCGTCAACGAGGACCTGGGCTTTCGCTTCGAAAAAAGCGCCCGCCTCATCCTCAGCGTGCCCCTGACAGAAGAATAACGCAAAACCCCCGCCTCCCGGCGCATCTGCGCGCCGGAGGCGGGGGCCTTTTTTGCATTTACCGCTGCCCGTAATAGGCGTTGGGGCCGTGCTTGCGCTGGAAGTGCTTCTCCAGCACATGCGCGGGCGCGGGGCCGGCACCCGGGTCCACCTGCACGGTGTAGAGGGCCATGCGGGCGACCTCCTCCAGCACCACCGCGTGGTACACGGCCTGGGCCGCGTCCTTGCCCCAGGCGAAGGGGCCGTGGTTGCGGCAGATCACGCCGGGCACGTGGACGGGGTTGATGTTTCGGGTCTGGAAGGTCTCCACGATGACCACGCCGGTGTTGTGCTCGTAGCCCGCATCAACCTCCTCGGGGGTCAGGCTGCGGGCGCAGGGCACGGGGCCGTAGAAGTAGTCGGCGTGTGTGGTGCCGTAGCAGGGGATGTCGCGGCCGGCCTGCGCCCAGCCCACCGCGTGCGGGCTGTGGGTGTGCACAATGCCGCCCAGCTCGGGAAACGCCTTGTAGAGCACCAGATGCGTTTTGGTGTCGGAGGAGGGGTTGAGGGTGCCCTCGACGACCTTGCCGTCCAGGGAGAGGACCACCAGCTTGTCGGGGGTCAGGTCCTCGTAGGACACGCCGGAGGGCTTGATGACCACCAGGCCCTTTTCCCGGTCGATGCCGGAGACGTTGCCCCAGGTATAGGTGACCAGGCCCCGGCGGGGCAGTTCCATGTTGGCCTCATAGACGGCCTGTTTCAGAGCTTCAAGCATAAAAGCCTCCTGTTGTCCGGGCGCGCCCCGCGGGGGAAGGGCTCCGGGGACGCGCCCGGACGGTTGGAAATGGGGCTGGGAACGTTACTTCAGCTTCCACGCGAGGTCGGAGAGGAACAGGTCGTGCTCCAGCCCCTCCACGGTGGTGTCTTTGGTGATGTGCACGAACTCGATGTCCATCATGCGGGCCCAGTCGCGCATCTGCTCGGCGGTCACGTCGTAGCTGAGCACCGTGTGGTGCGCGCCGCCGGCGGTGATCCAGCAGGTCAGGCCGGTGGTGAGGTCGGGCATGGCGCGCCACATGACGCGGGCCACGGGCAGGTTGGGCATGTCCATGATGGGCTTGACGCACTCGATGTCCTGGCAGATCAGGCGCAGGCGGCCGCCCATGTCGATGAGGCTGACGACGATGGCCTTGCCCGCGTGGCCCTCAAAGACCAGACGGGCGGGCGGCTCGCGGTCGCCGATGCCCAGCGGATGCACCTCGATGCGGGGCTTTTCGGCCGCCACGGAGGGGCACACCTCCAGCATGTGCGCGCCCAGGCTGTACTCCTGGCCCTCGACCAGGTGGTAGGTGTAGTCCTCCATGAAGGCGGTGCCGCCGGTCTGGCCCTCGCTCATGGCCTTGAGGATGGCGGTCATGGCGGCCACCTTCCAGTCGCCCTCGCCGCCGTAGCCGTAGCCCAGCGCCATCAGGTGCTGGCTGGCCAGGCCCGGCAGCTGCTTCATGCCGTAGAGGTCCTGAAAGGTGTTGGAGAAGGCCATGCAGCCCTCCTGGTCCAGCATCTTCTTCATCGCGATCTCCTCGCGCGCCTGGTAGCGCACGGTTTCGAGGTCGTCGGTGGCAAAGTCGTAGGCGGCGCGGTAGAGGTTCATCAATTCGTCGATCTCCACGTCGGTGACGGCGTTCATCGTCTCCACCAGCGTGCCCACGGGCCAGGTGTTCACCTGCCAGCCCAGCCTGGCCTGCACCTCGACCTTGTCGCCCTCGGTCACGGCCACCTCGCGCATGTTGTCGCCGAAGCGCATCACCTTGAGCTGCCTGGAAAACGCCACGCCCACCGCGGCGCGCATCCAGTCGCCCAGCTGACGAAGGACCTTCTCATCCTGCCAGTAGCCCGCGATCACCTTGCGCGGCATGCGCAGGCGGGCGGCGATGAACCCGTGCTCGCGGTCGCCGTGGGCGGCCTGGTTGAGGTTCATGAAGTCCATGTCGATCTCCTCGTTGGGGATCTCGCGGTTGTACTGGGTGGCGAAGTGGCAGTAGGGCTTTTGCAGGTCCACAAAGCCGTTGATCCACATCTTGGAGGGGCTGAAGGTGTGGCACCAGGTGATGATGCCGGCGCACGCGGGCTGATAGTTGGCCTCACGCACCACGTCGGCGATCTCCTGCTGGGTTTTGGCGGTCACCTTGTAGACCACCTTGCAGGGGAGCTTGCCGGATTGGTTCATCCATTCGGCCATCTCGGCGGCGCGGCGGGCGACGGTCTGGAGCACCTCGGGTCCGTAGAGGAACTGGCTGCCCACGACAAACCAGAATTCGTACTGCTTCATGCTCATGGTGTTACAATTCCTTTCGTGTTATTTCAGATGGGCGACGGCGGCGCGCTCGGCCTCCAGCGCCCGGGTGAAGCGGCGGGTATAGGCCTCGAAGCCCTCGCTGTCGGCGGGGTCGGGGTCCAGCGTGATGCCGCTGGCGCCGGCAAAGACCTTGTTTTTGAGGTAGGCTTCCAGCGTCTCGCCGCCCTCGCGGCGCACGCGGTAGGCCGCCAGCAGGGCCATGCCCCAGGGCCCGCCCTCGCCCGCGGTGGCCATCACCGACACGGGCACGCCCAGCGCCCCGGCCAGGAGCTTTTGCGCGGTCCCGGGCGTCTTGAAGAAGCCGCCGTGGCCCAGCAGCGCGTCCATGCGGACCTGCTCGCCCGCGAGGATGTCCATGCCGAGCTTGAGCGTCACGATGGCGCCGAACACCAGCGAGCGGGCCAGGTTGGCAAAGGTGAGCGCCGTATCCGGCATGCGCACCAGCATGGGACGGCCCTCCTCCAGCCCGGTCACGGGCTCGCCGGAGAGATAGGCGACGTTGATGAGGCCGCCGCAGTCCTTCTCGCCCCGCATCGCGCTTTCAAACAGCGTGGTATACACGTCGCCCTTGCCCAGCGAAAGCCCCGCCGCTTTGGCAAAGCCGTGCAGCGCCTCGGCCCAGGCGTTGATGTCGCTGGTGCAGTTGTTGCAGTGCACCATGGCCACGGGCCGCCCGGTGGGGGTGGTGACCATGTCGATCTCGGGATAGACCTTGCTCAGCGGCTTTTCCAGCACCACCATGGCAAAGACCGAGGTGCCCGCCGACACGTTGCCCGTGCGCTCGGCTACGCTGTTGGTGGCGGCCATGCCCGTGCCCGCGTCGCCCTCGGCGGGGCACAGCGGTATGCCGGCCTCCAATGCGCCCGTGGGGTCCAAAAGCCGCGCGCCCTCCTCGGTGAGGCACCCCGCGTCCTCGCCCGCGTTCAGGACTTTGGGCAAAATCTCGCGGAGCTTCCACGGATAGCCCGTCACCTTCTGGTCGAAGGCCGCCAGCATCCCCGCGTCATAGTCGCCCGTCTGGCTGTCGATGGGGAACATGCCCGAGGCGTCGCCCACGCCCAGCGCCTTCACGCCCGTGAGCTTCCAGTGCACATAGCCCGCCAGCGTGGTCAGGAAGGCGATGTCCTTCACATGCTCCTCGCCGCTTAAAATGGCCTGGTAGAGGTGTGCGATGCTCCAGCGCTGGGGAATGTTGAAGGAAAACAGCGCCGTCAGCTCCTCCGCGGCCTTGGCGGTCATGGTGTTGCGCCAGGTGCGGAAGGGCGCGAGCTGGTGGCCCTCGGCGTCAAAGGGCAGATAGCCGTGCATCATGGCCGAGACGCCCACCGCCTCCAGGCGGCTGAGGCGCTCGCCGCAGTCCTTTTCGACATTGGCGGCCAGGTCCGCGTAGGCGGATTGGATGCCCTGCCAGACATCGTCCATGTGATAGGTCCAGACCCCGTCCTCCAGCCGGTTTTCCCAGTCGTGCGCGCCCATGGCCACGGGCGCGTGATCCGGCCCGATCAGCACCGCCTTGATGCGCGTGGAGCCAAGCTCAATCCCCATTGCGCAGCGCCCTTCGCGGACCCACGCCGCCTGCTCCTGCTTTTGCATGCCGTTCCCTCCTTGATGAATGTAGATTCGCTTTGATATTCGAGATTGCCTTTCGGATTCCTCCCGCGCGCACAAATCCCCTGCGGGGCCTGCCCGCAGGGGCGCTTTGACGGGTCAGCCGCGCTTGGCTTTGACCTTGGCGAAGATGGCCTGCAGGACGATGAAGAAGCACAGCAGCAGCGCCGTGACCACGTTGGGCCAGGAGGAGCTGAGCTTGCCGTTGGTTTTGACCAGCGAGGAGATGGTGCCGTTGATGAGCACGCCGAAGAAGGAACCAAAGACGTTGCCCACGCCGCCAGTGAGGAGCGTTCCGCCGATAACGGCGGAGGAGATGGCGTCCATCTCCAGGCCCAGGGCCTGACGGGTGGTGCCGCACATGGTGTTGAGCACGTAGCAGATGGCGCCGATGGAGGTGAGCACCGAGCAGAAGATGTGGGCGCTGAAGCGGGTGCGGCGCACATCCAGGCCCATGAGGGCGGCGCTTTGCTGGTTGCCGCCCACGGCGTAGAGGCTGCGGCCGAAGCGGGTATAGCGCAGGATGAGGAAGGTGGCGATCAGCACGAGGATGGCGATGATGACGTAGATGCTGACGTTGGGCACCATGAGCTTGCCCTTTTTGTTGAGGTAGGCGCCGATTTCAAAGGGCATGTTGAACTTCATGGTGGAAAGCTCCGTCATCAGCGAACTGGAGGTGATGGACACCTGCTGGGTGGAGATCACGGCCGTCATGCCACGGGCGAAGAACATGCCCGCCATGGTCACGATGAAGGGCTGGATGCCCAGATACCCCACGCAGTAGCCCTGAATGATGCCGAACACCACGCCGATGACCAGCATCAGCGGGATGAGCAGCTGGGCGGGCAGGCCCCAGGACTCCACGCCCACGGCCAGGAACATGCACTCCATGGCGATGAGCGCGCCCACGGAGATGTCGATGCCGCCGGTAATCATCACGGCCGTCATGCCGCAGGTCACGCAGATGAGGCCGGCGTTGTTCTTGAGGATGTCCAGGAAGGTTTGCAGCTTGGTAAAGCCCTTGTCCGCGTAGGCGATGCAGCCCGCGGCGTACATCACCACGAACAGGCCGATGGTCAGCAGCAGCAGAATGGTGTTGCTGTTCATGCGCTTCTTTTCTTTGACAGCAGGTTTGGCGTGAATCATGCCTGCGCCTCCCTTCCGGCGGTCATCATGGCGTTCTTGACGGCGGCGCGCTTGGCGAAGTAGGCCTTGACCGCCGGCGACTGGATGGTAACGATCAGAATCACGATGACGGCCTTGAACACCGGCGCCTGCGCCGAGGAAACACCCAGCGCGTAGAGCGTGGTGGTGATGGCCTGAATGGTGTAGGCGCCGATGATGGAGCCGGAGAGGCGGAACTTGCCGCCGCCAAGGCTGTTGCCGCCCAGGGCCACGGCCAGGATGGCGTCCATCTCAAGGTTGAGGCCGATGTTGTTGGTATCGGCGGAGTAGATGCGGCTGGTGGCCGTGATGCCCGCGATGCCCGCGAACAGGCCGCATACCACGTAGCAGATGAAGATGATCGCAGCCGACTTGTAGCCGGAGATACGGGCCGCTTCCTTGTTGATGCCCACGGCCTGCACATAGGTGCCCAGGGCCGTGAACTTGAGGACCAGCGCCGTCACGGCGATGCACAGCACGGTGATGAGGATGGGCGTGGGGAAGATCCAGCAGTAGCCGCCGAAGAACTTGAAGCTTTCGACGTTGACGTAGACGATGTTGCTGTTGCAAAGCAGCAGGCCGATGGCGCGGCCGGCGGAGAAGAGGATCAGCGTTGCGACCATGGGCTGGATCTTGAGCCCGGCGACCAGGAAGCCGTTGAACGCGCCGCACAGGCACGCCACCAGGATGCCGGCCAGCACGCCCAGCCATAGGGGGATGGCGTACTCGTTGACGTTGACGTTGCCAAACCCGGCCAAAAGCACGCAGCACACGCCGCCCGCCAGCGACATGACCGAACCCACCGAGATATCCGTACCGGCGGAGGCGGAGACGACCAGCGTCATGCCCAGGGCGAGGATGGCGGCCTCGCTGCCGCGGTTCAAAATGTCGATCAGGCGGCCGTAGAGGATGCCGTTGTTGATGGAGATGGTAAAGAAGTTAAAGACCGCGTTGCCGTTGGCCACGTCGTAGATGATATTGACCAGCATGACCAGCACCATGGAAAACAGGGGCAGGAACAGCTGGTTTTTGGTGATCTTTTTGATAAATGTCATCGTAGCCTCACCCCTCCGCTATGGTCTTCATGACCTTTTCCTGGGTCATGTCGCCGCTGAGCTCGCCCACCTTGGCGCCGTCGCGCAAAACCGCCAGGCGGTTGCAGGTGCGCAGCATCTCCTCGATTTCGGAGGAGATGAACAATACGCCCTTGCCCTCCTGCGCAAGCTGGATGACCAGCTTCTGGATCTCGGTCTTGGTGCCGATGTCGATGCCGCGCGTGGGCTCGTCCAGGATCAGGAAATCCGGGTTGGTGGCCAGCCAGCGGGCGATGATGACCTTCTGCTGGTTGCCGCCGGAGAGCTGCTTGATGGGCGTCTCGCGGCTGGCGCATTTGATCTGGAGAAGGTCGATGAATTTGTCCGCGATCTCCTCCTGCTCCTTCATGGGGATCAGGTCCACGATGCCGCGCTTGGCCTGCATGGCCAGAATGATGTTCTCGCGCACGCTCAAATCCCCGATGATGCCCTCGGCCTTGCGGTCGTCGGGCAGCATGCCCATGCCCAGGTGCATGGCGTCGATGGGATGGCGGATCTTGGCCTCCTGGCCCTTGACCTTGAGGGTGCCTGTCTGCGCCTTGTCGGCGCCATAGATGGCGCGCGCCAGCTCGCTGCGGCCGGAACCCAAAAGGCCGGTGAGGCCGATGACCTCGCCGCGGCGGAGCTTTAAGTCAAAGGGCTTGATCTTGCCGGCGTGGCTGAGGCCCTTGGCGTCGATGAGATCCTCGCTGGAGGCCGTCAGGCCGCCTTCGGGCTTGATGGAGGCCAGGTCGTCGAAGTCCTTGCCCATCATGGCGGCGATGAGCTTGACACGGGGGAGGTCTGCGATGGGGTACTCGCCCACGAGCGTGCCGTTTCTCAGCACCGTGATGCGGTCACACACGGCGTAGACCTGCTCCAGGAAGTGCGTGACGAACACGATGCCAACGCCCTTGTCCCGCAGGCTGCGCATGAGGGTAAAAAGCTTTTCCACCTCCACATCGTCCAGGGAGGAGGTCGGCTCGTCAAGGATGAGCACCTTGCAGTCCATGTCCACCGCGCGCGCGATGGCGATCATCTGCTGCATGGCCAGGGAGTATTCCTCCAGGTCGCGGGTCACATCCACGGGCAGGTTGAGCTGCTCCATGAGCTGGCGCGCGCGGGTGACCATGGCCTTGCGGTTGATGGTGTGCAGCTTTGACATGGGCTCGCGGCCGATGAAGAGGTTTTCTGCCACCGAGAGGTTGGGACAGAGGTTGACCTCCTGATACACGGTGGAAATGCCGCGCTTCTGCGCCTCCAGCGTGGAGTGGTTGCGCACGGGCCCTTCGATGCCCTCCACGCGGATCTCGCCCGCCTCAAAATCGTTTACGCCTGTCAGACACTTAATCAGCGTGGACTTGCCAGCGCCGTTTTCGCCCATCAGCGCGTGGATCTCGCCCTTGCGCAGGGTAAAATCCACATGGTCCAGCGCCTTGACCCCCGGGAAGGTCATGGTGATGCCGCGCATGGTCAGGACGACGTTGTTTTCCATAGGGCCCCACGTCCTTTCTTTGTTAATAATGGAATTGAAGAGATTCATTCAGATCGTTTTCATGCCGTCATGCCGGCTGGAAAACGGCGAGAGGGGGAGAGGCCATGCGGCCGCTCCCCGCAGCGTACGGGCACATCCCTTTTCGGGAGGCTTGGAGGGCCGCAGCCCTCCAATGAAATCTGAATCCAGCGACATGCGCGGTGGATTCGGAAGCCTTGCGCAGGCAAGGCTTCCTTGCGGAAAACCCTGGCCGAGAGCGAAGCGAACAAGGGTTTTCCGTTTCGGCGGAAAAGACCGCGAAGCGGGCTTTTTCGACGGACCAGGGAGGGAGAGGCCATGCGGCCTCCCCCCGTTTTTTCAGGTCAGACCCCTGATGCCTTGCTGCGGGCGCTTCTTAGTAGGCGCGGCCGTCCAGCACTTCCTGGGTCATGGTGATGCCCAGCTCGGACTCGGTGCCGCCCGCGACGAACACGGAGTCAGGCACGTAGGTGACGGCGGGGACTTCCTCGCCGGCTTCCAGCTTGGCGATCAGATCGGCAACGCCCTGAGCCTGCAGGGGGTTGCACTCGACGTTGCAGTTGATTTCGCCGTTGAGGGTCAGGGTCAGGCCCTGCTTGGTGGCGTCGAAGGAGATCAGGATCACGTCGCCGCCCACGCCGTAGGTGACGCCGGCAGCCTTCATGGCGTCGATGGCGCCGTAGGCTTCGTTATCGTTCTGGCACACGACCACGTTGAACTGGTCGGGGTAGGACTTGAGGTAGCTCTCCATGACCTGCTGGCCGCCGGCCTGGGTGAAGTCGCCGGACTGGCTGTCAAGGATCTTCCATTCGGGATGCTCGGCGGCAACCTGGTTGAAGCCCTCGGTGCGGCCGATGGCGGCGGAGGCGCCCACGGAGCCTTCGATCACCAGGATGTTGGCCTCGGCGCCGTCAAGCTGCTCAGCCAGCCACTCGCCAGCCTGCACGCCCTCGGCAGCGCTGTCGGTGCCGATGAAGCAGGAGTACAGGGAAGGATCGGCGCTCACGGTGCGGTCAGCGATGATGACGGGGATGCCCGCGTCCTGGGCCTCCTGCAGCACCACGTCCCAGCCGGCTTCCTGCACGGGGCAGATCACGATGTAGTCCACTTCCTGCTGGATGAAGTTGCGGACGGCTTCCATCTGAGCGGTGTGGTCGTTGTCGGCGTCCACGAAGAGCAGCTCATAGCCGTTCTCAGCGGTGAAGGTGTTCTGATAGTCCAGGGTGTTGGCGGCGCGCCAGTCGCTCTCATGGCCGACCTGCGCAAAGCCGATGGTGATGACGTCCTCGGCGGCGGCAATGGAAACCATGCCCAGCGCAAGGATCAGAGCAAGGGAGATCGCAAGAAGCTTCTTCATGATATAACCTCCATTTATTCGATTGGGCTCTCGCCTCTGTGGTTAAAATTACACCATTTTGCACAGGATGAGAATAAAGCGAATTTCTGATTTGGTTGGATATCGTTCTTTTTTGCTATCTGAAAGGTTCAAAAAAGTTCAATATCATTTTACTCCGGTTGATTTTCGTTTTCCCTGCGGTATTCGCTGGGGGTCATGCCGACGGTCTTTTTGAACAGATAGCTGAAATAATGGGGGTCGTTGTAGCCTACGGCAAAGGCCACCTGGGAGGAGCGCATGCCGCCCAGGCGCAGAAGCTCCTTGGCCTTGCCGATGCGAAGGGCGGTGAGGTACTCGGTGAAGGTATAACCCGTCTCCTGGGCAAAGACGGTGGACAGGCGGCTGTTGGACATGCAGGCCGCGCGGGCCACGTCCTGGAGCATGAGGTTGGACTCGGCGAAGTGCTGGGAGAGATAGGCGCGCGCCTTGGCCACGGAGGAGCCGCCGCGCGGGCCATGCTGGTCACGGTAAACCAGGGCGCGGCGGAGCATCTCGTGGGCCACATCCTCGCCCGTTCCGTCGGCCCATTCGCCGTTGAGCTCCCGGGCGGGATCGCCGCCCGCCTCGCGGATGATGCGGCTGGCGGTCATCAGCGCCTCCACGTGCAGGTAGTCGGCGGTCACGGCGCTGTGCAGGTCGGTTGCGCCCAAAGAGGCCACGTATTCCCCGAACACCTGGTCCAGCTCGTCCGCGGCGGCGTACTGAAGCCGCTCGTGCAGGGGGCGCAGGTCCAGGTCCTTGAGGGCGTCGGGGGTGTCGGCGGCCTCGCGCACGCCCATGATGCGCATGCCGGCGCCGGGCCTGGCGGCCATGAGATGCCGGGCGTGCCGGGCCGAGCGCATGGAGAGTCGGATGTCCACAAAGCTGTGCACGATCTCCCCGATGGCCAGGAGAATCCCCGTGCAGCCGGAGCGCTCCAGCTCGTTAAGCGCCGAGCTGGCAAAGGAATAGGCGCGCTCCTCGGTATCGTCCTCGCTGTCGCCCAGCACCAGCGCCCGCGCGCCCAGCCTGGAGGCGCAGACCTGCACGATGCCGCCGCTACCCTCGGCCAGGGCGTAGAGCGCGGCGCGCGGCAGGGAAAGCGATCCGTCCGCGCTGGAGAAGGCCATGTCGATGACCGTGTAGCACTTGGCGGCGAGGTTGATGCCGAGCGTTCGCATCTGCTCGATCATGGCGTCGGCCTCGCCGTCCTCCATGGGCTCGTCGGTAAAGAGGGAGGAGAGCAGCTTCTCTTTCACAAACTGGCTGCCGGAGCGCAACCGCCTGCGCATGCTGGCCATGTCCTCGCGGGCGCGGCGCTCCTCGGTGAGGCGGGCGGAGATGCGGTCGAGCACGTCCTTGAGCTCCTGCGCGGTGATGGGCTTTAAAAGGTACTCCTTGACGCCCAGGGAGATGGCCTGGCGGGCATAGTCAAAATCGTCGTAGCCCGAGAGGATCACCACACCCATCCAGGGCATCTGGCGCTTGACCTCGCGGCACAGCTGCATGCCGTCCATGAAGGGCATGCGGATGTCAGTGATGAGGATGTCCGGGTTGGCGTCGCGGATCATGGGCAGGGCGATCTCGCCGTCCGGGGCCTCCCCGACCAGCGTATAGCCGCTTTCCTCCCAGGGGAAGGAATTGCGGATGCCCTCGCGGATCACGATCTCGTCGTCCACCAGAAACACCTTAACCATCCACGATCTCCTCTCTTGTTTTGCATGGGACGCGGAAGCTCACGCACGTGCCTTCCGGTCCGCTCTGGATATGCAAGCCGTCCTCCTGCTCGTAGTACAGGCGGATGCGGCGGTCCACGTTGTTGAGCCCGAAGCCCGTGCCCGCGTTGGCATAGGGCGCGTAGGCGGGCGGCAGCTCGCCGCGCATGCGCGCGCACACGTCGCGGAGCTGTTCGGGGGTCATGCCGCGGCCCGTGTCCTGAACGCGAAAGCAAAGAAAGCCGCTTTCCTCGCGTCCCGTCACGGTGATGAGGCCGCCGCCGCGCCTGTCTTTGATGCCGTGGTAGATGGCGTTTTCCACCAGCGGCTGCAAAAGGAGCTTGAGCACATACACCTCGCCCAGTTCCTGAGGCACGTCGATGCGGTAATTGAGGATGTCGCGGTAGCGGGCCTTCTGGATGGAGAGGTAGCCGGAGAGGTGCTTGAGCTCCTGGGCCAGGGGAATCCAATCCGCGCCGGAGGACAGGGAGATGCGGAAGAAGTCGCTGAGCGCCCGGGTGATGTGGATGACCTCGCCGCTGTGGCCGGCCTCGGCCTCCCAGACGATGGCGTCGAGCGTGTTGTAGAGAAAGTGCGGGTTGATCTGCGCCTGCAGGGTACGAAGCTCGGATTTTCGCAGGTTCTCCTGCTCCTGGCGGTTCTGCTCGATGAGGGACTCCAGGCGGTCGGCCATGACGTTGATGCCCTCGGTGAGGTTTTTGAGCTCGCTGAGGTCCGTGGGCGGCACGCGGGCGGAGAGGTTGCCGCCCGCCATCATGCCCGCGAAGTGCTCCAGCCGCTCGATGGGGCTGCGGATGAGCCCGGCCATGCGGCGGCCCATGCGGGCCGAGAGGGCCAGGGCCCCCAGCAGGATTAGCGCCTCCGCGCCCGCCGAGCACAGCACGATGCGGGTCATCTGCTGGTTGCTCAGGGCCGTGCGGCTGATCTCGGCGGAGATGTAGTCCTCCAGCATCGAGTCCACCAGCGAGGCCACGTCGCGGACCTCCTCCAGCACGCGCTCGCTCTCCACCACGGGCACGTTGTTTTTGAGGTTCTGCTCGATCTGGCGCACGTACTGGGCGAGCGTTTCCATGGTGCGGCGGGCCACGGTCAATTCCAGGCGCGCGCCGGGGCCGTCCTTGGCGGTCATGGCGTCCAGGGCCTGGTTGACCTGCTCGATGGCCTCGTAGACGCCGCAGGTTTCAAACGTGGCGCGGCCCGAAACCGTGACCCAGACCATTTCCGGGATATCCGTGGAGACGACGGGCTTGAGCGCGGCCACCTCCTCCATGCGCGAAACCGATGCCTGATACCACGCCGCGTTGACCAGCATCAGCGCCAGGCTGATGACCGCGGGCAGGACCAGGATTGCCGTGAGCGTGCGGGACGCCATGTTGACCTGCCCTGTGATGCTCTGGCCGCTTCTGGTGTGCTTCATGGCCCTCAGTACCCCCGCGGCGCGAGATCGCTCAGGTCGTCGAATTCGGTAAAGACCTCCTCGTTGGGATGGGTCATCTTGGGAACCTCCTCCCCGGCGGCGAGCTTCTTGGCCAGCTCCATCACCGAATCGCCCAGGTTGGGGGTACACTCCACCACGCAGTTGATCTCCCCGGCCTTGAGCAGGTCGATGGCGGCCTGCTCGCCGTCCACGGTGATGATGATGATGTCGCTGCCAGGCGCCAGCCCGTACTCGCGGATGGCGTCGATGGCGCCCAGCGTCATGCCGTCGTTGTGGGAGTAGAGCACGTCGATGTCCTCGCCGTACTTGTCCAGGAGGTAGCGCATGCACTCCTCGCCCTTGGACACCAGAAAGTCGCCCGAGATGCTCTCCAGCACCGTGAAGCGCTCGTCGCCCTCGATGGTCTCATGAAAGCCCTGATGGCGCTGGCGCTGGGGCGTGGAGTCCTCGGTGCCGGTGATCTCCACGATGTTGAGGTGCTCCGCGCCCATGGCGTCGGCCTTTTTGATGAGAAATTCGCCCGCGCTGCGGCCCTCCTTGATGAAGTCCGCGCCCACGAAGCAGGCGTAGAGCGATTCGTCCTGCGTGGTGATGAGCCGGTCCACCAGAATGACGGGGATGCCGGCGGTCCTGGCCTCGGTGAGCACGGTGTCCCATCCGTCCTCCACGATGGGCGCGAAGGAGATCACGTCCACCCGGTAGGAGATGAAGGAACGGATGGCGTCGATCTGCTTTTCCTGCTTCTGGTAGGCGTTGAGCATCATCAGATCCACGCCGTGACGCTGGGCGGCCTCCTCGATGCTGCGCGTGCTGCCCACGCGCCAGGCGCTTTCCGATCCCAGCTGGGAAAAGCCCAGCAACACGGGGGCGGCGGTGGGCGCGGCGGCCTCGGGTGCGCCCACCGTGGGACCGCATGCGCAAAGCAGCGCCCCCATAAGGCACACGATCAACACGGCTTTCATGCGTTTCATGGCGATCAGCTCCCGGCAGCGCGCAGATATCTTTTCAAAAGTATAGCATTTTTTTGTCAGCTTGTCTATTGAGAGACTGCGGAAAGACAAAACGCCGGGGACGGCTTGCGCCCTCCCCGGCGGGACGCCTTAGCGGCGGCCGAATTTTTTGACGAGGGTATTGATCTGCCGGGCCAGGCGGCTCTGCTGCTTCGCGCCGCGGCTTTGCATGCGGCGAATGAGGGCGTTGAGCCGCTCGCCCGCCAGCACCAGCTGGCCGTAGGCGGTGGAGGCGTCGGGCTTTGCGGCGGCATGCGCGGGCGCCTTGCGGCCGGGCAGCGCGTCCAGAGCCGCGGCCTCGCGCGAGGGCCTGCGCAGGCGCTCGCGGTTGCCCTCGGCCAGGCAGGTCAGGGCGAGCAGGTCCCAGCTTTCGCCGTTGTAGGGGGCGTTGGCCTCCAGGCCGAGCTCGCTTTCCAGCCGCGCGGCGAAGGCGGCGGCCGCCTCGTCCTCGCCGTGCACGACGAAGACGTGGCGGGGCTTTTGCTCAAAGGCGGAGATCCAGCGCATCAGCCCCGCGTCGTCGGCGTGGCCGCTGATGCCCGGGAGGGCCTCGATGTTCGCGTGAACGGCCACGGTCTCGCCAAAGAGCCTGACTTCCTTCGCGCCGTCCACGAGGCTGCGGCCCAGCGTGCCCACGCTCTGGTAGCCCGCGAAGAGCACCGTGCACTCGGGCCGCCAGAGGTTGTGCTTGAGGTGGTGGCGCACGCGGCCCGCGTCGCACATGCCGCTGGAGGAGAGGATCACCTTGGGCGTGGAATCGGTGTTGATGAGCTTGCTTTCCTCGGCGCTTTGGGCGACGCGCAGGCCGTCAAAGGTCAGCGGGTTGATTCCGGCCCTGAGCAGGGCGAGGGTTTCCTCATCCGCGCACTCGCGGGTGTTTTCGTTGAAGATGGTGGTGGCCTCGATGCCCAGCGGGCTGTCCACGTAGACGGGGAAGCCGTCATGCCCATGCACGCGGCCCTCCTGCTTGATCTGGCGGATGAAGTAGAGCAGCTCCTGCGTGCGGCCCACCGCGAAGCTTGGGATGACCACGTTGCCGCCCCGGTCGAAGGTCTCCTGCAGGACGCGGGTCAGAGCGCCGATGGTGTCGGGGGCGGGGCCGTGGGAGCGGCCCGCGTAGGTGGATTCCATCACGACCAGATCGGCGGCGGTGAGGTACTGCGGGTCGCGCAGGAGGGGCTGATGGAGGTTGCCGATGTCGCCGGAAAAGACGATTACGCGCGTCTGCGTCCCTTCGGTCACGGTGACCTCAATGGAGGCCGAGCCCAGCAGGTGGCCCACGTCCACCATGCGGATGCTCACCCCGGGGCACACCTCCACGCGCTGGCCGTAGCGGCAGGGGTGAATGAGCCCGTGCGCGCCCAGCGCGTCCTCCTGGGTGTAGAGCGGCTCCACGGGCGGCTTGCCCTGGCGCTGGGCCTTGCGGGTTTTCCACTGCGCGTCGCTCTCCTGAATGTGGGCCGAATCCAGGAGCATGATGCGGCACAGGTCGGCGGTGGCGTCGGTTGCGAAGATGGCGCCCCGGAAGCCGTTTTTGTAAAGCAGCGGCAGGTAGCCGCTGTGGTCGATGTGCGCGTGCGTCAGAAACACATAGTCGATGCGGCTTTCGGGCACGGGCAGCGGCGCGTTTTCGTACAGATCCGTGCCCTGCTCCATGCCGTAGTCCACCATGATGTTCCTGCCCGCGGCTTCAAGCAGAAACCGGCTGCCCGTCACCTCGCGGGCCGCGCCAAGAAATGTGAGCTTCATTGTCCAAAACCCTCCTTGTGCCGTTTCATTCGTCTGCCGTGGGGAAAAGCGCGGCCAGCAGCGCGGGAAGCTGGCGCGCGATGTCGCAGGCGGCGCGCTCGTAGGCGGTGGCGTCCCCGCCGAAGGGGTCGCTCACGGGCGGGTCGTCAAAGGCGCGAAGGGGCGTGCTCAGCCCCGGAAAGCGCGCGCGCAGGGCGATGAGATGGCTCTGCCCCATGCAAACGGCCAGGTCGGCGCCCTCCAGCATTTCGCGGGTTACGGTGCGCGCCCGATGCCCCTCCAGCGACAGCCCGCGCCGCCGCATGGCAAAAAGCGCCCCCTCGGACGCGGGCGCGCCGTCGGGAGCGCACAGCCCGGCCGAGGCGGCGCGCACGCCCTTTGTCCGGGCCAGGGCGTTAAAGAGACACTCGGCCATGGGGCTTCGGCAGGTGTTGCCGGTGCAGATGAACAGGACGGTTTTCATGGGGCGGCCTCCTCATCAGCGTTGCGGATGCGGAAGGCGGCGGCGCGGCTCAGGCGGTTCATGATGGCAAGGCCGATGCCCTCGGCGGGCAACACCTCGCAGGTGAGGGCCTCCACGCCCTCCTCGTCCATCTGCCGGAGCACCCTGAAGAGCTGGTGCGCCACGGTTTCGGGCCTCTCGAGGCTGCCGATGGACAGCGCCTGGGCGCCCGCGTAGTCCGAAAGGTGCTCCTCAAAGGCCAGGATGCGGGCGGACTTGCCCGCGGCCACGGCCTCGCGGTACATGGCCAGGCACAGCGCCCGCACGTTTTCCCGCGCGCCGGTCACCAGCGTGAGCTGGCCGCCCGGCGCGTAGTGGCGGTAGCGCATGCCGGGGGAGAGGGCGCGCTCGCCCTGACGCAGGGGACGGAGCACGCTGTCGGCCACGCGCACCTCGGGCAGGACGGTGAGCAGCATCTCCGGCGTGACCCCGCCGGGGCGCAGCACCGTGGGGATGTCGGCGGTCATGTCCACCACCGTGCTCTCCAGCCCCACCTGGCACTCGCCCCCGTCCAGAATGAGGGGCAGCTTGCCATTGAGGTCATGGTATACGTGCAGGGCCGTGGTGGGGCTGGGCTTGCCGGAGGTGTTGGCGCTGGGCGCGGCCACGGGCACCCCGCAGGCGATAAGCACGCGCCGGGCCACCGGGTGCGAGGGGATGCGCACCGCCACGCTGGGCAGGCCCGCGTTGACGACGCCTGGCACGCAGGGCTTTTTGGGCATGAGGAGCGTGAGCGGGCCGGGGCAGAAGCGCTCCATGAGAGCGCGCGCGGCATCGCTGATGTGGCACAGGGGCTCGGCCGACGCGGGATCGGGCACATGCACGATGAGCGGGTTGTCCGCCGGGCGGCCCTTGGCGGCGAAGATGGCGCGCACGGCGGTTTCGCTTAGCGCGTTGGCCCCCAGGCCATAGACGGTTTCGGTGGGCAGGCCCACCAGCCCACCCTCGATAAGGATGCGCGCGGCCAAAGCGACGGCCTCCTCCGTCGGGGGGAGAATCTGCGTTTCCATTGAAAAAACTCCTTACAGAGACAGTTCCCTGAGCTTCTCGGCCTGCTCGGCCAGCAGCAGGGCGTCGATGATCTCGTCCAGATCGCCGTCCATTACGCTGTCGATCTTGTACAGCGTCAGCCCGATGCGGTGGTCGGTCACGCGGCCCTGGGGAAAGTTGTAGGTGCGGATGCGTTCGCTTCGGTCCCCTGTGCCGATCTGGCCGCGGCGGTTCTGCGCGTACTGGCTGTCCCGCTCCTCGCGCAGCTTGTCGTAGAGGCGGCTTTTGAGCACGCGCATGGCCTTGTCGCGGTTCTTGATCTGGCTTTTCTCGTCCTGGCAGGTCACCACCAGCCCCGTGGGCAGGTGGGTGATGCGCACGGCGCTGTCGGTGGTGTTGACGCACTGGCCGCCGTGGCCGGTGGAGCGGTAGACATCGATGCGCAGGTCCTTGGGCTCGATGGTCACATCGACATCCTCCACCTCGGGAAGCACTGCTACGGTGCAGGTGCTGGTGTGGATGCGCCCGCCGGATTCGGTGGTGGGCACGCGCTGCACGCGGTGCACGCCGCTTTCATACTTGAGGCGGCTGAAGGCGCCCTCGCCCGCGATGGTGAATACCGCTTCCTTTACGCCGCCCAGTTCGGTCATGCTGGAGCTGACCGGCTCCACGCGGAAGCGGTGGCGCTCGGCGTAGCGGGTATACATGCGCATGAGCAGCGCGCCGAATAGCGCCGCCTCGTCGCCGCCGGCGCCCTGACGGATCTCCATGACGACGTTTCGGTCCGCGTCCGGGTCCTTTGGCAGAAGCAGGAGCTTGAGCGCATGCTCCTGGGCTTCCCTGCGTGCCTCCAGTTCAGAAAGCTCATCCTGAGCGAGCTGGGCCATGTCGGGCTGGCCGAGCAACTCCCTGGCTTCGCCGATCTCATCCAGGGTCTTTTGATAGGCGCGGTACGCCTCCACCGCCGGCTCCAGCGAGGCGTGCTCCTTGAGCAGCTTTTGCCACCGGGCCTGATCGGCGATGATTTCCGGCTGGCTCACGGCTTCGGACAGCTCCTGATAGCGGGCCAGCATCCAGTCGAATTTCTCAAACATGGGAACGCTTTCCTCCTTGGAAGTCGGCGGGCGCGGCGCAAGGCGCTGCGAAGGCGCGCACCACGCGCGCATGGCCGTAGAGATCGCCGATGACCTGCGCCCCGCGCAGCCCGGCCGCCTCAAACAGCGCCGCCACCTCGCCGGCCTGCCCGTCGCCCACCTCCACGGCGAGCATCCCGCGCGCGCTGAGGTGCGCGGGCGCCTCGCGGGCGATGCGGCGGTAGAAATCCAGCCCGTCCGCGCCGCCGTCCAGCGCCATGCGCGGCTCAAAGCGCACCTCCGGCTGGAGGCGGGCGCACTCGTCCGTGGGGATGTAGGGCGGGTTGGAGAGAATCACATCGAACCGCCGCTCCCCGACGGCGGCAAACAGGTCCCCCGCGAAGAAATCCACCGACAGCCCCAGCCGCCGCGCGTTTTCGCGGGCCAGCGAAAGGGCTTCGGCGCTCAGGTCCGAGGCGGCGACCTGCGAGAAGGGACATTCGCTCTTGAGGGCCAGCGCGATGGCGCCGCTTCCGCTACACAAATCCAGCGCGGACGGGACGGGGTCGGGAGGGAGGGAGCGCAGGTAGAGGATGCCCGTCTCGCACAGCGTCTCCGTCTCCTGGCGGGGAATGAGGGCGCGGGCATCGGTGCGCAGCTCCAGGCCGTAAAAGCCCTGCGTGCCCAGCACGTATTGCAGGGGCCGGCGGCGGGTACGCGAAAGCAGGAGCGACGCCAGGCGCTGCTCCTGCTGGGGGGTCAGTTCCGTTTCGCCGCTCAGGCGCATGACGAGGCGGTCCATGCCCGTGACATGCGAGAGCAGCCATTCGGCGTCGATGCGCGGATCGGGCACGCCTGCGGCTTCCAGCGCGCAGGCCGCGTCCGCAAGAGCCTGACGGATGCGCATGGCGTCACTCGACGGCCGCGGCGGCCTCCTCGGCCTGCGGCGGCGTGTAGGTGGGGTCGGCCACGCGGTAGTCCCGGATGACGGTGTATCCCTCCGGGGTGGTTTCGCAGCCCTTGGGCAGGCCGTGCAGCGCCACGTTCATGGAGACGATGGCCACCTCCAGCATCTCGTCGGTAGGCTGCCGGGTGGTGAGCCGCTGCATCTGCATGCCGGGCCAGCGAAGGGCGCGGGCCAGGGGGCTTTCGCTGTGGGCCAGGCCCTTGAGCACCTCGTAGCTCAGCCCCGCCACAAAGGGAAGCAGCAGCAGGCGGCTGCCAAGGCGCAGGAAGAAGTTTTCGCCCTGATAGCCCACGAGCGTGAACAGCACGATGGAGATGACGAACACGATCAAAAGGAAGCTGGTTCCGCAGCGCGGATGGAGCGTGGTGAACTGCTGCGCGTTTTCGGGCGTGAGGGGCAGGCCGTGCTCGTTGCAGTAGACGGTCTTGTGCTCCGCGCCGTGATATTCGAACGTGCGGCGCACGTCCGGGACCTTGGCGCAAAAGAGGATGTAGCCGATGAGAATCAGGATGCGCAGGATGCCGCTGAGCAGGTTGATGAGCCAGTTGACGGAGGGGCCTGGCATCCAGGCTTTCAAGAGGCGGGCGAAGAGCTCGGGGATGACGAAGAAAAGCCCGACGGACAGCACCACCGCCAGGACGATGGCCACGCCCATGACGATCTTGTCAATGCCCTTGCCCAGCTTTTTGGACAGCCATTTTTCAAACTTGCTGGGCTCCTCGTCCAGAATTCCCAGCATGTCCGTGCTCTGCTGCAATACGCTCATGCCCATGGAGAGCATGGTCACGAAGTTGACGATGCCGCGAATCACCGGCCAACCCATCCACGGGTGCTTTTTGGAAAGCGGCTCGTAGGGGGTGCGCCGGGTCACGATGGTGCCGTCGGGGCGGCGCACGGAGATGGCGATGGCGTCCGGGGCCTTCATCATCACGCCTTCCATCACCGCCTGACCGCCGATATCCACGCGCCCACAGGCGCCTTGCTTCTGATTTGCCATAAAATCTCCTGTTCCTTTCTGCGCGCCTGAAAAGGGTACAGACGCGCAAGTGCTCTATTTCGACGCCTTCACCCCCGTTTCCTGCCGGAGAGGGGAGGACGGCGCCTAAATCAAAAAAAGCGCCGAAAAGGCGCTCTTTTGAATGGCTCATTCCATGTTGAAACGCTTCTTGAAGCGGTCAACGCGTCCGCCGGTATCAACCAGCTTTTGCTTGCCGGTAAAGAAAGGGTGGCACTTGGAGCAGATTTCGACCTTCAGCTCGGGCTTGACCGACCCCGTCTCAAACGTCTCACCGCATACGCAACGGACGACGGACTTGCCATATTTGGGATGGATCTTTTCTTTCACGCGTTCTCACCTCTTTTGCGCATGCTGTGGGTTGTCTTAAACCGCAAAAATGATTATAGCATAGTGATGTGCGTTTTGCAAGATTTTTTTCCGAAAGAGCGGGGGAAAGGAACTCATCAAATTCTCATGTTTTTTTCATGCGCACTTTATCCGTTTTTGAGCGAAGCCCCCTTTTTCTGGAGGGCAAAGCGTGGTAGGATAGAACCGACGAACAGCCGCAGAGGCAAAGGGGGATGCCGCATGAGCGATCACGACGGGCTGGGCCCGGAGGGCAGCTATTTTGAAAACAAGGCGCGCAGGGAGGAGGAGGCCCGCAGGGCCAGGGGGGATGCCATGTTCCCGGTGTGGATCACGGCGCTGTACCTCCTGCTGGGTTTCGTGTTCGGGCTGTGGCATCCGGGCTGGCTTTTGTTTCTGACCATCCCGATTCACTATATGCACTTCGACTCCCAAATCGAGCGCTTCACCAACCCCGTGATGGTGACGCTCATTTATCTGGTCATGGGCTGCTTTTTTAACCTCTGGCACCCGGGCTGGCTGGTGTTTTTGGCCATTCCACTGGGCGCGATGGCGTCCAGGTCGTAACGCTGGCGGCGCCCTGCCGCTCCTTTCACAGGAGCGGCAGGGCGCCGTTTTCTACTGCGCTTTGGTGTTGGAGATCGTCCAGTCCCGCGTGGGCGGGGCGGTGATGGCGGAAGGGAGGGCCGAGCCCTCCCTTACCACATAGCCCAGGTCAAAGTCCACGTTCAGGCTGCCGCTTTCCACCGAGAAGGAATCGCTGTGGGCGTCCTCGCCGTCGCCGCCGGTCAGGCAGCTTGAGATGATGCGCAGGGACTCCACCTGCCGGGTGGGCGAAAGCTCGGAATACGCCTGGGCGTGCAGCGTGTACTCGCCGGGATAGACGTCCGCAAAGAGGTAGTAGCCGTAGGCGTCGGTCACGGTCTCGTAAGCCGTTTCGCCGTCTTGCATCAGGCGCACCGTCACGCCGGGGATGCCGGGCTCGCCCTCGTCGATCAGGCCGTTCCCGTTTTCGTCCAGCCACACAAGATCCCCCACGCGGGCGGGCTTGATGTAGATGATGTCCATGTCCAGCTCGTGCCGGGCCATGTGCAGGTAGAACAGCTCGGAGGTGCCGGAGGCGTCGCCGGAAGCGGTCACGGCGGAGGCGCCGCTTTCGTAGTTGGGATCATCCGGCCGCACAAACACCGTGCCGCTGGGCAGGGCGGCCTCGAGATAGTAGTCGTCGGGCCACAGGCCGTCGAAGCGGTAGCGGCCGCTCTCGTCCGTCAGCGCGGACATCAGGGGCTCGAGCTCCCCGCCCCTGAAGAGCCTGACCGTCACGCCCGAGAGCGGCGTGCGCGTCCCGGCCTCGTCCAGATACAGGCGGCCGGCCACGCTGGTGGCGGAAACCAGCCCCGTCGTCAGGCCGTCCACCGCCTCGCCCGAGGTGACGCTGACCCCCGACTGCACCATCTTCAGCCCGCTGGCCACAAAGGTGGAGGAGGCGTCGGCGGCGGGAGTGGACTGCTCGGGGAGCGTCAGGCGCACGGTGTACGTGCCCGGGCGCACGTTGTCAAAGCGGAAGCCCTGATCGGTGGAGACGGTACGCTTGACCACCGTGCCGCCCCTTTCGTCCACCAGCTCCAGGCTTACGTCCGCCATGAGCGCCTCGCCCTGACCCCGCTGGCCGTCCTCGTTCTCGTCCAGCCAGATCACGCCGGAGATGCTGCCCGGCTCAACCGCGCCGATGAGCTTGTCCTTGCGATCGGTCAGCGTCTGCCAGGCGCAGACGAGGGACTGCTCCTGGAGGGTGCCGAAGGCCAGCCCGTCCAGCGGGCAGCTGAAGATGTAGCCCTCCGGCAGGGAGACCTCCAGCGTATAGCCCGCCGGACGCAGACCGTCGAGGTCGAAGGCGCCGTCCGCGCCGGTCTGGGCCTGCGCGGCGTCCACGCCCGTGCGGTCGGGGACCAGCGCCACCGTCGCGCCGGCGAGGGCCTTTTCTCCCTCGTCCCACTGGCCGTTGGCATTTGTGTCCACAAACACCGCGCCGCTGAAATTGCCCAGCGTCACCGCGCCCGCCAGGGGCAGGATGAGGCTTTCGCCCATGACGACCTCAAAGGGCCCGTAGACGGTGTCCAGCCCGCTGTGGGCGACGGTGTTTCCCCCCTCGGCCACGCGCGCCATCTCGCAGTGCTCTCTGAGCAGGAAGTGCAGCGTGTAGCTTCCCGGCATCACGCCGTCAAAGAAGTAGCTTCCGTCCTCGGCGGGCGTCTGGACCAGGTCGATTTCGCCGTCCTCGGACACCAGGCGGACCTGGGCGCTGAGCATGCCGATCTCGTTTTCGTCCCGCAGGCCGTTGTCGTTCACGTCGTGGAAGAACACGCCGCTGACCGTGGAAGCCGGGAGCATGCCCGCGTTGACGCCGGAGAGGGTCTGGCCCATGGCGATCTCAACGGGGGCGGTCACGCCCATCTCGCCCACGAGCGAGGTCACGTGGCTGCCGCCCTCCTCGGCGGGCCGCAGGCGCGTAAAGCCGTAGCCGGCCTTGCGCTGCACCTGGATGGTATAGGTCCCGGGCATGATGCCCGTGAGCGTGTATTCGCCCTTTGCGTTGGTCGTGGCGCTGGCGGCGGTGTTCCCGGAGGCGTCCACGGCGTAGACCTTGATGCCGGAGAGCCGCTTGTCGCTTCCGCCCAGCACGCCGTCGTAGCCCGCGTCCTCAAAGACGACACCGCTCACGGACGCGGTGCGCGCCACGCCCACCAGCGCCGTGGTTTCTCCGCCGCTGCTGAGCGTGAGGCCGCCGATGGTGAACTCCCGCCGCGTGGAGCGCTGCTCAAAGAGGTTGACCTCGGCGGGGTCTCCCTCGGCGGTGCGGGAGAAGATGGCGCCGTCGTTGGGCAGGATGGCGCGCAGCTGGTAGTCGCCGCTGCGCAGGCCCTCCAGGCGGAAGGTGCCGTCCGAGCCGGTGACGACCTTGCCCTGGGATTCGGCGCCGCTTCCGCGCAGGGCCTCCACCGTGACGCCCTCGTAGCCCGGCTCGCCCTCGTCCAGGCGGCCGTTGTAGTTCAGGTCCAGAAACGCCACGCCGCTGATGACGCCGTTTTCGACCACGCCGATGTTCTTGTCGGTCACGCGGGCGGCGTCGCGCACGGGAAACTCGCGCACGAGGTTGGAGCCGGTGAAGATGCTGCGCAAATCGCCGCCCGTCTGGGAATAGCGCGCATAGAGCATGCCCTCGGGCAGCGTGGCGGAGATGGTATAGGTATCGTCGGGCAGGAAATCAAAGAGGTATTCGCCGCTCTCCTCCGTGGTCAGCTCGCGCACGGTCCCGGTCCGCTTGCCCTCGATGCGCACCGTCACGCCCGCGACCCCGGGATCGGTCTGGCTCATCACGCCGTCGTTGTCGATGTCCTCAAACACCCTGCCGCCCAGAGAGCCCACGGGCGTCGCGGCGATGGCCAGCTCCGCCTGCCCGCCCGGGGCAAAGGAGAGCTCCTGCTCGATGACGCGGGTCTGGGCGCCGTCTGAGGGGCCGTACCCAGCGGGCAATGTCACGCGCACGACGAAGGTGCCGGGGCGCACATAGAGCGACGCCGTGCCCTCGCCGCCGGTCGCGGCGGAGCACAGGGCCGATTCGCCGTCCATGACCTCCACGGAGATGCCGCTCATCCCGCGGTCGTACTCGCCGCGCTTCCCGTCGCCGTTGGCGTCGGAAAACACGGTCACCTCAAGGCGCGCGGACGAAACGAGCGCGATGTCGCCGCCCTGTGCCTCCTGGCCGTCCTCCAGCGAAACGGCGTCCCCCGTCACAAGGCCGTTTTCAGCCTTGGAATCTGCACCCACGCTCACGGCCGACAATTCCTGGCCGCTCAGGGTGCACACCACGCGGTATTCGCCCGCCTCAAGCCCGGAAAAGGCATATTTTCCATAGGCGTCGGTCTCGGCGGACGCGGCCTCGCTCCACGCGCCGTCCGCCTTTCGCTCCAGCGATACGGGCACGCCCGTGATGAGCTGCTCGCCCTCGTCACGGACGAGGTTTCCGTTCGCGTCCATGTAGGCGCAGCCCCCAACGGAGCCGCCGGACGCCTCTGCCTGCGGCGTGGGGAAAACGAGCACAAGCGCCGCGAGGGTGGCGCATAACAGCCAACGTAGGTTCATCTTCAGCGATTTCATCGACGCAGCCTCCAAATTTCAATGTGCGCGACCGCACCTTTTCGCACCTTCCATAGTAAGCCATGACCCCCGCTTTGTCAACGGCGACGGGGAAAGGTGAGGGACGCAAAATGTAAAAAAACCGCCCGCGCCGCCGCCGGGCGGCGTTGACAGCGCGGAGGGGAATGATATAATAGGAGAGGTATGGAAAACGATGAAGAACTGTACGCCGCGGCCAGGCCGCGGCGCAATGGGAGTGAGCGGGAATGAACGCGGAACGTAAGACCGTCATTGTTACGGATTCCTCCTGTGACCTCAGCGACGAGATGCTCCTGCGCTACGGCATCCGCATGATTTCTCTGCGCGTGGTCTGCCAGAACGCGGAATACCGCGACCGCGTGGACATTCAGGAGGATGAGCTCTACGAGCTTCTGACCCGCGAGCTGCCCAAGACCAGCCTCCCGCTGCCGGAGGATGTGACGGCGCTGTACGAGTCCCTTGCAGCGGAGGGCGTGACGGATGTAATCCACATGTCTATTTCCTCGGGCCTCAGCGGCACCTTCAACATGGTGCGCATGATTACCCAGGACTTTGAGAGCCGCATGCGCGTGCACATGGTCGATTCCCGCACGCTGTCCATGGGGCTGGGCATGATGGTGCTGGCCGCGGCGCGCGCGCTGGAGGAGGGCGCCACGCCCGAGGAGGCGATCGAACGGGCGCAGACCGTGCGAAAAAACCAGCTCGGCATGTTCGTGATCCGCACGCTGGAGTTTTTGCGCAAGGGCGGCCGCATCGGGCTGGTCGAGGGCGTCGTGGGAAGCCTTTTGCAGATCAAGCCCATCATCTACGTCAATGACGACGGGGTGTATGAGACGCTTGCAAAGGCCCGGGGCTACAGGTCGGCGGTGGACACCATGGTCAGCGAGGTCAAGCGGTTCCTGGGCGGCGCGAGGGCGGAATTGAGCGTGGTCAACGGAAAGGCCCGCGAGGAGGCCGAAAAGCTCATGGAGCGCCTCAGGAGCGAGCTGGAGATGGCCGAGGGCGCCTGCATCATGCCCGTCAGCCCCGTCCTGGCCATCCACACGGGCCCGGGCCTGCTGGGCATTGTGGCCAACAGGGCGGATCCTGCCTGATGGGCGGCGGATAGAGCGGCAGGTCCGGGCAGGCGGGTTCGGGCCTGCGCAGCATGCACGGCTCGGGGCGCACGGCATAGATGTCCAGGGCGATTTGCAGCCGCACCTGGAACGTGGGGCCGTCCGAGCAGCCCTCGGCGCAGATGAGGCGCACGCAGGGCACGATGAACAGGCTGTAGAAGCCAGCACAGGAGGGAGGCAGGCGAAGGCAGGTTTCCGCCTCCACCATTCCAGTTGCGGCGAAGCGCTGCCCGCAGCTGTCCGCGACCTGTGCGCATACGGGTATGCAGACTTTCAGAGAGATTCGGCCCGCGCAGTCGGGCTCGCCGGGCGGCGTCCACGAGGGCTGGGCGCCGCTTTCGCGTACGCTCAGGAGCGAGAGCGGCGGCCGTGCGCACTCCAGGCCGCTCAGGGTCAGGCAGGTGCACAGGCAGGGTATGGTGCGCCGCTCGCAGCAGACGATCTTTTGCAGCAGCACGCCTTCGGGCCTGGACGGCCGGCAGCAGGGGTCGGGCCGCGGCGGAGGGCAGGGCCTGGGCGGCTTTTCGCCGCAGGCATGGCAGGTACAGGGCTTTTGATGCATATCGGGTCCCCTCCCATAGACAAAAGGATGGCTTGGCGCGCGGCGAGGGCCGCTTCCGCCAAGCCATCCTATGCTGCCTAAAAGGAGCGGGTGCGCTAGCGCCAGTTGATGGCCTCGGCGCTGGCCTGCCCGTCCTCAAGCGTGATGAGGATGCCCACCTGCGCCTCCTGCGTGACCGCGACGCTGGCCCTCGCGTCGCGCAGATACGACAGGACCTTGGCGCTGGGCGTATCCGGCCTTTCGGCCGTGCTGGTGGAGATCACCGCCCACTGGGGCCGGACCAGCAGCGCGAATTGCCGGCTGGTGGTATCATCCCTGCCGTGATGCGCCACCTTGAGAACCGCCGCCTGAGAGATGAGGCCCGCTTCAATCAGCTCGTTTTCCTCCTCAAGCTCCATATCGCCGGTGAGCAGCATGTCGCCCTGGGGCGTGAGGAGCCGGAGCACGAGAGAGTTGTTGTTCTCATCCTCGTCATCCTGGCTCAGCGGTCCCAGCACCTGGAAGGTGCAGCCGTTGCCCAGGTCGATAACATCCCCCGCCGAAAGCCAGGTGAGGGGGACATCGTATTTCTCCGCCGCCTCATAGACGGGATGGTCCTCCAGGCTCTTTTCGCTGTGGAGCGTGCCGGCGTAGAGCGCATCGACAGCGATGCCGCTCTTGAGCAGCTTTTTGAGGCCGCCCACGTGGTCCTTGTCGGTATGCGTGATGAGCACGCCGTCGAGACGCTGCACGCCGTAGGCCTCCAGCACGCGCTCGAGCTGGTCGTAGCTGTCCTTGGTGCCCGTGTCGATGAGAAAGCGCTGATCGCCCAGCAGATAGAGCGCCGCGTCCGCCTTGCCCACGTTGATGAACAGGGCGCTTACCTCCGTCTCGGCCCGGGCGCAGGCGCCCAGCGTCAGAAGCAGCGCCAGCAGCAGCGCAAGGGTCCTTGGAAAACGCTTCATATGCGATCACCTCCCGCGTCTATTATATCCTGACAGGCCATACTTTTGAAAGAGGGAGAAAAGCCGTGACAAGCCCGGGAAAATGGTGTATACTGCCTCTGAATCGCAACAGAAAGGAACGATGTTGGCATGAATGTGATTACGGCGGCCCTCCTGGGGCTGATCCAGGGCCTGGCGGAGTTTCTGCCCATCTCCTCCAGCGGGCACCTCAACCTTCTGCAGGCCCTTTTCGGGGTGGACGTGGAACACCAGCTCCTTTTCAATATCCTTTTGCACGTGGGCACGCTGGTGGCCGTGGCCATCGTGTTCTGGAAGGACTGGTTGGCGATGATCGCCCATCCCATCAAGAACAAGACGTTGCTTCTGCTTTTCATCGCCTCCCTGCCCGCCCTGGCCGGCAAGATCATCTTTGACAAGCCCCTGGACTATGTCGAGACGCACAACAGCCTCCTGGGCGTATGCTTCCTGATTACCGCGCTTCTGCTGGTGCTGACCCAGTGGCTCTCCCAGCGAAACGCCCGGCGCGGGGTGGAGAAGCACAGCGTGGGGGTTGGCGAGGCGCTGGCCATGGGCTGCCTGCAGGCCGTGGGCATGCTGCCGGGTGTCAGCCGCAGCGGCAGCACCATCTTCGGCGGCGTGGCCGCGCGGCTGGACCGTGAGACGGCCGCCAAGTTCAGCTTCATGATGAGCGCCCCGGCCATCGTGGGCGGCCTGGTCAGCGAGGGCATGGACGTGCTCAGGGAGGGCGTGAGCATCGGGCCGGACCTCCCCGCCATTGTGGTGGGCATGGTGGTGGCGGGCGTGAGCGGCTATCTGGCCGTCCGCTTCTTCCTCAGGCTCATCAGCCGCGTCTCGCTCAACGGCTTTGCGCTCTATGTGGCCCTGCTGGGCATCCTGGTGGTCATCCTGCAGGCCATGGGCGTCATCACCGACGCGCCCGCCCCCGTGGCGGAGGTCGCGGCGGCGGCCAGGGCGGCATCGGGACTGTAAGGGACAGTTTGAAAAGCGGCGGCGGGCCATGTGACCCGCCGCCGCTTTTTCGACAAAACCCAGCTTAGTATTCCGCGCTGCCCGTGGTGCGGGGGAAGGGGAGCACGTCGCGGATGTTCTGCATGCCGGTGAGGTACATCACCAGCCGCTCGAAGCCCAGGCCGAAGCCCGCGTGCGGGGTGGTGCCGTAGCGGCGGGTGTCGAGGTAGAAGGCATAGTCCTCCTCGCGCATGCCCAGCGCCTCGATGCGGCCCTTGAGCACATCGAGCCGCTCCTCCCTCTGGCTGCCGCCGATGAGCTCGCCCACGCCGGGCACCAGCAGGTCCACGGCGGCCACGGTTTTGCTGTCGTCGTTCATGCGCATGTAGAAGGCCTTGATCTCCTTGGGGTAGTTGTAGACGAACACCGGGCGGCCGAAGTGCTTTTCGCTGAGGTAGCGCTCGTGCTCGGTCTGCAGGTCCATGCCCCAGGAAACGGGGTACTCGAAGGCCTGACCGCTCTTTTGGAGGATGTCGATGGCGTCGGTGTAGGTGCAGCGGGCGAAGTCGCTGCTTACGATGGCGCTGAGCCGGTCGATGAGGCCCTTTTCCACAAAGCTGTTGAGGAAGGCCATCTCCTGCGGGGCCTTGGCGAGCACGCCGGAGATGACGTACTTGAGCATGTCCTCGGCCAGGGCCATGTCGTCAAAGAGGTCCGCGAAGGCGATCTCCGGCTCCACCATCCAGAACTCGGCGGCGTGGCGCGGGGTGTAGCTCTTCTCGGCGCGGAAGGTGGGGCCGAAGGTGTACACGTCGCGGAACGCCATGCAGAACGTCTCCACGTTGAGCTGGCCGCTCACGGTCAGGCTGGCCTGCTTGCCAAAGAAGTCCTGGGCGTAGTCGGGCTGGCCGTCGGGGGTCATGGGCAGCTTGTCCAGCGGCAGCGTGGTCACCTGGAACATCTCGCCCGCGCCCTCGCAGTCGCTGGTGGTAATGATGGGGGTGTGCACGTAGACAAAGCCGCGCTCGGCAAAGAAGGCGTGCAGGAGCTGCGCCGAGAGCGAGCGGATGCGAAACACCGCGTAGAACGTGTTGGTGCGGGGCCGCAGGTGCGCGATGGTGCGCAGGAACTCAAAGGAATGGCGCTTCTTTTGCAGGGGGAAGTCCGGGGCGCACAGGCCCAGCACCTCCACCTGCGAGGCCTTGACCTCGAAGGGCTGCTTCATGCCGGGGGTGAGGACGAGCTCGCCGGTGACGCGGATGGCGCTGCCCAGGGTGATCTTGACCGCGGCGGCAAAGTCGCGGGTGTGGCCGTCCTCCAGCACGATTTGGAGGTTTTTGAAGCAGGTGCCGTCGTTGAGCTCGATGAAGCCGAACGCCTTGCTGTCGCGCACGGTGCGCACCCAGCCGGAGACGGTACATTCCCTGATGCCCGCCTCCGGGGGCGTGAGATACAGGTCCCGAATGTTCAGATCCGCCATGGAAAGGAAGCCTCCTCTATTAGCTTGTCGAAAAAGCTCGCCTGCGGCGATCTTTTCCGCCAACACACGTTTCCCCTGCGCTTTCAGCGCGGCCGGGGAAACGTGCAGGGAAACCTTGCTACGCAAGGCTTCCGAATCCACCGCACATGTCGCTGGATTCGGATTTCACTTGGAGGGCCGCGGCCCTCCAAACCTCCCAAATGGGTTCCGTCTGCGCTTTGTCCCGAAAAGCCCTCAGGCGTGGCGGCCCAGCATGGCCGCGCCGATCATGCCCGCGTCCGCGCCCAGCCGCGCGATCTCCACGCGCGAGTAGGGGAGCGTCTTAAACAGCAGGTAGCGCGGGATGCGCTCGCGCACGGCGTTTAGCAGAAAGTCGCCCGATTTGCTGATGCCGCCGCCCAGCACGATCATCTCCGGGTCCAGGAAGGCAATGATGGTGTAGATGGCCTTGCACAGGTAGTCCACGTAGTGGTTGAAGACCTTCATGGCCACGTCGTCCAGCTCCCTGGCCGCGTCAAAGACCATCTTGGCCGTCAGCTTGCTTACGTCGCCGCCGCACAGGTCGTACATGAGGCTGTCGGGGTGCTCAAGCACCATCTGCTTGCCCATGCGGATGACCGCCGTGGCGCTGCAATAGCGCTCCAGGCAGCCGTAGTTGCCGCAGGAGCAGGGCTCGCCGCCGATGTCCATGGGGATGTGGCCGATCTCGCTGCCCACACCGTGAAAACCGCTCCAGGGGCGGCCGCCGATCACGATGCCGCCGCCCACGCCCGTGCCCAGCGTCATAAACACGCTGGAATGGCAGCCCGCGCTCACCCCGCAGATGCTCTCGGCAAAGCCGGCGACGGTGGCGTCGTTGTCGATGTAGACGGGCTTGTTTAAGTACTTTTGCAGCTCCGTGCGCAGCGGCACGTCGCTCCAGCCCAGGTTGGTGCAGAAGATGACGTGCCCCGTCTTTTCATCGGCCACGCCGGGGATGCCAACGCCGATGGAGGCGACGTCCTTTTCCTCAAAGCCGCCGCGCGCCATCACGTCCAGCATGCAGCGCCCCATGTCCGCGATGATGTCCTCATAGGGCCGGCCCGCCAGGGTCGGGGTCTCGCCCTGGGAGAGGATGGCGCCGCTTTCGTCCACCACGCCGATCTTGATGCCGGTGCCGCCGAGGTCGATGCCGATGTATACCATATGATGAAACCTCCCTGTCAGGTGTTGTTGCCGGAGTTCTGCGCGATGAGCTCGTTGAGGCGGCGGTCCAGCTCGTGCGCGGCGCTGTAGCCCATGCGCTTGAGGCTGAGGTTGCGCGCGGCCACCTCAATGATGATGGCCAGGTTGCGGCCCGGCCGCACGGGCATGATCTGGTAGGGGACCTTGACGCCCAGAATGGTGACCGTTTCCTCCGTCAGCCCCAGGCGGTCGTACTCCTTGGCGGAGTCCCACTTCTCCATGTGGATGACCATGTCGATGGACTTGCTGACGATGACCGAGCCCACGCCGTACATGGCGCGGATGTCGATGATGCCGATGCCTCGAATTTCCATGAAGTGGCGCACCATCTCCGGGGATTCGCCGATCAGCCGGTCATCGGCCACGCGGCAGATGTCCACCACGTCGTCGGCCGCAAGCTGATGGCCGCGCTTGACCAGCTCCAGCGCCGCCTCGCTCTTGCCCACGCCGCTCTCGCCCGTGAGCAGAATCCCCACGCCGTAGACGTCCACCAAAACGCCGTGGCGCGTGACGTGCGGGGCGAGCACGCGGTTTAGGTACATGATGGCCTGAAGGGTGAACTTGGTGGTCTTGAGCTTGCTTTGAAATACCGGGATGTCGTGCGCGCGGGCGATCTCCAAAAGGTCGCGCGGGGGCGTCATGCCCCAGCAGGTGATGATGCAGGGGATGGGATAGCTCATGTATTTTTCCAGCACTGGGCGGCGCGTGCGCACGTCCAGCGATTCCAGGTACGTCATCTCCACCTTGCCGATGACCTGCGGCCGCTCATGGGCGAAATACTCGTAAAAGCCGCAAAACTGCATGCCGGGGCGGTTGATGTCGGTGACGTTGATGTCCAGCTGGGTCTTGGTGGTGGGACAAAGCAGCTCAAGGTTTAGCTTGGTGCGAAAGTTCTCCAGGTCGATCATGCGGGGGCCTCCTTACAGGATGTGCCGGGCCACGAAACGGGCCACGCCGTCCTCGGTGTTGGGGCGGCAGACATAGGCGGCGGATGCGCACAGCTCGGGGATGGCGTTGCCCATGGCCACGCTGTTGGGGGTGAAGGCGAGCAGGCTCATGTCGTTGAGGCTGTCGCCGAAGGCCAGGGTGCGCTCGGGCGCAATGCCGATGCGCCCGGCCAGGCGCGAAAGCGCCTCACCCTTGGTGGCGCCCGGCGGCTCAGCCTCCAGAAAATAGGGCTTGCTCATGGTAAAGACGGCCCGGCCCCGGAAGCGCTCGACCGCGGCCGGCATGAGGCGCAGCACCGCCTCCGGCTCGGCCACGCTGAGCACCTTGGGGGTGGGGAAATCCACAAACGCGCACAGGTCGCCCACGGCCACGCCCCGCATGCCCGAGGAGCGCTTGTAGCGCCGGGCGATGTCGCACTCCTGGGCATAAAAGAAGGCATCGTTGGTGTAGACCTGCACATAGAAGCCGTTTTCGGTAAGGAAGGCGCACAATTCGCGCGCCAGGGAGGCCTCCAGGGTGAGCTGCTCAAGCAGCCGGTGGTCCGCGCCCACGATCTCCGAGCCGTTGCCGCCGATGTAGGGCAGGCCCGTGTCCAGCTTCGCCACAAAAGGATACATGCTGGCGTGCGTGCGGCCGCTGCAGGGAATCAGGCGGATGCCGCGGCGCTTGACCTCGGCCATCACCTCCAGCGTGTAGGGGCTGAGCCGGCTCTGGCCGTCAAGCAGCGTGTCGTCCAGATCGGTCACGATGGTGTCGATGGTCATGCCCGCTCTCCCTTCCCGCCGGGGCGCCGGATGTCAAAAAAGCGCCGCAGCAGGGCGGCGGCTTCCGCCTCCAGAAGCCCGCCCACGCAGGGCAGGCGGTGATAGAAGGCAGGGTCGCTGGTCAGGGCGTAGACGCTTTCGGCGCAGCCCTGGCGCGTGTCCCGGGCGCCGAAGTAGCACTGGTCCAGACAGGCCATCACCATCGCGCCCGCGCACATGGGGCAGGGCTCCAGCGTCACATACAGCGTGCAGCCGGTCAGCCGCCGCGCGCCCAGCGCGCGCGCGGCCTGACGGATGGCCAGCATTTCGGCGTGCGCCGTGGGGTCCTGCGTCTGCTCGCGCAGGTTGTGCGCCCGCGAGAGCACCCGCTCCCCCTGCGCGACCACCGCGCCCACGGGCACCTCGCCCTGCGAAAGCGCGGCCTGGGCTTCCTCCAGCGCCAGGCGCATCATCGCCTCCTGCGGGCTCATACGGCCGTGGCCCGCTCCTGGGGCGAGGGGCAGGCGCTGTTGACCTGGTCGGCCTCCTTGAAGGTGGGCACCAGCTCATGCAGGCAGGCCAGCATGTCGCCGCCCTCGTCCAGGCAGCGCTGAAGCCGCTCGAGCATCCGCTCCAGCGTGGACTTGTCCACCAGCTCGGGCTTGGCCACGAAGATCTTCTCGCTCTCGGTCTTGGCGATGCCCTCGCCCGCGAGCAAAAGCTCCTCATAGAGCTTCTCTCCGGGCCGCAGGCCCATGTAGACGATCTCCACCTTGCGCCCGTCGCGCGGGGCGTAGAGCTGGATCATGCGCTCGGCCAGCTCGCGGATCTTGACCGGGCGGCCCATGTCCAGAACGAACAGCTCCCCGCCCTTTGCCATGCTGGCGGCCTTGAGCACCAGGCAGGCGGCCTCGGGGATGGTCATGAAATAGCGGATGATGTCCGGGTGGGTGAGCGTCACCGGCCCGCCCGCGCGGATCTGCTGCTCAAAGAGCGGGACCACGCTTCCGTGCGAGCCCAGCACGTTTCCAAAGCGCACGGCGGTGAACTCCGTGTCGGTCTGGGCGTTGAGGGCCTCGATAATCATTTCCGCCAGCCGCTTGGTCGCGCCCATGACGTTGGTGGGGTTGACGGCCTTGTCGGTGGAGATGAGCACGAAGCGCCGCACGTGATGCTTCACGGCGGCCTGCGCGGTCCGCCAGGTGCCAAAGACGTTGTTCTTGACCGCCTGGTCGGGGCAGTCCTCCATGAGCGGCACGTGCTTGTGCGCGGCGGCGTGCAGCACCACCTCGGGCCGGTAGCGGGCGAAGATCTCGTCCAGGCGCTGCGGGTCGCGGATGGAGCCCACGCAGAGGATGAGCTTTTGTCTGAGCGCGTCGCCGTAGAGGAGCTTGAGCTCGCTGAAGAGGTCGTACATGTAGTTTTCGCTGATATCATAGAGGATGATGCGCTCGGGCTCCAGCGGAAGGAGCTTTCGGCACAGCTCGCTGCCGATGGAACCGCCGCCGCCGGTGATGAGGACGGTCTTTCCGCGGAAAAACGCGGCGACGGGCGTCATGTCCAGCTGTTCCTCGGGGCGGCCCAGGAGGTCGCCGATGTTGACGTCGCGCACCATGGCGCCGGAAACGGCAGTCGCGCTGCCCAGGTCCTGCAGGGGCGAGACGCGGCGAACGCGGCAGCCGGTGGCCAGGCACTTTTCGATCAGGGGCTTGAGATCGCCCCAGGGGGTGGCGATGGCGATGATGATCTCGTCCACGCGGTAGTCGCTGGCGAGCTTGAGGATGTTGCCGGAGCCGCGCACCACGGGCACGCCGCTGAGCTCCGAGCCGGTGCGGATGCGGTCGTCGTCAACCACCAGCACGGGCACGCGGTTGCCGTAGCTGCCGCGCTGCATCTCGTGCACGACGCTCGCGCCCGCCCAGCCCGCGCCCACCACCATCACCCGGCGCACGTCGTCGCGCGGCGCGCGCAGGAGCGTGAAGCGCTCGCGGGTGACCGCGATGCGGTAGAGAAGCCTCGAGCCGCCCACCATGGCCATGGAGATGATCCAAAACAGCAGATAGACCATCCGGTGCAGCCTGAACAGGTTTTGGGGGCGCACGAAGGCGTTGGCCGCCAGGGAGAACAAATACGTCAGCAGCGAGGCGGCCAGCGTGGCCAGGGCGATGCGCAGCACGTCGCTTGCGGAGGCGTACTGCCACATGGTGCGGTACATGCCCATGAGGTAGAACACGACGAGAAAGATGACCGTCATGGCCGGCGCCAGACGGATGGAATTTTCAAAAAAGCTGTAGGAGATGTTGGAGGAGTAGCGCACCACCTGCGCCAAAAACAGCGCCGCATTGACCAGCAGCACGTCAAGGAGCACCCACAGAAGCGTGCGCGCCGGTTTTTTCAGTCTGGGCTTTGCACAAGTCACACAGCCGCCTCCCCGAGCCATCAATGGCGAAGTCACATACATCCCCATTATACCACAGAAAGCGGCAGATGCAAGCGCGGGCCTAGCCGGCCAGGCGCACCCCGTAGCGTGCCATCCACAGGTTGAGCTGGACCATATAGGCGATGGTCTGGGGCGTGGTCATCAGCTGCCCGTACCAGGGGATGGAACGGTCGCAGCGCAAAAGCAATTCCAGCGGCTCGCGGCGAATGAGGGTGAGCAGCGGGGAGGCGGGATCGTCGAGGATCTCGCGCAGCATCCGGCTGACGGCGGCGCGGTAGGCGGGGTGGCGGGTCTTGGGATAGGGGGATTTTTTGCGCCACAGCACCTTCTGGGGCAGCAGCCCCCGCATGGCGTGGCGCAGCAGGCCCTTTTCATGGCCGTGGTATTCCTTCATTTCCCAGGGCACGGTGTAGAGATACTCGGCGAGGCGGTGGTCGCACAGCGGCGCGCGGACCTCCAGCCCGCTGTACATGCTCATGCGGTCCTGACGCTCCAGCAGGGTCTGCATGAACCAGCGCTCGTTGAGGCAGGTCAGCTCCTTGACATGCCGCTCGTCCGCGGGCTGGTCTTCGCAAAGCGGGGTCGCGCGAAGCGCCGCGCGCAGGCGGGCGTCCACGTACGCCTCCGCGCCGGTCAGCTCCAGCCATTCGGGCCGGAGAAACTCCGCGCGGTAGGCGGTGGACTGGGCCCAGGGAAAGCCGTATTTCTCCCGCACGCCCTCGTCGCGAAACCACGGATAGCCCCCGAAGATCTCGTCGGCGCACTCGCCGCTGAGCGCGACGGGTGCGCGGCGCTTCACCTCGCCGCACAACAGGAGCATCGAGGCGTCCACGTCCGCCATGCCCGGAAGGTCGCGCGCCAGCACCGAGTCCTCCAGCGCGTCGGCGAGCGCCGCGGTGCCCAGCACGATCTTCTCGTGCCGCATGCCCAGCGCGCGGCGCATCAGGGCGATGTGGCGGTCGTCGCTTTCGGGCCCGGCGGCGGGAAAGCGCTCGTCGCCCTCATGGGCGACGGAAAAGGTGCGCAGCTCCGCCCCCAGCTCCCTGAGGCGCCGGGCGGCCACCGCCGCCAGAATGGACGAGTCCAGGCCGCCGGAGAGAAGCACGCACAGGGAGGCGTCCGTGGGAAGCTGCCGCTCCACGGCGTCCAGCACCAGCCAGCGCACCTTCTCGGCCGTCTGCTCAAAGGTGTCCGTATGCGGGTGGTCCTCCACGTTCCAGTAGCGGCGCAGCCGCAGGCCGCCCGCGGTGCAGCGGGCGCAGTGCGCGGGCTCAAGCTCGTGCACGCCGCGAAACACGCCGCAGCCGGGCGTGCGGCCCGGGCCCATGAGCACGATTTCCGCCACGCCCTCGGGCCCCACGACCGGCTCCACGTCCGGGTGGGCCAGGAGGGTCTTGAGCTCCGAGGCAAAGAGCAACCTGCGCCCGCGCCGGGCGTAGAACAGGGGCCTGACGCCCATGCGGTCCCGCGCCAGAAACAGCCGCCCGGCCTGTTCCTCCCATACGGCGAAGGCGAAGACGCCGTTGAGCTTGTCAAGGCAGCCCTCGCCCCAGGCCAGGTAGGCGCACAGCAGCGCCTCCGCGTCCGAGCGCGTGCGCGGGGCCAGCCCCAGCCCCGTCAGCTCCGCGCGCACCTCGTCGGCGTTGTAGAGTTCGCCGTCGTACACCAGCACATAGTGCTCCCCGCCGCGCCACGCCTCCATGGGCTGGCGGCCGTTGTCCGGGTCCGTCACGCACAGCCGGGCGTGCAGAAGCGCCGCCTCGTTGTCCAGATACCGCCCCTGCTGATCCGGTCCCCGCCGCCGCATGGTGTTGAGCATTTCCTCGTAGATTTCCGGCGTATGGGCCGCGTCCCCGCCCCAGTCGATCACGCCCGCGATTGCGCACATGCCAGCCGTCCCCCTCCAAACCAAAGGGCGTTCCTCCGCTGGGAGGGAACGCCCGTGTTCGCTTCAGCATATGCGGCCGCCTGCGCGGATGTGACTTAACTTTGCTTTTCCTCCTCCGCCCGCTGCATCAGCCCGTCCACCGCGTCCACGATGGCGGGAAGCTCCGGGGAGATGGTGCACACGTGCGGCACGCCGCTCAGCCACAGCTTGCGGCGCACCTCGCTGCCCACGCCCTCCAGGATGCAGTCCGCGCTGCCCTCCCAGATGGTCTCGTCCCCGCTGCTCTGCACGCACAGGATGGGGCAGGTGATGTTGAACAGGTTCCGGCGGGCCAGGCGGATCAGGTGGTTGAGATCCGCGCCCTTGGCCGTGGGAAAGCCCGTATAGCCAAAGTCGTACTCGGGGTCGAGCCGCTCGGCGCGCTCGCCGGGGGCGCCCCAGGAGATGCGGCGCACGAACAGCGAAGCGGGCCCGGCCAGCGAAAGGAAGCGGTTCTTGACCGCCATGGGCGCGGAGATGGGCACGCAGCCGTCCACCTTCATCTGCTCAGCCGCCAGCAGCGCCAGCACGCCGCCCATGGACAGCCCGCAGACGGTGAAGGTGCGAAGATCGCCCATCATCTCCAGCGCCGCCTCCTTGACGGCCTGCAGCCAGATCTGCCAGTCCGCGCGGGCCATGTCCTCCTCGGTGGTGGCGTGCCCGGGAAGGTTGATGGTGCGCACCGTGCGGCCGCGCGCCGCCAGGCCGTCGGCCAGCTTGCGCATGTGCGAGGCGCTGCCGGTGAAGCCGTGCACGAGCAGGATGCCGTTGTCGCCGCCACGGTGGTAGAAGGGGCGGCAGACCTCGCGCTCAAAATAGCCGGGCTGGGTGGGCTTCATGGGTCAGGACTCCCTTCGGATCAAGGCGTGGGTTACTAAGCTCTATGCGGCCGGGGACGGGCTTATGCGTCCAGGCGCTCGATGTCCTCGCGCTTGCCCATGACCAGCAGCGTGTCGCCTTCCTCAAAGCCCATATCGGGGGCGGGGGCGACCAGAAACCGGTCCGCGCGGTGGATGGCCAGGATGTTGACGCCGTATTTGCGCCGGACGTTGACGCCGATGATGCTGTCGCCCACCCAGCGCTGGGGCACGCGGATCTCCATGATCTGGTAGTCGTCGCTGAGGTTCATCAATTCCAGCACGTTGGGCGTGATGATGGAGCGGGCCAGGCGCGCGCCCATGTCGCGCTCGGGGAAGATGACGCGGTCGGCGCCGATCTTGCGCAGCACCTTGGCGTGCAGGTCGTCGTTGGCCTTGGCCACCAGATAGGGCACGCCCAGCTCCTTGAGCAGCACGCAGACCAGGATGCTGTCCCGCGTGTTCTGGCCGATGCTGACGATGGCGGCGTCGAAATTCTTGACCCCGAGCGTGGCCAGAAGCGTTTCGTCCGTGGCGTCCAGCTGCATGGCCTGCGTCACGTGCGGGGCGATGGCGTCCACCAGCTCCGCGTCCGCGTCCACGGCCAGCACCTCCTGGCCGAGCTCGCACAGGGTTCGGGCCAGGCTGGTGCCGAAGCGCCCCAGGCCCAGCACCAGAAACTGTTTGCTCTTCATAAAAATCCGTCCTTTCCGTCAGCCGATCATGATCTTTTCCTCGGGATAGTGCACGCGGTTGGCCCGCCGGTTTTCAAGCCGGCCGGCAAGGGCGCAGGCCAGCGTGAGCGGCCCCACGCGGCCGAAGTACATCAGCGGCATCAGCACCCAGTGCGAGGCTGGGGTCAGCGTGGGGGTGTTGACGCTGGAAAGGCCGGTGGTGCTGAAGGCGGAGATGGTTTCAAAGAGGATGTCCAGAAAGTCGTGCCCGCTTCCCCGCTCGATCATGCTGATGAGGCAGGTGGCGGCCAGGATGACCGCCTGAGCGATGAGCACGATGGTCACGGCCCGGCGCGCCGTATCGGCCGACAGCTCGCGCCTGAACACGGAAATGCGCTCATGTCCGCGGGCCACCTGCATAACGATGAGCACCAGAAGCGCCGCCGTGGTGGTCTTGACGCCGCCGCCGGTGGAGGCCGAGGACGCGCCCACGAACATCAGCACGCCGGAGATGAGCTTGCTGGCGTCCGTCAGGGAAGCCTGGTCCAGGGAGGCAAACCCCGCCGTGCGGCAGGTGACGGACTGGAAAAACCCGTTGTATACCTTCTGCCACGCGTTCAGACCGCCGCCCAGCGTGGCGGGGTTGCTCCATTCCAGCGCGAGGATGGACAGCGTGCCAAAGGCCAGCAGCCCTCCCGTCGTCACCAGAACCAGCCGGGCGTGGACCGACAGCCTGCGCCAGCGGAAACGGGTGCTAAGACATTCCAGAATCACCGGGAATCCGAGGCCGCCGAGAATGATGAGGGCGCCCAGCGTAAGCACCACCACGGGCTCGCCGGTCAGGTGCGTGAGGCTCCGATAGCCTCCGAAGAGGTCAAAGCCCGCGTTGCAAAAGGCGCTGACCGAGGTGAACAGGCTCTGCCAGACGCCCCGGGCGGGCCCGTAGAGCGGGATCAGGCGCGTCATGAGAAGAAGCGCCCCCGTCAGCTCGATAATCAGCGCGATCAGGAAAAACCACAGCGTGAGGCGCACCATGCCCGTGAGCGAACTCTGGTTCATCGCGTCGCGCAAAATCACCCTGTCCCGCAGCGAGATGCGCCGGCCCAGCGCCACCATAATCAGCGTGGCGAAGGCCATGAAGCCCAGCCCGCCGACCTGAATGAGCATCAGAAGCACGACCTGCCCGAAAAAGGACAATTCCACCCCGACATCCACGATCGACAGACCCGTCACGCACACCGCCGAGGTGGCCGTAAACATCGCCTGGCGCACGCCCACGGACCGGCCGTCCGCCGAGGAAAGGGGCAGCGCCAGCACCAGCCCGCCGGCCAGGATCAGAAGAAAAAAGCCAAGCGCCAAAAAGCGCTCCGGCTTGATGGAGCGTCTGGGGGACGCGGGTCTGCTTTCGGCTTGCACGCTGGGCCTCCTGCATGTCATGAAAAATCATCGCAGCCTGCGGGTACAGGGGTATTATATTCGCTTTTCCGACTTTTGTACAGACGGTTTTTCCCCGCGCCTCCGGCGGTGGATGCGACCGGGGACGCGGGGAAACGCTCAGAAGCCCACGGGCTCGAAATCGGCGGCGCCGTGCTTGCACAGGGGGCAGATGAAATCCGGGGGCAGCTCGTCGCCCTCGTAGAAATATCCGCAGATGCGACAGACAAATCCGCGGCGCGGCTTTTCAGCCTCCCTGGCGGGGGCGGGCTTTGGCTTTACGTTGGCAAAGTAGTAGGCGTAGGTCATGGAGGGCGCGGCGCTGAGCTTTCGCGCCTCCGTCACCAGCGCGATGTAGAGCATATGGGTGCCGCAGTCGATGGCCTGCTCGACCTTGCCCGAAATCAGGGCGTTGGCGGGGCCGCCGATGTAGCGAAGGCCGTTTTCGCTCACCGGGTCGGTCCGGCCCGCGAACTTGTCCACGTCCCGGCCGCTCTGAAAGCCGAAGTGGCGGAACAGGTCCATCGGGGCCGCCTCGGTCAGCACGCTTACGTTAAAGACGCCCGTGCGCTGGATGACCTCGTTGGTGAAGTTGCGCTTGTTGACGCTCACGGCGATGCGGGTGGGGTCCTCGGTCAGCTGGGTGACGGTATTTACAATGCAGCCGCAGTCACGGCTGCCCTCGCGGGCTGTCAGGACATACAGCCCGTAGCTCAGGGTGAACAGGGCGGTGGGATCAAGCGCCATGGGGATGCCTCCTTTGAATATGGGATATGCCTTTTAGACTACCCCAAAACATGGGTGCCGAAACCGATGTTTTGTGGTATACTGTGAAAAAACGGAAGGGGAGAGGCCTATGGCGGCCTGGCGGCGCGTGGCGTACCCGGAGGACAGGCGGGCGGCATACCGCCTGCTGGAGGAGCAGCTCGCCGCGCTCATGGAGGGCGAACGGGACGCCCTGGCCAACATGGCCAACGCGAGCGCGCTGGTTTTTCAGGCTTTGCCCGATCTCAACTGGGCGGGATTTTATCTTTACA
Organism: uncultured Eubacteriales bacterium; assembly: GCA_958448555.1. GTDB lineage: Bacteria > Bacillota > Clostridia > Christensenellales > Aristaeellaceae > Limiplasma. The sequence continues at coordinate 7,068 of CAUDEL010000012.1, read as the reverse complement.
AACAGGGGATGCTGGTGCTGGGGCCGTTTCAGGGCATGCCCGCGTGCGTGCGTATTCCCCTGTCGCGGGGCGTGTGCGGCGCGGCGGCGCGGGAGAGGCGGACGCTGGTGGTGGAGGATGTGCACGCCTTTCCCGGGCATATCGCCTGCGACAGCGCTTCGGCCAGCGAGATCGTGATCCCCCTGCTGGCGGGGGAAAAGCTGCTGGGCGTGATGGATCTGGACAGCCCCGTTCGCGGGCGCTTTGACGAGACGGACCGCCAGGGGCTGGAGGGCCTGGCCTCGAGGCTTGCGCAGGGATGCGACTGGGGGGAAAACGCTTGCAACCCCGCGCGCAATCCTGTACAATAGCACGGTGCCCGCCGGGGCGCGGGCAGCTTTCACCAAGGAGAGGAAAACGGCCATGCGAATCAGCAAATCCGCCATTCTTGAAGGGCTTCGGGCGCTTTATCCCGACGCGCGGCCCGAGCTGAACTTCCGAAATCCCTACGAGACGCTGGTGGCCGTGATGCTTTCGGCCCAGTGCACGGACAGGCAGGTCAACAAGGTGACGCCCGCGCTCTTTGCGCGCTACCCCACGGTGCGCGACATGGCGGCCGCCAGCGTCGAGGACGTCTATCCCATGGTCAAAAGCTGCGGCTTTAAGACCAAGGCGTCCAATATCGTGGCCGCCTGCCGCCTCATCCTGCAAAACCACGGGGGCGAGGTGCCCGGCAGCATGGAGGCGCTCACCGCCCTGCCCGGCGTGGGACGCAAAACCGCCAACGTGGTCCTGGCAAACGCCTTCGGCGTGCCGACCATCGCCGTGGACACGCATGTCTTTCGCGTCTCCAACCGCCTGGGGCTGGCTGACGCCAGGACGGTGGAGGAGACCGAGCGCCAGCTCCAGAAGGCCATTGCCAAAAAGGACTGGGTCGCGGCGCATCACTGGCTGATCTTTCACGGGCGGCGGGTGTGCCACGCCAGAAACCCCGAGTGCGCCACCTGCGCGCTCAGGCCGCTTTGCAAGGCCGCCCGCGCCGCGGGCGGCGCGCTCGTCACCCCCGCGCCCGTGCGCAGGACGGTTCAGGGCTGATTTTTCATAAAGGAGCGATCGGATGGCATCTTTCGTGGACCGGGTCAGAATCACCGCCAAGGCGGGCAACGGCGGCAACGGCTGCGTGTCGTTTCACCGGGAGAAATTCGTGCAAAACGGCGGCCCGGACGGCGGCGACGGCGGCAACGGCGGAAACGTCGTCATTCTTGCCGACCCCAACATGCATACCCTGCTGGACTTCCGCTTTCACAGCAAGTACCTGGCCGAAAACGGCGCGGACGGCGCCGGCGCGCGCTGCCACGGAAAGCGCGGTCAGGATCTGGTCATCAAGGTGCCGGTGGGCACCGTGTTTTTGCGCGAGGAGGACGGGGCCGTGGTGGCCGACATGAGCCAGCCGGGCCAGAAAAAGGTGCTCCTGCGCGGCGGCCAGGGCGGGCACGGCAACCAGCACTTCGCCACGCCCACGCGCCAGGCCCCCAACTTCGCCAAGCCCGGCATCCGCACCGAGGCGCACGTGTTCCGCCTGGAGCTCAAGACCATCGCCGACGTGGGGCTGGTGGGCTTTCCCAACGTGGGCAAGAGCACCATTCTGGCTGCGCTGACCTCCGCGCGGCCCAAGATCGCCAACTATCATTTCACCACCCTCACCCCCAACCTGGGGATCGTGAGGTGGCGCGAGAGCGAGTTTGTGCTGGCCGATATCCCGGGGCTCGTGGAGGGCGCGAGCGAGGGCGTGGGCCTGGGACACGATTTCCTGCGCCACGTGGAGCGCACGCGGCTGCTGATGCACGTGGTGGACGCCGCCGGCAGCGAGGGCCGCGACCCGCTGGAGGACTTCCGCGTCATCAACGAGGAGCTTTCCAAATACGGAGAGCCGGAGGGCCGGCCCCAGGTGGTGGTGCTCAACAAGTGCGACCTGATCCCCGAGCGGGAGGAGATCGGGCGGCTGCAAAGGGCCTTTGAGGACCTCGGCTATCCCGCCTTCCCCGTCAGCGCCGCGCAGAACCGGGGCTTTGACGCGCTGCTGGACCAGATCATCCGCCTCCTGCCCCAGCTCCCGCCGCCCCGCGTCTTTGAGGAGGAGGAGGCGGAGGCGCAGCGCGTCCTGCCCGACGACGGCTTCACCATCCGCCGCGAGAACGACACCTTCTACGTCGAGGGCGCGGCCATGCAGCGCTTCATCGACAGCGTCAACTTCGACGACGAGGAGAGCCTCAACTGGTTTCACCGCACCCTGCGCGACCGCGGCATCATCCAGGCCCTGCGCGACAGGGGCGCGGGCGAGGGCAGCACGATCGCCATCGGGGATATGGAATTCGACTTTATCGAATAGGAGAGAGACATGCTTACCAGCAAACAGCGCGCCAGCCTCCGCGGCATGGCCAATACCATCGACACCATTCTCTACATCGGCAAGGACGGCATCACCGACAACACCGTCAAGGAAGCCTACGACGCGCTGGAGGCGCGCGAGCTCATCAAGTGCGCCGTGCAGCAGGGCTGCGAGCTGACCGCCCGCGAGGCGCTGGATGAGCTGTGCGGGCGCGTGCACGCCGAGCCCGTGCAGTGCATCGGCCGTCGGTTCGTGATGTACCGCCGGAGCCGGGAAAATCACAAGATCGAGTTATAACCCGCATGGGGAGGGAGCGGCATGCTTGACGAGGTGCTCGACGCGCTGCGCGCGCTCAGGTCTCCCTTTGCGCTCCATGAGGCGGACATCCACGGCCAGGTGGACCGCTGCCTGCGGGAAGCGGGGCTCAGCCCCGTCCACGAGGCGCGCCTGGCCCCCGGCTGCCGCATCGACTATCTGGTGGGCGCGGTGGGCGTGGAGATCAAAAAGGGCCGGCCAGACCCGGCGGCCCTGCGCCGCCAGCTGGAGCGCTACGCCGCCTGCGGGCAGGTGGAGGCGCTGGTGGTGCTCACCCAGCGGGCCGTGACGCTTCCCGCGACCCTTTGCGGAAAGCCCGTGCGCTCGCTTGCGCTCAATCAGCTCTGGGGGGTGGCGCTGCCGTGAGCGAAGGCCCTTCGCTGATTCCGCCCTACCTGCTGGACGCAAGCGGCGCGCAGCCCGAGAGCGGGGCCGCGCACCGCACCTACGGAACCCTGAGCTATAACCGCCGCCGGGATTGCTGGGTGGTCAGGGGCGATCCGAGCGTGACGGAACTGTGCAAGCGCCTGTTTCCGGGGTCCGAGACGGGGCGCCGGGGCGAGGCGCGCTTTCCCGCGCACCGGCGCATCGTGGGCGACCTCAACTGGCTGATGCTGCGCTATCCGCTGGCCGTGCGCGCCGGGGACCGGGAGCGCTGGGAGCGGGCGCTCAGCGACGCGCGGGAATACGTGGTGCGCCGGGAGACCGCGCGGCTGTTGCCCGAGCGCGTCGCGCCGGACCCCTCGGTGTTTGCCGGCGAGCTCACGCCGTTTCAGCAGGAGGGGCTGGCGTTTCTGCTGCGCACCGACCGGGCGCTCCTGGCCGACGAGATGGGGCTTGGCAAGACGGTGCAGGCGCTGGCCATGCTGGCGCAGGCCGGGGCCTATCCGGCGCTGGTGGTGGCCCCGCCGCACCTGATGCGAAACTGGGAAAACGAGATCGCCCGCTTCGTGCGCAGGCCCGACGGCTCGCCGCCGGCCGTGCACGTGCTAAAGGGGCTCACGCCCTACGCGCTGCCCCCGGCCGATGTCTACCTGATGCACTATCTGCTTTTGCGCGGCTGGAAGGAAAGCCTGCCCGAGTACGGCATCCCCACGGTGATCTTTGACGAGATTCAGGAGCTGCGCCACAGCGGGACCGAGAAATATTCCGCCGCAAGCCTTCTGGCCGGGGCGGCAAGCCGGGTCGTGGGCCTGAGCGGCACGCCCATCTACAACCGCGGCGCGGAGATCTGGAACGTGGTCAACATTCTGGATTATCATTTCCTGGGCGACTATGAGAGCTTTACGCGGGAATGGTGCTACGGCTACGGAGGCCAGATCGTGGCCAAGCCGGAGCTGCTGGGCGAAAAGCTGCGTGAGGAGGGCCTCATGCTCCGGCGCACCAAGCGCGACGTGCTCAAGGAGCTCCCGCCCAAGCGCCGGCTGGTCATGCCCGTGGACAGCGACGACGCGGTCTACCGCCGCCTGATGCAGCCCGTCCGGGAGACGATCGGCCGGCTTCGGGGGGAGGCTTCGGGCTCTCAGCGCGCGCTGTGGGAGATGGAGGTCGAGCGGGGCGAGCGCCGGGCCACGGGCGTGGCCAAGGCGCCGTATGTGGCGCAGTTCGTGCGCGCGCTGCTGGACGCGGGGGAGCGGGTGCTGCTCTTTGCCCATCACCACGAGGTGATGGATCTCTATAAAAAGGAGCTCAGGGCCTTTTCGCCCGCGTTTGTCACGGGACGCGAAACGCCCGCCATGAAGGAGCGCTCGGTGGAGCGCTTCATGGCGGGGCGTACGGATCTGTGCTGTATCTCGCTTCGCGCGGCGGCGGGCCTCAACCTCCAGCGGGCCACCTGCGTGGTCTTTGGCGAGCTGGACTGGTCGCCCGCGGTTCACAGCCAGGCCGAGGACCGCGCCCACCGCATGGGGCAGACGGACTCCATCCTGTGCTACTATCTGGTGTCGCAGGGCGGCAGCGATCAGGACATGCAGGACGCGCTGGGCCTGAAGGTCAGCCAGTTCGTGGGCCTGATGGGCGACGAGCCGCCCGCACGGGAGGACGCGCTCGTGAGCGAGCAGGCCGCCCGGCGGTACGTGGAGCGGCTGGTCGCGCGCCTGATGGACCAGGCCGGATAAGCCGGCCCTATCGGGGCAGGATGACCGTGACGCCTTCCTCGAAGTCCTGCGGGGCCAGACAGGGGTTGGCGCGCAGCAGGCTCGCCACGGGCAGGTTGAAGCGCACGGCCACGGCCTCGAGGGTTTCCGTGGCGGCGAGGGTGTAGGTCTCCGGCAGCTCGCAGGGCACGTTGTCCCTGGGGATGCACACGCTCTGCCCGACGCGCAGCGAATCCAGGTCCACGCCCGGGTTGGCGGTTTCCAGCGTGTGGCGGCTCACCAGCCCGCGAAGCTGGAGGTCGGAGACGGTCTGCCCCTTCTGCACGATCCATTGCTCCTCCTCGGCGCAGGGGGGCGTTTCGCCGGCCGTGCCGGTGGGCTGCGCGGTGCCGGTGGGCTGCGCGGTGCCGGTGGGCTGCGCGGTGCCAGTGGGCTGCGCGGTGCCAGTGGGCTGCGCCGTGTCCGCCGTGCCCGTGGCCCCGGTAGCCTGCGCCGTGCCCGTCGTTCCCGTGGGCTGCGCCGTGCCCGTGGCGGCGGCGTCCGAAACGCTGCCGCCGCCCAGCCCGCCTGTCGAGGGCGAGTCGTCCTCCTCGCGGGGGACGCACAGCACGTCGCCCACCATCAGGCGGGCCGGGTGGATGTCGCGGTTGGCGGCCAGCAGGTCGCGCAGGGGCACGCCCAGCTTGTGCGCGATCAGGTAGAAGCTGTCGCCCCGCTTGACGACGTATTCCTCGGCGCATTTGCCCGTGTTGGTAGAATTCTGTTCGGCCATAGAGATTCTCCTTTCGGGGTGATGTCCCTACAGCCTATGAGCCTCGGGGCGGCAAATTGCCTACCAGCCCCGCCCCCGGCGCTCAAAACTTGCGGCCACGCGCTCCAGGTCCGCGTAGGTGTGGATGTCCTGCCGCTGCTCCTGAAGCGCCACCTGCGCGTCGGGGGAGAAGCGGTCGAACAGCCGTTTGCTGGCGGGGTCGTTTTCGATCAGGTCCCTGAGAGTCGGATAGACGTCCATCATCAATCACCTCATGGATAAGCATGCCCGCGCGCCCCGCGGATATGCGTCCCGGAAAGGTCGTGCTTTATGCCGCTGGTCAATTACTGCCGCAAATGCCGCGCGGAGACGCCCCCGGGCGAAGCCTGCCCCTATTGCGGCGGGAAGCTCGGCAAGACCGGGGAGCAGATCTCCTTTGGCGTGGTGAAGGTCCCCGCGCGGGACTGGTTTTCCTGGAACGAGGTGCTGCGCGTGCTGCTGCCGGCCTGGCTGATGGCGTTTGCGGGGGTGCTGGCGGCCGAGGCATGGGCCTCGGGAGAAGCCGGCGTGACGGCGCTTCTGCGCCAGGGCTTCCTGTGGACGATGCTCGCGCTGCTGGGGGCGGTGCTTCTCTCGGCGCTGGCGCTGATGCTGCTCAGGGGCCCGGAGCGGGTACACTATGTGCTGGACCGTCAGGGCGTCCATGCGCGCGCCTACGTGCCGCAGGGATGCGCCGCCGTGCGCTTTTACGCGCGCTTCACCTCGCCCGCGGCGGCGCAGCGGCTGGCCGGGGAGGAAAGCCGGCAGCCGCCGGAGGGGCTGGTGCTTGTCCGGCGCGTGACGCTGCCCTGGGAAACCGTGCGCCGGGTGCGCGTGTGGCGCGAGGGCGGGATGCTGCTGTTTTTCCGGCCCGGCTACTGGCAGGTGCTGGCGATGCGGTGCCCGGCGGGTGAACTGGGAGCGGCGGAGGAATATGTGCGCCGCAAGCTCAGGCGGTTCAAGCGGGCGCGCGTCTCTCCGGGCGGCAAGGGGGGAGCGGGATGCTGATCCGGCACTATGCTCCCGGCGATCTGACGGAGCTGCTCAGGCTGTTTTACGATACGGTGCACACCGTCAACGCCGCGGATTATACCCCGCGGCAGCTGGACGCCTGGGCGGACGGCGCGCCGGATGCCGCGGCCTGGGACCGCTCGCTTTTAAGCCACGTCGCGCTGGTGGCGCAGGAGGCGGGGAAGATCGTGGGCTTTGGCGACATCGACCCCTCGGGCTACCTCGACAGGCTCTATGTTCACAAGGACCACCAGGGCCGGGGAATCGGGACGGCGCTGCTCAGGGAGCTGGAGCGCGCCGCCGGGGGCGGGCGGATTGTGACGCACGCCTCCATCACCGCCAGGCCGTTTTTTGAGGCAAGGGGCTACCGGACCGTGCGCAGGCAGCGGGTGGAGCGCCGGGGCGTGACGATGCACAACTACGTGATGGAAAAGCTGTAGGTTTGTCAAACATATTGGACAGTGAAGGAAGAGAGGACGTCTCTGGGA
>CAUDEL010000011.1:0-58701 GCA_958448555.1 uncultured Eubacteriales bacterium | reverse complement strand
AACCATGAGCACGACCGTCAGGAAAGTGCGAATGATTGAGCAACCGGGACACTTGTCACCGAAGGTGGCAAAGCGACCCGAAGGAGTCAACCGAAACGAGCGGAGGGCGCGGCCAGCGTCCGCCGCGACGATTGAGGTTGCGGACCTGTGGCCCTCCGAACCTCCCTGAAGGGTTTTTTGACAGTCTGAGCAGGCCCGCCCGGCGTCGCGCGCCAGGCGGGCCTGTATGGGCTTCATCCGTTCATGTTCTCCGATGCCTCCGGGATGGTCACCACGACCTCCCCGGCCGTCTCGTCGGTCTGCGCCGCGATCCCGGTCAGGCTCTCGATCGTGGCGGCAGGCAGGTAGAGGATGTCTCCGGCGCGGCGGATATCCCGCAGGGGCACGATCTGGGGCTCGTTGTTTTTGTAGACCTCCAGCGATACGGGCTCGCCCGCCTGATTCTCGGTGAAGGTGATGCGGTAGATGTCGTCGTTGACAACAAAAGCGTACTCATCCATCTCAAGGGACTGGGAGGAGATCACGTTGATGCCTGCGCCATGAAGAATCTCCATCAGCGGCAGATACATCTCCCCGCCCGCCGTATAGGGGGGAAGGAGGGCCTGTCCCTCGCCTTCCTCCACCGTCAGCAGCTCCTCGCTCTCCCCCACGCGGATGCCGTACCCCTCCATGGCCACGAAGGCCGGATTGGGTGTGGGCGACGCCGTTGGGGCAGGCGAAGGCGTAGGCGAGGGCGAGGGTGTGGCGGAGGGCGTGGCCTGCGCCACGGGGGAGGCCGCCGGGGTCTCCGTGGGCGCCTCCGTCATGGCCACGCTCAGGCTGCTGGTGGCCGAAGGCGCGGGGGTGACCGCCGAGGGCGCCATGCGGACCTCGTCGCTCTCATAGAGCACCGTGAGGGTGTTTCGCCCGGCGATGCCGTCCGAGCTCAGGCCGTGCTGATACTGGAATTCCTCGACCGCGCGGCGCGTCTGGTTGCCGTACACGCCGTCGATTTCGCCCTCGTAATAGCCATACTGGGCCAGCTTTTCCTGAAGCTGGCGCACATCGTCGCCGCTGTCGCCCACGCGAAGATTGCCGTAATTGGGATTGGGCGTAATGTCGATGGTGGGCACGGGGGTGGGCCGGGGCGTGACCGTGGGAGCGGCGGGAACGGGCGTCATCTCCACATAGGGCGTGGGGGTGGGCTCGTCATAGGCCGGCAGCGCGCCCGGGTCCGGCGCGTTTTGCACCGATGCGGCAAAGACCATCGACATATAGATCAAAATCGTCTTGAGCAAATCCATCGTGCGAATCCTCCTTGGTCAGCCCGTTCAGTCAAACCTGTCGAAGCGCTCGCGGCGCGCCATGGTAAACGCCACGCCCCTGAGCATCCTGACCTCCTCGGCCAGGCTCGCCGCCGCGGCGTTGAGCTCCCCGGCGGTAAAGCGGCCGTCGCGGGCCGTCAGCACCGTCAGGCTCTCCGATGCGCCCAGCATCCCCGCGTCGGCGCAGTTTTCCACCGAAGCCGCGTTGATGATGATAAAGTCAAAGCGGCTTCTGGCGCTTTTCACAAAGCCCTGGAACGCGGCCGTCGCGGCCACCTGCGCCACCTCCACGCCTGCGGCGAGGCCGCTGATGAAGCAGAGGTTGGGCTCCGGCGTTTTGGTCATCACGTCCGTGAGCCCGGCCTGTCCGTCAAAATATTCCGTTAGGCAGGCCCGGGGCCGCGCGCCCAGCAGCGGGGCCAGCATCGCCCGTTCCATGTCCATTTCAACGGCCAGCACGCGGAAGCCCTGCCGCGCCAGCTCGCCGCAAAGCAGGGCGGAGAGCACGGCCTGATCGTCCTCGCGGGTCATTCCGGCCAGCACCGCCACACTCTGCCCGTTTGCGCAAAGCGCGTTTCGCAGCCTCAGCGCAAACGAGCGCACGTTCTCCCTGATAAAACGATCCACCTGGTCCAAAAGCATGCCGCACCGCTTTTCGCCGCCCGCCACAAGCCTTCTGGCCTCGCGGCGGCAGTCCGCGACAGCGCCCAGCGCCGGCACGGCAAGCCCCGCCGCGTCGGGATAGCGCACGGGCTGCCGGGCGGAGCCAAGGAACGCTCCCAGAAGCGATCCCGCCGCAAAGACGGCCAGCATCGTCCAGAGCACCTTGAGCGGCCGGTTGGGGGCGCAGGGCGCGCCGGGAACGGAGGCGGGGGTGATCTCATGGGCCTCGACGGCGCCGAGGTCCTCGGGGGCGCGAAGGACCAGCTCACGGCCGATCGCGTCGGCCAGGCCGGCCACAAGCTCCCTGTCCGGGCCGATGACCAGCACCTCCAGCATATGCGTGCCGTCCACGCCGCGCACGCCCACGCGGCTCCTGCCGTCGCTCTCCGCCTGCGCGAGCACCGCCTGGCGGAAGCTCTCTGCCCGCGTCAGGGTGCGGCAGTCCCGCGCCAGCATGCGCGAGGCCTCCAGGGGCGCCCGCTGCGTGCCGGCAAGGTCCGGCATGGCATAAAAGGTATACACCGCCTCATAGCGGTCCGCCTCATACGCCCAGGTATAGACCGCCATCACACAACCGAGCACAAGGCATGCGAAAAGCACCCATGGCAGGGAATGTCGCCATTTCAGCAGGGCAGTACGCACGGCGTCCACCTCTTTGCTTCCAAAATTCCACCAATGATAGAATAGCACAGGACGGCGGCCTTGGCAAGCAAAAGCATTGACATCGCTGTAAAACGCGATAAGATGAAGGGGTAGTGTGCAAAGGAAGGAGGGCGCTTGAATGATCCTTGGCGAGCCCGGCTTTTCCGTTCAGCCCGCGCGTCACTCCCCGCTGGATTCCAGCCCGTTTCTCTGCTTCGGGGAGGGGCGTGTGCTTCTTGTTGACCAGGGGCCCTCCATCCCCACGTGGGCCCAGGTCCGTCCCCTGATGCCCCCCGGGGCGCAGCCTTTTGAGCTGGCCCGCACCGCGCAGGGAGGGGTTTTCTCCCCGCATCCCTTTGAGAAGGAGCGTGCCGGGGAGGGCGAGGGCCTTTCCTATCATCCCCTGCACGTCTTCAGAAGCCTGTCCTATGCCGCCGCCGGCCTGCTTGTCTCCTGCTGGCATCTGTGGGCCTGGTACGAAAAAAACCGCTTCTGCGGCCGCTGCGCATCCCCCCTCGCGCCCGACGGCGCCGAGCGCGCGCTGCGCTGCCCGCATTGCGGCCTGGTGGTTTATCCCACAATCGCCCCGGCGGTGATCGTGGCCATCACCTCCGGCGACAAAATCCTTCTGGCGCGAAGCGCGCGCAGTTCGTTCAGGCATTTTTCGCTCATCTCCGGGTATGTGGAGGTGGGCGAGACGCTGGAGCACGCCGCGCGGCGCGAGGTGATGGAGGAAGTGGGACTGCGTCTGGGACCGCTGCGCTACCTGGGCGATCAGCCCTGGGGCATCAGCGGCTCGCAGATGTTCGCCTTTCAGGCGGAGGTGCTCGGGGATGAGCGCATACGCCTGCAAAAAAGCGAGCTCGCCGAGGCGCGCTGGGTGCGCCGCAGCGAGCTTGAGCCTCAGGGACACACGGTGAGCATCGCCTTTGAGCTCATGGAGCGCTTCCGCACGGGAACGCTGTAATCCCCTCAGCGGAACATCCGCTCCAGCTCCTCGTACTTCTCATGCGTGATGAGCGCATCGTGCCTGGTGTTTTCCAGGCGCACCACATAGGTCCAGCGCCCGTAGGGCGTGATGTCCTTGATGCGGTTGAGGTTGATGATATAGGACTTGTGGCAGCGGAAAAAGGCGTCGCTGTTGAGCCTCTCCTCCATCTCCGCCAGCGAGTCGCCGGTCACATAGCGCCCGCCGTCCTCGGTATAGAGCACGGTGGCGCGGTCCTCGCGCTGCACCAGCAGAATGTCCTTGAGGTCGATGAAGCTCACGCCCTCCCGGTGGCGCAGCATCAGCCTGCCCTCCACCGCGCGCGGCGCGGGATTCACCGGCGCGCCCACGGGCTTCACATCAAGCCTGAAAAGGCGGTCCCGCGCCCGCTGAAGCGTCTGGATCACGCGGTCCACCTTGAAGGGCTTGACCAGATAATCGAAGGCATAGACCTCGAAGGCGTCGCCCATGTAGGTGTCGTGCGCGGTGGCGAAGATGATGATGATGGACGGGTCCATGTCCTGGATGGCGCGGGCACATTCCACGCCGCTCATCTCAGGCATCTCCACATCCAGAAAGACCACGTTGGGCTTGAGCTTTTCGGTCAGCTCCAGCGTGGTTTTGCCGTCCCCGGCCTCGCCGGAGAGCTCAAAGCCATCCACTTTGGAGACGATCTTGCGCATGACGGCGCGCATGCCGGCGTCATCGTCGGCGATGAGGACGCGCAATGGTTCCATGGCTGAATCCTTCCCTTTCAAAAAAGGGGCGGCGTTACCGCCTGCCCCATTTGCGTTCGTACGGGCGCTTGAGAATCTCGCTCATGACGATGCCCTGAATCAGCGTCTGAGCGTCCAGCCCGGGCACGAGTCCCTCGTCCAGCGCATAGGCGTCATCCGCCGGCTCCACAGAGCGGCGCTCATGCCCCAGCGAGGGGTCGCAGGTGTCGCGCCCTTCCGCGGATACGGCGCCCAGGCTGCCGCCGTAGGGAACCGTCCTCCGGGGATCATGCCCCAGCGAGGGATCGCAGGTGTCGCGCCCCTCCGCGGATACGGCGGGGGCTTGGGCCCGGGATGCCGCCGGCTTCTTTTTTCTGTCAGCAGCGGCCGCCGCCCGCCCGGAGGGCGGGGCCGGAGGCGGCGTCTCCTCCGGTCTGACCGTCCGATGCACGGACTGCTTCTTTGCCGCGCTCTTGCCCTTGGACGCCTTCACAAGCGACCCGAAGATCCACAGCACGACCAGCAGCGCCAGGATGCTGTCCATCCGTCCACCTCCCTCGGCGCGGCATACGTCACTTCTTGTTCTCGGGGTTGACGGGGGGCGCGCTCACCTTGGCGATGCTCTCGCGCATGGTGGTGTCGGCCTCCACGTTCTTCATCTGGTAATAGTCCATCACGCCCAGCTTGCCCTCGCGCAGCGCAGCGGCCATGGCCTTGGGCACCTCGGCCTCAGCCTCGACCACGCGGGCGCGCATCTCCTGCACGGACGCCTTCATCTCCTGCTCGCGCGCAACGGCCATGGCGCGGCGCTCCTCGGCGCGCGCCTGCGCGATGCGACGGTCCGCCTCGGCCTGGTCCATCTGGAGCTGGGCGCCGACGTTGCGGCCCACGTCCACATCGGCGATGTCGATGGAGAGGATCTCATACGCCGTGCCCGCGTCCAAGCCCTTGTTGAGGACCGTACGGCTGATGAGGTCGGGGTTTTCCAGCACCTGCTTGTGCGTTTCGCTGGAGCCCACGGTGGTCACGATGCCCTCGCCCACGCGGGCGATGATGGTCTCCTCTCCCGCGCCGCCCACCAGGCGCTCGATGTTGGTGCGGACCGTCACGCGGGCCTTGGCGCGAAGCTCGATGCCGTCCTTGGCGATGGCGGCGACCACGGGCGTTTCAATCACCTTGGGGGTCACGCTCATCTGCACGGCCTGCAATACGTCGCGGCCGGCCAGGTCGATGGCGGAGGCCTTCTCAAAGGGCATTTCGATGTTGGAGCGCTGGGCGGCGATGAGGGCGTTGATGACCCGATCGACATTGCCGCCGGCGAGGAAATGCGTCTCCAGCTTGGACAGGGTCACGTCAAGGCCTGCCTTTCGCGCCTTGATGAGCGGCTCGACCAGGCGCTTGGGCTGGATGCGGCGAAGGCGCATGCCCACCAGGGAGCCGATGCTGATATGCACGCCCGCCGCCAGCGAGGTAATCCACAGGCCCAGCGGCACGAAGCGCAAAAACACGATGACCAGAATAACGGCCACCAGGATCGCCAGGCCGATCCACAGCAGCGTGCCAAGGGGGCTTTCGGACATTCTGGCCGCTTCTTCGACATAATAGGTAGACATCATCATTCCTCCTTCTATTTCAGCGCACCGGCGCCCGGTGCGTCCTTGCCGCTACTGCGCGGCGGGCAGCCTGCGCACCACCACGCGCGCGCCCTCCACATGGTCCACGCGCACGCGCACGTCCTTGGGAATGTATTCCCCGTCGGCCACGACGTTGAGCTTCACGCCGTCAAACTCGGCCATGCCCGTAGGGCGCAGAACCGTGGTCGTCACGCCTTCCCGTCCCAGAAAAACCTCCATATCCCGGGTGGCGACATAGCCCTCCGAGGCGCTCTCCTCATCGTTGAGAATGATGGGCGATTTGGACAGGCGGCCCTTGTTGACCGAGCGCAGGGCAAGCGAAATCGCGATACCCACCACCGCCAGGATGATGAGCGTCACACCCAGCGCCGCGAGTCCGCCGTGCCAAAGGTAGGTCAGCACAATGGCGACCACCTCCAAAATAATCCCTGAGATGCCCGGCAGGCCAAAGCCCGGCATGAACACCTCCACGATCAGAAGGCCCAGTCCCAGCAGGAAGCAGGCGACAATCGGCAAATTGGCCAGCAGGATTTCCCACATTCTTGATCCCCTCCCTATGCCGGCGGGACACCCGCCGCTTCGATTCTATCCTATCACAGGTGCGGCGCTTTGTCATGCGGCGCGCGCCTAAGGCAACAGGTGACGGGTTCAAATGTCGCGCAGGACGTCCGAGCGCGCGCCCAGGGAGCGGGCGAGGCTTTGCAGGTCGCGCGCATACGTCTCCTTGAGCGAGGGGTTATAGATGACCGAGGCCGGATGATAGAGCGAAAACAGGGGAAGCGTAAAGGCGGCCGCGTCCGGCGGCGCGACCACCGCCTGCCGCCACGCGCCATGGGCCGCGCCCACGGTTTCCCGCGAGAACGCCTGAAGCGCCACATTGCCAAGCGTCACCAGCGCCCCCGGGCGGACGAGGGCGATCTCGCGCATCAGCCAGGGCGTAAAGAGCGCCTTTTCCTCCCGGCTGGGCGGACGGTTGACCACCCTCCCCGCCGCGCTCTGGCGCGTGGGCCGGAGCTTTACGACGTTGGTCACGTAGATCTCCCCGCGGCGAAGCCCCACGGCCTTCAAAAAGCCGTCCAGGTTTTTCCCCGCCTTGCCCACGAACGGCCGTCCCTCCAGCGCCTCCTGCTCGCCGGGCGCCTCGCCGATGAGCATGAGCACCGGGCCGTCGCAGGGACCGTCTCCAAAGACCAGCGGCTCCTGCGCCCCTGTGCCCAGCGCGTCAAAAAAGGCGGCGCACTCCCTTCGGAAGCGCTCCATGGCGTTCATTTTTCATCCTCCTTCAGCAGATCGGGATAGAGCGAAAGCTCCGCGAGCCTCCCGCGCAGGCGCTTGAGGTCCTCCCAGGCGTCGCGCTTTTTGGACGGGTCGCGCAAAAGCGCCGAGGGGTGGTAGGTGGCGATGATGTGCGTTCCCTTGCGCTCGAACCACTGGCCCCGGCAGCGCGTGATGCGAAACTGTGGCCCCAGGACCGCCGACACCGCCGTGGCGCCCAGCAAAAGGATCACCCGCGGCCTGACCAGCGCGGCCTGCGCGCGCAGATGTCCCAAGCAGGCCGCGATTTCCTCGGGCGAGGGCTGGCGGTTGTGGGGCGGGCGGCATTTGACGACGTTGCAGATGTACACGCGCTCGCGCGGAAGGCCGATGGCCCCGAGCATCCGCGTCAGAAGCTGTCCCGCCGGGCCCACGAAGGCCAGGCCCTGCAAATCCTCCTGCTCGCCGGGCCCTTCGCCGATGAGCATCAGCGGCGCGTGCGCATCGCCCTGCCCCATGACCTTGCGGCGGCACCCGGCCGCCAGGCCGCACGCCTGGCAGCATTGAATATTGTGGCTGAGCTGCTCCCATGAAATACGCACGGCGCTTCTCTCCCCCGTCAGGCGGTCATTGCAGGCCGCTTTGCAAAAGCAGCGCGGAGTGCAAAATGTCCGAGCGCAGCCAGGAAACCAGCGAAACCAGCATCGCCACCAGCGCCAGAATCACCACCACGCCCACCAAAATGCTCACCGTGTCAAACACGCCCATGGCCACGCGGAAGCGTCCGGCCTCGTCCATGGCTTCGTCCATGGCCTCGTGATAGTCCGAGTACTCCTCCTCATAGGGCGGCTGCTCATAGGGCGGCTCCTGGAGAGGCGGCGCGTAATCCTCCTCGGGCCCGGGCTGCTCATACGCCTCCTGCTGATAGGGCTCCAGCACCTGGTCAAGGGGCAGCTCGTCCTCCGCCTCCTCGTACCCTTCATAGCGGCGCGTGCGGTCATCCATATGCATCCCTCCCTGCTCTCCTAACGAACCGTCACACATAATCCATCCAGGGCGCGCCGGCATCCTCGCGGCCGGTGAGGCTGCCCTGCGCCACCAGCCCCGAAAAGCCCTGCTGCCTGAGCGCCTCGTAGAGCACCACGGCCACGGAGTTGCTCAGGTTGAGGCTTCGCGCGCCGGGCGCCATGGGGATGCGCACGCAGCGGTCATAGACGCGTAAGAGCAGCGATTCCGGCAGGCCGCGCGTCTCGCAGCCAAAGACGAGGAAGTCATCCGATCCGTAGGTCTCCTCCGTATAGGCGCGCGGGGCCTTGGTGGAGAGAAACACCATTCTCGCGCCCGGCCACGCCTCCAGAAAGCGGCCGAAGTCGGGATAGACGCGGTAGCGCATCATGTGCCAGTAGTCCAGCCCGGCCCGCTTGAGGTAGCGGTCCGACAATTCAAAGCCCAGCGGCTCGATCAGGTGCAGCATGCTCCCCGTGGCCGCGCAGGTACGCGCGATGTTGCCCGTGTTCTGCGGGATCTCCGGCTCATAAAGCACGATATGCATGCCCGTTTCCTCCCTCCGGGACGCGCCCCGTCCATTGTAACGCCGCGCGCCGTTTTTTTCAACCTCGCTCAGCTCACCGACACGCGCCGCCCCAGCCGCTCCAGCAGCAGCCCGGCCTGACGCGCCACCGCGTCGCGCTCCTCTTTTCGCCCCTGCGCACCCCATAGCTCCTCGGCGCACTGAGCCGCCTCGTAGAGCAGCTTTACCCCGCCGAAGGCCGCCGCGCCGCCCGGAAGCGACGCCTCGCCGTGCTGACGGGTGCCCAGCAGCTCGCCCGGGCCGCGCTGCTCCAGGTCCGCCCGGGCGACCTCAAAGCCGTCGCCGGTCGCCGCGAGCGCGCGGAGGCGCTCGTTGGGGGAGGCCATGAGAAAGCACCAGCTCTGCGCCGCGCCGCGCCCCACGCGCCCGCGGAGCTGGTGAAGCTGGGCCAGGCCGTAGCGGTCCGCGTCCTCGACGATCATGAGCGCCGCGTTTGGGACGTTGACCCCGACCTCGATTACCGTTGTGGCCACCAGCACGTCCGTGCGCCCGGCGGCGAAATCCGCCAGCGCGGCCGCCTTCTCCCGGGAGGGCTGGCCGCCGTAGGTGATTCCCACGCGAAAGCCCTTCAGGGGCCCGCCGGCCAGCTCCCGGGCATGGGCCTTGACGGCCTTGAGCCCGCCGTCCTCCTCGCCTTCCTCCACCAGCGGACAGACGACGTAGGCCTGCCGCCCCTCGCGCAGCCGCTCGCGCAAAAAGCCGTACATGGCTTCGCGCTTGCGCTCCGGCACGATGCGCGTCTCAACCGGCAGGCGGCCGGGCGGCAGCTCGTCGATGACCGACAGGTCCAGATCGCCAAAGAGCACCAGCGCCAGCGAGCGCGGGATGGGCGTTGCGCTCATGACCAGCAGGTGCGGCGAGAGCGTTTCGTCCCCGCCCTTGTCCATCAGCGCCGTGCGCTGCGCCACGCCGAAGCGGTGCTGCTCGTCGGTCACGCACAGGCCCAGGCGGCGGTACCGCACGTCGCGGCTGATGAGCGCATGCGTGCCCACCACCACCCGCCACGCGCCCGAGGCCAGGTTCGCCAGCGCCTCCCGCCGCCTGACGGCGGGCATGCCGCCCACCAGCAGCCCGCAGGGGCAGCCCTGCGCCTCAAAAAAGGCGCGCATCCCCTCATAATGCTGCCGGGCCAGCAGCTCCGTGGGCGCCATGAGGGCCGCCTGCCAGCCCGCCCTGGCGCACAGAAGCATCGCGCCCATGGCCACGGCGGTCTTGCCGCTGCCCACGTCGCCCTGGACCATGCGCGCCATGGCGCGCGGGCCGGCCAGATCGCGGGCGATCTCCACAAGCGTGCGCCGCTGCGCGTCCGTGGGCGCAAACGGCATGGCGTTCCAGAAGTCCTCCGCGGCCTTCCCGTCCGCCTCCATCCGGGGGCCGGGGCCGCGGGCGTCGCGCATGAGGCGCACCGACGCCTGGTAGAGCAGCATCTCCTCAAAGGCGAACCGCCTGCGCGCCTTCTCCGCCTCCTCCATGGAGGCGGGGGCGTGCAGCGCACGCATGGCGCGGGGGCAGGGCCACAATCCGTAGCGCTCCAGAAGGCTCCCGGGCAGCGTCTCGGGGCAGATCTCCTCCACGGCCTCAAGCGCCTGACGCACCGCCGTCTCGTGCAGCCGCTGAGGCAGCCCCGGGATGACGCGGTAGACCGGCACGATGCGCAGTTCCTTTTCCACCGAGGGGTTTGAAAGCCGTTTGCGCGCGCCGCCCGCCTCGACCGTGCCAAAGAGCGTAAAGCGCGTCCCCGCGTTGATCTGCTCGCGCATCCAGGGCTGGTTGAACCAGCAGGCGGAGATCTCCCCCGTCTCGTCGGCAAAGACGCAGGTCACGCGGCTGAGCTTTCCGTGGCGCGACAGCTTCGCCTCGCCGCGGCGGCTCAGCAGCAGGCAGGCGGCCTCGCCGGCCCGCGCCCGGGCAACGGAGACGGGGCTGCTCAGATCCCGGTAACGCACGGGCGGGGCATATAAAAGATCACGCAACGAGCAGATGCCCGCTGCGTGTAAGGCTTCCAGTCTGGTTTTTCCGATGCCCCTGAGATCGCTTAGCTGCATGCTCACTCCACGGACACCAGATAGTAGTACAGCGGCTGTCCGCCCGGCTGCATCTCCACGTCGCAGTCGCCGTACATCTCCGCCAGCTCGTCGGTCAGCACCCGCGCGTCGGCCTCGGCGGTGTCCTTGCCGTAGTAGACGGTGATGAGCTCGTCGTCGTCGGTGACGATCTCGCGCATGAGGTCGCGGGTCACGTCATGCACGTTGCTGCCCACGGTGTGGATCTGGCCGTTGTAGAGGCCGATGATGTCGCCCTCCTTGATATGCAGGTCGTCCAGGTCGCTGTCGCGCACGGCATAGGTCACCGTGCCGGTGCGCACGCGCTGGGCCGCCTCGTTCATGTGCGCGGCGTTGTCCTCGGGGCTCTGCTCTGGCTGGAAGGCCACCGCGGCCGCAATGCCCATGGCCACGTTCTTGGTGGGCACCACCAGCACCCGCTTATCCTCGCACAGCTCGGCGGCCTGCTGGGCCGCCAGGATGACGTTTCCATTGTTGGGCAGCACGAAAACCGTCTTGGCGTGCGTCTTTTCAATGGCTTCGGAGAGATCCTCGATGCTGGGGTTCATGGTCTGACCGCCCTCGACCACGCGATCGACCAGCAGATCCGAGAAGATGCGGTTGAAACCCTCGCCCAGAGACACGGCCACCATGCCGTATTCCTTCTGGGGTGCCTCCTCGGCCTTCTTCTGCGCGGCGGCCTGGTTGTCGCGGCGCTGCTGGACCATGTTCTCGATCTTGAGGTTGACCAATTCGCCCAGGCTCAGGCCATATTCGAGCGCCTTGCCCGGCTCGTTGGTATGCACGTGCACCTTGACCAGGCTCAAGTCTCCCACCACCAGCACGCAGTCGCCGATGCGGTTGAGGCGGCGGCGGAAGGAATCAATGTCCTCCTCGAGAATGTCGGGGTAGAGATTCTGGATGAGGAACTCGGTGCAGTAGGCGAACTTGATCTCGCCGATGGCGTCATGATCGTCCTCGAAGGAGGCCGCGCCGTCGCCGGAGAGCTCCAGCTTCTCCGTGGGCACCTCCTCGCCGCGCAGGCAGGCGGCGTAGCCCATGTAGATCAGCAGCAGGCCGCGTCCGCCCGCGTCCACCACGCCGGCCTGGGTCAGCGCCGGGAGCATCTGCTGGGTCTTTTTGAGGATGGCGTTTCCCGTCGTCAGGATCGTGGCAAACAGGGCGTCGTAGTCCTCCGGGGCGCGCTCGGCCTGCTTGACCGCTTCCTCGGCGATGACGCGCGCCACGGTCAGGATGGTGCCCTCCTTGGGCTTCATGACCGCCTTGTAGGCCGTCTCCGCGCCGCGCCTGAGCGCCTGGGCAAACTGCGGCGGGGTCACGCGCTCAATCCCCTCCAGCGCGCGCGCAAAGCCGCGATAGAGCTGGGAGGTAATCACGCCGCTGTTGCCGCGCGCGCCGCGAAGCGCGCCCTTGGCCAGCGCCGCGGCCGCGTCGCCCGCGCTGAGGTATTCCTTCTGGTTGACCTCCTTGGTCGCGGAGGCCATGGTCAGGCTCATGTTGGTGCCCGTGTCGCCGTCCGGCACGGGGAAAACATTCAAGGCATCAACCGCTTCACGGTTCTTTTCCAGCAGGGCCGCGCCGGTCACGACCATGTCGCGCAGCAGTATGCCATCGATCGTCTTGGTCTGTATCAAAGGTTCTTCCTCCTGACACGCTAGTAATCAGACGCGAACGCCCTCGACGGAGATGTTGACGCGGCGCACCTTCACGCCCGTCATGCTTTCCAGCTTGTAGCGCACCGTCTCCACGATGGTCTTGCACACTTCGGCGATGGAAATGCCGTATTCCACGATGATGAACAGATCTACATCCAGCATGTCGTCCACCAGCTTGAGCTGTACGCCCTTGGAGAGATTCTCGCGGCCCAGCCATTCCACCAGGCCGTCCTTGGCCCGTTTGCTGGACATGGCCACGATGCCGTAGCACTCCAGGGCGGCGTAGCCGACGACCTTGAGCATCACGTCCTCCGTAATGTAGATCGTGCCTATGTCATTTTTGATCTTGCACTCCATGTTTGTCCTGCGCCTCCTTGCGCGGCGGCAAGCCGCCCACAATGCTGACCCATTCGCAAATGCGCAACAGATCAGGATAATTATACATGATTGTCGGCCTTTTCGCAACTGATTCCCCAAAAGGTTTTGGCGAGCCGAAATTGTTACATATTTAATACTTTCCTTCCCGTGTCCGCCGATGCGGATTTTGGCCTGCCTGCTTTGCTCCGGCGTTCTCCCGACACCGTTCTTCCAAAATGTGTTACTTTTCTTTTCAAAAACGACGCGCCGTGTTTACAATGCCGCAATATGTGATATAATAGGATGGAGTCTATGCCGGCGCACGCTCTGTTTTCGGATTCGCACCCACGGCCATGCAAGGAGATGTAGCATGAACGCAAACCGCATGAAGTACGCTTCCACGCCCACCTACGGGATGCAGAAGCGCGGTTTTATGAAAAAAAACCCTGTGCGGCAGGCCCCGGAAACCCCTGATTTCGCCAGGGTGCCCGATCCTGCCTCCGCAGTCCCGCCCGCCGCCTTTTCCCAGGCGGCCCAGCCGTTCGGCCAGAGCGCGCCGCAGAGCGGCTTCACGCCTCCTCCGCCCTATTACATGCCTCAGACGCAGGCCACGGCGCAGGTTCCTTTTGCCGCCCCCAGCTTTATTCAGCCCACGGCGGCCATGCAGCCCCCCTATCCGGGCTTTGCCGCCAGTGGGAGCCATGCCGCGCCGCCGCTGGGCAACAGCGCCTATATGCCTCCCGCCGCGGGTTTCTCGCCGCGCACGCAGGGCTTCGTCCCTCCCGCAGCGCAGCCTTCCGCCCAGCAGGGAGGCCGTCCCGCGGTCCAGCCCGCGATGTATCCGGGTTATTCCGGCCCCATGCCGCCTCAGCGTCCGACGATGTCCGGTTACGGGAACCAGCCCGTCATGCCGCACAACCCGGCCGCCTTTGCCCAGCCCGCGCCCGTCTATCCGCCGATGCAGCAGCCGCAGGCGGCGCCCGAAGCCCAGCAGCCTCCCATGTACAACCTGCGCACGCCGCCGCGCCAGCCCGCGCGGGAGCGCACGCCCATGAACGCCGACAGGCTCTGGTCCGTCTTTCTTTTCGGGCTTCTGCCCCTGGCTTTTATCCCCTGTCTGTTTGTGCCCGCGTCCCTGGATGTGATCCGCTATGTCTTTCTCGGCCTCTGCGTGCTGGGCCTGGGCGGAATGTGGTACCGGCAGATGTTCTCCTCCGTCACCCGCCTGATCGTAAGCATGGTCTATGTGGCGCTTTGCATCGTCACCATCGCCATGATGATGCAGGGCGGGCGGGACGTACTGCGTACGGGAGCGCCGGGCAGCCAGCCGGCCTCCGTGCAGGCCACCGTCTCGCCGGACGCCAACGCCGCCGCGGCTGCCGCCACCGAAACGCCTTCGCCCACGCCTTCGCCCACGCCCTCCGGCCCGTCGGAGGCCGAGCAGCGGCTGGAAACCTTCATGGCGCTGTGGCAAAACAACAACCCTGAGAAAATGGTCAGCCTGGTGCAGCCCAGCTGGGCCAGCGCGCAGGAGAACCCCTCCACGGCGCTGTTTGTGCTTTTGGCCAACCGCACGCCGGAGGAATACCATATTGAAGAGATCTCCGGGACGGATCAGGACAACAGCCGCACCGTGACCATGACCGCCACCATCAACAAAAACAACGGCAAGGACCCCTCCATCTACCGCTTCATGGTCATCATGACCAAGGAGGGAAATGAGTGGTATGTCGATCCCAATTCGCTGGCCACCAACGACGAGGTACAAAGCTCTGATGAAAACGTGGTCAACGACCTGACCGTGGCCGACCCTACCTCGACGCCGCGCAACACCGTCACCCCCGCGCCGGCCGGCAGCACGCTTCTGTACTATAACGTCAACAACGGAAGCTTCTATCACCTCGATCCCTACTGCTCCAGCGTGGCCGAGGAATACCAGCCGCTGACGGGTAGCTTCCCCTACAGCGAGCTGGGCTCCTACATCAATCAATACAGCCCGTGCCTGGTCTGCGGCGCGCCCACAAGCACGCTGGAGTGATGGTTGCAGCCCTACCAAAGAAGGTGTTTCCCCTTGGATAAAACCAATGTCATGCGCCTCTTGGACGGCATGGGCATCCCCTATGTGCCCCGTTCCTACCCGGTGGGCGACAGCGTTCCCGGCGGGGTTGAGGCTGCGCGCCTGATGGGAGAAGACCCGGAGCACGTCTTTAAAACCCTGGTGACGCAGGGCGCCAGCGGGCGTTACTATGTGTTCGTCATCCCCGTGGGTGAGGAACTCTCGCTTAAAAAGGCCGCTTCGGCGGCGGGCGAAAAGAGCATCGCCATGCTCAAAAGCCGCGACCTTCTGCCCCTGACGGGCTATGTGCACGGCGGCTGTTCTCCCATCGGCATGAAAAAACCGTTTCCCACGATGGTGGACGAAACGGTTGAGCTCTGCGATACCCTCATTTTCAGCGCCGGCAAGATCGGCTATCAGGTGGAGATGAGGCCGGAGGACCTGTTTCGAGCGGTGAACTGCACCGTCGCGGATCTGACGGTCTGAAAACGGCGGCGCGCGCCCCGATAGGGGCGCGCGTCTTTAGATTTAGAGCTTTTTCATCATGAAAATTTCATCCACCAGCGTCCCGTCCTTTAGGCGAATGGCGTCGGGCCCCCGGCCCGTCTCTGCAAATCCCATGCGGTCGTACAGGCGGCGCGCCCGTTCGTTTCCCTGAGCGTAGGCCAATTCCAGCTGAATCACGCCCGCCGAGCGCGCAAAGGCCTCCATCTCCTCAAACATGGGGCCCGTGATGCCAAGGCCCCAATATGCCCTGCGCAGCGCGATGGAGACGGTGGCACGGTGTCTCGTCTTGACCCTGCCCATCACCATGACCTGGCACGTTCCGGCGACGATGCCGTCCGCCTCGCATACCAGCATCATGGTATCCCTGTTGTGGGCCATTTCCCTGAGAAGCGCGGTTTCCTTTTCGACGGGGATCTCCCACTCCTCCGGGTAGCGAAGCAGGAAATCCGTTTCCGCCGCGCAGGTGCGCAGGTAATCCAGCATCCGGGCCGCATCTTCGGGCGCAGCCGGCCTGAGCACGGCGTGCGAGCCGTTTTTCAGCAAAAGTGGACGGGGCTGCATGGCATTTCCTCCCTAACGCGAATCGCAAACAGGGGAGGCCGGCGCACGCCGCCTCCCCCGTCTTGTTCTGGGTCAATAGGTGTAGGCCATCACCACGCCGCCCATGTTGTCCAGGCTGGCCTGGTAGCTGCTGGCGGGGTTGGGAACGGGGAGCTGGACGCTCTGGGCATCGTCGGAAATCTTGATGCGCACGACCTCATACTTGAGCGCGCCGTCCTCATAGATGCAGATATGCGGATGGGCGATCAGAAACTCGATGTATTCCTCCAGGCACAGGTCCATCACGCGCATGGCGGCGGAGTGCGCCTTGCCGACGTAGCGGTAGAGGTTGAGGGTCGAGGAAACGCCGGTTTTGTAGCTCTTGTCCTGCCAGCCCTTGGGGAAGTCGGCCGCCGGGAAGCGGAAGATGATGCCAAAGCGCCAGCAGTTCTCCGTCAGCCACGCGCCCTGCGCCGAATCCGCCTGGAACTTCTGGTTGTTGAGCTCGGCGTTGTCGCGCTGGTAGACGTCCATGCGGAAGGACATGCCGGTATTGTAGTCGCTGTTGCCGGGATAGTTGACGTTCTTTTTGGTTTCCTCAATGAGGGTGTTGCCGGAGTAGCGGGAGGAGAGCTTTTCCATCTCCTCGTTGAACAGCTCCTCCTGCCGCTCCACCGAGCGGTAGCCCTCCATGACGATGTAGTACTCCAGCCCTGCCTCGTCCTTGGCCGCGGTGAGCGCCTCTCTCAGCGCGTCATAGGCGGGCTGGAAGAGCTGGACGCTGTTATCCTGCACCTGGATCTCGAAGTTGCTGGCCGTGCCCACGCTCACCAGGCCCTCGCTGGAAAAATCCGCGGGGAGGGAGTGCCACTGATTGACCAGCAGCAGCCCGCCGTTGATGAGGGAGGCGCGGTCAAGGGTGATGGTGCTGGTGTTCTCCAGTCCGGCGTTGCTCTCGTCCTCGATGCGCCAGAGGGTATCGGCCAGCGTCGCTTCCCATGATGGCAGGTCCGCCGACGAGACCACGCCCGTATCGGGCTTGAGCGCGGCGTTTTGCTCGGCGCGAAGCTCGTTCATCATGGCGTTGAACTCCAGCTCGGCCTCGGCGTTTTCGTTCTCGATGCGGTCGCGCGTGGCGACATAATCGCCGGTAACCGCCAGCGAGCACAGATAGAACGCGCCGACGCCCACCGCCACCACCGCCGCCAGGATGCCGGCGGCTCTGAGGAGCGTCTTGTAGGGATCGCGCTTCATCTTATGGATCTTCTTGTTGGCGTTGATTCGCATGCGATGATACCACCTTTCCGGGCTATCCCAGCAAACGTCCGATGACCTCGTAGAGGTGCTCCAGCTCCTCTGCGCTGTTGTAGGAAAGCGTGATCTTGCCCCGGGTTTCCGTGCCCGAGAGCGTGGTCCTGAGGCCCAGCGCCTCGCGCATGGCGTTTTGCAGCGCGATGAGCTCCGGTCCGGCCTCCCGCTTCGGGGCGGCCTGACGCGCGGCGGGACGGGCCTTGGCAAGCTCCTCGAGCTTGCGCACGCTGTGCCCGTGCAGCACGCACTGATGCGCCAGCTCAAGCTGGCGCGCCTCGCTGTCCAGCCCGGCCAGCACCCGCGCATGGCCCGCGGACAGCTCGCCCGTGACCACCAGATCGGTCACGGCCCTGGGCAGATTCAAAAGCCTGAGCGCGTTGGCGATGGCCGGACGGCTCTTGCCCAGCTTGCGGGCGGCCTGCTCCTGCGTGTAGCCACATTCCTGCATGAGGCTGCGGATGGCGGTGGCCTCCTCAATGGGATTGAGGTCCTGGCGCTGGAGGTTCTCGATCAGCGCCGCCTCCATCTGCTGCTCGTTGGTCAGGCTGCGCACGATGCAAGGCACCGTCTCAAGCCCGGCCATACGGGAGGCGCGAAAGCGGCGCTCGCCGGCGACGATGCGGTAGCGCATGCCGTTTTCCACCACCAAAATCGGGGAGAGCACGCCCGCCTCGCGGATGCTGTCGGCGAGCTGCTCCAGCGATTCCCTGTCGAAGTCCCGCCTGGGCTGGGCGGTATTGGGGTCGATCTCGTCGATGGCGATGTCGCGCACCACCGTTTCCAGCAATTCGCCGCTCTGGGGCAGGAGCACATCCAGTCCCCTGCCGAGTCCGCCGCGTTTCATCCTCACCGACTCCTATCTGTTGCGCTGCAAAAACTCCTGTGCGAGCCTGCGGTAGCTGTCCGCCCCCAGGCTGCGCGGATCGTACATGTGAATGGGAAGGCCATGGCTGGGCGCTTCGCCCAGGCGGACGTTGCGCGGAATCGCCGTGGCAAACACCCGGCTTTTGAAATGCTTCTTGACCGAATCCACCACCTGGATGCCCAGGTTGGTGCGCGCGTCCAGCATGGTCAGAAGCACCCCCTCGATGTCCAGGCCGGGATTGAAGCTGTGCTTGACGCGGTTGACGGTGTTCATCAGGCTGGAGACGCCTTCCAGCGCATAATATTCGCACTGGATCGGGATGAGCACGCGCTGGGCGGCGGTGAGGGCGTTGACGGTCAAAAGGCCCAGCGAAGGCGGGCAATCCACAAAAAGGAAATCAAAATCGCCCTCGATGGTTTTGAGCAGATGTTTCAATCGGTACTCGCGGCGGTCCATCTCCACCAGCTCAAGCTCCGCGCCCGCCAGGCGGATATCCGCTGGGATCAGGCTCAGGCCCTTGACGCACGTGCCCTGCACGCAGGCGGAAAGAGGGGCTCGTCCCATCAGCGCCTCGTAGGCCGAATGGGCGCCGGCGCCGGCGCCGATGCCGCTGGTGGTATTGCCCTGGGGGTCCAGGTCGACCAGCAGCACCCGCTTGCCCTCGTCGGCCAGACAGGCAGACAGGTTGATCGCGGTCGTGGTCTTGCCCACGCCGCCCTTCTGATTGGTGATGGCGATCGTCTTGCCCATATCAGCCCTCGTTCACTTCCATTTGTACGGCCACTGCGCCGGGGACCATTGTACCCTGTCGCGCGAAAAAAGTAAAGCGCTCTTCCTTAGAAAATGAGGGAAACCTCGGCGTCCCCGTCCTCGCCCAGCTCGTCGAGCACATAGCTCTCCGGCGGCGCGTTGAGGCGGGAAAACTCGTAGGCGAGCTGCTCCTCGACGTCTCCGCCGAGGCTTTCAAACTCCGCGATCGCCGCCTGGGCCTCCTGGGTGAAGGCCTCCAGGGTGATGCCCCTGGACATGATATAGGAAGCGATTTCCTTGCCCACATAGCGGAAGTGCCAGGGCTCGAACTTGATGCCGGTCTCCGCCTCCGATTCCTCCAGGAAGCGCAGGATAAAGCCGTAATCGGCGCAGTTTTCCTTCATCCACTGGGCCTCGGGGGTCCACTTGAAGTCCTGCGTCATGGTGGGACGGCCCGCATAGTCGCCGTTGAGGATGTCGGCGCAGATGCCCGTCTGGTGCTCGCTGGAACCCGGCTTGGCGACATAACCGTCATCGACGTTGTTGTTGCGCGCCAGGTAATTGGCGTAGGTGGTGGACTGCGTGCCGTAGCTGCGGTAGCCGCTCTTGAGATAGAGCACCATGCCCGTATCCTCGTCATACGTCGCAGTCTTTTCCTTGCCCGCCTCGTTGACATAGACGTATTCCGTCACATGCGACGCGGCGGTGAACATCTCCTCAAGGGCCTTGGCCGCCGTCTCCTCCAGGTAGACAGCCGCGGACGTCGCGCGCTTGACGCCCGTCACCTTCACCAGCGGATCGGGCTCGAAGTCCTTGTCGAGCATGTTGTCGGCGTTGACCAGCACCGCGTATTTGGACTGGATCTCCGTCAGGGACACGGGGAAGGTCCAGCGCACCTCGGGCAGGTCGGACTCCTGAGCGAGCGCTCCGAAGGCGGACAGGCAGAGGATCACCGTCAGAATACCGCACACCAGCTTGTTCATGCGAGCACCTCATTCATTCGTAGCTTGATGGAGCAAAAAATCATACACGCCCAGCTTGTAGCCGGTCATGTAGGTTTCCATGGGAACGCCGGATTCAAAGATGGCCTGCGCCTGCTCCCTGCCCACATAGCGCACGTGCCAGGGCTCGTACATATAGCCCGTCACATCCTCATACTCCTTGGGATAGCGCACGATAAAGCCGAAGCGGTGGGCGTTTGCGGCAACCCACTGACCCTCCTTGGTTTCGGCAAAGGCGCTGTTGAGCTGCGAACTGCCCTTCTTGGCGATGTCCATCGCCAGGCCGAGCTGGTGCTCGCTGGTGCCGGGGCGCGCGGAAACGCGGTCCGCCGCCTCCTCTCCCTGCGAAGCCTTCTTGCGGGCGTAGATGGTGGCCTGCTTGGAGTAGCTGCGGTAGCCGGAAACGGTGGAGAGGTTGATCCCTTCCTCCTTGGCCGCGGCGAACATCTCCTCAAGGGCCGCGGCAGCGTCCTCACGCATGGACTGGGACATTCCGGTGGCTTCCACCTTGCGCAGCGTCTCGGGAACAAAATACTCGCTCACCGAGTGCTGGCGGTTGATGAGAAATATCTCTCCCTCCATATTCTTGTCCGGGAGAGCCGCTTTCATACTGCCCTCAAGCAGCGCGGCCGAAGCGGCCACGACGGACAGCACCTTTCCCAAAAGCAAAGCCTCATCACACCCTTTCACTTCATTGTATCATTTCCGTAACATTTTAGCAACTACATCTTTTCGCCGCCGAGCACCTGTGCCCCTTCCCGGCAGACAAATTTTACATTTTGCGCATCCAGCCGCACCAGCGCCTCCACGCCCTGGGCCACATGGCGCTGCTCCAGCACCGTTCCCATGCCGTGCAGACGGCTCAACAGGCCGTAGCGGCTGAAGGGAATGAGCAATCGGACCTCCTGCGTCCCGGCGTCCAGCTCCTTTTCCACGCGCAGCAAAAGCTCCTCCACCCCCTCGCCCGTGGCGGCGCTGAGATAGGATGCGCCCGGCAGGCGGCCGGCCTGCGAGGGGAGCAGGTCGGATTTGTTGATGGCCTCGATGCGGGGGGCCTCCGTCGCGCCGAGGCTGTCGAGGACCTCCTCCACCGTGCGGCGGCGGTCGTCCATCTGGGGATCGGCGCCGTCGGAGACCAGCACCAGCACATCGGCCAGCCTCGCCTCCTCAAGCGTCGCCCGGAAGGCCTTGACCAGCTCGTGGGGGAGCTTTCGGATAAAGCCCACCGTGTCCACGAGCAGCGCCTTTGCGCCATGGGGAAGCTCGATGGGACGGCTGACGCTGTCCAGGGTGGCGAACAGCTGATTTTCCACGTACACGCCCGCGCCGGTGAGGCGGTTGAAGAGCGTGGATTTGCCCGCGTTGGTGTAGCCCACCAGCGCGATGATGGGGATGCCGCTCCTCTCGCGGCTCTGGCGGCGCAATCCGCGCTGGCGCTCGATCTGCTCCAGCTCGCGCTCCAGGTCGGTCAGGCGTTCGCGGATGCGGCGGCGGTTGACTTCCAGCTTGCTCTCGCCCGGGCCGCGCGTGCCGATGCCGCCCGCCAAGCGGCTCAAAACCAGTCCCTGCCCCAGCAGGCGCTGGCTGCGGTACTTGAGCTGGGCCATCTCCACCTGCAACTTGCCCTCGCGCGTGCTGGCGCGGGAGGCGAAGATGTCCAGAATCAGCGCCGTTCGGTCGATGACCTTGAGCCTGAGAATCTCCTCGAGGTTTTTTTGCATCACCCCCGAGAGCTCCTCGTCGAAGATGACCAGATCGGCCTGCACGGCCTGGCAGCGCAGGCTCAACTCCTCCGCCTTGCCCCGTCCCACGCAGAAAACCGCGTCGGGCCTGGGGCGCTTTTGCAAAACGCGTAGCACCGTTTCGGCGCCCGCCGTCCTGGCCAGCTCCTCCAATTCGTCCAGCGACGTTTCGCTCTCAATGCCCACCAGCACGGCGCGCTCGCGGCCCGTCTGCGTGGCGGGGGCGGCGGCGCGGTAGGCCGCGTCCGTGCGCTCGATTTCGGAAAGCCACGCCTCCTGCGGCAGGCGTCGGGCGCTGATGAGCTCCGTGCGGCGCACCTCGCCCTCGCGCTCCGCGTCCAGAAAGGCGCACTGCACGCTGGTGGGCCTGCCGTCCTCACTCACGCCCACGGCGCACATGGCGTCAAAGCGCATGCTCAGCAGCGCGCTCACATCCACGTCGCTCAGTTCGCCCGTGGCGCGGGGGTGCGTGTGCACGCAGCGCACCATGCTCAGCCGCCGCTCGCCGCGGCGCAGGCGCAGGTCCGGCAGGTCGATGCTGTCCGCCCGGCCGATAAAAATGTCCGCGATCTCCCCGTAGCGGGTGATGTACACCGCAAGCTCGCGGTTCATGGACGCAGAATAGCCGCAGAGACTTTGAAGCAAGTCCTGCGGCATGAATACGCCGGGCTCGAGCTGCACGTCATAAAGCGCGGTCAGCTCCTCCAGCGCGCTTTTTCGGATTCCCTCGGTATTGCCATGGATCTCCGGCACAGGCCGTCCCCCCTTATTCCCTGGGGTGCTTTTTCTGATAATCCTCCACCGCGGCGTGGATGGCCTGCTCCGCCAGAAGCGAACAGTGCATCTTGACCGGGGGCAGCCCGTCGAGGGCCTCGGCCACGGCCTTGTTAGTGAGCTGAAGCGCCTCGTCGATGCTCTTGCCCTTGACCATCTCGGTGGCCATGCTGCTGGTGGCGATGGCCGCGCAGCAGCCGAAGGTCTTGAACTTGACGTCGGTGATGATGTCGTTCTCCACCTTGATGTCCATCTTCATGATGTCGCCGCACTTGGCGTTGCCCACGGTGCCGGTGCCGGAAGCGTCGGGAATTTCGCCCACGTTGCGGGGATGCTCGAAATGCTCCATCACTTTTTCGCTGTACATACGGCTGTTTCCTCCTTGACGATTGCGGTAGGTCGGCCCCTCAGGGCTGGAAGCTGTTTTCGGCGGACAGGGCGCTCATCTCGCGCAGGTCCCTGACGATGCCGGGAAGGGTTTGAAGCACGTAATCGACATCGGCCTCGGTGGTGTCGCTGCCCAGGGAGAGGCGCAGGCTTCCGTGGGCGATCTCGTGCGGCAAGCCGATGGCCAGCAGCACGTGCGAGGGATCAAGGCTGCCGCTGGTGCAGGCCGAGCCGCTGGAGGCCTCCACGCCCGCCAGGTCCAGGCGCATGAGCAGGGCCTCGCCCTCGACGTAGCGCACGGAGACGTTGACGTTGCCGGGCAGGCGCTGCGTGCGGTGGCCGTTGAGGCGCACGTCGGGGATGCTTTGCAAAATGCCGTCGATCAGCCGGTCGCGCAGCGCGGTGAGGCGGCGGGTGTACTCGGGCAGCTCGGAAACCGCCAGCTCGATGGCCGCCCCCAGGCCCACGATGCCGGGCAGGTTCTCCGTGCCCGCGCGCAGGCCGCGCTCCTGCGCGCCGCCGAAGATCAGGTTGGAAATCTTCACGCCCTTGCGGATGTAGAGCGCGCCGATGCCCTTGGGCGCGTGGAACTTGTGGCCGGAGAGGCTGAGCATGTCCACGTTCCAGTCGTTGACGTCGATGGGCACGGCGCCCACGGCCTGCACCGCGTCGGTGTGGAACAAAACGCCCGCCTCATGGGCGACCTTGCCGATCTCGCGGATGGGCTCGATGGTGCCGATCTCGTTGTTGGCGGCCATGATGGTGATGAGCACCGTGTCCGGCCGGATGGCCTTTTTCACATCCTCCACGCGCACCAGCCCGTTTTCGTCCACCGGCAGATAGGTGACCTCATAGCCCTGCTTCTCCATGTACTGGCAGGTGTGAAGCACCGCGTGGTGCTCAATCTGGCTGGTGATGATGTGCTTTCCCTTGGCGGCCAGCGCCCTGGAGGCGCAGCGGATGGCCCAGTTGTCGCTCTCGCTGCCGCCGGCGGTGAAATAGATCTCCCGCGGCTGCGCGCCCAGCGCCGCCGCCACCTGCTGGCGGGCCTTCTCCACCGCGCGCCGCGCGTCGCGGCCCACGCTGTGGATGGAGCTGGGGTTGCCGTAGTGCCGGGTGAAGTAGGGAAGCATGGCTTCAAGAACCTCGGGCCGTGTGGCGGTGGTGGCCGCGTTGTCCATATAGATGATGTGATCGGTCATGGCTGTTCTTCCTCGCTTTCGCATGGCTGAGTAAGCATATCGCTGAGCTTGATTTTCTCCAGCTCCGTATTGATGCTGTCGGTTACCCGCTGCCACACCCACCGCACCGGGCAGGTGCCGGATCTGTGGCAGGCGTTGTCGGCCGAGGCGCACTCGCTGAGCTCGATGGGGCCCTCCACCGCGTCGATGATATCGCGCAGCGTCACATTTTCCGGCGCGGCGGCGATCTGGTAGCCTCCCTGCGCCCCGCGCACGGTGCTCACCAGCCCCGCACGGCGAAGGTTGCCCAAAAGCTGCTCCAAATATTGCTTGGGCACGCCGCCCATGGTGGAAATGCTCTGTAGCGGGAGCGGCCCCTCGCCCGCGTGGGCTGCCAGGTAGTACATGGCGTACAGGCCGTATTTGCCCCGGGTGGATAGCTTCATTACCGCGCTCCTTTCGGAATCCCGACTTTTTTAATCGGATTTCCGACTGGAAGGATAGCACGAACACGGTCGCCTGTCAATAGGGTTGAAAAAGTTTTTTCAGCGCAGGCGAAAGCCCCCCGGCGGCGCCGTGGGGGCTTATTCCCATTTGCAAAGGCTCACGCGCACGCCGCCGTTGTCGGCCACGCGAATGTCGGCATAGGCCACGCCGCCGCCGAAGCGGTCGCACACCGCGCCGGGGTTGATGAGGTACATGCCGCGCTCCAAGTCGATCTGGGGATGGTGCGTATGGCCGTAGAGCGCCACCTGCGCCTGACATTCCATCGCGGCGTACCACAGGCGGTCCAGCCCGTACTTGACGTGCCACTCATGGCCGTGGCAGGCATAGAAGCGCACGCCGTTGACCACAAAGCATACGGCGCGCTCCTCGCGGCTGCTCCAGTCGTTGTTGCCGCGCACCGCGTGGCACAGCGCACCCGCCTCCGTCAAAATCGGCTGCACGGCGGCGAAATCCGACAGCCCATCGCCCAGAAAGGCCGCCGCATGGACGGGGCCCACGCGCAGGGCCTGCTCCACCGCGGCACGCAGGCCCGCCTTGTCCCCGTGGGAATCGGAAAGCGCGATCACCCGCTTCATGCTCACAGCGCCTCCATGAGCACGCCGCGCATCTTTTCGGCGGCCACGGCGCGGTGGCTGACGGCGTTCTTTTCCTTTTCCGTCATCTGGGCAAAGGTCTTGCCCGTATGGTAACGGAACAGCGGGTCATAACCGAAGCCGCCCTCGCCCGCGCGCTGATGAAGCAGCTCGCCCGGGCACTCGCCGCGCAAAACGCGCGTCTCCTCTCCCGGCAAAGCCAGCGCCATGGCGCACACGAAGCGGCAGGCGCGGTTGGTGACGCCCTCCATGTTTTTGAGCAGCAGGTCGTTATTGGCCTGGTCGTTGCCATGGTCGCCCGCGTAGCGCGCGCTGTACACGCCCGGCGCGCCGCCCAGCGCGTCCACGCTCAGGCCGCTGTCGTCCGCCAAAGCGGGCAGGCCTGTGGCGCGGGAGACGGCCTCGGCCTTGATGACGGCGTTCTCCTCAAAGGTAGCGCCGTTTTCCTCGATATCGCCCTCAAAGCCCGCGTCCTTCATGCTGACGAGCTCCACCATGCCGCCGAAGATGTCGCCCAGCTCCTTGAGCTTGTGCGCGTTTCCGCTGGCCACCACCACCCGGCGCGGGGGCAGCAGCCAGTCCCCGCAGCCGCGCAGCGCCTTTCGCTGGGCGCGCATCATGGCGCGCACGCCCGCGCGGCCCAGGTCCAAAAGCCTGGCCAGCTCGCGGTTGCTAAAGGGCCTTCCCTCGCCCGTGCCCTGCAATTCGATGAACTCGCCCCGCTGGTTCATCACCAGGTTCATGTCCGTCTGGGCGCGGCTGTCCTCCTGATAGCACAGGTCCAGCATGGGCCGCCCGTCCACCACGCCAGCGCTGATGGCCGCCACCTGCGCGATGATGGGGTTTTTGTCAATCAGCCCGTTTTGCATGAGCTTGTGAACCGCCATCACCAGCGCCACATACGCGCCGGTGATGGAGGCCGTGCGCGTGCCGCCGTCGGCCTGCAAAACGTCGCAGTCCAGCGTGATGGTGCGCTCGCCCAAAAGGCCCATGTCCACCGCCTGGCGAAGCGAACGGCCGATCAGCCGCTGAATCTCGACGCTCCGGCCGTCCCTTTTGATGCCGTCGCGCGCCTTGCGCCGGCCCGTGGATGCGGGCAGCATGGCGTACTCGGCCGTCACCCAGCCGCGGCCCTCGCCGCGCAGGAAGGGCGGCACGCCCTCCTCCACGCTGGCGGTGCAGATGACGCGGGTCTTGCCCGCGGTAATCAGACAGCTTCCGTCCGCCGTCTCCACAAAATCGGGGATCAAAGTCAGTGGGCGGGGCTGCGCGTCCCCGCGGCGGTCCATGCGCTCCATGCCGGTCGCTCCTTTGTATCGCATTTGAAAAGCCGCGCGGGCTGACGCTGCCGCGCGGCTCCCATGGCATTATACATGGGCGCGGGGGAAAAGTCCAGCAATTAGTCCAGCTCCACCACGCCGGGGTACTGGGCGATCACTTCCTCCTCGGCATTGATGAAGGTGGTAGCGGTTTCGGGCTGCGCTTCGATCTTCTCTCCCTCCACCTGTACCTCGACCTTTTTTACGCCCGGGAACTGCGAGCAGGTGAACAGGATGGCGCGCACCGCCTGCTGGCCGCCGTCGGAGCTCTCCATGGCCTGCTGAAACTCCTTGGAGAAGTTGACGGTCACCACGCCGTCCTTCATGGTGACGGACTTGACGCCGCAGTTCTCCGGCAGCGCGCGCTCCAGCCCGCTGTCATCCTGGGGCCCCTTGGCCAGCTCCAGAACGGCCGTGGTCGGGTCCGCGTCGCTGAACACCGCGCGCGTCACGGGCACCAGCAGCCGCCCCGTCTGCGACGGGAAATAGAGCTGCACAAGCCCCGCGTCCGGCGAAAACGTCTCCACGCTCTCAAGGTTCAGGTTGCCGCCGGTAAAGACGCCGCTCACGTCGGTGCCGTAGGTGAGCTTGCTGCGCTTCTGGCCGTCAAACTCCAGCGTGACCTCATCGACCGTGGAAAAGCAGGTGAGGGCGTTGGTGATGGCGTCCACCATCAGGCTTTCCTGCCGCGCGTCGATGCAATCAAGCGCTTCCTTGCTCACGTTTACGTTGGCGCGGCCTTCGCTGATGTCGATGTCAAAGGTCGTGCCCTCGGGGATGACCGTGCGCAGGCCCAGCCTCGCGGCCTGCATGTCGTTTTCCGCGTCCTTGACCATCAGCGCGAGCGTGGCCTTGGCGATGCCGTCGGTCTTGGGCACCTGCCGCGTGACGGGCACCAGGTAGCCGTCGCCGTCCTCATAGAAGACCACGGTGGACACCGTGTCCTCCTGCGCCAGCGTCTGCTCGATGGGGATGGCCGTCTGCTCCACCAGCACCTGGGAGGTGGTCTGCTCGTTTCCGCGCAGGGCCAGCACCACCACCAGCGCGGCCGCGCACAGAATCAGGATACGCTCGATATCGGCCCGTTTGATCTTCATTCCTCTTCCACTCCTCACGCAGTGATTGCACTCAAAGGCTATGCCGCCCGTCCCCGTTCCATGACGGACGGCGGGGATTGATTGCGCTTTTTTGCGCGTTGTGCTATCATCACATGCATGTCAAGCTGTGAAGGAGGGGGACCCGGCCATGCCGATGGATGGCTTCACCCTGTCGTATATGCGGCGCGAGCTGCTTTGCGCGCTCAAGGGCGGGCGCGTGGACAAGGTCAATCAGCCCGAGCGCGACGCGCTTGTGCTTCTCATCCGCTGCGGGGGCGGCAACCACAGGCTGCTTCTGAGCGCCAACGCCAATCAGGCCCGCGCGCAGCTCACCCGGCAGAGCTACGAAAATCCCGCCGAGCCGCCCATGTTCTGCATGCTCATGCGCAAGCACCTGCTGGGCGCCCGCGTGGCGGACGTGGGGCAGGTGGCTGGCGACCGCATCCTCACGGTCGTCTTTGACTGTCTGGACGAGCTGGGCGACCCGGTTCAAAAGACGCTCTATCTGGAGGTCATGGGCCGCTATTCCAACCTGACGCTGGTGCGCGGGGACGGCGTCATCATCGACGCCATCCGGCACGTCAGCAGCGACATGAGCCGCGTGCGCACCGTGCAGCCCGGCGGCGTCTATCAGCTTCCGCCCCGGCAGGACAAGCTGGCCCCGGAGGAGCTGGACGCCGGCACGCTGGCCTCCCGCCTCGCCGCCGAGGGCGGGACGCTCTCCAAAGCGCTGGCTGCATGCGTCTCGGGCACGGCGGCCGTGTGCGCCCGGGAGATCTGCGCGCAGGCGGGCGCGGACCCCGCGGCGCCCGTGGCCGAGCTCGATCTCGCCGCGCTCTCGCCCCTGCTGGTCCGGGCGCTGACCTCCCTGCCGCCCTCCCCCGTGACCCTCTATGACGAGGCGGGGCTGGCCGCCGATTTCTTTCCCTTCCCGTACCGCACCTTCTCCCCCCAGCATCAGAAACCCATGCCCAGCCTGAGCGCGGCCATGGACGCCTTCTACCTGGGGCGCGACCTGCGCGCCCGCATGCAGCAAAAGAGCGCCGGGCTTCAGCGGCACATCAAAAGCGCGCTGGAGCGCACGGAGAAGAAAAAAGCCATCATGCTCGAGGCGATCCGCCAGAGCGCCCAGGCCGAGGAAAACCGCGTCTTTGGGGATCTGCTGACCGCCAACCTGCACCTCATCGCGCGGGGCGCTTCCAGCGTGACGGTGCAGAATTACTACGCGGACGGCTGCCCCGAAACGGAGATTCCCCTCTCCACGCGCCTGACCCCCTCGCAAAACGCGCAGAGCTACTATAAAAAATACCGCAAGGCCAAGGTGGCCGGGCAGTATGCCCGCGGGCAGCTTGACGCTATCGAGCGGGACCTTGCGCTGTTGGAAAACGCGCTGGACGACCTGGACAAGTGCGAAACCACCGCCGATCTGGGCGAGGTGCGCTACGTGCTTTCGCAGGCGGGCTTTCTTCGGCCCGAGCCCTCGCAGGGGCGCGGCGGCAAGTCCAAAAAGCTGCCGGAGGGCAAGCCCTGCCGCTTTACCGCGCCCGACGGCACCGTGATCGAGGTCGGCAAGAACTCGCTGCAAAACGACCGGCTCACCCTGCACGCGCGCGGCGGCGAAACCTGGCTGCACGCGCAGGGCATCCCGGGGTCGCACGTGCTCATCCGCACGGAAGCTCAGCCCTCGGACGAGACGCTGCTCTACGCAGCCAAGCTGGCCGCCTATTTCAGCAAGGGCCGCAACCACCCCCAGCTCCCGGTGGACTATACCCTGCGCAAATACGTCAGGAAATCCGCCAACGCGCCCGCGGGGCTGGTGACCTACACCAATTTCAAAACCCTCATCATCGGCCTTACGCCCGAGGACGCGGCCAGAATCATCCGGGAAGGAGGCCTCGGAAAATGAACATCCGCCTTCGCATCGCCGCGCCCCAGGACGCGCCGCTCATCCATGAGACCTTCGGCCATTACGTGCTCGCCTCCACGGCTACCTTTAACGAAGTCAACCCCGGCGTGGAGGTTCGCGCCGAGGAGATCCGCAGCCAGCTGGAAACCTATCCCTGGCTGATCGCGGAGGATGAAAGGGGCCGCTTCCTGGGCTACGCCTGCGCCGAGCCCTTCCGCCCGCAGACGGGCTATCGCTATTTGGCCGAGCTGACCATCTTTCTCGCCCCCGACGCGCCGCGCCGCGCGGGCGTGGGCCGCAGGCTCTACGAGGCGCTCCTGCCCTTTCTGGGGCGGCAGGGTTTCCGGCAGGTCCTGGCCATCATCACCTCCACCAACGAGGCAAGCCTGGCCATGCATCGCGCCTTTGGCTTTTCCGAAGCGGCGCGCCTTGTTAACAGCGGCTACAAGCACGGCCAATGGCTGACGTCGGTCTGGATGGTCAAGCAGCTCAACCCCTTCGACCCCGCCCCCGCGCCCATCACGCCCTTCCGAGCGTGCCGGGCGGAGATGGAAGCGCGCCTCGCGGCGCTGAACGCGGAGGCATAAGGCATGGACGAAGCGTTTCGGGAATGGGCGGCGTGGCGCGAGGCCACCCGCGACGAGCCTTTGGAGGGCATGGCGGCCTTCTTCGATGCGCGCGTGGGAGATTATGAAGCCCACATGGCGCGCTGGGGAGAGCACTACCGCTGGATGGCCCGTCTGCTGCCGGATGGCGTCCGCACGCTGCTGGACCTTGGCTGCGGCACGGGCCTGGAGCTGGACCGCATTTTTGAACGGTTTCCCGACCTTGCGGTGACGGGCATCGACCTTTCCCCGGACATGCTGGAACGGCTGGCCCGCAAGCATGAGGGAAAGCGGCTCACGCTCATCTGCGCGGACTATTTCGGCTGCGACCCGGGCGAAAACCGCTTTGATGCCGCGGTTTCCTTCGAGACGCTCCACCACTGGCCCGCCGCGCAAAAGACCGCGCTTTTCCAAAAGGTGCGCCGCGCGCTCAAGCCCGGCGGGTGCTATCTGGAATGTGACTACATCGCCACGTCGCAGGCCATGGAGGATGCGGCCATGGCCGAGTGCGCGCGCAGGCGGGCGCGGGACAACGTGCCGGCGGACGCCTTTGTCCACTTCGACACGCCGCTCACCTTGGCGCATGAGATGCAATGCCTCAGCGAATCGGGATTCTCCTGCGTGGAACTGCTGGGCTGTCTTGAGGGAGACGATCACACGGCCATGCTGCGGGCTGTCCGATAGCGGGCATACAAAAAGCGCCCGGAACGCGATACGGCGTTCCGGGCGCTTGCTTGCGTCCGCGAAATTACTTGATTTCGACGGTCGCGCCGACCTCGGCCAGCTTGGCCTTGATCTTCTCGCACTCTTCCTTGGAAGCGGCTTCCTTGATGGTCTTGGGAGCGGACTCCACGAATTCCTTGGCTTCCTTCAGGCCCAGGCCGGTCAGCTCGCGCACGACCTTGATGACCTTGATCTTCTCGCTGCCGGCATCCTTGAGGATGGCGTCGAACTCGGTCTTCTCCTCCTCAGCGGGAGCGGCGGCGCCGGCGGCGCCGGGCACGGCCACAACAGCGGCGGCGGCGGACACGCCAAACTTCTCTTCCAGCGCCTTGACCAGGTCGTTGAGCTCAAGCACGGTCATTTTCTCAATCTCGGCAATAAATTCCTCGTGAGTCATGTGAATAGCCTCCATTCTATGATCGATTTTCGGTTAGCTTGCGTAAGGGATGACAAGCCCGTCAGGCTTCGGGGGCGGCTTCGGCGTCCTTCTTGGCAATGGCGTCCAGCACACGCACGAAGCTGGCGATGCTGCTCTGCAGGCTGCCGACCAGGCGGGCCAGAAGCACTTCGCGGCTGGGCATCTCGGCCAGGGCCTTGATCTGCTCCATGCTCATGAGCTCGGTGCCCAGCAGGCCGGCCTTGATCTCGATGGCGTCGCTCTTCTTCTTGACGATGAAGTCGTTGATGATCTTGGCGGGGCTGACGGGGTCGTTCATGCCGAAGGCGAAGGCCGACGGGCCGTTGAGCACCTCGTCCAATCCTTCGATGCCCAGCTCCTTGAGCGCGCGGCGCACCAGCGTGTTTTTCAGCACGCAGTACTCAACGCCGTTGGCGCGGAACTGAGCGCGCAGCCCGGTCACCTGCTCCACGGTCAGGCCGCTGTAACGGACCACGATCACGCTCTGCGCATCCTGGAACTTTTTCACGATGTCACTGACGACCTGCTTTTTCAGCTCGAGATTCTTGCTCATTGGGGTTGCACCTCCTTTTTGAAAATCTGCGATTCCAAAAAGAAAACCCTTGCAGGCGCAAGGGCGAACAAGTCGCAGGGGATTTCTCCCGCCTTACACCTCGGCGGGAAAGGTTTTATGGGGCTTGCGCCGCCAACCCGCTGTCTCAGGCATAGGTTTCCAAAAGAATCGACATCTATTATATCCCTCCCGGAGCGTTTGTCAAGCGCCAAAGGCGCTTTTTTCTGCTTTTCCAAGAAAACATTTGTCAGCGTATTTTCAGCCCGCAAGGTCAAAATAGCGTTGAACCCACTTGAGGAGGTGAACAACGGATGGTGAACCGGCAAAGCACCGGCAAGAGCAGCCGGCCCGAGGCGCCTCAGGCCCGCGCCGCCCTGGACAGCATGAAATATGAGATCGCCAAGGAATTGGGCATCAATTTCAAGCAGGGCTACAACGGTGACCTTAGCTCCAAGGAAAACGGCTATGTGGGCGGCTACATGGTCAAGCGCCTGATCGAGCAGGCTGAGCGCCAGATGGCTTCCCAGGCAGGCAACACCGCGCGCTGAGGCGCAAATCATTGATGAGGTGAAGGAAAAATGTATCAGAATCAGCAAAACACCACCACCGGCTCCAACCGCACCATGGTCCCCGAGGCCAAGCAGGCCCTGAACAACATGAAGTTTGAGATCGCCAACGAGCTTGGCATCAACCTCAAGCAGGGCTACAACGGCGATCTGCCCAGCCGTCAGGCGGGCTACATCGGCGGCTACATGGTCAAGCGCCTGATCGAAAACGCCGAGCGCGCCATGAGCGGCGGCCAGCAGTAACCGCGCACCGGGCTTCATAGAAGGGAGGCGGCCGTTGGCAAACGGCCGCTTCTTTTTTCGCGCCCGGGCGCATCTTCTCTAAAGTCAGGCAGGAAAAGAGGTGTTCCGTCTTGAAACCCTGTGCCGGAAAAACGAAAGGAAAGGCGGCGGGAACATGGAGGCTTATCCGCTCATCGGCGTGTCGGGAAGCATTGACGCCCAGGAGACGCGCCACTTCATTTTGCGGGACTATCTGCGGGCGGTCATCGCCGCGGGCGGCGCGCCTGTGCTGCTCAGCCCCGACATGGACGGGGCGATGCTGGAAAGCTGCCTTTCCCGCCTGGACGGCCTGCTGCTGGCCGGGGGAAACGACGTCTCCCCCGCGCTCTTTGGCCAGCAGCCCATCGAGGCGCTGGGCGAGGTCAACCCCCTGCGCGACGCCTTTGAAACGCGCCTGGTGCGCCTGGCGGCGCAGCGCGGTCTGCCCACGCTGGGCATCTGCCGGGGCGCGCAGGTGATGGCGGCGGCGCTGGGCGGCTCATTGTGGCAGGACCTGCCCAGCCAGTACCGTACGGCGGAGGGCGAGCCGCCCATCGCCCACCGTCAGACCGCGCCGGGCCGCTACCCTAGCCATACGGTTCGCATAGAAACGGGCACGCTGCTTGCGCGCCTGGTCGCGTGCCGCGAGCTGCCCGTCAACTCCTTCCATCACCAGGCGGTCCAGGAGCCGGGCGGCGCCCTGCGCGTCAGCGCCGAAGCCCCCGACGGCGTGATCGAGGCCGTGGAACACGCATCCCTGCCCTTTTTTCTGGGCGTGCAGTGGCACCCGGAGCGCATGTGGGCCGCCGACCCCGCCGCGCGGGCGCTGTTTGAGGGGCTGACGCTGGCCGCGCGGGCACAAAAAAAGTGAACCGTCTGCACGAAGCTAGACAGCCCACCTGGCAGGGGCAGAAGGATTCGAACCCTCAACAAAGGTTTTGGAGACCCACGTGTTACCATTACACCATGCCCCTACGGAACGATTTGAAAGTATACACGACCTTTCCCGATTTGTCAACAGAAAAATCCAAACCTCCGTTTTTTGCGCGCAGGCCGCGCGGTGCGGCGCGGCCTGCGGAGGGGCTATTCCTCTGCGTCGTGCGTGGGCTTTTGCTCGTGGATGGCGTAAAGATCGGCATAGCTGCGCGCCTGTCCGGGGGTGCGGACGGCGGACGGGATCAGCCCCGTGCACTCCGTGGCCGATGCCAGCTCCGCCACCTCCGGGGCGGGCGGGTTGACCGGGGTTTGCCTGTTGCGTGGATTCATGTTCAAAATCGCCTCCCTGATGCTTTCCGGGCCAGTGTGCGCCGGAAAGCCTCCACTTATTCGCCCCGGTTGTTTTCTTTGACTTTTTAGACCATCCGCTTTATAATAATGGCAATCTTATTGACGGTTTACCAAAGGGAGCGATGCGCTTGAAGCACAGGGAGCCCGCCGGGCGCGCCGGCTATTATCCGCACGGCCACTATGCGGGTTCACCCGCGCGGCGGCAGAAAAAAACCGTCCGAAAGCCGCTTGTCTACGTGGCTATCGGCGCGTGCGCCTGCGTGTTTGTCGTTTGCGCCGTGCTGCTGGTCCGCTATTATACCGATATCGCCGCCTCGCGCGACGCCTCGGCTCAGCTGGGCGAGCTCTACGAGGCCGCCCAGGTCCAGCTCTCCGCGGCTCCTTCCGCCGCTCCCACCCCCACCCCCTCTCCCACGCCTTCGCCCGAGAAAGCCGCTTTCGCCGCCCTCGCGCCCAGCGCCACTCCTGCCGCCGTTCTCACCGCCGCCGAGCTGTGGCCTACCGTCTATCCGAACAATCCAAAGCTCTCCGTCTCCACGGTTTTTGACGAATTGCAGGAGCGCAACCGCGACATCGTGGCCTGGCTCAAGATCGACGGCGAGCTCGAGGAGCCCGTGGTCCAGCGCGACAACGTCTTTTACCTCACCCACAACGCCCTTCAGCAGGAGAGCGTGACCGGCGCCTTGTTTCTGGACGAAAGCTGCGACCTCATTCACGTGCCCACCCAGATGGTCATTCACGGCCACAACA
The DNA here is from genome assembly GCA_958448555.1 of uncultured Eubacteriales bacterium. Taxonomy (GTDB): domain Bacteria; phylum Bacillota; class Clostridia; order Christensenellales; family Aristaeellaceae; genus Limiplasma. The sequence continues at coordinate 24,135 of CAUDEL010000011.1, read as the reverse complement.
TGAAGGAGGGCGCGATGTTCGGTATGCTCAAGAAATACAAGGTCAAGGGCGCGGAGTTTTACCGCGAGCATGCCTTCATCGACTTCAACACCCTCTACGAAAACGGCCGCTATGTCATCTTCGCCGTGGCGGAGGTGGACATCCGCGCCGGGCAGCCGCATTACCTGCCCTTCTGGCACTATTCGCGCTTTGACAGCGCGGAGGCCTTCAACAGCTACGTGGAAACCGCGCGCGCCTGCTCCCTGTATCACTGCACGGTGGACGTCGAGCCCGGCGACCGGCTGCTCACGCTGTCCACCTGCACCGGCACGGACGACAACCTGCGCCTGGTGGTCATGGCCCGCAAGGTGCGCGAGGGCGAAAACCTGCTGGACCTGAACATGGAGGTCATGAGCACCTACGACCGCTGAGGGCGCCCCTTTACAAGCGGCAAAAACTGTGCTATCATACCTCCCAGCGGCTATGATGAGGACGGGTGCGCCTTCCTACCGCAGCCAAGCGAGTCCGGGGATGATGCGAGCCGGACGCCGCGGCGGCGCGCCGGATCACCTCGGAGCTACCCGTGTGAAGGCGCTTTGCGCCATAAGGCGGGTCGGGCGCTCCCGTGACAGGGCCGGCCGGTGCATGCCGGCCATGAGCGGACGGCGGCATGCCGTCAAAATGGGTGGTACCGCGGAAAAGCGTTTTTCCGTCCCGTTGCGCGGGGCGGTTTTTTCATGCCCCGAATTCCCCCACACATCCCAAAGGAGGCACGGACCCAATGTACCGCAAAGTATCCACGGACATGAACTTCGTCGAGCGCGAAAAGGAAGTGCTGGATTTCTGGAAGCGTGAAGGCATCATGGAAAAGAGCTTCCACCACCGCGACGGCGCGGAGCGCTTCACCTTCTTCGACGGCCCGCCCACGGCCAACGGCCGCCCGCACATCGGCCACATCGAGACGCGCGCCATCAAGGACCTGATTCCGCGCTTCCAGAGCATGAAGGGCAAGGACGTTTTGCGCAAGGCCGGCTGGGACACCCACGGCCTGCCCGTGGAGCTGGAGGTGGAAAAGCTGCTGGGCCTGGACGGCAAGCCGCAGATCGAGGCCTACGGCATCGAGCCCTTCATCGCCGAGTGCAAAAAGAGCGTGTGGAAATACCAGCACGAGTGGGAGGAAATGTCCGACCGCGTGGCCTTCTGGGCGGACATGAAGGACCCCTACATCACCTACAAGGACGACTATATCGAGTCCGAATGGTGGAGCCTGAAGGAGATCTGGAAAAAGGGCCTGCTCTACAAGGGCTTCAAGGTGGTGCCCTACTGCCCCCGCTGCGGCACCGCGCTCTCCAGCCACGAGGTCGCGCAGGGCTACAAGGAGGTCAGCGACGTTTCGGCCACGGTGCGCTTCAAGGCCGTGGGCCGCGAGAATACCTATATCCTCGCCTGGACCACCACGCCCTGGACGCTTCCCTCCAACGTCGCCCTGTGCGTCAATGCGCATGAGGACTACTGCGAGTTCCAGCTGGACGGGCAAACCTACATCCTGGCGCAGGCGCTGCTTCACGCCGTCTTTGGCGAGAAGGCGCACGAGGGTCAGGTGCTCAAGACCATGAAGGGCGCCGAGCTCTGCGGCACGGCCTACGAGCCGCTCTACCGCTTCGAGGGCGTGAGCTATCCTCGCGAAAAGGGCTGGTACGTGGTCAGCGACGACTATGTGACGCTGACCGACGGCACCGGCATCGTGCACATCGCCCCCGCGTTCGGCGAGGACGACGCGCGCGTGGGCCGCGACAACCAGCTTCCCTTCGTGCAGCTGGTGGACACGCAGGGCAAGTTCGTGGAGGGCACGCCCTGGGCGGGCGAGGGCACCAAGCAGGTCAACGAAAAGGTGATCGAGGACCTCAAGGCCCGCGGCCTTTTGCTGGCCGCCCTGCCCTTTACGCACAACTACCCCTTCTGCTGGCGCTGCGACACGCCGCTGCTCTATTACGCCCGCGCCACGTGGTTCATCCGCATGACCGCCGTGCGCGACGAGCTGGTGCGCAACAACCGCACCGTCAACTGGATGCCCGACAACATCAAGGAAGGCCGCATGGGCAACTTCCTGGAGAACGTCGTGGACTGGGGCCTGTCCCGCGAGCGCTACTGGGGCACGCCGCTGCCCATCTGGGTCTGTGAGGATGGGCACATCCACGTGATCGGCTCCCGTCAGGAGCTGCGCGAGATGGCCACCGCGCCCGTGGGCGACATCGAGCTGCACCGCCCCTATGTGGACCAGATCGAGATCACCTGCCCCGAGTGCGGCAAGCCCATGCGCCGCGTCAAGGAGGTCATCGACTGCTGGTACGACAGCGGCTCCATGCCCTTTGCCCAGTGGCACTATCCCTTTGAAAACAAGGAGATCTTTGAAAAGCGCTTCCCGGCCAACTTCATCTCCGAGGCCATCGACCAGACCCGCGGGTGGTTCTACACCCTCATGGCCATCTCGACCCTGATGTTTGACCGCGCGCCGTTTGAAAACTGCATCGTGCTTGGCCACGTGCAGGACAAGGACGGCCAGAAGATGTCCAAGCACAAGGGCAACGTGGTCGATCCCTGGAGCGTGCTGGACAGGCAGGGCGCGGACGCCGTTCGCTGGTATTTCTACACCGCGGGCGCGCCGTGGCTGCCCAGCCGCTTCAGCCCCGAGGCCGTGGCCGAGGGCCAGCGCAAGTTCATGGGCACGCTGCAAAACACCTACGCCTTCTTCGTGCTCTACGCCAACATCGACAACTTCGACCCCAAGGACCATCCCATTGAAAACGTCAAGCTCACCCTGATGGACAAATGGGTGCTCTCGCGCCTTCATCAGCTGGTCAGGCGCGTGGACGAGGACCTGTGCGCCTACCGCATCCCCGAGCCTGCCCGCGCCATCACCGAGTTCGTGGATGATTTGAGCAACTGGTACGTGCGCCGCTGCCGCGAGCGCTTCTGGGGCAAGGGCATGGACGACACCAAGGAGGCCGCGTTTGTCACCCTCTACACGGTGCTGGTCACGCTTGCGAAGGTCATCGCGCCCTTCGTGCCCTTCATGGCCGAGGAGATGTACCAGAACCTGGTTCGCAGCGTAGACCCCTCCGCGCCCGAAAGCGTGCATCTGTGCGACTTCCCCGCCGCGGACGAAAGCCTGATCGACGAAAGCCTCAACACTCAGATGAGCGCGCTGCTCAGCGTCGTCGGCCTGGGCCGCGCCTGCCGCGCCGCCGCAAACCTCAAGGTACGCCAGCCGCTGAGCACCCTCTACGTCAAGGGCACGTCCTTTGACGAGGCGTTCAGCGCTCTGGCCGAAGACGAGCTCAACGTCAAAAAGGTCGTCTTTACCGACGACGCGCGCGCCTTCACCACCTACAACCTCAAGCCCCAGATGCGCACCCTCGGTCCCAAATACGGCAAGCTCCTGGGCCGCATCGGCCAGCATCTCAAGGAGATGGACGGCAACGACGTGGTGGACGCCTTCAACCGCGGCGAGGACGTGAGCTTCACGCTGGATGGCACCGAAGTTACACTCTCCAGGGACGACGTGCTCACCGAAGCCACGCAGAAGCCCGGCTTCGCCGCCCAGATGGAGGGCGAGGTGACAGTGGTTCTGGACTGCAACCTCACCCCGGAGCTGATCGCCGAGGGCTACCAGCGCGAGATGGTCTCAAAGCTGCAAAACATGCGCAAGGACGCCGGCTTTGAGGTCAGCGACCGCATCGAGGTGACCTACGAGGCCGGGGACGAGCTGGCCTGCGCCATCGAGGCCGGACGCGATTTCATCATGCAAAGCGTGCTGGCGACCGCCTTTGCCCGCAGCGCCGCGCCCGAGGGCGCCGTCTCCCAGGAATGGGACCTCAACGGCAAAAAGGCCGTTCTGAGCGTGCGCAGGGCGTAAGCACTCGATAGGGGCGGGTAAATCCCGCCCCTTTCTCCCCCACCGACGACGAGGAGCGAATCAGATGTTTCTTTGCGATCAATGGCGCGATTACGAGGTGCTGGACACCGGCGAGGGCGAAAAGCTGGAGCGCTGGGGCGACATCATACTGCGCCGCCCGGACCCGCAGGTGATCTGGCCCAAGGCCGACCCCGCCCTGTGGGACGCGGCGCAGGCCACCTACGTGCGCAGCGACACCGGCGGCGGGCACTGGGAGTTCCGCGAAAAGCTGCCGGAGCGCTGGGTCATCGGCCTGAGCGGCCTCAAATTCTACGTAAAGCCCACCGGCTTCAAGCACACGGGGCTGTTCCCGGAGCAGGCGGCCAACTGGGCCTTCATGCAGGAGCGCATCCGCTGCGCGGGCGCATGGGGCTATCCGCCGCGCGTGCTCAACCTCTTCGCCTACACGGGCGGGGCCACGCTGGCCTGCGCCGCCGCCGGCGCGCATGTCACCCACGTGGACGCGGCCAAGGGCATGGTGCTCTGGGCGCGCGAAAACCGCGATTTGAGCGGCATCCCCGAGGAGCGCACGCGCCTGATTATCGAGGACGCGAAGGCGTTTGTCAGGCGCGAACTTCGCCGCGGCAACCGCTATGACGGCATCCTCATGGACCCGCCCAGCTACGGGCGCGGCCCCGGCGGCGAGGTGTGGAAGCTGGAAAACGAGCTTTACCCGCTGGTGGACCTGTGCGCGCAGGCGCTGTCGGACACGCCGCTGTTTTTCCTGATTAACGGCTACACCACGGGCTTTTCGGCCTCGGTGCTGGGCAACATCGCCCGCCGCTGCCTCGTGGGCCGCTTTGGCGGCAAGGTGGAGGCGGACGAGCTGTGCCTGACCGTGACGACAGGCGGCGTGCTGCCCTGCGGCACGAGCGCGCGGTGGCTGCCCGATGCCTGAGATCGTCTATGAGGACAACCATCTGATCGTGGCGGTCAAGCCGCCCAATCTCCTGACCCAGGGCGACGCGACGGGCGACGGCTGCCTGCTCGATCAGCTCAAGCGCTATATCAGGGAGCGCTACCACAAGCCGGGGGACGTGTACCTGGGGCTTGTGCACCGGCTGGACCGGCCGGTGGGCGGGCTGGTGGCCTTTGCGCGCACGAGCAAGGCCGCCTCGCGCCTGAGCGAGCAGCTGCGCACGCACGCCATGGCGCGCGAATACCTGGCCGTGGCCGAGGGCGGATCGTCCATGCCGGACGCGGGGGAACTTCACGACTGGCTCATGCAGGATGAGGCGGCGGGCCGGGTGTGTGCTGCAACCCCCGGCGCGCCGGGCGCGAAGGAAGCGCGCCTCTCCTTTTTCGTGCTGGGCCGCGACGAAACGCGCAATACGGCGCTTGTCCACGTCCGGCTCCAGACCGGGCGCAAGCATCAGATCCGCGTGCAGCTTGCCCACAGCGGCCATCCGCTCGTGGCGGACATGCGCTACGGCCGGGGCGTGCGCGGCCAGCCCGTGGCGCTGTGGGGCGCGGTGCTCAGGCTCACGCACCCCACCCGAAAGGAACCCATGACCTTTGTGAGCGCGCCGCGCGGCGGCGCGTTTGCCCCTTACGCCGCTCTGATCGACGGCTTTTTGAACGACCAACGGAAGGGAGCCGACCTGTGAGCCAATTTTCCTTTGAGGTGCTCAAAACCTGCAAGCAGTCCGGCGCGCGGCTGGGCCTGCTGCACACGCCGCACGGCGACATCCACACCCCCGTCTACATGCCCGTGGGCACCGCCGCTACCGTCAAGGCCATGACCCCGCGCGAGATGCTGGAAATCGGCACGGAAATCATGCTGTCCAACACCTACCACCTGCACCTGCGCCCCGGCGAGGATTTGATCCGCGAGGCGGGCGGCCTGCACCGCTTCATGAGCTGGCCCAGACCCATCCTCACCGACAGCGGCGGGTTTCAGGTCTTTTCCCTCGCCGGCATCCGCAAGATCCGTGAGGAGGGCGTGGCCTTCCAAAGCCATCTGGACGGCAGCCGCCGCTTCATCTCGCCCGAGGTGAGCATGGACATCCAGCACGCCCTGGGCTCGGATATCATGATGGCCTTTGACGTGTGCACCGCCTATCCCTGCGATCACGCCACCGCCGAGGACGCCATGCACCGCACCCACCGCTGGGCCAGGCGTTGCCAGCAGCACCATACGGATGACTCGCAGGTGCTCTTTGGCATCGTGCAGGGGGCGTTCTTCGAGGATTTGCGCATCCAAAGCGCCAAGACCCTGGCGGACATGGACTTCTTCGGCTACGGCATCGGCGGCCTGTCCGTGGGCGAGCCAAAGCCCATGATGTACGACCTGCTGGAGGCCATCATGCCCCATATGCCTGCGCAAAAGCCGCGCTACCTCATGGGCGTGGGTTCGCCCGACTGCCTGATCGAGGGCGTGCTGCGCGGGGTGGACATGTTCGACTGCGTGCTGGCCACGCGCATCGCGCGAAACGGCACCTGCTTCACTACAGGTGGGCGGCTGGTCATCAAAAACGCCCAGTACGCGCACGATTTCCGGCCCATCGACGGGGAATGTGACTGTTACGCCTGCCAGAATTTCAGCCGCGCCTACATCCGCCACCTCTTCAAGGCGGGCGAGATCACCGGCGCGCGCCTGACCAGCATCCACAACCTGCGCTTCCTCCTGCGCCTGATGGAGAAGGTGCGAAAGGCCATCGAGGAGGACCGCCTGCCGGATCTGCGCAGGCAGTTTTACGAGCGCTACGACATGAGCCGCAACTTCTAGGAGGGCGCCATGGAGATCATCGAGGTCGCCGCCGGCGTGGTGCGCCGCGCGGACGGGCGCGTGCTCATCTGCCGCCGCACGGGGCGGCTGGAAGGGCTGTGGGAGTTTCCCGGCGGCAAGCTCGAGCCCGGCGAAACCCCCGCCCAATGCCTTCAGCGCGAGCTGATGGAGGAGCTGGAGCTGCGCGTCCATGCCGGGGAAGCGCTGGCCGAGGTTGAACGGGAGGAAGGCGGGCGCATGATCCGTCTGATCTTCGTCAGCGCCGCGCCCTGCGGGACCGGGGCCCTGTCGCTGCATGTGCACGGCAAGGCCGCATGGGTCCTGCCCTCGGAAATGAATGAATACGCCTTTTGCCCGGGGGACCGGGCGTTTCTCGACCGGGGACTTTTGTAGGGGCCCCGGTTTTCTCATTGACACGGGGCGCGGCAAGTGCTATACTCACAGCGTAAGATGTATCTCGCGAAAAGCGTTATGCATCAAGTCGTTTATAGTATACATATCATCGTCCAGAGGAGGCCGTTCCATGCAGATTCATCTCTACGACTCCGCCGCCCAGGTCGGGCAGGCCGCCGCGACCCTCATCGCGGCGCAGATCATCGCCAAGCCCGATTCCGTGCTGGGCCTTGCCACCGGCTCCACCCCCATCCCCACCTATCAGGAGCTGATCCGCCTGTGCAAGGGCGGCGTCCTGGACTTCTCCCGCGTGCGCTCCTTCAACCTCGACGAATACTGCAACCTGCCCGTGGACCACGAGCAGAGCTACCACAGCTTCATGCGCCAGCAGCTCTTTGACCACATCAACATCGACCCCGCCAACACCCGCGTGCCCGACGGCAACGCCCGCGACCAGGCCAAGGAGTGCGCCAGCTACGACACCGCCATCAACCAGGCCGGCGGCATCGACATTCAGGTGCTGGGCATCGGCCGCAACGGCCACATCGGCTTTAACGAGCCCGCCGATACCTTCGTCTACGGCTGCCATATCGTCAACCTCACCCAGAGCACCATCGAGGCCAACCGCCGCTTCTTTGAAAGCGAAAACGACGTGCCGCGCCAGGCCATCAGCCTGGGCATCGGCAGCATCATGAACGCCCGCCGCATCCTGCTTCTGGCCACCGGCGCCGACAAGGCCGAGGCCATCCGCGCCGCCGTCTACGGCGACATCAACCCCAGGACGCAGGCCAGCATCCTGCGCACCCATCCCAACGTGATCTTCCTGCTGGACAAGGCGGCCGCCGGGCTGCTCTAAAGTGTCGCACATCCGGGCCGGAGGGCGGGCAACCCGCTCCCCGGCCCCTTTTTGCGGTTTGTCTTTCCCCACGGCATATGCTATACTGATGGCATCATACCGCATACCAGAGAGGGAGGGGCGCGCCATGCTCAAGGTTGTGATCGCCGACGACGAGGCCCGCATCTTAAGCCTCATTCGCCTGCTGCCGGACTGGGACGAGCTGGGCATGGAGGTCGCCGGCGCGGCGTCCAACGGCCTGGAGGCGCTGGAGATGGTGGAGCGCGAGAAGCCGGACATCCTCATCACCGACATCCGCATGCCGGGCTGCCAGGGGCTGGAATTGATCGAGCGCGCCCGGCGGGCCGTGCCGGGCCTTGAAATCATCATCATCAGCGGCTACGCGCACTTTGAATACGCGCAGACCGCCATCAAGCTGGGCGTGGGCGACTATCTGCTCAAGCCCATCAAAAAGGACGAGCTGACCTCGACGCTGGACAAGCTGGCCCGGCGCTGCCGCGCCAAGCATCCGAGCCGTCCGGGCGCGGAGGCGCAGGAGCGCGGGCGCGCCCAAGCCGCGCTGTGGGAAAAGCTGGTGCGCGAGGCGGCGTCGGGCCGCGCCTTTCCCCCGGAGCCGGAGGAACTGCGGCGGGTCTACGGCTTCGGGCTCGCGGGCGGGGCGTTTTGCGCGTTCGTGCTCAAGCTGGACTTTCAAAACCTGGGGCGGGAGCCGCTGGAGATCATCCACGGCAAGGCGCGTGAACTGCTCTCCCCGCTTCTGTCCCTGCCCGGGACGCAGCTTGCCTGCGCGCACGACGAGGACCGCGTCACCGGGGTCCTCTGCGCCTTTCCCGACGCGCAGGAGGGCGCGCGGCGGGCGCTGCGGCAGGCACTCAACCAGCTCGAGGCGCAAAGGGGGCTGCTGGGGCCGGTGACGTTTTCCCTGTCGCTCAGCGCCGTGCAGGCGTCCCCCGCGCAGATCCCGGCGCTGGTCAGGGAGGCGTCGCTGCTCATCGACGAAAGGCTTCTGGAGGGCACGGGGCGTCTTCTGGAGGGCGAGATCACGCCCTCGGGCCTGCGCGACGCCCGGCTTCTGGAGCGTTACGGGCACGAGCTGGAAAAGGCGCTGTCCACGCTGGACACCGAGCAGGCGGTGGCCTGTACCAACGCACTGGCGCGGGAGGCCATGGGCTTTCCCGGCGTGCGGGGGCATGAGCTGACGGAGCTTGTGCGCTCGGCAGGCAGCTTGTTTGCCCTCCGACTAGGGCTGGAAGGCGAGGACGAGGCCGCCTTCGTGCGCCAGGCAGGCCTGTCCAGCCGGGCGGATGAGCTGTTTGAATGTCTGATTCAGTTTGAGAAACAGCACATGGAGGCCGAGGACATCCGAAGGCGCAGCGAGGCGCTGCGGCCCATCCGCATCGCCCGGCAGTACGTGCAGGAGCATTACAGCGAGTCCATCACCCTGGAGGATGTATGCGCGGCCACGGGTTTCAGCGTGAGCTATTTCAGCGCGCTGTTCAAAAAAGAAAGCGGCGAGGGCTTTTCCAAGTACCTCACGGGCGTTCGCATGGAGCGGGCCAAGGAGCTTTTGCAGGAAAGCAGCCTGCCGGTGTCCGAGGTCTGCGAAAAGGTGGGCTACAGCGACCTCAAGCACTTTACGCAGACCTTTAAAAAGTACACCAGCCTCAGCCCCGCCCAGTACCGCAAGCTCTACGGCTAAGGAGGCGAAGGCATGAAAAACCGCTGGCGCATGCTCTCCTTCCGCGCGGGGCTTCTTAGCGCGCTCGCCGTGGGGCTTTTGGGAATCGCCGCCGCGTTTTTGCTGGGGCGCGACCCATTGGCCGCGCTCGTGCTTTTTGCATGCGCGGCGGGTATCGGTCTGGCGGGGTGGCTGTGCATCCTCCGGCCCTACCGGGCGCAGGAGCGGGCGACGCTTCTGTTTCTGGAGGGCTATACGCCTCCGCGCAGCGACGCCGCCTGCGCCCTCTCCCCCGCGCAGGCGCGGCTTCAGGAGCAGGTGGCCGCCATCCTCAACCCCGAGCAGCTCTTCAACCTCAACAAGCGTCAGGCGCAGTACCAGGCGCTGCAAAACCAGATCAACCCGCACTTTCTCTACAACACCCTGGAGAGCATCCGGGGTGAGGCGCTGCTCTCGGGCATGGACACCATCGCCGACATGACCGAGGCGCTGGCGACGTTTTTCCGCTACACCATCAGCAAGGTGGAAAACCTGGTATCCGTGGAGGAGGAGCTGCAAAACTGCGAGACGTACTTCCACATCCAGCGCTACCGCTTCGCCGACCGGCTGGAGATGCACATCCAGTGCGACCCCGCCGACCGCGAGGCCATCTACCGCTGCCGCATGCCCAAGCTGACCATCCAGCCCATCGTGGAGAACAGCATCATCCACGGCACGGAGCTCAAGCTGGGCACCGGCCACATCCGCATCCAGCTGGAGCGAACGCAAAAGCGCCTGCTCATCCGCATCTCCGACGACGGCGTGGGCATGGACGCGGAGACGCTTTTCCGCCTCAACGAGCGGCTGGGCAAGAGCGCCATCGCCCAGCCGCCCCAGAGCCGGGGCGGCCTGGCGCTGGCCAACGTCGACAGCCGCATCCGCCTGCTCTTTGGCGACAAGTACGGCCTGCACGCCTTCTCCACGCCGGGCGTGGGCACGGATGTGGAGATCACCCTGCCCATGATCGCCAGCGACCGCGAGATTCCCAACCGGGAGGCGCTTTTGTGAGAAACGAGGTCCTGCGTCTGGAAAAGGTCACGCTGCGCGAGCAGGGCGTGACGCAGCTGGACAACTTCAACCTGCACATCTTCGAGGGGGAGATCATGGGGCTGGTGCCCGTGGACACCCACGGCCTGAGCACGCTTTGCGACCTTTTGCGCGAGAATCTGCCCCTGTACTACGGCTATGTGTTCTACCGCGAGCGGCTCATCAACACCTGGCGCTCGCCCCAGCCGCGCTACAACCGCATCAGCGTCATCCAGGCCAAGAGCTGCCTGGTGGACGGGCTGACGGTGGCGGACAACATCTTCGTGCTCCGCCCGGGATTTCGCGGCCGGCTGATGCGCCCCTCCGCCTTCCGCCGCCAGCTTACGCCGTTCATGGAGAGCATCGGCATCCGCATCGACACCGATGCGCGCGTGGAGGACCTGGGCGCCTTTGAGCGCTTCGTGGTCGAATTGCTCAAGGCCGTGGTGGCCGGAAGCCGCCTGATCGTGCTCAACGAGATCAGCACCCTCATCAACGAATCGGAGCTGGACAAGCTGCACGCCATCCTGCGCCACTACGCCGCCGAGGGCTTTTCCTTCCTCTATGTCTGCTTTCACTTCGAGGAGCTGCTCAAGCTCTGCGACCGAACCGCCGTGATGATGCGCGGGAGGGTGGTCAAGCTGCTGGAGGGCGAGGAGATGGTGCCTCAGTCGCTCCTGCCCTACTCCGCCGCCTACGAGCAGATGGTGACCAGCCAGCTTGCGCGGGGCGCCAACCGTCCGGGCAACGAGGTGTTCCGCGCGCGCTTTCCGGTCGGGGACGGGGCGCTGCGCTTTTCGGTGCGCGCCGGGGAGTGCCTGGTGCTCCAGGATCTGGACAACCACTTTATCGACGGCTTTCTGGCGGCGCTCACGGACGGCCGCGCGCCGGCGGGCGCGGAGCTTCTCCTGTGCGGCACCGCGCCGCGCGGCGGGCGCGACCGCCGCATGGCCGTCATCGAGGACCAGCCGGGTCGGACGATGATCTTCCCCGGCATGAGCTATCTGGAAAACCTGTGCTTTACCATGGATCACCGCATGAAGGCCCTGTGGCGAAGCAGCCGGGTCAGGCGCGGGCTGAAAAGCGCCTACGCCCAGTGGCTGGGGCCGGACTTGCTGGAGCGGCGCGTGGAGGACCTGAGCGAAACCGAGCGCTGCGAGCTGGTGTATCACCGCGTGCTGCTGCAAAGGCCCGAGGTGGTGTTCTGCGTGCAGCCCTTCCGCATGGCGGACGTGGCGATGCGCATGCGCATCTGGCGGCTTTTGGAGGAACTTTTGGACAAGGGGGTGGCGGTGGTGATCCTGGCGGTGAATCTGGCGGATTCGCTGTCGCTGGCCGACCGGCTCATCCGCGTGCGGCGGGGGCGGCCGCAGGAGGAATTTGACCGCGTGCACTTCAACGACCTGCCCACCGACGCGCCGTGGCTGAATCTCTACCGCGGAGACGAAAGTTCCACAAAATAGAAGGGGGATTACGATGACGTTTTTACGCATGCTGGAATCCGTTCGCACGCCGTTTTGGGATCAGATCGCCGGGTGGGTGACGTATCTGGGCGACGAGACGTTTTTCATGCTCGTGGGGCTGGCGCTGGTATGGTGCTTTGACAAGCGCTGGGGCTTTCGGCTGCTGTTTGCGGGGCTGGTGGGTACGACGCTCAACCAGCTTCTCAAGGCCGTCTTTCTCATCCCCCGCCCCTGGGTCATCGACCCCGGCTTCACCATCGTCGAGTCGGCGCGCGCGGGCGCGACGGGGTATTCCTTCCCCAGCGGGCACACGCAGTCGGCGGCGGCCGTGATGGGCATGCTGGCGGCGCGGCTAAAAAAGCGCCTCTTTACGGTCTTTTGCGCCCTGGTGGTGCTGGCGGTGGCGTTTTCGCGCATGTACCTGGGCGTGCACACGCCGCTGGACGTGGGCGTGTCGCTGGTCACGGGCGCCCTGACGGTGGCGCTGATGACCGCGCTGTTTGACCGCATGGAGGGCACGGCGCGCGGCCGGCGGCGGCTGGGCGCCGCGATGCTGGGCTTTACGGTCCTGCTTTTGCTCTTTGTGCTGCTTTGGCCCAAGCGGGAGGGAAACGTCGCCGAGTTCGACGCCCACGGCGTGGAGAGCGCCTGGACGCTCTTTGGCACCATGGGCGGCCTGCTGGTCGCATGGTGGGCGGACCGCCGCTTCCTGAACTTTGACACCCGCGCCGTGTGGTGGGCGCAGCTTGCCAAGCTGGCCGTGGGCCTTGCGCTGGTGATGGGGGTGCGCGTGGGGCTCAAGGCCGCGCTGGCCGCGCTCTTTGGCCCCGCGCCCTTCACAGACGGCGTGCGCTACTTCCTTATCGCCATAACCGGCGGCGTGCTGTGGCCTGCGACGTTTCGCTTCTGGGGCCGCCTTGGCCGCAGGCGCGCGGCGGCAAAGGGCTGATTTTCGGCCACGCCCTTTACAATCCCGTCCGCAGGCTTTATAATGCATGCGTGACGCGCCGCCATCCCAAGCGGAGGCGGACGCGTCCCGCGGTTTCCGTTTACCCCTGGCATCGTCGGGTATCCCCACAAGAACTCGAACGGAGGAACACAACATGAAAAACACCGTCCCGTCCGCAAGGCGGCAGAGCGAGGCCATCCGCAGGATGGTTGTCGCGGGTATGCTCAGCGCCATCACCGCCATCCTCACCTTTACGCCCATCGGCATGATCCCCCTGCCGCCCCCGCTTCTGAGCGCGACCACCGTGCATCTGCCGGTGATTCTCGCCGCGCTGGTGGAGGGGCCGGTGGTGGGCCTGGTGGTCGGCCTGGTCTTTGGCCTGTGCAGCTTCATCCGGGCCTGGGAGTCGGGCGCGGTGGGCCTCACCCTCTTTTTCCGAAACCCGCTCATCAGCATCGTGCCGCGCATGCTGGTCCCGCTGGCGGCGCTGGGCGTATACCTGCTGTGGAAGCGCCTGGCGCTCAAAGGCGCGGTGTCGGACAAGGTGGGCGCGGCCGTCGCCTCCGCCGCCGGCTCCGTGGCCAACACGGTCCTGTGCCTTGGAACGCTGGTGCTGATCTACGGGGCGGACCTGACGGCGCTGATTAACAACATGATCTCCGCCGGCAGCGCCGACGCCGCCTACCTCAACGACGCGGGCGCATGGCTGGTGGCGGTCGTGGGCCTGCCCAACGGCCTGAGCGAGGCCGTGGTGGCGGCGGTGATCGTGCCCATGATTAAGATCGCGGTGGAGGCGGTCACGCGCCGCGCCCCCGCGGGACGCGCCAGGCAAGGCAAGTAAGGAGTAGACGCTATGATCTTCACCATGGACGTTGGCAACACCAACATCAAAACGGCGCTGTTCGAGGGCCGCGAGATGCGCAAGTACTGGCGCATCTCCACCAACACCTCCTACACCTCCGACGAGTACGGCCTCATTCTCGAGGGGCTGTTCGCCCGCGCGGGGCTGTCTATGGACGCGGTGGAGGGAATCGTGATGTCCAGCGTGGTGCCCACCATCAATTTTACGCTGGAGCACATGTGCAAAAACTATTTTGGCAAGATGCCCATGACCGTCGCCCCGGGCATCAAGACGGGCATCAACCTGCGCTATGAAAACCCGCGCGAGCTGGGCAGCGACCGCATCGCCAACGCCGTGGCCGCGCAGGCCGAATACGGCGGGCCCTGCATCTTCATTGACTTTGGCACCGCCACCACCTTTGGGGCCATCGACCATCACGGCGCGTTTGCCGGCGGCTGCATCTGCCCGGGCCTGAAATTGACCAGCGAGGCGCTGGTCACCGGCACGGCCAAGCTGCCCCGGTTCGAGCTGGTCAAGCCCGACCACGTCATCGGCCGCACCACGGTAACCAACCTCCAGGCCGGCGTGATCTACGGCTACATCGGCCAGGTCGATTACCTCGTGCAGCGCTTCCGCAAGGAGCTGGGCGCGCCGGACGCGCTGGTCGTCGCCACGGGCGGCATGGCCCGCCTGGTGGCCGAGGAGGACGGCACCATCGACAAGCTCGACGGCATCCTCACCCTCAAGGGGCTGCGCCTGATCTATGAACGCAACCGCTGAGGCGGGAAAGGATGTAGGAGACATGGACAAGACCATCACCATCGGCTTTCTGGGCTGCGGCAACGTCGGCGGCGGCGTGTGGCGGCTTTTGAACGGCTTTTCGCAGGATATTGCGCACAGGACAGGGCTTCGCTTCGCCGTCAAGCGGGTGCTGGTGCGCTCGCTGGAGAAAAAGCGCGACATCGACTTTCCCCCGGGGGTGCTGACCGACCGCGTGGAGGACGTGGTGGACGATCCCGAGATCTCCATCGTTTTGGAGTTCCTGGGCGGCGAGGAGCCCGCCCATCGGTGGATCACCATGGCGCTTGAGCGCGGGAAAACCGTGGTGACGGCCAACAAGGTCGCCTTCGCCCTGCACTGGCACGAGCTGCAGAAGGCCGCCAAGCAAAGCGGCGCCGGGCTGTATTACGAGGCGGCGGTGTGCGGAGCCATCCCCATCATCCACACGCTGGAGGAGAGCCTCCAGGCCAACCGCATCAGCTACATCTACGGCATCGTCAACGGCACCACCAACTACATCCTCACCCGCATGAGCAGGGAGGGGGCCGAGTACGCGGACGTCCTGGCCGATGCCCAGCGCCTGGGCCTGGCCGAGCCGGACCCCGCCAGCGACGTGGAGGGGCTGGACGCCGCCTACAAGCTCAGCATCCTCTCAAGCCTGGCCTTTCACGGCCGCGTGCCCTTTGAAAACGTGTACGTCGAGGGCATCACCCAGGTGCAGGCTGAGGACATCCGCTGCGGGCAGGAGCTGGGCTATACGCTCAAGCTCCTGGCCATCGCCAAGCGCGACGGCCTGAAGGTCGAGACGCGCGTCCACCCCACCTTCATCCGAAACGACCATCCCCTGGCCAACATCTCCGGGGCGTTCAACGCGGTGTTCCTCCACGGCCATGCCTGCGGGGAGATGATGTTCATGGGCCGCGGCGCGGGCGATTTGCCCACGGCCAGCGCCATCGTCAGCGATCTGGTGCGCGCGGCCTCCGCCCAGAAGCACCTCTACCCCACCTTCGACAACGACCTGCACCCCACGGTCGCGCTGGAGAACAACGCCGACTGGCGCTGCGCCTTCTACACCCGCATGCTGGCCATGGACGAGCCGGGCGTGCTCAGCCGCATCGCCCGGACCTTTGCCGACCACGGCGTGAGCATCGCCGCCATGCAGCAAAAGGGCGAGCAGCGCGACGGCCGGGTCACGGTGGTCTTCATCACCCACCAGGCCGGGGAGCGCGACATGCAGCAGGCCATTTTGGAGATCGGCCCCGAGGTGGCCACGGTGGAAAGCCTCCTGCGCGTGGAGTCCTAAAGCGCATCATGAAGCCCGGCACGGAGTTTCCGCGCCGGGCTTTCGTTTTTTTTCTCAGTACCCCAGGGCTTCCTCCACAAACACCACCGTCATGCGCCGGTTTTTGGGCACCCGGTCCACCGCCAGGGTCAGGCGGCAGATGCTGTCCTGGCATGCGTCGCCCCCGCAGTTGCCCGTGCGGGCGCAGGGCGTGTCGATGCCAAGCCTGCGCGTATTTTGCGGACACGCGGTTTTTTTGATGCGCGCCACGGCGGTGTTGATCCCGCCGTCCACCACCTTGGAGTGGCTGACGACGAAATAGACGTCCCTGGGACCGTCGCACACCGCGCCCACGCGGTTGCCGATCCCGTCCACCAGCACCAGCTTGCCCGTGCGGGTGACGGCGTTGGCCGAGCTGAGATAGACGTCCGCCCTGCGGCTGTTTTCGCGAATCATGGGCACATCCTCGGGCTTGGCGCCCCAGCTCGTGTAGACCTTGCAGCCCTTTTGCGCAAGCGCGGTCAGCACCCCAGTATCCCGCACGCTCACCGAGCCGCCCACGCCCACCGACGCCCCTGCGGTGATGCGGCCGAGCAGATAGTCGCACGCCTCGGCGGCGGTGCGCACCTCAACCACCTCAAAGCCGTTTTTCCTCATTCCTTCAACCGCCTGTTTCAGCAACGCATCCATCGCCGGTCCTCCCTCTTTTTGAGAAAATGGAATATGATGAATTCAGTATATCACACCCTGGGATGCGGTGCAAACGGTATCTTGGCCTTTCAGGCGCTGCGCTCCATGCTGAGCTTGTCGGCCAGCATGGCGATGAACTCGCCGTTGGTGGGCTTGTCCTCCGGCGTGCAGACGCGGCAGCCGAAGGCGCGGTTTAGGGTGTCCACGCGCCCGCGGCTCCAGGCCACGTCGATGGCGTGGCGGATGGCGCGCTCGACCTTGCTGGCCGTGGTATCAAAGCGGGCCGCTATGCCCGGGTAGAGCTCCCTGGTGATACGGTTGATGATGCCGGGGTTTTCGACCGCCAGCCTGACCCCGCAGCGCAGATACTGATACCCCTTGATGTGGGCGGGGATGCCGATGGTGAGAAACAGGCTGCCCAGCCGCTCGTCCAGGCTCTGCTCCCTCGGCTCGCCGGAGGGTTCCCGCATGGGCGGCGGTAACTCCTCCCCGCGCGCCAGACGGCGGATATGGCCCATCAGGCTTTCGATTTCAAAGGGCTTGACCAGATAGAATTTCGCCCCCAGCTCCACCGCGCGCATCACGAAGTCATCCCGTGCCAGCGACGTGGCGACGATGACCTTGGGCGCCGGGGAAAGCGCCATGCGCCGCATCTCCTGCATCAGCGTATAACCGTCCATGACGGGCATGACGATATCGGTCACCATGACGTCGTAGCTGCGCTCGCCAAGCAGCCTGAGCGCCTCCGCGCCGTTGGATGCGGCGTCTACCGCCGCCACGTCCTGCTGTCCGGCGAGCGCTTCGGTCATGGTTTCACGCAAAGCGCTGTGATCGTCCACAACCAGAATCCTCATTCCTTGCACACAATTCCCTCCTGCTTGTGCTTTTCTCCGTGATTATACCACGTTCTCTGCCGCCGGATGGCATTTTCGCAAAAAACCGCCGCTTTGTTACGGCCCGCCGCATCCCTGCGCGTATCCTCCCGCGCCTCGAGCGGCGCAAGCGCGCCTTCATCTGGTTTTGACGCATTGCGGATAAAGGCGGCGGGTGCAAAAAAAGAAACTTTTTCTCCCGGCCTGTCAAAGCAAAATTCCTTTGAAGCGGTGTGCAAACGCTTGCATTGTTTTGGCTTGAAGACAAGCTCCACCGTGGGGCCGGTTACGGATTTGTTACATCCGAAGGTCCGTCATGCAACAATTCCGGGCGGCTGTGACACAGGAGAAAAATTTCTGATTTTTGAATGTTCCATATTGACAAAGCAGGATAAAGATGATAAGATATCTAGCGTCGCCGCGAGAAAACGGCGAGGCGGTTGGGGAGCATAGCTCAGCTGGGAGAGCATCTGCCTTACAAGCAGAGGGTCACAGGTTCGAGCCCTGTTGTTCCCACCATAGTGTGGCCCGGTAGTTCAGTTGGTTAGAATGCCAGCCTGTCACGCTGGAGGTCGAGGGTTCGAGCCCCTTCCGGGTCGCCAGTATGCCTTGGTAGCTCAGTCGGTAGAGCAGCAGACTGAAAATCTGCGTGTCGGTGGTTCGATTCCGCCCCAAGGCACCAAGTGTGCGGTAGTAGCTCAGTGGTAGAGTGCCACCTTGCCAAGGTGGATGTCGCGAGTTCGAATCTCGTCTACCGCTCCACACCCGGTGCCATAGCCAAGTGGTAAGGCGAAGGTCTGCAAAACCTTTATTCTCCGGTTCAAATCCGGATGGCACCTCCACCTTCATCCACCCTATGGTGATGCAAAAAAGCCGTTGCGTTTCGCAAACGGCTTTTTTTGTTATCCCTTTTCCTCCCCTGCCTCCACGCGCAGCATCCGATAGCCCACGCCGATATGCGTCTGGATATACTGCGCGCTGCCCGCGCCCTTCTCCAGCTTTTTTCTCAGGGTAGCCATGAACACCCGCAGGGAGGCGATGTCGCTTTCCATGCTGTTTCCCCAGATCTTGCGGGTGATATAGGTATGGGTGAGCACCTTGCCCACGTTTTGTGCCAGCAGGCACAAAAGCTTGTACTCGATGGGCGTCAGATGCATCTCGACGCCACCCAGATACGCGCATCCCGCGGCATAGTCGATGCGCAGGCTTCCGTTAACAAATACGGACTCCGCAGGCGCGGTCATCTCCGACATGGCCGCCAGACGGCGCTGTGTGGCCCTCAGGCGCGCCAAAAGCTCCTCGACCGAAAACGGCTTGGTCAGGTAATCGTCGGCGCCCGCGTCCAGGGCGCCGATCTTGTCGGCGTCCTCGCTGCGTGCGCTGATGACGATGATGGGCGCAGACGACCAGGCGCGGATGCGGGTGATGACCTCCACCCCGTCCATGTCCGGAAGCCCCAGGTCCAGAAGGATGATGTCTGGATTGTGCGAAGACGCCTCCAGCAACGCCTCCTCACCCGTGGCCGCCTCCAGGTGGCGGTAGCCGTGCGCCTTGAGGGTCGTAGCGATCAAAGTACGCACGGGGCGGTCGTCCTCGACAGCCAGAATCAGCGGTTTATTCATGCCATTGCACCTCCTCGGCCGGCAGGGTAAAACGGAAGCGCGCGCCATGCGGCTGGTTCTCCGACAGCGTGATTGTGCCCCCGTGCGCGGTGATGATGGAACGGCACAGCGCCAGCCCCAGCCCGAGGCTCCGGCGGCTGTCGGCTACGCGGTTGGCGCCGCTGTAAAACATGTCAAACACCCGCTCCCCCACCTCCGGGGGCACGCCGGGTCCGTCATCGGCGATGGAGACGGCCACCATGTCTCCCTCCCGCTCCGCCGTGATGGCGATATGCGAGCCGGGCGGCGTGTACTTGAGCGCGTTGTCCACGATGTTGACCACCACCTGCACGATCAGCCGCGCATCGGCGCGGGCCATGAGCCATTCCTCCTTGCCCTCATAGGTGATCGTGTGGTCCGCGCGCCCGCGGCCGACATGGCTCAGCGCCTCGCTCACGATCTCCTCCACCAGCTCGGCCGAGGTCCTCAGCGCCATGCGGCCGTCCTCGATGCGGGTGACGGAGAGCAGGTTTTCCACGACGTTAATCAGCCACATCGAGTCGTCATAGATGTCGGAATAGAGCTGCCGCCGCGTCGCCTCGTCAAAGCCTTCGCCGTTGGAAAGCAGGTTGCTGGCGTTTCCCGAAATGGCCGTCAGGGGCGTTCGCAGATCATGCGAAATGGCCCTGAGCATATTGGCGCGAAGCTGCTCGTTTTTGGCCAGCACCGCCGCCCGCTCCTTGTCGGCCGCGTTTTGCAGGTTCTCCAGCGCCAGCGCGCACTCGCCCAGAATGGAGAGCAAAATGCTGTGCTCAAACGGCTCCAGCGGCGCGCCCCGGACAGCAACGCCCACGGCGCCGTAGACCCGATCGTTGACGCGTATGGCCAGATAGAGGCACTGGGCCTGGGAAAAGGTGTCGGTGGTCGCGCCGGCATGCTCGTTGTTCTTCATGGCCCAGGCGGCCACGTCCCGCTCGTGCGGGGCCAGCAGGTCGGCCGACGGCGCCTGCCCGGCCGCGAACACCTCCGGCTCCGCATCCGGTGACGGGTACATCACCACGTCGCGTCCCAGCAGCTTGACAAGCTGCCCCGCCGTGGCGGCAACCACCGCCTCCCGGTTTCCCGCCCGGCCCAGGAGCTGGTCGGTATCAAAAAGCACCTTGGTGCGGTAAGCCGTCTGGGCCGACTGTCGGGCATGGTTTTTGAGCCTTATGGCGAGGGTGCCGGAGATGAAGGCCGTCAGGAACATAATCAGGAAGGTGACGGGGTATTCCTTACCGTAAACCGCCAGCATAAAGCGCGGCGCGATGAACAAAAGGTTAAACAGCACCACGCTCACCGCCGCCGCGGCCATGCTGTACGCCTTGTGGGTGGTCACGACCGAGGTGATGAGAACGCCCAGCAGATAGGCCATGATGATGGTCGCCTCGCCAAAGCCCAGCCGGTCAAACACAAAACCAAGCCCCGTGGCCGCCAGAAGCGTGAGGAGGCTCTTGAGCGCGTCGGCCGCGGTGAGGGTGAAGCGCGGCGCGGACGCGCTGTGCGGCACGTAGCGCGCCTGCGCCGCGCCGTCGGGGATGATGTGAATGTCCAGGGAGGGGGCAAAGGCAATGAGCTGGTCCGTCAGGGAAGCCCGTCCCAGAAGCCGCTTATGCCCCGCCGCGCTTCGGCCCAGCACGATTCTCGACACCCCCGACAGCCGCGCAAACTCTGCGATCTGGTAGGCGACATCATCGCCGTAGACCGTCTCCAGGTTGGCTCCCAGCCGTCGCGCCAGGCGCATGTTCTGCTCAAGCCGCTTCTGGTCCTGCGGGGACAGTTTCTCATCGTGCGGCGTCCTGACATACAGGGCGGTGAAGTCGCCGTGAAACGCCCCGGCCATGCGCGCCGCCGTGCGGATGATGCGCGCATTGGAAGGGGCGGAGGACAGACAGGCCAGGATATGCTCCTCCGCCAGCCCGGCCCCGGGAGCGGGCGGCCGGGGCTCGGCGCGGTCCAGCCGGTCCGCGCAGCGGCGCAACGCGATCTCCCTGAGGGCGGTCAACTGCCACGGCACGAGGCCCTCCGGCGCGCCGCCGAGGCGACGGACGAGTCTGGAGGGCTCAATGTCGAGAAATTCCACGGCGTCCGCTCCGTCAAACACCGAGTCCGGGACGCGTTCACGCATCGCCGCACCGGTCATGGCAGCCACGGCGTCGCTGAGACTTTCAATCTGCTGCACATTGAGCGTGGCATAGACGTCTATGCCCGCCTTAAGCAGCTCCGTTACATCCTGACACCGCCGGCTGTGGCGGCTTCCCGGCGCGTTGCGGTGCGCCAGGTCGTCCACCAGGATCAGCTTCGGGGCGCGCGCCAACGCCGCGTCCAGATCCAGCTCGCCGTCCTTTTCCAGCGCGGGCCCGCACTGACGTTCCAGCGCGGCCAGCAGCCGCGCCGTGTCCGCCCGTCCATTGGGCTCGACCCGCCCTGCGGCCACGTCCACGCCCCGGGCGCGTGCTCTGAGCGCCGCCATGAGCATGGCATAGGTCTTTCCCGCGCCGGGCGCGTAGCTGACAAAAAGCTTCAGCCTTCCGCGCGCCTGTTCGGCGCCGGGCCGGACGTCCTTCATGCGCCTTCACCTCCAGACGCTCCATTATACCATTTTCCCGTCCCGCTACGCCACCCTCCTCGCAGACGTGATGCGACAAAAATGCATCCACCCGGCCCATCAGCACATAGCCCAGGCCGAAAAGCAGCCCCAGGACTATTATCAGCAATGCGGCGGTCATCGTCAGCCCTCCCTCCGGCTCAGGCCTCAGAGATGGAAGCAGCGCTGGATGGCCTGGTTGCTGCCAAGCACCAGCACCGTTTCGTCACGCGCAAGCATCGTGTCCGAGGTGACATTTGCGCTAAGCCGCCCCTTGCGCTTGATGGCCAGGATGTTCAGTCCAAAGCGGCGCCGCACGTCCAGCTCTCCCACCGTCCGGCCTGCCCAGCCCTCCGGCACCTCCACCTCCACGATGGCGTGGTCCTCGTTGAGTTCAATGTAATCGAAGATGTGGTCCGAGCTGTAGCGGATGGCGGTCCAGGCCGCCAGCTGCTTTTCGGGATAGACGATCTCGTCGGCTCCGTTTCTGAGCAGGAATTTGGCGTGCACGTCGCGCGCCGCCCGCGAAACCACAAAGCGTGCCCCCAGCTCCTTGAGCAGCGAGGTCGTCTCCAGGGAGCTTTGAAAATCATCCCCGATGGCCACGATGCACACATCGAAGTTGCGCACCCCCAGGGAAGCCATAAACTCCTCGTTTTTGCTGTCCCCGATCTGCGCGCTGGTCACGTAGGGCAAAGCCGCCTCCACACATTCCTCGCGCCAGTCCACCGCCATCACCTGATGGCGCAGCTCGTGAAGCTTCATGGCGATGTGGCGTCCAAACCTTCCCAATCCGATCAGCAAAATGGATTTCATGCTTTTCCACTCCTTTATCCCACGGTGATTTTTTCCCGGGGCAGCTTGGAGGCACAGGGACGCTTGCCTGAAAGCGCCGCAAAAATCAGCGTCAGCCCGCCCACGCGCCCAAAGAACATCAGCGCAATCAGAATTGCGCGGGATGGCTGGCCAAGGCCGGGCGTCAGCCCCAGCGACAGCCCCACCGTACCGATGGCTGAAGCCGCTTCAAACAGGCAGTCCACTACCGGCAAATCCTCCATGGCACTGATGGCCAGGCCTCCGAGCAGAAACAGCGATAAATACAGCAGCAGGATGGCCGCCGCATTGCGAAGTGCCTCGGCATCAATACGCCGTCCGAAGCACCTGGGCTCCTCACGCCTGCTGAAGACTGCGGCCGCGGAAAAGAGAAGAACGGCAAACGTCGTCGTCTTCATTCCGCCTGCCGTGGACCCCGGCGAACCGCCGATGAGCATGAGCATGACCAGCACCATCTGGCCCACCTCGCTCAGCGCGTTGAGATCCACCGTATTGAAACCGGCTGTACGCGGAGTGATTGACTGAAACAACGCGCTAAGCACCCGTTCCCCCACCGGGAGGGTTTGAGGAAGCTCGAAGACATAGAAATAGATGGCAGGCAGCGCAATCAGCCCGAAGGTCACGCAAAGGATCACCTTGCTTTGCAGCCGGTAGGAACGCAGATGCACGCCGTGGGTGCGCACGTCCTCCCAAGTCAGAAAGCCGATGCCACCGACGACAATTAACCCCGCAATCGTCAGGCAAACCACCGGACTGGCCGCATAGGCCGTCAGGGAGGAATAGGGTGCCCGAACGCCCATCAGGTCGAATCCCGCGTTGCAAAACGCAGAAACGGAATGAAATATCGCGTACCACGCCCCCTGTCCCACCCCGAACTCGGGGACAAACACGAACGCCAGCAGCCCGGCACCCAGAAGCTCGATCAGAAAGCTCGTGCGCACGATGAAGCCCGTCAGCCGTACCACGCCACCTACATGATGGGCTGAAATGGCCTCCTGCATTGTGCTGCGCTGCATGAGGCTGATCTTTCGGCCTGAGATCATAGTGATGGCGACGGCGACGGTGACAACCCCCATGCCTCCAATCTGAATCAGAAGCAGAATAACAAACTGACCGAATTCGGACCAGTGCAGCGCCGTATCATGCACCACCAGACCCGTCACGCAAACGGCGGAGGTGGCGGTGAACAGCGCGTCCGAGAAATTCGCGCTTCCCGCTTCCCGGCTGGCAAAAGGCAGTGTGAGCAGCGCCGCGCCCAGCAGGATAACTGTAGCAAAACCCGCGATAATAATCTGCGCCGAGGAAAAATGGACCCGTTCCAAAGCCTTTGTCATAAGAAATCCTCAACCTCTTTGGCAGGAGAGTACAGTATGATTATGACATGCCGCGCATAAAGACAGCATGAAAACTGCCCGCGCGGTATAAAGATCGGATTAAGGTTTTCGGCACGAAGCATGAAAAAAACCGGGAAGGCGCTCCTTCCCGGGGCAGACTGTCAAAAAACCCTTTGGGGAGGCTCGGAGGGCCGCAGACCCGCAACCTC
>CAUDEL010000010.1:0-68011 GCA_958448555.1 uncultured Eubacteriales bacterium | reverse complement strand
TGGGCTCCGGCGGCATGATCGTCATGGACGAGGACAACTGCATGGTGGATATCGCGCGCTTCTTCCTGGATTTCACCGTGGACGAGAGCTGCGGTAAATGCACCCCGTGCCGCATCGGTACCAAGCGCATGCTGGAGATCCTCGAGCGCATCGTCGAGGGCAAGGGCGAGGAAGGCGACATCGAGAAGCTGGAGGCACTGGCTGAGAACATCAAGGCGACCGCCCTTTGCGGCCTGGGTCAGACCGCGCCAAACCCGGTTCTCTCCACCTTGAAGTACTTCCGCGACGAGTATGAGGCGCACATCAAGGAAAAGCGCTGTCCCGCGCATCACTGCCAGAAGCTGCTCAACTACGAGATCACCGACAAGTGCCGCGGCTGCACCGCCTGCGCGCGCGTCTGCCCGGTCAACGCCATCACCGGCAAGGTCAAGGAGATGCACCATATCGACCGCGCCAAGTGCATCAAGTGCGGTTCCTGCATGGAGAAGTGCCGTTTCGGCGCCATCGTCAAGAACTAACGTCCGCATGAGGAGGAACAGACATGGAACAAATGATTCCGCTTACCATTGACGGCGTGAAGGTCGAGGTTCCCGCGGGCACGACGGTGCTCGAGGCGGCGCGTATCGCCAAGGTGAACATCCCCACGCTGTGCTATCTGAAGGACATCAATGAAACCGCCAACTGCCGCCTCTGCGTGGTCGATTGCGGCGGACGCGCCCTGCAGGCCGCCTGCGTGCTGCCGGTTGCGCCCAACATGGTAGTCAAAACCAATACCCCCGCGGTGCGCCAGGCGCGCCGGATCAACCTTGAGCTGATCCTGAGCAACCATGAGAAAAAGTGCCTGAGCTGCGTGCGCAGCCAGAACTGCGAGCTGCAAAAGCTCTGCCTGGATCTGGGCGTAGAAAACGGCGACCGCTTTGCGGGCAACCAGAACGACTATGAGCCGGACATGACCTCCGCCTCCATCGTGCGCAACAACAACAAGTGCATCCTCTGCCGCCGCTGTGTGGGCGCCTGCGCCAACGTGCAGAAGGTCGGCGTCATCGGTCCCGTGCGCCGCGGCTTCAAGACCGCCATCGAGAGCCCCTGGGAGATGAAGCTGGCGGAGATGGCCTGCATCAACTGCGGTCAGTGCATCACCGCCTGCCCCGTTGGCGCCCTGACCGAAACCGACGGCACGCAGGACGTGTGGAAGGCGCTGGCCGATCCCACCAAGCATGTGGTCGTCCAGCCCGCGCCCGCCGTGCGCGCCGCGCTGGGTGAGGAGTTCGGCATGCCCATGGGCACCAGCGTGACCGGCAAGATGGCCGCGGCCCTTCGTCGTCTCGGCTTTGACAAGGTTTTTGATACTGACTTCGGCGCGGACCTGACCATCATGGAGGAGGGCACGGAGCTGATCGACCGTATCAACAATGGCGGCGTCCTGCCCATGATTACGAGCTGCTCGCCGGGCTGGATCAAGTACTGCGAGCACTACTATCCCGAATTCATCCCCAACCTGAGCTCCTGCAAGTCGCCCCATGAGATGACCGGCGCGATGGTCAAGAGCTATTACGCCGACAAGGCCGGAATCGACCCGCAGAACATCGTCGTCGTTTCCGTCATGCCCTGCACCGCCAAGAAGTTTGAGGCCCGCCGTCCCGAGCTTGGCCGCAACGGGATGCCCGACGTGGATGCCGTCATCACCACGCGCGAGCTGGCCCGGATGATTAAGGAGGCCGGCATCGACTTTGTGAACCTGCCGGATGAGGACTTTGACAGCCTGATGGGCGAAAGCACAGGCGCCAGCGTCATCTTCGGCGCGACCGGCGGCGTGATGGAGGCCGCGTTGCGCACCGCCTATGAGCTCATCACCGGCGAGACGCTGGAGGATGTCAACTTTACCGCCGTGCGCGGCGTGGAGGGGATCAAGGAGGCCACCGTCAAGATCGGGGATCTGGATGTGAACGTGGCCGTCTGCTCCAGCACGGGCAAGGCCAGCGAGCTGCTCGACGCCGTCAAACGCGGCGAGAAGAACTACCATTTCATCGAGGTCATGGGTTGCCCCGGCGGCTGCGTCAACGGCGGCGGCCAGCCTATCGTCCCGGCCTCCGTGCGCAACTGGACCGATGTTCGCGCCGTGCGCGCCAAGGCGCTCTACAGCGAGGATGAGGCCAAGACGCTCCGCAAGAGCCACGAGAACCCCGAGATCAAGCAGATCTATGAGGAGTTCCTCGGAAAGCCCAACAGCCATAAGGCGCACATGCTGCTGCATACCACCTATGAGCAGCGCGACATCTACCTTTGATCTTACGGACCGCAAAGCCGAAGGGGCGAAAGCTCCTTCGGCTTTGCATGTTGAAAAGGTCCGCCGCCGTCGATCCTCAGAACGAAATTCTTTAAGAAAAACACCGTCTCGAAAATCGTTCATAAAAGCTTTACAAAACGCCGCAAGAGCTTGAAATTACACGTTTTTTTATTTTCGGCGACGGATTTCCCCTTGCGCTTTTTGGGAAAGAATGTTTTAATAGGTTGAGCGCCTTTGCCCCCGGGCCGGCAGAGGCGGGCGGAAGGGGTTTTTGATTTGCTGATCCAGTGGTATCCCGGCCATATGGCCAAGGCCAAGCGGCTGCTGAGCGCGCAGTTGACCAAGGTGGACCTGGTGGTGGAATTGTGCGACGCGCGGCTTCCGCTCTCCAGCCGCAATCCGGCGCTGGACGAGCTGATCCGCCACAAGCGGCGGGTGTTGCTCTTGTGCAAGGCGGATCTGGCCGAACCGGGCAAGACGCAGCGCTGGCTGGCCTATTTTCGCCATCTGGGGCTGGAGAGCATGGCTTACGACAAAAGTCCGCAGAAGACCAAGCAGGCGCGCGCCCTTATCGAGCAGGCGGCCGAGGACGTGCTGGAGCGAAACCGGCGCCGGGGGATCCAAAAGACGCTGCGCGCCATGGTGGTGGGGGTGCCAAACGTGGGCAAAAGCACCTTTATCAACCGCCTGTATGGCGGCGCCGTCGCCAAAACGGGCGACCGGCCTGGCGTGACCAGGAGCAATCAGTGGGTCAAGGTTTCGCCCTATCTGGAGGTGCTGGACACGCCCGGCATGCTCTGGCCCAGGCTGGATGACCAGCGCGCGGCCACCCGTCTGGCCTACATCGGCACGATCCGGGATGCCGTCTATGACCAGTATGAGCTGTGCGCGAGCCTTTTGACCGACCTCATGGATGTCATGCCCGCGCAGGCGGCTGAGCGCTACAGGATCAAAGATCCGTCTGTCCGGGGTTATGCCCTGCTTGAGGAGGTCTGCCGAGGACGCGGATTTCTGATGCGGGGCGGCGTATACGATCTGGACAGGGCCTGTGCGGTGATTCTGGATGAATTCCGGGAAGGAAGGGTGGGCAAGCTCACGCTGGAGGAGCCGCCCGAAACGAGGGAGGCCGCGCAGGATGCCCAAACCCTCTGAAAAGCGTTTGGCCCATCTCCGCGAATTGGTCGCCTATGACCGCGCGCTGGAGGGCTTCGGCGTCTCCCTGGCCGGGATGGACGAGGCGGGGCGCGGACCGCTGGTGGGCAATGTTGTGGCGGCATGCGTAATCTTGCCTTCCGAGCCGCTGCATGAATGGATTGATGACAGCAAGCGCCTCAGCCCCGCCCGCCGGGAAGAGATGTATGAGCGCATCCTGGAAACGGCGCTCTTTGTTGGCGTGGGGGAGGCGAGCCCCGAGGAAATCGATCAGCTCAACATCCTCAACGCAACGCGCCTGGCGATGCGCCGGGCTGCGCAGGAGGCTCCCGCTACGCTGTGCGTGGTCGATGCCGTAAAGGGGCTGGAACTTCCCTTTCCCACGCTTCCCATCATCCGGGGCGACGCCACCAGCTATCATGTCGCCGCGGCCAGCATCGTGGCCAAGGTGACGCGCGACCGTCAGATGGAAGCGTATGCAAGGCTGTATCCGCAGTATGGGTTTGAACAGAACAAAGGCTATGGTACCGCCGGCCATATCGCGGCGCTTCGGACCCATGGACCCACGCCCGCGCACCGGCGCACCTTTATTCGTCATTTTACCGGGGAGGAAACTGCCGAATGAAACGCATCTGTGCCGTCGTTTGCCTGGCGGTGTCGCTCCTGATATGCCTGGGGGCCGCCGCCGAGGAGGCCAACCTGCTGATGAACGGCGGCTTTGAACTGCTGGATGAGTCGGGAGATCCTGTGGATTGGTATACAAACGCCTATCGAACACAGGAGGGGTATTCCCGCATCGTCGTGACCTCCGAGCGGGCGCACAGCGGTCAGTACAGCGCGCTGGTGGAAAACGCCAGCGCCAATGACGCGCGCTTTGTCTGTTCCGTCTCAGTCGAGCCGTCCTCCCTGTACCGCCTGAGCGCCTATGTGCTGGTGGATGAGATGGAGGACATCGGAAACGGCGCCAATCTGGCGATTGAGGACATCTATTCCTACTCCAACTGCCTGTTTGATACGGATGGCCAGTGGCGATACCTGGAATGGTACGGGGAAACCGGCGAGAATCAGCATGAGCTGAGCTTCGGCGTGCGCGTTGGCGGCTATGGCTCCGAGAGCGTCGGAAAGGCGTATTTTGACGACGTTCGGCTGGAGAAGGTGGATGCCCTGCCTGCCGGGGTGATCGCCTCCATCTGGTACGAGACGGAGAGCTACGTCTCCTCGGCCGATACGGCCGCCGTATCGGAGAGCGGGGAAAAGAGCACGGTGCTGTTTGTGGTCCTGGGCCTTGTCTTCGGACTGATCTATCTGCTGGCGCGCCCGTTGCTGGACCGCAGGGATGGGCGCCGGGCCGCCGTGGCCTTTGGCGCCGTGCTGACGGCGGCGCTGGTGTTGCGCGTCGTTCTGGCCGCCGCGGTGCCGGGCTATTCGGTGGATATCAGCTGTTTCACGGCCTGGAGCCTTCGCATGGCGGAGCGCGGGCCGGCGGGCTTTTATGAGGAAGGGTACTTCTGCGATTATCCGCCGGGATATATCCTGCTTCTGTGGCCCTGCGGGCTGCTGCTCAGGGCGCTTGGGGGCTCGTCGCTGCTGGTGGTCAAGAGCGTTCCCATCCTGTGCGACATGCTTGGCGCGGTCCTTTTGTTTGCCTTTGCGCGCAAGCGCATAGGCGATACGGCGGCGGCGGTCGTCGGCGGCCTGTATGTCCTCAGCCCCGCGGTGATTGTCAACGGCTCCGCCTGGGGACAGGCGGACAGCGTATTGGCGCTGTTTCTGCTCCTCACCTGCCTGTCCGCCATCCGCCGCGACTGGCGGGCGGCGCTGCCCTTGTTTACCGTCTCGCTCCTCCTCAAGCCGCAGGCCCTGCTTTATGCGCCTGTGGGCGCTGTGTGGTTGCTTGTGTGCCTGCTGAAAAAACAGGACCCGCCGCAGCGCGCCGCGCAATGGCGATCGCTTGGAATCGGGGCCGGTCTGGCCGTGCTGGCGGCAGCGGCAATCATCGTGCCCTTTTCCCTCAACCAGTCGCCGGGCTGGCTGATTGGGCTGTATAAAGAAACGCTTTCCTCCTACGCCTACGCGACGCTCAATACCGCCAACCTCTATTATCTCATCGGGGCGAACTGGACGGACATGCAAGCCCGTGTGCCCGTCGCGCTCCCGCTGGTGACGGCGCTGTGCGCCTGCGCGGGAGGACTTGTCTGCCTGCTGGGAAAGGTCCGGCAGGCCCTCAGGTCCGATCCGCGCCGGGCGGCGCTGGGTGCGCTTTCGCTGCTGTTTTCGCTCATCCAGTTTGGGTTTGCCTTCTTCCGCGTCAGCTACGCGGTCTATGGCTATGCCGTAATGTCCTACGTCTATGCGTTCGTCATCCTCTGCATGGCCTTTGACCGAAGGGCAAGCCATCTGCCGTTTTTTCTTGCGCTGGGGCTGATCGGTATCTACATGCTGGGCGTTAAGGTCCATGAACGCTATCTGCTTCCCGCCCTGCCGCTGCTGCTGGTCGCCTATGTCCTTGTGCGCGACCGGCGGCTGCTGGCGCTGTTTACCGGGCTATCCATCACGACATTCATCAATACAGCCATCGTTTTGGACAACGCCATCCTCTTTGGCGCCGAGATGGGGCATCTCAACTCCGACACCCTTGTCCTCAATGACGCCCTTTGCGTCTGCAACCTCGCCCTGTGTGGCTACGCCTTCTGGCTCGCATGGACGGGACTGAGGGAAAGCGACCCGATCCGCATTGAAGAAGCGGAGAAGGCCGTCCCGCCAAGCTATGAGCAGATGCTCCTGGCACCCAGGGATGCGCGCCTTCATCTCAAGCTGCGGGATTACCTGGTGATGGGTGCTACCTGCCTGGTTTATGGCGCGTTGGCGTTTACGAACCTGGGCAGCACCGTGGCTCCGCAGACTGGCTGGGTATCCACCTCGCCTGACGAGCAGATCGTATTTGACCTCGGCGAGAGCACCCGTTTCAGCCTCCTGTACTATGCGGGTGTGAGCTATAATGACTTTTCCGTCTCGACCAGCGACGACGGCGAAACCTGGTCGGCCGAGATCCCCTGCAGGATGCGCGAGGGGTTGTGCTACCGCTGGCTGTATGCGCTCCAGTCCACCCAGAGCAACGGCGAAGTGACCTACCTGAGCGATTCGCCCACGAGCGTGGTCTGGTTTACGGGACGCTATTTGCGCCTCAACGCCTGCGAGGCGGGGCTGAACCTGTGGGAAATCGTCGTGCGGGACGAAAACGGCGAAAACCTGCCGCTGACCATCATCAGCCATACAGGTGCCCGCACGGAGGTGCTGAGCGAGGAAAAACCCGTTTCCAACCTCATTGACGAGCAGGATACCTGCATCGGCGAACCGGGCTGGTACAACGGGACGTATTTCGATGAGATCTATCATGTGCGCACCGCATACGAGCACCTGCATGGTCAGGCGCCTTATGAAACCACGCATCCGCCGCTGGGGAAGCTTCTGATGGCCGTTGGCATCGCCATCTTCGGAATGACGCCCTTCGGCTGGCGGTTTGCTGGGGCGCTCATCGGCGTCTTGATGCTGCCGGCGCTGTATCTCCTGGCGCTCCAGCTCACGCACAAGCGCTCCGTCGCCACGGTTTCGATGCTGGCGTTTTCGCTGGACCTGATGCACTATACCCAGACGCGCATCGCTACCATTGATTCCTTCCCGGTGTTTTTCATCCTCCTGAGCTACGTTTGCATGGTCCGTTACCTGCAAACCGACGTTTTTGCCTGCGATTCCAAAGGCCCGCGCCTGTTTGACCGCTACCTTCGCAGAAGCCTCATTCCGCTGGCCCTGAGCGGCCTTTTCATGGGGCTTGCCATCGCGAGCAAATGGATTGGTCTGTATTCTGCCGTGGGGCTGGCCGTGCTGTTCTTCGTCGCCATCTATCGCCAGTACCGGGTCAGCAACGTAGCCTGCGCGATGGATTTGGAGCACGCGAAGCCGGATGATGCGGACAGGACGAGGATTCAAACCGCGCAGGACTTTACGCTCAAGCGCATCCTCATCACCTGCGGGTTCTGCGTCGTGTTTTTCATCCTGGTTCCCTGCGCGATCTATTACCTGTGCTACATTCCGTATCTCTCTCCTACGGGGGCCGTCTCTTTCAAGCGCATCATCGACGCACAGATCGGCATGCTCAACTATCACAGCACGCCCGGCCTGGGGATGGACCATCCCTTCCAGTCGCCCTGGTGGCAATGGCCGTTTATCCTCAAGCCCATGTGGTTTGCGCAGGACAAATACGAGCCCGCCGGTTATGAAAGCACCATCATGTGCCTGGGCAACCCATGGGTCTTCTATCTCGGCGCCGTGGCGATGGCCGGGGTTCTGGTTGCCTTTGTCGTCAAGTATGTGCGCCTGCGTGACAGCGTGTCGCTTCGCCAGGGCGACGGCGACCTTACGCTTGCGGTGCTGGTGGTCGGCTTTCTGGCCCAGTACCTGCCGTGGGTGCTGGTGCCCAGGAGCATGTACATCTACCATTACTTTGCCAGTGTGCCCTTTATCATCATGGCCACAGCCTGGTGGCTCGACCGTTTGCCCGCACGCTCCCGCCGCGTTGCCATGGCGTTCTATCTGACCGGTGCGCTGGTGTTCTTTGTCCTGTTCTTCCCCTATGCGTCGGGCTGGCTCACCAGCACGTCGTGGCTGGACGCGATGAAGTGGTTCTCGAAGCTCTACTATTGATGCAAGCTGCGAAAGAGGTGGTCCGCCATGCTCGCCAAAACGCTGTCCTGCGGCCTCAGCGGGGTCAAGGGCTACCCGGTGGTGGTGGAGGCCTTCATCTCAAACGGCATGATCGGCTTTGAGATCGTCGGCCTTCCAAGCGCCGCCGTCAAGGAAAGCCGTGACCGAGTAAGGGCCGCCATTGCCACCAGCGGACTGAGCTTTCCCTTTGGAAAGGTGACGGTCAACCTCTCGCCCGCGGATGTGAAAAAGGAGGGAACCGCCTTTGAGCTGGCGATCGCGGTGGCGTTGCTGGCCGCGCCGTCGCCGGAGATGTTCCGCGAGCTGAATTCGACGATGCTGCTGGGGGAATTATCGCTGGAAGGGCGTTTGATGCCTCTCCGGGGTGCGCTTGCCATGGTGATTACCGCCGCTGAGCATGGCGTGCGCCACGTGATTTTGCCCAGGCAGAGCGTACGGGAGTGCGAATGTATTGAGGGCGTGACCCTCTATCCCGCCGAGACGCTTTTACAGGTCTACGGGCATCTGACGGGTCGCGCCCCGCTCACCCCGCACCCTACGGCGACCTACGAGGCGAAGCCCACCCGCTTTGGCGCGGCAAACGACATGAAATATGTCAAAGGGCAGTCCGCCGCCCGAAAGGCGCTGGAAATCGCGGCGGCCGGGGGACATAACCTGCTGATGGTGGGAATCCCCGGAAGCGGAAAAACGATGCTGGCGCGGTGCCTGCCGGGCATCCTGCCGCCGATGACGTATGAGGAAGCGCTGGAAACAACGCTGATCCATTCCGCTGCGGGTGAGATGGGGGAGGACGAAGGGCTCCTTACGCAGCGTCCGTTCCGCGCGCCGCATCATACCGTCTCCATGCCCGCCATGGTCGGCGGCGGATTGAGGGCAAGGCCGGGCGAGGTGTCGCTTGCGCACAACGGCGTCCTGTTTTTGGACGAGCTGCCGGAATTCCGCAGGGAGACGCTGGAGGCGCTTCGACAGCCGTTGGAGGACGGCTTTGTGAACGTGACGCGCGTGAGCGGACAGAACCGCTATCAGAGCCACTGCATGCTGGTGGCGGGCATGAATCCCTGCCCCTGCGGGAATCTTGGAAGCAGGACGCGGGAGTGCCGCTGCTCGCCGGGCGAGATCCGGCGGTATCTCAACCGTATCAGCGGGCCGCTGCTGGACCGCATTGATTTGCAGGTGGAGATGGACGCCGTCTCCATCGAGGAGATCGAAAGCGCGCGCGAGGAGGAGGACAGCGCATCCGTCCGCGGGCGGGTCCTGAGGGCCCGGAAGCGGCAGGAAAAGCGCTATGAGGGGTTGCCGTTTCACTGCAACGCGCAGCTCGACCAGCAGGGAATCGAGCGCTACTGCGGCCTGGATGCCATGGCGACGATGATTCTGCGGCAGGCGGTGGAGCGTTTTCACATCACCATGCGCACCTATGGAAGAATCCGAAAAGTCGCCCGCACCGTCGCGGATCTTGCAGACCATGACGGGATCGAGGCGCAGGATGTGATCCTGGCCATACAGTTCCGAAACGTGGACGGAAGATACTGGAGGTAGCACATGCAGATATCCATGGAGCAAAGATGCCTTTTGTGGCTCTCCTCGGCCGAGATCCAGCCCTCTGTCGTGGAGCGGCTCGCCAGCCGCCATCAGGGGCTGGAGGGAGTCTGGGAAGCGTTCGGAAAGCGCGGAGGTCCGGAGTTTCCGCCATCCGAACACAAGGTGCTCAAAAGCCTTCATTCGGACGCGGCGATCGATGGGTTGCTGGAACGGCTTGAGAGGATAAACGTGCGGCTGCTTTTCCCGCAGGACCCTTACTATCCTGAGCAACTGCGCGCCATTGACAATCCGCCGTACCTGCTGTACTATGCCGGCGATCTCGAATGTCTTAAGATGCCCATGCTCACCATCATCGGCGCGCGGCGGTGCAGCTCCTATGGGCGGGAGGTCGCCTTTACCATGGCGCGCGATCTGTGCAAGGCTGGCATGTGCGTGGTCAGCGGCCTGGCGCGCGGCATTGACTGTGCCGCCCACCTGGGCGCTCTGGAGGCCGGCGGACGGACCGTGGGTATCCTCGGAAGCGGGATCAACGTCCCCTATCCTCCCGAGCATGCGCCGATGTTCAGGCAAATCGCGGGAGGAATCGGGCTCATCCTTAGCGAATATCCGTTGGACGCGGAACCGAAGGGCTTTCACTTTCCGTTCCGCAACCGCATCATGTCCGGCCTGAGCCTGGGCGTGGTGTTTGTCGAGGGTCAGGTCCGAAGCGGCAGCATGCATACCGTCAGCGCCGCGCTTGCCCAGGGCCGTGAGGTCTTCGCCGTGCCCGGCCGCGTGGGCACGGAGGTTGCGCAGGGCCCGCACACCGTCATTCGGGAGGGCGCGCGACTGGTAACGAGCGCCGCGGATATCCTGGAGGACCTTGGGCTGGAAACGCAGCCCTGCAAAACCGGGGAGGACGAGACGGTCTCCCTCACGGACATTCAGCGGGAGATCCTCCGGCAGCTCAGCGTGGAGGCGCTGGACGTTCAAGAGCTTTCCTGCCGTCTGGACCGCGACGGCTCCGAGCTGCTGGGCGAGCTGGGAACGCTGGAGATCCTGGGTCTGATCCGCCGGGAAGCCGGCAACCGTTTTTGCCTGTCGCTGCAGACGGGCAACAGAGGAGGAGTTTGATGGCGACGACTGCACAGAAACTGGTTATCGTGGAATCGCCCGCGAAGGCCAAGACGATTGAGAAATTTCTGGGAAAGGGCTATCGCGTGGAGGCCTCGCAGGGGCATGTGCGCGACCTGCCCAAGTCCCAGCTCGGCGTGGATGCGGACCACGATTTTGAGATGAAATACATCACCATCCGCGGCAGGGGCAACATTTTGGCCCGGATCAAAAAGGAGGCCAAAAACGCCTCCCGTATTTACCTGGCCACTGACCCTGACCGCGAGGGCGAAGCGATTTCCTGGCATCTGGCGCACACGCTCAACATCGATCCCGCCAAGCCGTGCCGCATCGAATTCCACGAAATCACCAAAAAGGCGGTCAAGGAAGCCCTGGAGCATCCCCGCCCCATCGACATGGACCGCGTGGACGCCCAGCAGGCGCGGCGCGCGCTGGATCGTCTGGTCGGGTACAAAATCAGTCCGCTGCTGTGGGCAAAGGTCAAAAAGGGCCTCTCCGCGGGCCGGGTGCAAAGCGTGGCCACCCGTCTGGTGGTGGAGCGAGAGCAGGAGATCGAGGCGTTTCTTCCCGAGGAGTTCTGGGACGTGACCGCGACCTTTGAGGCGCAAAATTCCAAGGGCCGCAAGATGACCTGCGAGGCAAAGCTGGTCAGCCTGGACGGTCGGAAGGCGCAGATCGGCAACGAGCAGGATGCGCTGGCCGCCAAGGAGCGGATCCTCAGAACCTCCTTTTCGGTCCGCTCCGCCAAGGCGGGCGAGAAGCTCAGAAGGCCGCAGCCGCCTTTTACCACCTCGAGTCTCCAGCAGGAGGCCAGCCGCAAGCTCAATTTTTCCACCGCCAAGACCATGCAGGTCGTCCAGCAGCTCTATGAGGGGATTGATCTCGGGAAGGCCGGCACCGTCGGCCTGGTGACCTATATCCGCACGGACAGCGTGCGCGTGGCGGCAGAGGCCGTGGAGGCGGCTCGCGGCTTCATCCGCTCGCAGTACGGCGAGGAATACTGTCCCGAAACGCCAAACCAGTACAAGGGGCGCAAAAACGCGCAGGATGCGCACGAGGCCATCCGTCCGACCTATATCGAGCATACGCCCGAAAGCGTCAAGCCTTTTTTGAGCCGCGAGCAGCACAGCCTGTATCGCCTCATCTACACGCGCTTTTTGGCCAGCCAGATGAAGCCGGCGGTCTTTCAGACTTTGACGGCCGATATTGCCGGCGATGGGGTCGAGATGCGCTATTATGGTGAGCACATGCTCTTTAACGGCTGCCGCGCCGTCTATGTGGAAGGCACGGATGACGAGCAGGAGACCCCGGAAAGCATCCTGCCCGTGCTTGAGGAAGGGAGCATGACGACTTTTGGCGAGGTAAACGCCGTGCAGCATTTTACCCAGCCGCCCGCGCGCTACACCGAAGCGAGCCTCGTCAAGACCCTGGAGGAAAAGGGGATCGGACGGCCCAGCACCTATGCGCCCACCATCACCACCATCATCTCGCGCGGTTATGTGTCCCGCGAGAAAAAGCGCCTCTATCCCACGGAGCTCGGCCGGATGGTCACCAGCATGATGACGGAGTATTTCGGCCCCGTGGTCGATACCAAATTTACCGCCTCGCTGGAGGATAAGCTGGACACGGTCGAGGAGGGCACCACCGAATGGCGGCAGATCCTGCGCGATTTCTATCCGCCTTTTGAAAAGATGCTCAGCGTCGCTGAGGAGCAGATCGAAAAGGTGGAGGTCAAGGACGAGGTCAGCAACGTGCCCTGCGAAAAGTGCGGCGCCATGATGGTTTACAAGATGGGACGCTTCGGAAAGTTCCTGGCCTGTCCCAACTTTCCGGCCTGCCGCAACGCAAAGCCGATTGTTCATTACATCGACGCGCCCTGTCCCAAGTGCGGCGCGCGCCTGATGGAGAAGACGAGCAAGAAAAACCGCAAGTTCTACGGCTGCGAGAAATACCCTGACTGCGATTTTGTGAGCTGGGAAAAGCCCATCGTGGACAAGTGCCCCAAATGCGGGAGCTACATGGTGGAAAAGCCCGGAAAGCGCGGCGAGGTCGTCCATCTGTGCGCCAACGAAACTTGCCGCTACAAGATCTCCGTCCCTCGTCCCCAGGAGGATGAGGACCAATGAGCATTTCGGTCATCGGAGGGGGCCTGGCGGGGTGCGAGGCCGCCTGGCAGATTGCACGGCGAGGCGTTGAGGTGGATCTCTACGAGATGAAGCCGGGGAAAAGGACGCCCGCCCAGTCGCTGGACACCATGGCCGAGCTGGTTTGCAGCAACAGCCTGCGAAGCGACCGGCTCTCAAACGCGGTCGGGCTGCTCAAGGCGGAGATGCGCATGCTTGATTCCCTCATCATGCGCGCGGCGGACGCAAACGCCGTGCCTGCGGGCGGGGCGCTTGCGGTGGATCGCATCGGCTTTTCGGAAGCGGTGGACCGCGCGATTTCAGAGCATCCGCGCATCAACGTGCACCACGAGGAGGTGCGCGAGATCCCGGAGACGGGGACGGTCATCATCGCCACCGGTCCGCTGACCAGCGACGCGTTGTCCGAGGCGATCAGACGGATGGAAGGGCTGAGCACGCTGCATTTTTACGATGCCGCGGCGCCCATCGTGACCGCCGACAGCCTGGACATGGACAAGGTCTATTGCATGTCGCGCTACGACCGCGGCGCCGACTATCTCAACTGCCCCATGAACCGGGAGGAGTACATGGCCTTTGTCCATGCGCTCCAGACCGCGGAAACCGTGCCGGTGCGCGGCTTTGAGGAAAGCGCGGTCTTTGAGGGCTGCATGCCCATCGAGAGCATGGCCAAGCGCGGCGATATGGCCGTGGCCTTCGGCCCCCTCAAGCCCGTAGGACTCCGCGACCCCCGCACGGGGCGGGAGCCGTTCGCCGTCGTTCAGCTCAGGCGGGACAACTTCTCGGCGTCCCTCTACAACCTTGTGGGTTTTCAGACACGGCTGACCTATCCTGAGCAGCGCCGCGTCTTTCGCATGATCCCGGGGCTGGAGAACGCGGAGTTTGCCCGCCTGGGCGTGATGCACCGCAATACCTTTCTCAA
This sequence comes from uncultured Eubacteriales bacterium, assembly GCA_958448555.1. Classification (GTDB taxonomy): domain Bacteria; phylum Bacillota; class Clostridia; order Christensenellales; family Aristaeellaceae; genus Limiplasma. The sequence continues at coordinate 54,132 of CAUDEL010000010.1, read as the reverse complement.
CAGCCCGGGCTTTCTGGACGATACCTATCGGGTTATCAGCCAGCCGCGCCTGGCCTTTGCCGGGCAGATCACCGGCGTGGAGGGATATGTGGAAAGCGCCGCCAGCGGCCTTATGTGCGGCCTGAGCGCCGCCTTTCGCGAGCGGGGGCTCACGCCGCCGCACTTCAGCGGACGTACCGCCATCGGGGCGATGGCGCGCTATGTGTCCACGCCCAATAAGCGCTTTCAGCCCATGAACTGCGCCTTCGGGCTGATCGACCCGCTGGAGATGCGCCCCGGCGAAAAGCGCATCCGCAACAAGCAACAGCGCTATGAGAAGATTTCCGAACGCGCTTTGCTGGAATTGGACCTGATTTTGGGACGAATGGAGCAGGAAAGCCTTTCCTAACGCTTCCCTGTGTGATATGCTATGTGGGACCACCGATGAGGAGGAGAACGAAGATGAAACGCACAATCGCCCTGATCCTGATGCTGACGCTGCTTCTCTCATGCCTGCCGGGCATGTCGCTGGCTGCCAAGCAGATGGAAGACGACGTGCCGGTATGGACGGAGGAGACGGTTCGTCAATATGCGTTGGATTATATCGAGGGCAAGTCCATGAGTCGCCTGTGGGGGTATTATGACCTTCAGATCCGCCGCTATATGCCCATGGACACCTACGAGGCGCTTTTGATCGACCTGGAATGGATGACGGGCGCTTTTGTCGGGCTGGGCAGCTACCGCTGCTTCGAGGAGCCGGAATATAAGCTCAAGACGCACGTTTTGCATCTCATCATGGAAAAGCAGGACCTCGACATGTATTTTACCCATAAGAACAAGGCCGATGACTGGGAAGTCATGGCGGTGGAGTTCGTGCCGGCGGAAAAGGCGACCGTCAGCGACGGCAGCGATATGCTCGTTGGAGAAGAGCAAGGCGTAGAGCCGGGCTACACGGAAACTGCTGTGACGGTGGGCGAGGCGCCCCATGCCTTGGAGGGCGTCTTGACCATGCCCAGGGAAGCGCAGGAGGGAGAGCTTGTTCCCGCATGCGTGTTTGTCCATGATTTCACGGCCTGCGACCGGGATATGACGATGGGGGAAACGGCCTTCTTTGCGGACCTGGCGCACGCGCTGGGCGAGATGGGCATCGCGTCCCTGCGCTATGACGTCCGCGGCTATGCCTACCCGGATGAAGCCGGCTTTGAAAGCGTCTGGGAGGAGAGCGTGGAGGACGCCCTGGCCGCCTGCCAGATGCTGCGTGAAAACCCGTCCGTCGATCTCAACCGCGTCGTGGTGATTGGCATCGGCTTTGGCGGCATGCTCGCGCCCCGCATCGTTTCCCAGTCCGAGGGCGGCTTTACCGCCATGATCGCCATCGGCAGCTCGCCAAAATCGCTGCTGGAGTGGTACTGCGACACGCAGGCGGATGTCTACGAGGCCATGGGTGAGCAGGAGCGGGAGCTCATCGAGAAGATGCTGCGCAAGGTTTCCTCCGTTTCTCAGGAAGACGCAAGCGCGGTGACGCTGTTCGGGCGAAACGGGTATTACTTCTGGGAGGACCTTCATTACGACGCCATAGCCCTGATTAAGGAGCTTAAGGTTCCCACCTATATCGTTCAAGGCAGGCGGGACCCGATCGTTTCCGAGGATGAATGTCGCATCGCCTACGCCGACGCGATTGGCGACAACATGAAATTTATGAGTTTTAAGGCTTTTCGTGGCCTGAACCACATCCTGATGAACGATCTGACCGTTGACGCCCAGGGCGTTCCCCAATACGCCGTGGCCGCCAGCCTTGACACCCAGGCCGGGCGCAACCTTTCGCAGTGGATTTTGAGCCTGTACATGACCGAGGAGGAATGATCCCCAATGACCATGAGAGGAACCACGATCTGTGCCGTCAAGCGGGGCGATCAGGTCGCCATCGCCGGAGACGGACAGGTGACGATGGGGGAAAATACCGTATTTAAGTCCAGCGCCAAAAAGGTCCGCCGGCTCTATAACGGCCAGGTGATCGCCGGCTTTGCGGGCGCCGTCTCCGACGCGTTTACGCTTTGCGAGCGCTTTGAGGAAAAGCTCACCCAGTGCGGAGGCAATCTGGAGCGCGCCGCCGTCAGCCTGGCGCAGGACTGGCGCAGCGACACCGCGATTCGCAAGCTGGAGAGCATGCTGATTGTGGCGGATCGAAACACGCTGCTGGTTTTGAGCGGCACGGGTGAGGTGATCGATCCCGACGACGGCGTATGCGCCATCGGCTCGGGCGGCAATTTCGCGCTGGCCGCCGCGCGCGCCCTGATTCACAACACCACCCTCTCCGCCGAGGAGATTGCGGTCAAGTCGCTGGAGGTGGCCGCCTCCATCTGCGTCTTTACCAACGACCATATCAGCGTGGAAACGCTCTAGGAGGCAGGTCATGAACGAATTGACACCCAGGGAGATCATGCGGGAGCTGGACCGCTACATCATCGGTCAGGATGAGGCAAAGCGGGCGGTGGCCATCGCGCTACGCAACCGCTACCGTCGCGCCCAGCTCGACGAGGACATCCGCAACGAGATCAGCCCCAAGAACATTTTGATGATCGGGCCAACGGGCGTCGGCAAGACGGAGATCGCCCGCAGGCTGGCCAAGCTGGTCAAAGCGCCGTTTGTTAAGGTGGAAGCCACCAAGTTTACTGAGGTTGGCTATGTGGGCCGGGATGTGGAGAGCATCATCCGCGATCTGACCGAAAACGCGATCCGCATCGTGCGCAAGGAGTTTTCCAAGCGTGTGGAAACCCGCGCCGCCGTGCTCGCGGAGGACCGGCTGGTGTCGCTGCTCGTCAATCCGCCCAAGAAAAGCTCCTCGGGCAATCCTTTCGAATTTTTTCTGGGCGGCAAGAAAGAGCCTGAGATTCCCCGCGAGGAGCAGGAGAAGCTGGCCGTCCGCCGGGAGGATGTGCGCGAGCAGCTCCGCAGCGGCGCGCTGGAGGAAAGGGAAATTGAAATCGAGGTTGAGGACGAGCTCCCTCAGCTGGAGGTGGGCGGCAACTCCATCAACATCGGGGATATGATGGGGGGCATGATGCCCAAAAAGACCAAGATCCGCCGCGTAAAGGTCAAGGAGGCGCGCAAGATTCTTCTGGAGGAGGAATCCGATAAGCTCATCGACGAGGATGAGGTGCGCGAGGAGGCCATCCGCAGGGCCGAGCAGCAGGGCATTGTGTTCATCGACGAGATCGACAAGGTCGCGGGCCGCTCCTCCGGCGGCCACGGGCCGGATGTGAGCCGCGAAGGCGTGCAGCGCGACATTCTGCCCATCGTGGAGGGCAGCACCGTAAACACCAAGTACGGCGCTGTCCGTACGGATTTCATGCTTTTTATCGCGGCGGGCGCGTTTCATGTGGCCAAGGTGTCGGACCTGATCCCCGAGCTGCAGGGCCGCTTCCCCGTGCATGTGACGCTCAAGAGCCTTACGCAGGAGGACTTTAAGGCCATCCTGACCCAGCCCGAAAATGCGCTGACCCGTCAGTACGAGGCGCTTCTTGCCGTGGACAAGGTCTTTCTTTCCTTCGAGGACAGCGCCATCGACGCCATCGCTCACGCGGCCTATGTGCTCAACGAAACCAAGGAGGACATCGGCGCGCGCCGCCTGTTTGCGGTTTTCGAGAAGCTCCTGGAGGATATCAGCTTCAACGCCGGCGGCGACGAGATGCCAAACGTCTATCTCAACATCAACGGCGATTACGTCGTCGAGCACCTTGGCAAGGACGAGGTCAGCATGGACCTCAAGCGCTATATCCTTTAAATCCCAAGGGAACGGTCCAGGCCGTTCCCTTTTCAAATCCAGTATGCTATAATGATTCCAATGAGAAAAGGAGGAAGATGGCCATATGCGGATTCGTATTACCAATGTCCTTTTGATGCCCGGCGTGACGGACGAGGCGCATATTCCCTTTATTCCCGATGCGGAGGTTTTGATCGAGGGAAACCGCGTCGTCTATGCCGGCCCCCGGAGCGAGACCCCGGCCTTTGAGGAGGACGAATGGATTGACGGCGAGGGCGCGCTGGCCATGCCGGGGCTTTGCAACATGCACACGCATACGCCCATGACGTTGCTCAGGAGCATCGGCAGCGACCTGACGCTGGACCGTTGGCTCAACGAAGCGATTTTCCCCGTCGAAAAGCACCTGACGGACGAGGCGGTGCGCGCGGGAAGCGACCTGGGCATTTTGGAGATGCTGCGGTTTGGCACCACCTCCTTCAACGACATGTACATGCACATGGACATGGAAGCGCAGGCCGTGCGGGACAGCGGCATGCGCGCTTTGCTGGGTCATGGCGTTGTGGACTTTGACGAAAGCTGCGCCGACCTGATTCCAAACATCGACCTGATTGAAAAATGGAATCACGCGGCAGATGACCGCATCCGGGTCAGCCTCGCGCCGCACAGCGAGGGCGCAACCACGGAAAAGGTGCTGCTTCGTATTCGGGAGGCGGCCGAAACCTATCATGTACCCATCCATATCCACGTCAGCGAAACGAAGCTGGATTATGACGGAAGCCTGAAACGCCGCGGTCTTACCCCGCCGCAGTATCTGGAGAAGCTGGGGCTGACCGCCTACCCGGTGCTGGCTGCGCACTGCGTATGGATGGACGATGAGGATATCGAGCTCTTTGCGCGCCGAAAGGTCACGGTGCTCCACAACCCCATCAGCAACCTCAAGCTGGCCAGCGGCGTTGCGCCTGTGGCCAGGATGCTCAGGGCGGGATGCAGGATTACGCTGGGCACCGACGGCGTGGCGAGCAACAACAACCTCAATCTCTGGGAAGAAATCAAGCTCATGCCGATGCTCCAGAAGGGCTATACGCTCGACCCGACGGTGGTTTCGCCGGCGCAGACCATAGCGGCCGCCACCAGCGCGGGAGCGGAGGCGCTGGGCTATCGCGACCTTGGCCTGCTGAAACCCGGTTATCTGGCGGATCTCATTCTTGTGGACATCTCGGGCTCCCATATGTGCCCCTGCAACGACATGGAGAGCAACCTCGTCTATTGCACGCAGGGCAGCGATGTGAGGCTGACCATGGTTGACGGAAAGGTCCTCTACCGGGACGGCGCCTACACGACGCTTGATCCGCGCCTGGTATGCGAGCGCGGCAGGAAGCAGGCGGCCGAGCTGATGGAGCGAGCCGCCAGGGCCGCCGCAGACAAATGAACATTCTTGTCATCTGCCAGCATTACTGGCCGGAGAATTTCCGGGTCACGGAGATCTGTGAGGCACTGGTCCAGCGCGGCCATCGGGTGACCGCGCTAGTGGGCCTGCCCAACTATCCCAGCGGTATCGTTCCAAAAGAATACAAGCGCTTTCAAAACCGCCGCCAAACAAGAAACGGGGTGGAGATCCGGCGCTGCTTTGAAATCGGGCGCCGGCCGGGAAAGCTGGGACTGACCGTCAACTATGTCAGCTATATGCTTTCCGCGTCGGCAAAAGCGCTGCTTTTAAAACGGGATTATGACGTGGTGTACGCCTATTCCACCTCGCCCGTGCTCATGAGCCTTCCCGCGGCGCTGCTGCGCTGTTTTACGCCCCGGAAGCTCATGATCTATGTGCTGGACATCTGGCCGGCCTGCCTGGCAGCCATGAACGTGGGGGAGCGGTCCCTGCTGTATCGCTTCATGAAGCATGTCAGCCGCTGGGTCTACCGAAAAGCGGATCTGCTGATCTACTCATCGAAGCGCTTTCAGGGCTATCTTCGTTCGGTGCATGGCATCGTGGTCGGGGACGAACAATACATGCCCCAGTTCGCCGACGATGTCTTTCGTGCGCCGCTTCCGAAAAAGCCTGCCTCGGACGTGCTGGATCTCGTCTTTGCAGGTAACATCGGAAAGGTGCAGGCTGTCGAGGTGCTCATCCGCTCCGCCGCGCTGCTTCGGGAGCTGCCCATCCGCTGGCATATCGTGGGAGACGGCTCCAACGAGGCCGCCTGCCGCGAGCTCGCGGCCGAGCTTGGCCTGGAGAATACCGTGACGTTCTACGGACGCAGGCCGCTCAATGAGATGCCGGCCTTTTATGCCATGGCGGACGCCATGCTGGTGAGCATGCGGGACGACATCAGCGTCAACGATACCCTGCCGGGAAAGGTGCAGAGCTATATGGCCGCCGGAAAGCCGGTGCTTGGGAGCATCGCGGGCGAGGCCGCCTATGTGATCGAGCAGTCGGGATGCGGCCTCTGCGCGCCGCCTGACGACCCTGAGGCTTTTGCGCGCATCGTGCGGCGCTTTATCGCCACCGGGGACAAGGCGGCCATGGGGGAACGGGGGCGCGCCTATTACGGCGCCCATTTCACGAAACAGGAGCACATGGACAGGTTGGAAGCGATGCTGCGTCGGCTTGCGGGAGGGAACTGAGTGCGGGTATTTCAGCTCAACACCTATTGCGGGGTCAAAAGCACAGGCCGTATAGCGCTTGAGATCGCGCGTCTTGTGGAGGCGGACGGGGGAGCGTGCAGGATCGGCTACGGCGTTCCCGGCATCGTGCCCGAGGCGGAGCGGTTCGCCGTTCGCGTCGGCACGGCCTGGGAGCGAAAGCTTCACGGCGCCGCCCGCAAGCTTTTGGATGCGGAGGGGTATGGAAGTCCGCTGGGCACCGCCGCGCTGATCCGGGAAATGCGGCAGTTTTCGCCGGATATCATCCATTTGCACAACCTGCATGGCTGCTATCTGAACCTGCCGATGCTCTTTTCCTACCTGCGCGGCGCCGGTGTCCCTGTCGTCTGGACGCTGCATGACTGCTGGCCTTTTACGGGACATTGCGCATACTTTGATTTTTGCGGCTGCGATCGCTGGCGCACGGAGTGCCACGCCTGTCCCCAGCAGCACAGCTATCCTGTCTGTATGGGACTGGATGGTTCGCGTCGAAACTATCGGATGAAGAAACGGCTGTTTTCGCCGCTTGAATCGCTCACCTTCGTGGCTCCCTGCCAATGGATGACCGGGCCGCTTCGGGACTCGTTTCTTGGCGCACATTCCGTCCGCGTGATCCCAAACGGCGTGAACCGCTCCGTATTCCGGCCAACGCCCAGCGATCTGCGGCGCGCCTACGGGCTGGAGGGCGTGCGCGTCATCCTGGCTGTGGCCTCTGAATGGGACGAACGAAAGGGCCTGCGCTATTTGATACAGGCGGCGGAAAAGATGGGGGAGCGCTATCGGTTTGTCGTCATCGGGCTGGAGGAGGAGCAGCTTGCCGCGCTTCCGCCGGGGATGCTGGGCCTTCGCCGCACGCGGGATGCCGATGAGCTTGCCGCATGGTATACCGCCGCGGATTGCTTCGCCAATCCAACCCTTGAGGACAACATGCCCATGGTCAATCTCGAGGCCCTGGCGTGCGGTACGCCCATAGCGGTGTTCCGTACAGGCGGATGCCCCGAGGCCGTCGGCGGCGAGGCGTGCGGCCGCGTCGTGGAGAAGGGCGACGTGGAGGCCCTTTGCGGCGCGCTGGCTGAGCTGAGCGAAAAAAAGCCCTCGCTCACGCAGGCCTGTCTGGCGCGCGCCAGGCAGTTTGACGCAAACGGGGCGTTTCTTTCCTACCTTTCATTGTACAAGGAGCTTTGCTCATGAACGTGTTGATGCTATCCCTGATGTACCCCAGAGATACCCTTGAAGAGGTGTCCCGCAACGCAAAGGACAAGCTGCAAATCCAGATCGACAGCTACCAGCGCGCCTTTGCGGAGGGAATAAGGGAAAACCTTGGAAGAGGCGAGGCGCTGGATATCATTAACGCTCTGCCCGTGGGAGTTTTTCCAAAGCAGTACAGCAAGGCGCTTCTTCCGGCCGGATGGCATGACGGGCATACGCTGTATGAGCTGGGATGCATCAACTTGCCCGGGCTGAAGCAATGCGGACGCACCATGCGGGCAGCTCAGCGGATTGCCGCATGGTGCGCGCAGAGCACGCAGAATCGGACGGTGCTGATCTATACGGTCTATCTTCCGTATCTTCAGGCCGTCATGCGGGTCAAAAAGCGCTATCCTGACCTCAAGGCCTGCGTCATCGTAACGGATCTTCCAAACGAATTCGGATTGGCCTCGGGGAGGTCCGGGCTGCTCAAGCGCATCGAATATGCCCGCGGACGTAAAAGCATGGCGCTATGCCGCCGGATGGACGGATTTGTGCTGCTCACCCGGCCCATGGCCGAGGCGCTGGGGATCGGAGACAAGCCCTATCTGGTGATCGAGGGCCTGATTCTCAACAGCAAAGAGGTAAAACCCACAGCTGGGCAGCAGGGGCGTCCGGCCGTGCTTTACAGCGGAACGCTGGAGCCGGATCTGGGCGTGGGGGAGATGCTCGAGGCCTTTTCGCAGATGCCGGAATACGAGCTGTGGATCTGCGGACAGGGGAGCATGCGCCGCGACGTTGAATCGGCCGCCAGGCGAGCCCCCAACATTCGATATTACGGCTTCGTGCCGCACAATCAGGCCCTGGCGCTGCAAAGCAGGGCTGACCTGCTCATCAACCCCCGCTCGCCCCGCGGGACCTTCACGCGCTATTCGTTTCCAAGCAAGACCTTGGAGTATCTGCGCTCCGCCAAGCCCGTCGTGTGCTACCGTCTGGAGGGAATCCCTCAGGAATACGATCCTTATCTCTACTTCATTGAGGGCGATGGGCCGGAGGCGATCATGCGGGCGGTTCGCAAGGCGCTCTCGCTCCCGCCCGAGGAACGCCAGGCCCTTGGCGAACGCGCCCGCGCGTTTATTCTGGCCAACAAGACACCCGCTGTGCAATGCAGGCGGCTGATGTCCTATCTGCGCGGCCTATGACATGGAATGGTATTTCCCGCCGGTCTGCAATTCGGCCTGTTTCAGCCGCGCGATGACCGCGTCATATTGGCTGTGGCGCGAGCGCTGAAAATCCGACCGCTGCGGCATGGGGCCCCGCGGCACCTCCGGCGGCGGGACGGGGAGGTCGCGCTTTACAGCGGATTCCCGGCGAGCGGGCGCAACCGGCTCGCGCTTTTCCTGCCGCTTCTCCTGCGGCGGCAGGACATCCTCCACACCGCTTTGTATGTAAGGAAGCTTTACGCTTTGGTATTCCAGCCATTTGATCTGCTTTTCAGCCCCGGTCAGGGCCGCAAATGGCGATACGCGGTTTGCCATAGGCTTCTCCCTCCTTGCAGAATAAGAAAAGATCCACGTTCTCAGGATATGCCGGGGCGAGCGGAGGGTGCGGCCGCCACTGGCTTTCGAGGTACAAAAACGATGTTCCCATGAGGATTGCCGCCTCATGGGAACATGGCATTTGATCGGCGCTGGCCGGGATAGAGCGCGGCGCTTATGTGTTGCGGGTTCGGATGCCCTGGATGTTGGCGTATTCGGAGAGCTTGTTGACGATATCCTTGTAGGTGGTTTTCCCTTGCATATCCAGGGTATAAATATTGGTGTAGAGGTTGTACTTGCCCTTGTTTTCCACGTGAAAGTCAATATCGAGCACACGTACGCCGATGGTCTGGAAATAATCGTTAATAAAGGCGATGGTTTCGACGCGGTGGATGAATTTGATCTCCACATGCTTGACGGAATTGACGCGAACCAGGCGCTGGAGAAGCGCCAGCGTGATAATCACGATCGCGCAGCCCGCCAGCGAGATGATATAATATCCCATGCCTACAGCCAGACCCAGGCAGGCGACGTTCCAAAGCGAGGCGGCGGTCGTCAGGCCGGCGATTTTCTTCTGGCTGATAAAGATCGTGCCGGCGCCCAGAAAACCGATGCCGCTGATGACCTGCGCGCTGATGCGGCCATAGCTGATGGCGATGCCGGTGCTTTCGTTATTCATGTTGAGCGTGATGGTATCGGCGATCATCAGGCTTTCCATGATGGCAATGATGGAGGCGCCGACGCACACAAGGACATGCGTGCGCATGCCCGCCGGGCGGTTCTTCCGTTCTCGTTCAATACCGATGACGCAACCGATGATGACGGCCAAAAGCAAACGAAGACCCTGTTCCCACCAGGACATGCCCTGCCCACTCCCTCATCAAAAAATCAGAAAATGCGGTACAGCGAGACCACCTTGCCAAGCACCGTGACTTCCGGCACGATGATTGGCTCCATTTTCGGGTTTTCGGGCTGAAGCCTGAAAACGCCCTTTTCCTTGTAAAACCGCTTAACGGTGGCTTCATTTTCAACCATGGCAATGACGATATCGCCATTATAGGCCGTATTCTGTTTCCGAACGACCACATAGTCCCCGTCCATGATGCCTACGCCGATCATGCTTTCTCCGCGGACCGATAAGATATAATGCTCGCCTTCGCCCAGCATGCTTTGCGGCAGGGCGATGTAATCTTCAATATTTTCGGTTGCCAGGATGGGCGTCCCGGCCGTCACACGGCCCACGAGCGGGACGTTGACCATCTCCGTGCGGTACATCTTGTGATCCACGGGAACGGAGATGGCCCGCGGCTTCATGGAATCCCGATAAAGCAGGCCCTTCTTCTCAAGCCGGATCAAATGGCCATGCACCGTGGAAGTGCTTTTGAGCCCTGTGGCATCACAAATCTCGCGCACAGAGGGCGGATAGCCTTTTTGGAGCGTCGCCTTTTCAATATAAGCAAGGATCCGGGCCTGCGTATCGCCGCGCGGATTGCTCATGGCTTCACTTCCTTATGTTTCAGTCTGCTATAGCATACCATAAAACAAACACTGTTGGCAAGTGTTTTACGAACGAATGTTTCTATTTCTCCGAATCGTCCGCAGAGGAGGGGAGATGGACGTTTTTGGCAGCCTCGCGCCGGCGCTTGTCGCTCATGGCGGCATAATGCCTGCGCGTGGTGTTGACATCGGAATGTCCCAGCGCGTCCGCGACCAGATAAATATCCTCGGTTTCGTGATACAGCCGCGTAGCGTAGGTGCTTCTCAGCTTATGGGGGCTCATGCGCTTTTTGAGCGGGACAGCGACGGAACAGTACTTTTTGACCATGAGCTGGACGGCGCGCTGAGAGATGCGGCGGCGTTGCAAGGAAAGAAAAAGCGCGTTTTCGTCCGCCTTGACGGCTGGCCGGATCTGCTTTCGTTCCTCCAGATAGGCCTTGAGGGCGTCGGCAACCTCCTGCGGATAATAGAGAATGACCTGGTTGCCGCCCTTGCGGGTGACCAGCACCGCATTTGAGGCAAAATCGAGATCGCCCACGTCGATGCCCACACATTCGCTCACGCGCACGCCGGTGCCCAGAAAAAGCATCAGAATGGCATAATCGCGCTTTCGGGTGTGGCTGTGAAAGCGCTGCTGCGTCGGCGTCAGTTCCGCGCCGTCGTCCGCAAGCGTCAGGAGCCGTTCGATTTCAGCGCCGATGAGGTGGAGAATGGGTTTTTCGTGCAGCTTGGGCAGAGAAACCAGGGCGGCGACGTTTCCTGGAATCCGTTCCATCTTGAAGAGATAATCGAAATAGGAGCGCAGGGAGGAAAGCTTGCGCATGACGCCGCACTCGTGGTTTCGGAGCACCTTTTGCTGTTCGACGGTTTCGTCGATGTTCGCGCCCTTATAATACAGGGTCAGATAATCGGCATAGCCGTTCAGGTCGCGCGCCGTGAAACGGGCAAGGTCCTCATCGGTCCAGCAGGAGGGCTCTTTTGTCGAAAAATAGGGAATTTCCTTGACCGCATAGCTGCAAAACGTCTGTAAATCGATCGTGTAGGCCATGCGCGTGAGTGGGCTGGTGGTCATGGTGATGCTGTTGATAAAGTCCGAGCAGGACGGAGGAAGCTCCCGCAACATTCGGCGGACTTTTTCGGTGCGTTCGCTGTTGAGCCGCTCCTGGTATGTGATTTCGGGCATAATGGCGCCTCCCGGAAAAGATGGGTTTTGCAGTGTCATCTATTCGTAAAAGTGTTCTTTAGCGAAATGTTCTTTTGCATTTTACCCCGCTTTCTTCAAGCTGTCAAGACCGTTCCTTATACATCCTTTAAAAAAGCGGCGGACCACAGACCGGCCCGCCAAGGATTCTTGTGAAAAGGTTTTAAGAACGCTGCTTCTGTCCCGTGCTCTCCCCCGCCGACGAAAGCGGCTCTTCTTCGCCGTTGAGACGGCGGTATTCACGAATCGCAGCCGTCGCCAGCTCGTCACAGCGGTTGTTCCAGGGGTTGTCCGCATGCCCCTTCACCTTGTGAAAGCTAATCTCGTGTCTTTTGATTCGAATGATCTGCAAAAGCAGCTTCCAAAGATCGCTGTTTTCCACGGGTTGCTTTTTGCTGTTCATCCAGCCGTTTTTCTGCCAGTTATCGATCCAGTGCTCGTTAAAGGCATTGACCGTGTAAGCCGAATCGGAATAAACCTCGACAATGCAGGGCTCCTTCAGGGCGCCCAATCCGCTGATAACCGCAAAGATCTCCATGCGGTTGTTGGTCGTTTGCGCCATATGCCCGGACATTTCCTTGGTTTTTCCATTGTAGCACAGGATGCAGCCCCAGCCGCCGGGGCCTGGATTGCCGGAGCAGGCGCCATCCGTATAAAGCTGCACAGTGCGCTTGGGCTTGGTCTGGGTCATAGCTTTCCTCTCCTGTCCGGCGGCGTCGACATCTTGCGGTTCTTGCGCGCGCAGGCATCCATCGCTTCCATGACGATTCCCCTGAAACCGTTCTTTTCCAGGGCGTGGACCGCCTCGATGGTCGTTCCCCCGGGCGAACAGACGTTATCCTTTAATGCGTCCGGATGCTCGCCCGTATCCAGCACCATCTTGGCCGAGCCCAAAACCGCCTGCGCGGCTGCCTGGATAGCCATTTTTCTGGGCATACCCAGCCGCACCGCACCGTCGGCCATGGCATCGATAAACATGTAGACGTAGGCCGGGCTACTGCCGCTGACGGCCACCACCGCGTCAAAGAGCCGTTCCGGGAGGACCTGAACCATGCCAAGCGTGGAAAACAGCTCCTTTGCCCAGGCCAGCGCGGCTTTGTTGAACGTATGCTCTTCGCAAATCGCGGTATACCCCGCCCCAACCAGCGCCGGCGTATTGGGCATTACGCGCAGCACCTGCGCGCTGTTTTCCCTGCCGAGCGCTTCGGTCAGCATGGCCATGGACCAGCCGGCGGCAATGGAGATGATTCTCTTATTGTGCACATATTTCTGGATCTCATCCAGCACGCCGCGAAGAAAGACCGGCTTGACCGCAAGGATCAAAAATTCACATTCCCGCGCCAGCTGGACGTTGCTTTCGGCGACATGGATCGGATAAACAGCGGTGACCGAAGCGAGCTGCTGCTCGCTTACATCATAGACCATGGTCTCATAAGGCTTGAGAAAGCCGTGCTGAAAAGCGCCGCGCATGATCGCGCCGCCCATGTTGCCCGCACCGATAAAACCTACCTTCATAACGCATGCTCCCTTCAACTGGAAAAGCGGCGGACATTTTGTCCGCCGCGCAGACTGTCAAAAAACCTTATGGGAGGTTCGGAGGGGCGCAGACCCGCAACCTCAATCGTCGCGGCGGGCGCTGGCCGCGCCCACCGCTCGTTTCGGTTGACTCCTTCGGGTCGCTTTGCGCTTCGCGCAAGTGCCCACAGGGCACACGCTTCCCTCCGTCCCCTCCGAATGAAATCCGAACCCAGCGACATGCGCGGTGGGTTCGGAAGCCTTGCAAAGCAAGGTTTCCTTACGCCGTTTCCCGCCCGGGAGCCCCGCAGGGGCGAGAGGGAAACGGCGCATACCTGTCGGAAAAGATCGCCGCAGGCGAGCTTTTTCGACACGCTGAGCGGCGGACATTTTGTCCGCCGCGCCTTGAAACTCAGGACTTGGGAACCGCAGGAGCCACAGGCGTTGTTCCCACCTTTGCGTTTGCGTCGCGCGGATGCTTGCGCACGTGCAGCGTAATGGCCTTCTTGGGGCACTTCTTGACACATTCGCCGCAGCCGGTACAGGCCTCGTTGACCTCATGGATCTGTTTGAGCGCGCCGGAAATGGCCTCAAACTGACAGGTGCGCTTGCAGATGGTGCAGCCGATGCACAGATCGCGGTCGATCTCCGCGATCTTGCGGTTGTCGAAATCGCCCCACAGAGAACCGTTGGGACAGGTTTCTGCGCACATCATGCAGCCCGTGCACTTGCTCATGTCGATCACGGGCAGGTGGTTGACCATCGTGATGGCGCCAAACTTGCAGGCGTCTTTGCACAGCTCGCAGCCTACGCAGCCGATTTTGCAGTTATCGCTGACGAGATTGCCCTCCTCGGCGGCACGGCACAGAAGGCGCACAGGCACAATCTCGGGCTGGAGGCTCAACACATGCTTGGGACAGGCGCGCACGCAGGCGCCGCAGCTCTGGCACTTGTCCGGGTCCACGCGGGCGATGCCGGAATGTTCGTCGATGTGAATGGCATCGAATTTACAGGCGCGAACACAGGTGCCAAGGCCAAGGCAGGCATACTTGCAGGCCTTGTTGCCGTCATTGACGAGCGTGGCGGCGACACAGTCCCTGATGCCGTGATAGACAAATTTGGTCTTGCAGCGATCCAGCGTCCCCTGGCAGACCACGGTTGCGATGTTGCGAACCTGCTGGGGCGTTTCTTCCACACCCATGATCTTCGCGATCTCGGAGGCTACCGCAGACCCGCCCACAGGACAGGCGCTGATGGGCGCCTTGCCAGCGGCGATGGCGTCTGCCAGCGCGTCGCAGCCGGCAAAGCCGCATCCGCCGCAGTTTGCGCCGGGCAGCGCATTTCGCACCGCGTCGCGCTTGGGGTCGGAAGGAATCTCAAACACCTTGTTGGCAACCGTCAGCAGCAAGCCCAAGACCAGGCCAAGCCCGCCCAGGACCCCTACGCCAATCAAAACAGGAATCATTCGTGAGCCCTCTCTTTCTTACTGGATCAGGCCGGAGAAGCCCTGGAACGCCAGGGACATCAGACCGGCGGTAATCAGCGCCCCGGGGAAGCCATCCATCCATTTGGGCAGATTGCCGGTCGCCATGCGCTCGCGGATGCTGGCAAACATTACGATGGCGATGGTAAAGCCGATCGCAGCGCTTGTGCCGTTGACAACAGACTCAATGAGATTATATCCTTCGCGCGTGTTAAGCAGCGCCACGCCAAGCACGGCGCAGTTGGTGGTAATCAAAGGAAGATAAACGCCAAGCGCCTGATAGAGCGAACGGCTGATTTTTTTAAGCGCGATCTCCACGATCTGTACCAGAACCGCGATAACCAGAATAAACGCGATGGTCTGCATGTATTCCAGATCCAGCGGGACCAGCAGATAAGCCTGAATGAAGTAGGTAATCAGGGATGCCAGCGCCATGACGAAGGTGACGGCCATGCCCATACCAAGCGCCGTCTCCGTCTTTTTGGAAACGCCCAGGAACGGGCAGATTCCCAAAAACTGCGACATGACGAAGTTGTTGACCAGGACGCTGCCGATGACGATCAAAAGCAGTTCGTTCATGCGATCTCACCCCTTGCCTTCATTTGCTTGCGCTTGCCGATGTACTTGACGATGCCGTTGACGATCAGAAGCAGGATGCCCAGCGTGAGGAAGCCGCCCGACGGGGTGATGATGACCGACATGGGCTTGTATGCCTCGGGCATGACCTGCATGCCGAACCACTTGCCGCTGCCGATGATCTCGCGCACGGAGGACAAAAGCGTCAGCGAGCACGTGAAGCCAAGACCCATGCCCAGGCCGTCCACGGCGGACGGGAGGACGGGGTTTTTAAAGGCATAGGATTCAGCGCGGGCAAAGATGATGCAGTTGACCACGATCAGGGGGATGTAAATGCCCAGCGAATCGGACATGGAGGGCAAAAACGCCTTGATGATGAGGTCGATGATGGTAACGAACGTTGCAATGACCACGATGAAGCCCGGAATACGCACGCGCTCGGGAATGATATGGCGAAGCATGGAGATGACCATGTTGGAAAACACCAGCACGAACGTCGTAGCCAACCCCATGCCCACGCCGGAGGACGCAGCCGTGGAAATGGCCAGCGTCGGGCACATGCCCAGCAGCAGGCGGAAGGTGGGGTTCTCATTCAACAGACCGTTTGTAAACACATGAAACAAGGATTTGTTTTTCATGCCTTCGCACCTCCCTGCTTAGCCTCGCCTTTCTTCGCCTTTTCAGGCTTCACCGCGCCGAAGGTGCGGGGCATGGTCCACTTGTCGATGAGCGGCGTAAGCACGTTCATGAACAGGATGCCGAAGGAGCATCCCTCGGGATAGCTGTTGTTGTAGGTGCGGATCACAAAGAGGATAACCGCACAGCCGATACCCATAATCACCTTGCCCCACTTGCTGACCGGGCTGGTGACATAGTCCGTGGCCATGAAGAAGGCGCCCAGCAGCAGGCCGCCGCTGAGAAGCTGGTAGAGGGCATTGTCCGTCCCGCTTTCCACAGAGTAGAAGACGCCGGTCTGGATCCAGAACAGGATCAGGGCGGTGCCGATAAAGAAGACCGGGATGCGCCAGTCAATGACCTTGCGTACGATCAGATACACGCCACCCAGAATGAGCGTCAGCTTGCAGGTTTCACCCAGCATGCCGGGCACGTCGCCGATGAAAAGCTGCCAGAGCGAATAGCTGCTGGAAACAAGCGGCGTCGCGGAGGCGACGGTGTCCACCGTGCCGGAGGTCAGGCCGAAAATCTGCCCGCCCATGGGCATGGCGGTCGCGGCGATGAGGCCCGCCCAGGAGAGCATCAAAATGGTGCGGGCGGCCAGCGCGGGGTTGATAAAGTTCTGACCGATGCCGCCAAACATCTGCTTGACCAGCACAATGGCGATGACCGAGCCGATCGCCGCCATCCACCAGGGCGCGTTAGCAGGCAGGTTGAAGGCCAGCAGCAGGCCGGTTACTACGGCGCTGAGGTCCATGATGGTGCTTTTTTGATGGGCGATCTTCTCATAGACGAGCTCGGAGAGCACCGCAAACGCAACCGCGACGACCATCAGCGCCAGCGCGGGGGCTCCGAAGAACCAGATGGCTGCCAGCGCGGTGGGCAGCAGCGCGATGACCACATCCCCCATCAGCCTGCGCGTGGACACAGAGGTGTCGCGCAGGAAAGGAGACGAAGATACGACCAGATTCCTTTGCATATCAGTGGGCTCCTTTCTGCGCGGCGGCTTCCCGGCGCCGTTGCGTGATGATGCGCTTGGCTACGCGGCAGCTCTGCGTGAGGTTGCGCCGCGCCGGGCAGGCGAAGGTGCAGGCGCCGCACTCCATGCAGTTGAGCACATTGAGCTTTTCGGCGGCCTCAAACAGGTCCTTGCGCACGGCGCGGTCAATCGCCGCGGGAGCCAGGTTCATCGGGCAGGCGTTCATGCAGCGCGCGCAGCGGATGCAGGGGCTTTCATCCGCCAGGGCGCCCAACTTGTCCAGGGCCAGGATCCCGCTACAGCCCTTTGTTACGGGAATGTCCTCGCGGCTGATGGCCATGCCCATCATGGGGCCGCCATAGATGAGCATCTTGGTTTCGGGCAAAAGCCCCTTGGAGGTATCAAGGAGCCATTCCACAGGCGTACCGATGCGCACGAGGTAGTTGGCCGGTTTTTCCACGCATCCGCCAACCGTCACCACGCGGTCCACGATCGGACGGCCCTCATGGGCGGCGCGGCAGATGGCGTGACAGGTGCCCACGTTGCAGACCACAACACCGATATCCAGCGGCAGTCCGCCCATCTTGACCTTGCGGCCGGTGAGCGCGTAGACGAGCTGTTTTTCACCGCCCTGCGGGTACTTGGTTTTGAGGGCGGTGACGCTGAACTCGGGATATTGCGCGCATGCCTTGCGCATGACCTCCACAGCGTCGGGCTTGTTGTCCTCAATGCCGATCATCACCCGCTCGATCCCCAGAACCTTTTGCACGATGCGCGCGCCGGAGACGATCTGCTCGGCGTGCTCCAGCATCAGGCGGTGGTCGGCGGAGAGATACGGCTCACATTCGGCGCCGTTGAGGACCAGCGTGTCAACCTTCTTGCCGGCGGGCACGTTGAGCTTGACGGCCGTTGGGAACGTCGCTCCGCCAAGACCTACGATGCCCATGCGCCGCGCCAGGTCGGAAAGCTCCTGGACGCTCATGGACTCGGGATTGGCCGTGGGGGTAAGCGCCACCCATTCGTCCTGAAAGTCGTTATCGATGATGACGCACATCTGCTGCGTACCGTTGGCCAAGATGCACGGCTGGCAATCGACCACGGTGCCGGAGATGGAGGCATGCACTGCGGCGCTCATCACGCCTGCCGGCTCGCCAATCATCTGGCCCACTTTGACGGTATCCCCCTTGCTTACCAGGGGCTTGCAGGGCGCTCCGATGTGCTGCTGCAAGGGGATGGCCACGCGCGACGGCTGCGGCGCTTCCACGATGGGCAGCCCAGCGGTAACCGCCTTGCCGCCTCTTCCCTCATGCGGATGGGTTCCGCCGGGAAAACTGTGTACGGTGCTCATGCTCTCTCGTCCTTCCTGAACTGTTTTGACCAAAGCATTTATGCCATACATAAGTATAGCACATTCTGCCTGATGGGGAAAGAGATGTTTTCAAATTCCGAAGCGGTTTTATGCCCCGTTTTTCCATTTTTCCGCCGCCAAGAGCAGCGCGCGCGCGTGAGCCAGGCCGCTTTCCTGCTGGCGCTCGGTCACGCCGATCAGCCGGGCGATCTCCCCGACACGCCCCTCCGCGTCCAAAGCCCTTACGGTGGTATGGGTGCGGCCTCCGGAAACCTGCTTTTCCACCAGAAATTGCGCATCGGCCATGGCAGCGATCTGCGCCAGGTGCGTCACACACAGAACCTGATGATAGCGGCCGATGGCGGCCATCTTTTCGGCCACAGACTGGGCGACATGGCCGCTGATGCCCGTGTCGATCTCGTCAAAAATCATGCAGGGGATTCCCCCATGCTCGGCGCCGGCGGCCTTCATGGCCAGCATCAGGCGCGACAGCTCGCCCCCGGAGGCGGTTTTATCCAGCGGCCTGAGCGGCTCGCCGGGGTTGGGAGCGATATAGAAGCAGATATGGTCGTCGCCCCTTGCGGTGGGAACCTTCTTTCGGTCGGACGGCGGCTCCTCAAATACGCAGGCGAAGCGCGTGTTTTGCATCCCGAGATCCTTTAGCTGCGCCTCCATCATGCGCTCAAAGCGCGACGCAAGCTCCTTGCGAGCGGCCGTCAACTGCGCCGCCTCCAGCCGGTAGGCCTTCAGTTTTTCCTTATAATCGGCCTCCGCGCGCCGCAGCCGGTCCTCCATGCCTTCCAGGTGGCTTAGCTCGCTTCGCATCTCCTCGTGCCGCTTCACCAGATCATCCGCCGCCATGCCGTAGCGCCTCTCCAGCCGCCGGATCAAGTCCAGGCGCTCCTGAATGGCTTCGTTGCGTTCCGGGTCAAAGCTCTCGCTTTCCAGAATGTCCCTCAGCTCGATCCCCAGCTCCTCGGTTTCATAAAACGCCGAGGAAAGCCGGTCGGCCAGTGCCTTGAAGCGCGGATCAAGCTCTCCGATCCTGCGCATCTGCTCCATGGCTCCGCGAATCAAATCCATGGCGCTTTGTGCCCTTCCCCCGTCCATTACCGCGCCGTAGGCTGCGCGCACGGCGCCGTCAATGCGCTCGGCGCTGGCAAAGCGGTCGCGCTCGGCAGTCAGGCGATCTGCTTCCCCCACCTCGATTTGCGCTGCGTCCAGCTCCTTCAGACGCGAAGCAAGATACTCCTGACGCTGCTCGCGCTGTGCGTTTTCCTTGCGCAGCGCCGAAAAGCGGGCGCTGCTCTCCCGCCATAAGCGGTATCGCGCCTCTACGCTTTGCTTGAGCTGCTCAAACGCCGCGTCGCCGAAGGCGTCCAGAAACCCCATGTGGTTTTCCGCGTCCAGAAGGCTTTGGTGCGCGTGCTGGCCGTGGACGTCCACCAGCAATCCCGTAAGCCTGCGCAAATAGGCCAAAGGAACGATCACGCCGCATACCCGGCAGATGTTGCGCTCGCCCGTGGAGATTTCCCGCTGGATGCTGATTAGCCCGCCCTCGGCTTCCAGCTGCTGTTCCTCAAGAACCGCCTCCACGCCAGGAGCGTCGGAAACATCAATCAGCGCTTCCACGGAGGCCCGCTCGCAGCCGGAGCGGATCAGACCCCGGTCCGCGCGCTCGCCCAGCACCAGGTTGATGCTGTCGACGATGATGGATTTGCCGGCGCCGGTTTCGCCGCTCAAAACCTGCATCCCTTTTTGAAAATCAATTTGAAGGTGTTCAATCAGCGCGATGTTGCGCACGGTCATCGACACAAGCATGGCCTGCCGTCTCCCTTCCCCGCCGTCCTCAGCGGCGGATCATGGCGTTGAGGCGCTCCATGACCGGGCGCACCTCCTCGACGGTTCTGACGATCATCAAAATGGTGTTATCCCCCGCAATGGTCCCCAGGACCTCGGGCCATTGCAGGCTGTCGATGGTTTCCGCGGCGATGTTCGCGCTGGCGGACAGGGTGCGGATGATGATCTGGTTGTAGGCGCTGACCATGCTCACCACCGTTTCGCTGAACATGCGGATCAGCCGTTCGTTGAGGCCGTTTTCTCCCTTTTCGGCGGTAGCGTAGCGGTAGCTGCCGTCGGAAGCGAGCGCCTTGATGAGCCGAAGCTCCTTGATGTCGCGGGAAACGGTGGCCTGCGTCACCTGAAAGCCGCGCAGGCGCAGCGCATCGGCCAGCTCCTCCTGCGTTTCAATTCCCTTTTCCGCAATGATTTCCAAAATGGCGATCTGACGCGCAGACTTCATAGGTATCAACGCTCCTTTGTCAGCGGCTCCATTCGGACAGCTTGATCCGAATGGTGTTGAAAAAACTCTTGGGGCCAAGGCGGATAAAGCGCGCTGCATGCTCCGAGCGCGTGATGGTCAGGGTCTGGCCCTTGGAAAAGCGGATCGGCTCGCGCCCGTCCACCGCCATCATGGCGTCATGGTCGCCGTCAAGCTCAATGGTGATCGTCTGCGCGGCGGAGGTAATGACGGGACGATGCTGAAGCGAATGGGCGCAGATGGGCGTCAGGACCATACATTCGACTTCGGGGCAAACCAGCGGCCCGCCGGCGGAAAGGGAGTAACCCGTTGAGCCGGTTGGCGTGGATACGATCAGGCCGTCTGCGATGAACGGGCCGACCTGATCCCCGTCCACCCAGACATTGACGCCGATGAGCCGCGCATAGCCGCCCCGGCTGAGGACCACGTCGTTGAGGGCAAGCGACTCACGCTCCCCCACCGTGGCCCTGAGCATCATCCGTTCCTCGAGGGTATATGCGTCATCGGCCAGGCGTCCGCACGCCTCCTCCAGCCGGTCGATTTCAACCTCGGTCAGAAAGCCCACGCGTCCCACATTGATTCCCAAAACGGGCAGGCCGGATCGGACGGCCAGCGCGTTGGCGCGCAGAAGCGTCCCGTCTCCGCCGATGGAGATGACGGCCTCGCAGCGCTCCGGCGGGAAATCAGAAAGCAGCCGGCGCGTACCGCCGTCCAGACGCTCCCAAAGCCAGGACTCCGCCGATGCGGCGATATGCGCTTCCCCGAGCGCTTCCAGCACCCGGCGCGCAAGAACGCCTGTATCCGGCTTGCGCTGATGCATGAGGATATAGACCGATCTCATGATACGGACCCCGCCTTTCAGTGCATAGTATAACACATCGTGCATAAGTATGCAAGGATGCATGTTTATGCACGATGTGTTTTTTTCAGTCAAGCGTCGCGTGCGCCTGCTGGACAACCTGCAAAATGCGTTCGGGAGTAACCTGTGGCACGCCGTCCGAAGCCGGAAGAAGCTGCGCGATGTATTCGATGTTTCCTTCCGGCCCCGTGATGGGCGAAAAATCGACCTGCGTCATGCAATAGCCGAAGCCGGGCGCAAAGGCGGCGATTTCCTCCACGACCTGGCGGTGGACATTCGGGTCGCGCACGACTCCTTTCTTGCCAACGTGCTCCCTGCCCGCCTCAAACTGAGGTTTGATGAGGATGTAAAACCGTCCCCGGCGCTCCATGAGCTCTGCGGCGACAGGAAGGATCAGCCTGACGGATATGAAGGAAACGTCCATCACCGTCACGTCCGGGACACAGGGAATCTGCGCATGCGTGAGATAGCGCGCGTTGGTACGCTCCAGAACGGTCACGCGGGGGTCGCTGCGAATCTTCCAGTCGAGCTGACCGTATCCGACGTCGATGGCGTAAACATGTTTTGCGCCGTTTTGCAAAAGCACATCCGTAAAGCCGCCGGTCGCCGCCCCGATATCCATGGCAATCACGCCCGTCACATCGGCGTCAAAGACCCTCAGCGCCTTGTCCAGCTTCAAAGCACCCCTTCCCACAAAGGGATGCGCATGCCCGCGGACCGTCAGCTCGCAATCCGGCGCCACCTTTTCCGAGGCCTTGAGCACCTTGACTTCCTGGCGGTAAACCTGGCCCGCCATAATCAGCGCCTGCGCCTTTTCGCGGCTGGGGGCAAGCCCCTGCCTGACCAGCGCCTGATCCGCCCTCACCTTATCGGACATAGCAGACCGCCGCCTCTCTGCGCACCGTTTCCCGCACCGCCTGGGCGATGGCTTCGTCGTCCAGGCCGACCTCCTTGAGCAGATGCCTGTGATCGCCATGCTGTACAAACAAATCGCCCACAGCCATCACACGAACGGGCACACATGCCCCGCAGGATGCGGCATATTCCAGCACGGCGCTTCCAAAGCCGCCCGCCGCCACGTGCTCTTCCAGGGTCAGGATCGGGAGGCCGCGCGCAAACAGGCCCTCGAGGCATTTGCCATCCAGGGGCTTGATCGTGGAGGCGTTGATGACTTCGGCATGCATCCCCTCGCCCGCAAGCGTCTCGGCGACGCGCAACGCCGCCGCCGTCATGGTTCCCGTTGCCAGAAGGACGACATCGTCCCCAGCACGAAGAATCTGCCACTTTCCGATAGCGAATTCCCGAATCTCGTAGCCCTCCGGGAGACATTCGGCATTTTTGGGATAGCGGATGGAACAGGGAGCGCCCAGCTTCAGCGCCGCGGGAATCATCGCCTCAAGCTCCGCCGCGTCGGCGGGCGCGAGCACCGTCATATTCGGAATATGGCGCAGGTAGGCAAAGTCATATAACCCCTGGTGGGATTGGCCGTCCTCGTTGGAGATGCCGGCGCGGTCGAGCATGAACACCACCGGCAGCTTCTGGATGCAGGCATCATGCAGTACCTGATCGTATCCGCGCTGCAAAAAAGTGGAATAGACGAAGAAAAACGGGCGCAGGCCGCCAGAGGCCATGCCTGCGCACATCGTAACGGCGTGTTCCTCGGCAATCCCCACGTCGAAATGGCGATCGGGAAACGCCGCTTCAAACAGATGCGTGCAGGTGCCAAGCGGCATGGCAGCCGTGACGGCAACGATGCGTTGATCCCGCCTGGCGATGTCAATAAGCGCACGCATGGCCACCTCGCCGTTGGCTTGGCGGCCGCCAGCGCTGACTTGCCCCGTCTCCACAAGAAAGGGCGGCGTTCCGTGAAAGTCTTCCGGGCGGCGTTCGGCGCGGTTGTAACCATATCCCTTCTTGGTCACGCAGTGAATGACCACCGGCTCGTCTAGCTGCCTGGCCTGCCTGAGCATGCCCTCCACGGCGGCGAGGTTATTGCCGTCGATGGGGCCGAGGTAGCGGAAGCCAAGCGCGGAAAAAAAGCCCTCGTCGACAAATATGCTTTTAATCATGCGCTTGGTGGTGTGGATGACGCGGTAGATGGGCTGCCCCAGAACCGGCAGGCGGGCCAGACGACTTTTGACCCGCTTTTTGGTGCTGTTCCAGCCCACGCTGGCCCGGAGGCTGGAGAGGTGCTTGCTCAGGGCGCCTACGTTCTGGGCGATGGACATCTCGTTGTCATTGAGCACAAGAATCAGGCGGGTTTTGGAATTCCCGCAGTCGTTCAGCGCTTCGTAGCACATGCCGCCGGTCAGCGCGCCGTCGCCCACCACCGCCACAACATGGTGCTTCTCCCCCCGGGCGTCGCGCGCCCGCGCAAGACCCAGCGCCGCGGAGATCGCCGTGGAAGCATGACCCGCTTCAAAACAGTCATATTCGCTTTCGCACCGGCGGGGAAAGCCGGACAAACCGCCATAGGTGCGCAGCGTGTCAAAGGCGTCATAGCGCCCCGTGACCAGCTTGTGCGCGTACGCCTGGTGGCCTACGTCAAAGATGATCTTATCCCGCGGCGTGTCAAACACGCGATGCAGCGCCAGGGTGATCTCCACCACGCCAAGGTTGGAGGAGAGATGCCCCCCGTTGCGGGAAACGGTTTGAATGATTTTGGTGCGGATATCGTCAGCCAGTTCCTCACATTCCTCGCGCGACAGGAGGCGAAGATCCGCCGGGTCCTTGATCTGTGCTAGCTCGACCATAGTGCTCCTTTGTGCGTTTCAGGCGTTTTTCAGCCCCGCTTTGCTCCCGGCCTTTCCGCCCAGGGAGATGTTGCTGAGGATGTCCGAGGAATAGGCATAGTTGCTGTCATCCTTGTCACGCTGCGCCTCCATGGCGCAGCGGACCATCTCATCCACCAGCTTGCCGTAGGACATTCCGCCGGCTTCCCAGAGATAGAAGGCCAGGGAGCCGGGAATGGTGTTGATTTCGGTGATATAGAGACCGTCGCTGGCCGCGTCGTACATGTAGTCGATACGCACCACACCCTTGCAGTCCATGTCGTTGAAGATCTCCACGGACAGGCTTCGGATTTTCTCCCGCAATTCCGGCTCGATGGGCGCGGGCAGCACGCGCTTGAGCGAGGCCATGCCCTTGGTCGAGTTGCCGGCCAGATATTTGTCCATAAAGGTGAGCAGGTCTCCGCCGGAAATGGGCATCTCGATCTCGCTGGCCCGGGCCTGGCCGTTATAGCCCAGCACGGAGCAGTTGAGCTCCAGCGGGTCCTCCAGCCCCTTTTCCACAAGCACCTTGCGGTCGAACTCAAAGGCCAGCTTCAGCGACTCCTCCAGCGAGGAGCGGTCGCGCGCCTTGGTCACTCCGATGGAGGAGCCCAGCGAGGCGGGCTTTACAAACACGGGATACGAAAGCTCCTTTTCGATTCGATCCATCACAGCCTTCGGGTCCTCGTCCCAGGCGCGGCGCAAAAACCAGCAGCTCGGCAGCACCGGGAAGCCGGCGCCGCGGAAGAACTGCTTCATATACACCTTATCCATCCCCATCGCGCTGGCGCCGACGCCGGAGGAGGCATAGGGGATGTTGCACAGCTCCAAGAGCCCTTGAATGGTGCCGTCCTCGCCATGCATGCCGTGAAACACCGGGATCACGCAGTCCAGGCGGGCGACGATCACCTCGCGGTCCCTGCCCAGCAGACCCTTGCCCCGCTCCAGGCGCGTCAGCGTCCCGGAGCCTGCGGTCACGTCCAGGTTGACGCGCACGACGCCCTTTCGATTCTCGTCAAAGGGCGTATAGGCGGAGATATCCAGCAGCGCGTCGCCCGTGTACCATTCTCCTTTTTTACTGATGTAGACGGGGATCACATCGTACGTCTGGCGGTCTGCGGCGCGCATGAGCTGCACGGCGCTGATGATGGACACCTCATGCTCGCAGCTGCGGCTGCCGAACATCACGCCCAGTTGGATCTTGCTCATATCGGTTCCTCCAGTCAGGCTTCCTGATAATGATCGGGAAGATCGTTTTCATAAAGCACCGTGTCCGTGGGCCGGACCAGGCTGTGAAGCAGGACGGTGGAAGCCTCCAGGCTGTCCACGCGGTGGATGTTTTCTTCCGGGAAGCCCGCTTCCTTCAGGCCCTCGAGAATGGGAACGGCCCGGTTTTTGCCCACGATGATGGCGATGTCCACGCAGGAGGCCATCTCGCGCCCGAATTCCCGGTTGTATTCCGCCTCCCGCTCCCCCAGCTCCACCATGCCGGGCGTGATGATGATGCGGCGCGCGGGAAAGCCCTGAAGCACCTTCAGCGCGGCCTTCGCACCGACGGGGTTGGAGTTGAAGGCGTCGTTGATGATGGTGAAGCTGCCCGGATGCGTCAAAAGCTCCAGCCGGTGCTTCACGGGCGCGAGCTTTTCCACCCCGTGCGAAATCTGGCGTAGCGTCAGCCCCAGGTCGGCTGCCACGGCCGCAGCCAGCAAAATGTTGTGGATGCTGTGCTCGCCCAGCAGGCGGGTCTGACATTCGATGCTGCCAAGGCCGCGGATATGCAGCGTGAAATGGCTTCCCTCGGCTGAAACGCGCACATCGTCGCACCAGCAGTCGCAATGCTCCGGGTCGGTCCCGCAGAGGGTTTTGGGCTTGCGGGTGCGCTCGTACATCTGCCGCACATAGCTTGCGTCATCATAGAAATAGCTGTGGGAGCCCTCCGCGGGCAGGGCCTCGATCAGCTCATACTTCGTGGCGGCAACGCGCTCAATGGTTTTGAAGGTTTCCAGATGCTGCGGCCCCACGGAGGTGATGATGCCGATGGTGGGATGCACCAGCCGACACATCTCCCTGATATCGCCGACATGCCGCGCCCCCATTTCTCCCACGAAGATCTGATGGGAAGGCAGGAGCTTTTCCCGGATGGCGCGGGTGACGCCCATGGGGGTATTGAAGCTGGCGGGGGTAATCAGCGTCGGGTACTTCTCGCTTAAAATCGTACCCAGGATGTGCTTGACGGAGGTTTTACCATAGCTTCCCGTGATGCCGATGCGCACGAGCTTGGGGTTGGAGAGGAGCTTTCGGCGTGCGTCACGGAAATAGCACTCACTGATGGCCTTCTCCAGCGGCCAGGCCAGGAGCCCCGCAAGCGCGACAACCAGCGGCAGCAAAAGCGGCCACAGCGCGGGAAAGACCGCCCATGGCGCCTGCGCCGTCAGGGCGCTGATGAGCGTCATCACCAGAAAGAGCACGGCATAGAGGCGCTTTACGCGGCCGGTGAGCACGAACTTCTTCTTGGCGCGTTTGGGAGAAAAGACGCGGCCGATCAAAAGCCCGGCTCCGGCCGACAGCGGCAGGAGCAGGACAGCCGCGACTGTTGCGAGCCATCCCGGCGCTTCCCGCAGGGCGAGCAGGTCAAAGCAATAGAGCAGCACCAGCACGGCCACGCAGGAGCAAAGGCCGGGAAGGAGGCTGTGAACGCGGTTGCGTTTGAGGGAGCGGAAATAGCCCGGAAACTGGTAGCTTTCCAGCTGAAAAAAATGCAGAATACCGCGTGCGGAAAACAGGCAGCAGCATACCGGCGAAAGCAGCGTCAGCCAGCGAAGAAGCGGCGCACCCAGATTCATGCCGTCTGACCTCCCCAAAAGAATTGCTTGGCAATCGTCAAAAAGCGTTGCCATTCCTCGATGAAGGCAAAGTGCGTCCTGCCCTCAAACACCACCAATCCCGCGTCGGGGATGGCTTTTTCCATCTGCTCGCCCATCCACAGGGGCGTTTCCGTGTCCTCGCTCCCCCACACCAGGAGCGTGGGCGCCTGGATGTCCTTGAGGAAGGGATAGAGGTCCTGGGAAACGACCTTGGAGAAGGTCTGGCGCATGTTCTCGTTCAGACGGATATAATCGGCGGAGCCATAGCGCCTGCGAAGCGCCTCCTGCCATCTTCCCACGATGGCGGAAAGCGGGGAAAAGCGCTTGAGAGCATTGAAAAAGGCGTTGATGCGTTTGAAGCGGGCTTGGCGCTTCTTCTGGGTGTCCGTCAGAGGCTTGCGGATTCCGGCGCCCCCCGTAATAACCATCTGCTCCACAAGCTCCGGCCGGTGTGAGGCCAGATAGACGGCGACACGGCCGCCGAAGGAGTGCGCCACGATGCGCACCTTTGGAATGGAGAGCGATTCCAGCAGGCCGGCGATCTGCCCGGCATATTCCGGCACACCCCAGGGCTGAGGCGGCTCGCCGCTTTGTCCATGGCCGGGAAAATCGACAGTAAGCACATCCGCGCGTTCGTTCAGCCCCCGCTCAATAAAGGAGAAGATGGAGCCGTCACATCCCCAGCCGTGCAGGAGCAAAATCGTAGGGCCGTCCGACTTTTCCACCTGTGAACGGCGGTAAAAGATGCGGCAGCCCTGAATCGTCGCGTCCAAAGAGGCACCACCCTTCCAGAACTTTCCCCTGTATTTTACCCTATCTTATGCAAAAAGAAAAGCCGTTACCGCATTTTATCGTTTGCAGGTGTCCCGGGAGCGTATACATAGCGGCGTTTTCGGGCGCTGATGGAAAATTCCTGGCGGCACCACAGGGGCACGTCCACCGTGCTCTCCAGCGTGCAGCCGAGCCGCTCGCAGGTTCGTATGCTGGGGAGGTTGTCCTCGTCGGTGGTGATGACGAAGGTGCGCATCCCCATCTGCGCAAACACTGGCAAGCAAAGCCTGCAGGCATGCAGGGCCGCATGCCTGCCGCGAAAGGGCGGATCGATATGATAACCGATATGGCCCAGGTAGAAAAGGCTTTCGTCCTCCCCCACCCTCAGCGCGATCTCGCCCGCCGTCCCCGGAAAGGGGCAGTTCATCAGAATGTCAAAAATCAGGGATTTTGCGCCTCCAAGCTGCGCGACGTGTCCGCTGTACTCCCTGGGCCGCAGGGCGACCAGCCCGTCTTCCAGCAGCGTTTGCCCGCGCCGCCCGGCGCGGATAAAGGCGCGTTCAAACTCCGTCTTCATACTTCCTGCACGGTCACTTTGGGCAAGAGCGCCTCAAAGTCCGGCTTTCGCAGAAGCTGCGTCCCGTCGGTCATGACGCTGGCGGCTCCAGCCGCCACGCCGTAGCGGAAGGCGTCCGCCATGCGCTCGCCACGCTCCAGGCCAGTCAGGACGCCGCCGATCATCGCATCGCCCGCGCCAACGGTGGAGCGAGCCTCCACCATCAGGGCAGGGGCGAAAAAAGCCTCCGTCCGGCTTGCGAACATGGCACCATATTTGCCCATGGAGATGATGACGTTTTGGGCGCCATAGTCGATCAAAAACAGCGCCGCATCCCTCAGCCCCCGAAGCGTACGGAGCTCCCGTTTCATGATTGCCTCGATTTCGGGCAGGTTGGGTTTGATGAGAAACGGCTTTTCCTTGATTCCATGCAACAGGGGCGTTCCGGCGGAATCAAGCACGCAGCGCGTCCCACCAAGCACCTTGAGACAGCGCTGATAGGTGTCCTCGGCGCACCCTTCCGGGAGGCGCCCGCTGAGAACCACATAGCTGCTTCCCTCGGCCTTTTCCCTCAAGAGCGTCAGGAACGACGAAAGCTCCTGCGCCTCCATGCGGATGCCCGGCTCGTTGAATTCCGTAATCACGCGGCTGCTCTCATCGACGAGCTTGAGGTTCGTGCGCACCTCTCCGGGCATGGGAAGATAGGCGAAGGGCACGTCCTCTCGAGCGATCATTTTGAGAAAGGATTCCCTGCCGCGCTCGCCCAGACAGCCCACGCAGCCGACCGGCACGCCCAGGCGCCTGAGGACGACCGCCACGTTGACGCCCTTCCCGCCCACGTCCACGCGCACGTCGCGCAGGCGGTTGACCTCGCCTGCGACAAGCTTCTCGACCGAAGCCGTCTTGTCAAAGGAAGGATTCATGCATACGGTGGTAATCACGGACCCGCTTCCTCCTTTTTCTCTGAGCGCACAAGGGGACCGATGCGAAACGCGCACCGGTCCCTCCGTTGATAACCAAAGACGGGATTATTCCTCCTCGTCCTCATCCAGCTTCGCGTTCTCGATGATCTTCTGAGCCACGTTGGCGGGAACCTCCTCGTAGCGCTCAAAGGTCATCGTAAACCAGCCGCGGGCCTGGGTCATGGAGCGCAGGTCGGTCGCATACTTGAACATCTCAGCCTGGGGCGCCTCGGCCACGAGCTGCTGCATGCCGTCCACCTGGTTCATGCCCATGATGCGGCCGCGCCGCTTGTTCATATCGCCCATCACGTCGCCCATGTACTCGTCGGGCACATAGACCTCCACATGCATGATGGGCTCGAGAAGCACGGGCGCCGCATCCGCGCAGCCCTTCTTGTAGGCGATGCGCGCCGCAGTTTTGAAGGCCATTTCAGAGGAATCCACCGGGTGGTAGCTGCCGTCATAGAGCTTGGCATGGAGGCCAACCATCGGATAGCCGGCCAGGACGCCCTTGCGGATGTTCTCGCGCAGGCCCTTTTCCACCGAGGGGATGAAGTTGCGCGGCACCACGCCGCCGACCACGGCATCCTCGAACTCAAAGTCGATCCCGGTATCGCCGATGGGAGAAAACTCAATCCACACGTCGCCGAACTGGCCATGGCCGCCGGACTGCTTCTTGTGGCGTCCCTGGACCTTAACCGACTTTTTGATGGTTTCGCGATAGGGAATCCGGGGATCCTGCAGGGTGGCATTGGCGCCAAACTTGCTGGCCAGCTTGTTGCGGATCACGTCCAGGTGCAATTCGCCCTGACCGGAGAGCAGCGTTTCGGTGGTCTCCACGTTCTTTTCCAGTTTGATGGACGGGTCTTCCTCCATCAGGCGGGCCAGACCGCCGAAGACCTTGTCCTCCTCGCCCTGTTTGGCGGCAAAGACCGCCTTGCTGATGCAGGGAGCCGGGTATTCGATGGGCGGGTATTTGATGGGGTTGGCGGGATCGCAGAGCGTATCGCCGGTATTGGTGTACTGGAGCTTGGAGAAGGCGCCCATATCGCCGGCGTTGAGCAGCTGGGTGGAGATCTGCTTCTTGCCGCGCAGCACATAGATGCCGGTGACTTTCTCGGCCTTGTCGCAGCTTGCGTTGTAGATGTTGCCATTGCCGGTAGCCGTTCCGCTCATGACCTTAAAGAGGCTGAGCTTGCCCACAAAGGGGTCGGCGATGGTCTTGTAGACCAGCGCGCTGAAGGGCTCGTCGCTGTTGCAGGCCCGCTCGATTTCCTCGCCCGTCTTGGGATTGACGCCCTTGTAGACCGCGCGCTTGGGCGAGGGCAGGAAGTCCGCCATCACGTCCAAAAGCTTGGCAACGCCAACGCCGGTGAGCGCGGAGCAGGGCACCACGGGGCAGATCTGGCCGGAGAACATGCCCAGCTTGAAGCCTTCCAAAAGCTCCTCGTGGGAGAGCTCTCCCTCCTCAAGGTACTTCATGGTCAACTCGTCATCCGCCATCGCGGCCGCCTCGGTGATCTCCTCCATGGCCACGGAAATATCGTCGGCCATCTCGGCAGGGACGGGAATCTCCTTGGGCTTGCCCTTGTTGACGCGCTCATACGCCTTGTTTTCCAGGACGTTGACAACGCCGCGGTAGCTGGGGCCGTCGCCGATGGGCAAAAGGATAGGAACGACGCTGTTGCCGAAGCGCTCGCGCAGCTGCGACTGCACCTTCATAAAATTGGCATGGTCGCGGTCCATCTGATTGACGATAAACATTTTGCCGACGTTGTTCTTCGTGGCATAGTCCCACGCCTTTTCGGTGCCGACCGCAATGCCGCTGACAGCGCTGACCAGAATCGCGGCGGTCTCCACCACGCGCAGGGGCCCCATCATCTCGCCAACGAAATCAAAATACCCGGGAACATCAATAACGTTGAGCATTTTCTGGTTCCAGTCGATCGGCGCAATGGCCGCGCTGATGGAGATTTTTCTCTTGATCTCCTCCGCATCAAAGTCGGTGACGGTGTTGCCGTCTTCGACGCGACCCTGGCGGTCGATCGCTCCGGCAGCGAACAGCAGTGCCTCCATCAGCGTCGTTTTGCCTTCGCTGCCATGCCCCATGAGGGCGATGTTACGGATGTCCTTGGTTTGATAGCTTGCCATTATGGATCCCCCTTGTTCTATATTGTTTTTCGCATCCCTGCGCGGCGCGCCGCGGGCTTTTTGATAGAACGGGTCTCGGTGATCTATTCAAAAAATGCGCCGGATGCATATGAACCGTTCTCAAACGTAGATGATTATAGCAGAAATCGGACAAAAAGAAAAGCGCAAACAGAGAAAATGGCCTTTTTCCCCTCAGATCTTTCCAGAATAGAGATATTTAACCTTGAGATATCCTTCCAGGTTTCCGTATTCGCTGACGGTGATCGCGGGAAGATCCAGCGCGTTCATGCATGCCAGAAGAATGGCGATACCGTGAACCACGATGTCGGCGCGCTGCGGTTGGAGACATTCAAGGACGAGGCGCTCCTCCATGGGCATGGGCGCGAGGAGCTCCATCGCTTCGCGCACTTTTTCCCGGCTCAGGGAAAAGCCGTGGATATGCTCGCGCCGGTCCCATGGAATCCGCTGAACAAGCGCCGCAGTGGTGGTGAAGGTGCCGCCCACCCCCACCCAGGCCGAGGGCTTGTCCGCAAGAAACGCGCTGGCGGAAGGCTTCAAAATCGCATCCGCCATGCCTGCCACTTCATAGGCGTCCGCCACGCTCTCAATCGGGTGCATGCGGCACAGGCGCACCGCCCCCATCTGCAGGCTGACGGCCCTGTAAATATCCGTGCCGCAGCCGGCAACGATCTCCGTGGAGCCGCCACCGATATCGATGAGCCCCGACGGCCCCCCGTCCGTCGCGCCGATAAAGGAAAGGCGCGCTTCCATCTCGCCGCTGCAAATCTCAAGAGGCAGCCCCGTCGCCTCCTCAAGCGCCCCGGCAAAAGCGGCCTGGTTTCCCGCGTCACGAACGGCGCTGGTGGCAAAGAGATGAATCTGCTGCGAACGCTGCGCTTTCGCCTCCCGCACGAATTCCCCCACGCTCCGACAGGCCTTGTCCATCATTTCCGCGGTGATGTTCCCCTGAGGGTCCAGCGCCGCAAAGACGCGCAGCCCCTCACGGTAGCGGTGCAGCCGCCTCAGACGCCCGCGCGCCACGTCTGCAATCAGCATGCGCAGGGAATTGGATCCGATGCCAATGGCCGCAACTCGCATCCCAAGCACCTCATCTGTATCAGATTTTTACCCCTTTGGGTACAAAAACGGAAATACCCTCACCGTCACCGGGAAGGTATCTCATCATCCCCATATAGCGCTTCGGGATTGGTTATCACGAAGCGGATCTCGTCGGGCATCATATAACCGTACATGGTACGGGCCTGGTTTTCGATAAAGGAATCGCTGCCGACCGTATCCAGCATATCCTTGAGCTCCGCCTGCTTGCCCTGCAACTCGCTAAGGCGCATCTGGGCGTCATCGTAGGTGCTGTTGAGATCGTCGATGCTCCTTGAAAGCGTGCCGCTGTACCAGAAGAAAGCAACCAGCACGCAGGCGGACACCCCGATCAGGACCCAGATGTTCATCGTCTTGCGCATGGCAGGTCGTCCCCTTCAAAATGCAATATATGTTTTTAGTTCTCCGCTCAGGGGCGTTTTCCTGCCTTTAGGGCTCAGCCTTTCGAGTTTTTTTTCGCTTTTGGATCCGGGCGCGGGCCATGCGTACCAGCCTCCCAATCCCCTGGCTATAGAGAACCGCGCCGGTCAGGAGGGCCAGAAGATGGTACATGCGCAGGGTTTCATCGCGCACCAGCAGCATTGCCACCATCAGCGCCAGCCCGCCCCCGAGGACCAGCAAGGCGTCCGCCAGCGGGCGAAGCGGTCCCGTAAGCGCAGAGGCGTCCAGGCACGCGGCCAGCAGCAGCCCCAGCGGGACCGCCGTGAGAAACGCCTGCGCCTGCCCCGCCGTTTCAAAAAACAGCTTCATTTTTTCCGCCACTTCCAGGGAATCAGCCGCCTTGCGGCGCTTTTGGGCGACTCATAGATCACACCGTCGATATGCCCGTCTACCTCCAGCCGCCCTTCCTCCAAAAGCAGCTTTGCCACATGCAGGCCGTCCCCCGTCAGGATCATCACGCCGGTATCGATTTTCAAAACGACCTCTGTTTCATGAAAGCTGCATACATCCGTCACGCCCGTTACGGACGCGCGGCGCCGTCTGTCGATCGCCAGCGTATGCGCGCTGCGCACGGCGTTGCCGCCCTCCGAGACGTTTCCGTTGCTCATGCCCATGCCCCCTTCCGTGGAAGGGTATGCGGCGTGTGGCTGGAAAAGAAGCCTTGACAAATGGCGTCATTTGACGTATCATGCGTATACCAAAAATCTTTTATTGGTATACGCAACGCGGAGGAAACCTTATGAACAAGCAAGTACGACTGTTGACACTCTCGGCGCTGATGTGCGCCCTTATCATCGTTTCTACACTGTGGCTCAAGTTCACCCTCCCGGGGACGGACGTGATGGTCACCTCACAGGTGTTTTTTGTGCTGCTATGCGGCCTCTTGCTGCCTCCGCGCTACTGCTTTTACACCCTGGGCACATACCTTCTGCTGGGACTTGCGGGCCTGCCGGTGTTTTCGGCCGCTTCAGGCCCCGCGGCGATCGCCACCCCTTCCTTCGGCTATCTGCTCGCCTTTCCCTTTGAAGCGGCGGCCGTCTCGGTTGCCCTCTCCAGGCTGGGCAATCGAAAAGGGAAGCGCTATTGGGCGGCGCTGGTCGGCGTGGCCGTCAGCTACCTCGTTGCGCTTCCCTATGTCGCCGTGCTCAAAGGCGTTTACCTCAACGCTCCCGTACCGCTTGAGGTGCTGCTGAGCGCCTACTGTCTGGCCTTTCTTCCGCTGGATCTGGTCAAGGCCGCGCTTGCAGCGGCGCTGGCAGGCAGGCTGGAGCGGGCCCGACTTTTCTGACAGGTCAGGCGTTCTTTTCCCGGGCCTTTTCCTCTTTGCTGAGCTTTTTCTTCGCCGTTTCAAAAATCGCGCCCACCACGCGTGGACCCGCATTGATGGCGATTGCCGCACCGATCTGAAACTGGTACAGCGGCGGATAACCCACCTTTTTGGAAAGCTCCTCGGCCAGCTCGTCACGAACGGCCGTATCGCTTCCGTAGACGAGGCTGTAAGGCGTATTGGGCTCCATGTCGTCATCCACCATCTTCACAAGCTCCTTGATGAGTTTCTTCTCTCCGCGTGCTTTGCCGACGGTGGTGATGGCATGATCCCACACCTGCATGATGGGTTTGATGCCCAGCGCTTCCCCCACGAACACCGCCGCGCTGGGAATCCGGCCTGATTTGCCCGCGTATTTCAGGCTGTAGAGGCCAAAATAGACCCGCTGCTTTTTCAGCTGTCGCTGAATCAGTTCCAGCACGTCCTCAATGCTTGCGCCCATCTCCAGCTTCTGGGCCGCCAGAATGGCCGCGTAGCCATAGCCACCCGAATAGCTCGCGCCATCAAAGAGGTGGATGCGCAGCTTTTCTGCGCTGCCCTCGTTTTCGGCATAAAAGCGTTCCCGGGTGGTAACGGCGTTGGAGTACGTCGCCGAGCCCTTGGCGTTGATGAGCAGCACGATCAGGTCGCGTGTGCCCGCCGCAAGTTCCGATTGAAAGAGTTCCTCAAAAGCGTAAGGCGTGATCTGAGAGGTGACGGGGATACCGTCATACTTCTCCATCATGGCGTAAAATTCATCATTGGTGATCTCCAGGCCGCTTTGAAAGGTCTTCTCTCCCAGCGTGACCGCAATGGGAAGCACATGAATGTGGTAGCGTTCCCGCAGCTCCGGCGGTATGTCCGCCGCCGCGTCTGCGTAGATCTTGTAGTTGGGCAGCATTTTTCTTCCTCCTTAATCAGTCAAAAACCACGGATCAGCGTTTCCAGAGGGGTCCCGGTCAGCAGCCGGATCACGATCAATGCGACCAGGTGCAGCGGATAGAGCCAATAGGCCAGGCGCCCCGGAAGGCGAAGGCCGGTATGGGTGCGGCACAGGATGAGGGGCAGCGATAGCCACACAAGCCCCTGCAGCCGGAAGAACGCGGAGAGAACCGGTCCAAGCCCGTCCCATGACAGGAAGGCGAGCGGAACGCCGAACACGCTGGTCACCTGCGAGGACGAGCTGCCCCAGAAAAGCGCATAGGCCAGAAAAGCGGCCGCCAAACCGCCTCTGGAGCCACGGGCCAGGTAGAGGATCAGGATGAAAGCCAATCCTCGCCAGCCATAATCCACCTGCACAAAGCCCAGGGCCACGAAGCACAGCGCCGGTACCCAGACCTGGCTACCCAGGAACCTCGCCCGGATGCCCTGAATCGCCACCTGGCCAAGGAAGAGCAAAAAGAGGATGTTTAGATCGGTCCAGGTGTGGTTCAGCGCCATCATGTACAGGGGCTGTGAAACAACCGCCAGCAGCAGCAGTCGCAGCGCATATTTCGCAGCGTCATGCGTCTTGACGCTTCCCACCACCAGGCACCATGCATACAGCGGCAGGGCCATCCTGCCGATCATCCGCAGCTCTCCCACGCGCGGGAGGACCGCCGCGCCCAGGTGGTCGATAAACATGAAGCACAGCGCCAGAATCTTCAAAAAAGAAGTGTCCAGATTGCCGGCCAGTTCTCCTGAATGTTTCCCACGCACGACGTTTTCGCCCAACGATAACGCGCCTCCTTTCCGTGCGGTTTTTCCATTATAGCATGTTTCTTCCGGGCTGTCACGGGAATTTGCCGCCTTGCCCGATTCGGCTTAAAACAGGCCAAAAGGCCCATATTGACAGGAGAGAGGAAGTGATATAAAATATCTTCGATATAGAAATGTTTCTATGTCGATTTTCGGTCCCAAGGAGGCGTCAAGCTGGCTCATGGATTGTTTTAAGGCTTCCATCCCCATTCTCAAGGTGCTTTGCGACGAAACGCGGCTGAGTATTCTGAGCATGCTGTCCCGATGCGACATGAACGGCTGCGAGATCACGCGCGCGTTCTGTTTCTCCCAGCCGACCATCAGCTATCACATGAAGCAGCTTGTGGACGCGCAGCTTGTGATTGCGCGCAAGGAGGGCTGCGCGGTGATCTACAGCGTCAATCAGGAAATCTGGCCCCATGTCCGCGCGCTCTTGGATGTGCTGTGCGCCGTCGCCAAAAAGAAGGGAGAGGAAGTCATTGAATGAACCCATTTTGCGTCTGGAGGGGCTTTGCAAGGACTTTGGCGAAGGGCCCGTACTGCACGATCTGAGCCTGGACGTCTCCGCCGGCGAGTTTTTGACGCTGCTGGGACCCAGCGGCTGCGGCAAGACGACCACGCTGCGCATCATCGCCGGCCTGGAGCGCCCCAACGCGGGCCGCGTGCTCATCGGCGGGACGGACATGACCGGCCTTCCGCCCGAAAAGCGCCCCGTCAACACGGTTTTTCAAAGCTATGCCCTCTTTCCCCATATGAATGTCTTTCAGAACATCGCCTATGGGCTAAGGGTGCTGGGCATAAAAAAGAGCGAGCAAAAGGAGCGCGTCACGGCGGCGCTCTCCCTGGTGCGGCTTGCGGGCTATGAGCGCCGCATGCCCTCCCAACTCTCCGGGGGACAGCGGCAGCGCGTGGCCATCGCGCGTGCGGTGGTGCTCCAGCCCAAGGTCCTTTTGCTCGATGAACCGCTGGGCGCCCTGGATCTCAAGCTCCGTCAGGAGATGCAAAAGGAGCTCAAGCAGCTCCAGCGCCAGCTGGGGATCACCTTTATCTACATCACCCACGATCAGGAGGAGGCGCTCAACATGTCCTCCCGCATCGTCATCATGAATGCCGGGCGGATCGAACAGACCGGCACGCCCGAGGAGGTCTACGAGCATCCTCGCACGCTGTTCGCCGCGGACTTTATCGGGCAGAGCAACCTCCTGCACGGTACCGTCACCTCCGCGGCGGACGGGGAGCTGTCGCTCGATGTGGGCGGCATTTCCCTTCCCGCTCTGCCGGAGACGGGCTTTTCGCCAAAGGCGGGCGACCGGGTGGTACTATGCCTCCGGCCACAGCGCATCCGCTACGGCACCTCGCCCCAGCACGGCATGTCGCTCAGGGGCGTTATCCGCAGCAAGGAATACGCGGGCGGCATGCAGCATACGCAAATTGCCCTAAACGACGTGCTCCTGCTCAACGCCGTGACCCAGTCCGCGGAGCTGGACAGTTACGAGGTGGGCAGCGAGGTCTATGTGGGCTGGAGCCAGCGCCACGCGCCCCTCGTGTCGGACACAACCGGGGAGGCGATGTAAATGGACGCCTCGCAAAAGCAGGATCTGCGCTTCTCGCGGCTGCTCAAGCTGCCCATGTACCTGTGGAGCATCGTGTTTGTCTTTGTCGCGCTGCTCTATGTGATCGGGCTGAGCTTTCTGAGCCGGGGCGAGGTCATGGGTGTGACGGATGAAATTACGCTTAAGAATTACGCGCGCCTGGCTTCCCCGGATTACCTCAAAGTGCTTTTGCAAAGCCTCAAGCTGGCGGCGTTAACGACCCTCATCTGC
Source organism: uncultured Eubacteriales bacterium (assembly GCA_958448555.1). GTDB lineage: Bacteria > Bacillota > Clostridia > Christensenellales > Aristaeellaceae > Limiplasma. Next base: position 16,073 of record CAUDEL010000010.1, on the reverse strand, counting down.
ATCGCCGTTGGCTATCCGTTCGGCTACCTCATGGCGCGGCTCCCGCCGGTTCCGCGCTCGGTGGTAATGCTGCTCATCATCGTCCCCTTCTGGACCAATGCGCTGATTCGCATCTACGGCTGGCGCATCCTGCTGATGGCCAACGGCCCCATCAACACCTTCCTGCTCAACCTCGGGATAATCCGGCAGCCGCTCAAGCTGCTCTATACCGACGGAGCGGTTTTGCTTGGCATGGTGTACGCGCTGATTCCCTTCATGATCCTGCCGACCTTCACCACCGTGGATAAGCTCGACTTCTCCGTGGTCGAGGCCGCCCGCGATCTGGGCGCGACGCCCCTTCGCGCCTTCTTCACCGTGACCGTTCCCCTGACCCTTTCCGGCCTGATGGCGGGCTGCGTGCTGGTCTTTATCCCCTCGATGGGCCTGTTTTTCCTAAACGACCTGCTGGGCGGTTCCAAGAGCGTGCTGGCGGGCGGGCTGATCCAGCAGCTCATCAACAGCCGCGACCTGCCGATGGCGGCGGCCCTGAGCGTGCTGCTACTGGCCGTTACCGGCGCGGTAATCGCGGTGTACCGCCGGCTCGGCGGCACGGGCGATATGAGCATGTTTTAGGAGGGCGCAATGAAAAAGCGTTCCGTTGGTTCCCTGCTGTTTATCGGTGCCGTGCTGGTCATCATGTACCTGCCCATCGTGGTGGTTGTGATCTATTCCTTCAACGATAACACGGCCCGCATCCCGATTGATTTTACCGGCTGGACCACGGCCTGGTACGGAAAGCTCTTCACCAACCAGAGCGGCTTTGGCGACGCGCTGCTTCTGAGCGTCCGGGTGGCGCTGTGGGCGGTGCTCGTCTCCTGCGTTATCGGCACGCTGGGCGCCATCGGCATGGCGCATCGGGCACAGGGCCGCTCCTCCCGTCTGGATACCGCGATGGAGTCGCTGATGTCCCTGCCGATCATGATCCCGGAGATCATTCTCGGCCTAGCTTTTATGGTTGTCTTCAACGCCATGGGAATCCGCGGAAACGATCTGCGCCTCATTCTGGCGCATGTGACGTTCTGTATTCCCTACATCTTTCTCAACGTAAAGAGCCGCCTGGTGGGCATGGATACGGCCCTGTTCGATGCGGCGCGCGACCTGGGGGCAAGCCCCCCGCGCGTGGTCCGGGACATCACCCTCCCCCTCTGCCGTCCCGCCATTTTCAGCGGAGCCTTTCTGGCGCTGGCGATGTCGCTGGACGACTTTGTAATCAGCTTCTTTGTCTACGGCGCGGGAGAAGGAACGCTGCCCATTAAGATCTATTCCAGCGTCAAGGTCGGCGTCTCCCCCCAGGTAAACGCCCTGTGCACGCTCATCATGGGCGTGGTATTCATCGCCGTGGCGCTGAGCCGGTACATCTCCTCCGTGCGCATTGCACGCCAGCGGCGGATGGAACGGCGCAGTGCATGAATGGATACCTATCGCATGCGAAAGCGGCGATTGGCATAAAAAAAGAAGGTATTCCAGAGGAATCCCATCCCTGAAAGGAGAATTGGTATTAATGAAAAAGCTGCTTGCTCTTTTCCTCTCACTGCTTCTCATGCTCCCTGCGCTTGCCCTTGCCCAGGAGCAGCAGGTCCTCAACATCCTCAGCTGGGAGGGCTATGTTGACAGCGACACCATCGCCGCCTTTGAAGCGGAAACCGGCATCGATGTCATCTGGTCCCCCATGGACTCCATTGACAGCATGCTGCTCAAGGTTTCCGAGGGCGGCGGCTCGGACTATGACCTGATTCTCTCCAGCGACTATTCGCTGGACATCCTGCGCAAGCAGGGCCTGATCCAGAAGCTGGACCTGAGCGCCCTGAGTAATTACGGAAATCTCAATCCCGCCTTCCTCAATCAGACCTATGATCCCGACAACGAATACGTTATCCCCTACATGGCGGGCTGCCCGCTCATCATCTATGACTCCGAGCGCGTGTCCTTTGAAATCACCGGCTATGAGGACCTGTGGAACGCGGAGCTTGCCGACAGCGTCGCGGTTTTGGAGAACGCGCGCGTGCTGTGCGGCATCACGCTCAAGACCATGGGCAAGAGCATGAACGAGACTGACCCGGACGTGCTGGCGCAAATGAAGGAAAAGCTGATGCTGCTCTATCCCAACATCCGCACCTTTGGCGATTTGGAGTCCTACACCGCCGTTACCAGCGGAGAGGCCAGCGTGGGGTTCCTCTTTACGCCCTTTGTCTACATGGTTCAGCTTGACCATCCCGAATTCAAGGTCGTCTATCCCAAGGAAGGCCTGGGATACGGCATTGACGGCTTTGTGATTCCCGAGGGAGCGAAGAACGCGGAGGCCGCCCATCTGTTCCTGGACTACCTGATGCGGCCGGAGGTGGCGGCGCATAACGCCGAGTATCAGTATTACATGTGCGTCAATCAGGCGGCCGAAGCCTATCTGAGCGAAACGTACCGCGAAGCCAGCGTGATGAACGTTCCCGCCGAGCTGCTTTCGGATGCGGAGTTCATCGAAGACGTCGGCGCGACGGAGACGCTCTACCAGGAAATCTACACCGCCTTCAAAAACCAGTGACCGCGGTGTGAAGAGAAAGGATGATACTAATGCTCATCAAAAATGCAAAAGCCTTTATCAACGGCGAATTTCATGAGGGAACGGACCTTGTTGTCAGCGACGGGAAGATTGCCGCCATTGGCCAGGGCCTCGCCGTGGAATCCGGGGAGGTCGTGGACCTCAAGGGCGATCTCCTGCTGCCGGGCTTTGTGGACGTGCATATTCATGCGTTCATGGGGCAGGACACGATGAACGGCGAGGAAGCCGTGCGCCACATGAGCCGCGAGCTTAAGAAATTCGGCGTCGCAGCCTTCCTGCCCACCACCATGAGCGCCAGCCCCGAAGATACGCTGGCGGCGCTTCGCGGCATCAAGGCGGTCATGGACCGCCCGGAGCCCGACGGGGCCATCGTCCTGGGCGCGCACATGGAGGCGCCCTATCTGGAGGAGAGCAAGGCTGGCGCGCAGCTCAAGCAGTACTTTACCCTGCCCGACGAGGAAAGCTGGAAGGCCTACGCGGGCGAATACGAGGGCATCGTTCGCATGATTACCATGGCGCCTGAAAAGGAGGGCGCGCTGCCCTTCATCAAGCGCCTGACGGACAGCGGCATCACCGTGAGCATCGGCCATACCGCCGCCAACGCGGAAACCGTCCACGCGGCTGCCGACCACGGCGCGACCCATGTCACCCACACCTTCAACGCCCAGACGCCGCTCAACCACCGCGCGCCCGGCGTTCCCGGAGCGGCCATGGTCGATGACCGCCTGGCCTGCGAGGTCATCAGCGACGGCATCCACCTCCATCCCGACATCGTGCGCATGATAATGCGCTGCAAGGGCAACCGCCTCACCGTCGCCATCACCGACGCCATGGAGGCGGCCGGCATGCCTGACGGCAAGTACCAGCTCGGCGGCCAGGATGTCTTTGTCAAGGAAGGCGCGGCGCGCCTGGCCGACGGGACCCTCGCCGGAAGCACGCTGACCATGGTCCGCGCCTTCCAGAACCTCATCCGTTTCGGCGCCACGCCTGAGGATGCGGCGATCATGACCACGCGCACGCCCGCCCAGTCCATCGGCAATGAGGAAGTCGGCGAAATCGAACTGGGCGCCCCCGCCATCTTTGCCCGCTTCGATGCGGAGTACCGCTTCGTGGGCACCATCGGCTGACATGAAAAAAGCGCCGGCCCGGGCAAAGGGAGAAGCCCGGGCCGGTTTTTTTTACATGCCATACGTCGTCTTGAGGTTGAAGCTCACGCCCCATACGTAATAAGTAACAATCAATTCTCTCACGGAGTGTGTGTCCTTGGGGACGAGAATCCGAACGCTCAGGTCGCCCTCGCTTTTGGGATCGAGTGATTTTACTGTAAAATCGCCGATCTGGAGAATATCCGTCGCCTGCGGAACCACCTGGACCTCGATCATGTCGATGGGGACAAGACAGTCGTTTCGCAGGCGAAGCGTATAGTTCAGATATACGTAGTCTCCCGGTTCTCCCCACTCCAGCGGCTTTTGGTAGAGCGTGCCCTGAAAGGTTTCGTCTACAACGGAGGTTTTGAGCGCCTCAAATGCGGCCGGATCATCAGCTGCTGAAACCCCTTCCACCGCTACGCTGGTCACGCGGACCTCGGCCGTCAAAAACAGATATCCCACCATCAGTGCCATCACGATCAGCAGCGATACCGATGCGATGGCCGCGATTTTCAGACCGCGCATGCCGCACCGTCCTTTCTATTCGTTCGCGCCTCCGGCGCTGAGAATGTCGCGGATTTCGTCGATCATCTCCGAATCCTTCATGCGGAATTTAAATTCGACGCGCCGCGAGGCATCCATGTTGATGGTGCCGTCATCGTTGTAGATGGGATCGGAATAGCTTTTGCCCTTGGCGGTCAGGATCTCGCGCAACTTTTCAAGCTGGCTTTCGCTCAGGCTGGGCATCTGCAAACAGTAGGTGGCCACGCTGAGGGCCCGCTCCTGAGAAAGCTCGAGGTTGACCAGGTAGGTCCCCTGGGTATCCGTATGCCCCTCTATGATGATTTCCCCCAGGTAGTCCACGTATTCGGGCCGAAGAAGAACGCCGAGATAGACAGGGATGAATTCATCCAGCAGCGTCCGGCCGCTTTCTTTGATATTGCTTTTGGCAACGTCAAAGAACACGGCGCTCTCCAGCATGATATCGCCCGTATTGCTGTCCACGCTGGCCTTGAGGTCTGCCGCGCCCAAGGCTGCGGTCAGGTCGCGCACGATTTTGGTGCGAACGCCGACCAGATCGTCCAGCTTCTGTTGCTGCTCATTCATCGTCTCCTGCTGCTGCCCCAGCAAAATGGTGGCATCCGCCAACTCCTGCTGCTTGCTGGTCAGTTCCAGGTTGGCCGCGTTGAGCTCCTCTTCCTTCTGGCTGAGGGCTGCCTGAGCCGCCAGAATGATCTTTTCCTGCTCCTCCAGCGTGAGACTCTGGTCGTTTAGCAGGCTTTCCTTTTCATCCAGCTGCGTAAGCGCGGCGGTAAGCTCGTTTTGCTTGTCCGTCAAAGCCGCCTGCTGCGCGCTGAGCTCCTTTTGCTGGTCGTCCAACGTCGCCTGCTGCGCGCTGAGCAAAGCGCTCTGCTCGTCCAGCTCGGCGGTCTTGGTCTCCAGCATCAGAAAATACTGATAGACGCTATAGCACAGAACCAGCACGAACACCAGCAAAAGCGCCGCCATCATGTCCGAATAGCTGATCCAGAACGCACCGCCGTCCGCCTTGCCTGCGCTGCGCCGAACATACCGTCTGCGTGCCATCTCTCGCTCTCCTTACAGCTCCGCCGCCGCATCCGTCTGTTCCCGGGGTTCTTCCGGCAGCGTGTCCATCTCGGCGGTCAGCATGTCCGACGCAACCTGCATGCGCCTGAGCGACTCGGAAAGCGCGTCCAGGCGGTCGGTGAGGGTGTGGGTGGCGCTCTGCGCCGTGTCGAGGAGGCTGGAGCGGCTGTCGCGCTCCTTGAGCATCTCCTGGGCAAAGGCCTGCATCTGCTTTGCGATCTCCGCGCTGGCCTCGCGGATGGCCTGCGCGTCCTTGGCCATGCCGCGCGCCGCGTCCAGCGTAGACTGGAGGTTTTGCTGGGTTTGGAGCTGTCCCTGATTGACGACGTTCATCGTATCTCCCAGCGCCGTCATCTGACTGCTGAGCGAGGTGTTCATCTGCTGGACAAACTGGCCCACGATGCGCCGTACCCCGTCCACCTGCTCGCGCGTGGCGCATTTGATAAAGGTGTCCAGCGACTGGGTCAGCGGCGCCATGGCGCGTCCGACGGCCATCTCAAGGGAGGCGGCCACGTGATTGCCAACGTTCTCGGCAAGGCGCGCCATGCGGACCTCCTCGTCCTGCTTCTGACACATCATCTGCACGTCAGGCTGGAGCGGACGCGGCATGGCCAGCTCGTAGAAAGCGTCCTCGAAATTGTCCAGTGCGCGCACGGCACGCCCTGCGGACATGCGGTTAAACATGTTGAACAGGAGTGAGCAGGAGATGCCGGCCACAGAGGTGGCAAAGGCAAAGCGCATGCCGCTGAGCAGCTGCGGGATGCTCTCAATGGTGCCCTGGGCGTTGCTGAAGTCCACGCTGGTGAGGCCCTGCATGAGCCCGATAAAGGTCCCCAAAATGCCAAGCGAGGTCAGCAGGCCCGGAATGAGCTCCGCAAGCTGGGCATGGCCCGGCTTGTCCACCACGGTTTCCTCATTGATGTACTCGCGGGTGTCGCAGGGAATTCCACGCATGTCAAGCTGACCGGCATTAAGAAGAAACTGCTGCCATTCGTTGCGAAGCGAACGCCCCAAAAAGCGCGCCTCGCGCCAGATGGGCCGCTCGCCCGCGGCCGTGCTCTTCTCCAGCTTGATGACCGCGCGGTTCAAAGCAGCCGCATTTCGCAAAAGCGGATAGATGCATTTGCATAGTCCGGTCAGCGTGACCAGAGCGATGGCGGCATAGATTATGATTTCCGTCAAATTGGATGCCAGACTGGTCAAAGTGGGCACTCGCGGCACCTCCGGTCGATTTTCATTCAAGGGTTACGGCTTATTGTAACGCTTTTTTCATACTTTGTAAATAGTTTGGAACACTTGGAAAACACCCGGAACGGAAACGGCGGCAAGCCACCCACGGATGACGTGCCGCCGCTGAAAGGATGGACGAATTTAAACCTCGCTTGTCTCAGCGGGGATGAGGCTGTCGTCCCGAACCACACGGATGGCGCAGTCCGCGCCGCCGCGCTGCTCGGCGACAGAGCGGAAAAGCGACTCCAGGTTTCGCACCGTCACATCCCATGCGCTGGAGAGGTAGCCCTCGTTTGCCCCGTAATCGCTGAACAGGCGGTCTTCCGTCTCCTGCTTGATCGCCGAATAGCGCTCGGGGGTCAGGGGATAAAGCCAGTCATAGGTGCGCACCTGATCCTCCTGAACGATCAGCTTCGGATAGGCCGCCACGGGCGGCGGCACGCGGACTTCCACCCCATCGTCGAGCGCGCTGACGACCGCGAGGCTCAGATCCACCGTGAAGCTCATGCGAAAGGTATAGGGCATTTCGACCTTCTGCACCGTGCCCAGGAGCCATGCGTCCTGCGTCACGGTCTCCTGCCCCGTGACCTCTACCTCATACACGACCAGCTCATTCTTTTCGCGAAGCGTCTGGGAAAACTGCTCGCTGATCCACTGCGTATCTGCGCCCCCAAAAAGGCGCTCATAGACATAGGGTCCGACACGCACCAGCGCAACGGCGAGCGCAAGGCAGACCACAAAACCAAACAGGCGTTTTATGAACTTCTTCAAGCGTCATCCTCCGGGCCCGTTCAGGGCATCCACTTGCCGATTTCAACAAATACGAGGACCACCACCTGCGCCAGCACATACAGCGTGGTCAGCGCTCCGACGAACATGAGGTATCCGCTGAAAAAACGCATGACGCGACCGTGGCGGCGCCTCTGATGCGGAAGGGTTTCGGGGGGCTGGCGGCCGTTGGGGGCAGCGGAGCTGTTCATGCGCCCTCCTCCTTTGGCGCATCCAGAATCGTTGCGCGGATGGCCGCTATCAGTATACGACAAAATTCGCAAAAACGCCATAGAAAGCGCCGGTCTTTTACATCGCACACTTGTAAAAGACGCGGTCAGGGCTGCCGGGGCGTCAGGTATTCCTCCACGACATAACCTTCGGCAACATCTGTGCGCACCTTGACCCACCCTTCCTGCTGGCAGCGCTCCAAAACCAGCAGGCTCTGGCCCTTGTAGAGGCGCATGAGGATGGTCCCGCCCAGATCCGGGGTCTGGCGGAGATTCAATGAGCTGTCGTCATCGATTTCGGTTACCGTCGCCAGCCATTGTCCCTCTTGGGGCGTAAGGGTCATGGGCATGAGCGTAGGCCTCGGCGTCGGGGTAGGCGCAGGGCCTGGCGTGGCCGCCAGCGCTTCCTGAGGCTGCGTGGCGCGAGCAGGCTGCTCCTCAAAACGCATCAGCTCAAGCCCCGGATAGTAAAACGCAATGATTTCCCGATAGCTCTTGCCGTGCTCGCCAGCCATCCACTGGGCGCCGCGCTGGCTCATTCCCACGCCATGCCCAAAGCGCCTGGCCTCAATGATATAGGCGTCGGCCGTTTCCCGCACGCTCCACAGCTCATTGTCGTAGTGGGCGGTAATGTCCAGGCCAAACGCGCTCTCGGCGGTGGGAAAGATATCCAGCTCGAGCGTAAAGGGCGTTTCGATGGGCGTGAAGGGACCATAGACCGGCGTTGGCGTGGGGCTGGGGGTTATGGTGACAATGGGCACAAACCCCGTCGTCTGCGGGGTCGGCGTCGGGGCGGGCGTCTCCTCGACCACCTCAAAGAGGCTGACCTCCTCGGCGTTGAGATCGATGACGGGCTGAGGCGCCGCCTTGCGCGTGCGGCCGCTGACGGAGACCGTCAGCGTGAGCCTGGTCATATACTTGTTATCCTCCGACGAATTTCCTCCGACGCTGACGGCGCTGACCTCGTCCACGCGCACGCTCTCCGGGGCAGGATCGTAGCCCAGGGCCGTCAGTTCCTCCGAGAGCTGTCGGGCCAGAAGATTCCGAAGCGCATAGGGCGCCGTTTCGTCCTCCCCGTAAGCCTTTTGAATTTCAAAGGACCTCACCACGCTCTCGGGATTGGCCAGGTCGTAGGGATCATCGCCGAAGGCATAGTAGCCGTAGTCCTCGCTGGTAGGCCAAACGGTCTCCACCAGCTCGGTCTGGCCGCCGTTGCTGGCCGAATAGTAGCATTGGGCAAGTCTGCCCGCATAAAAGCCGCACACGCCGCGCGTCTGGGAAATGGCCAGCTCGGTCTGATCGTTTCCGGGGAGATAGCCGCGGTACACCTGATCGTTGGTGGTGTCCACCACGTCATAGGGCTGCGACGGGTCCTGGCTGCGCAGCGCATAGGTGCGGGCCGCCACGGCCTGCGCCTTGAGCGCCTCCAGCGGAAAGGAGTCGCTCATCTCGTAGGGCACCACGCCCAGGAGATAATCCTCGACATGGATGCTCAGGATCGGACGGAGCTTGCCTTCCACGATATCAAGCTGCAAATCGCCGGCATAGAGCGCGGGATAGTTGGTCAGGTAGAAGCCGCTCTCCCCCTGGGTATCGTTTCTCAGGAGCGTTACGCTCTGGCCTGTGCACTGGCTCATCCCCTCGTAATAGAGATAGAGCGCCCCATCCCGCAAAAGCAGCGCCACCTCGCTGCCCGCCTGAAAATGCATCTGCGCGCCGGCCTGCGTGTTCACGCTGTAGGCAGAAGCGAGCGTCAGGTCCATGCGGTCGGTGAGGTTGAGGCGGCTGAGATAGACGCGGATCGTCTGATCCCGCTCGCCTGCCGAGGGCATCGCCGTCTCTTCCCCGCATGCCGCGCAAAGCGGCAGGACCAGCGCCATCAGCAAAAGCAGGCATCGGCGGATATACGGGCGTTTGGAAAGCATCATGAGCGCCTCCTTCAGAAATACACAGCGCAGGGTTTCACGCATAAAACGTTCAACTCACGCCGCCGCTTGCAGGAAATTCTATGGTCACGCGCATGGCATGATTCAAATGTATGGTATCATGGCTTTTCCGAATTGGCAAGCACGCATCGCACCTGAGATCATACCTTGAAAGCAGGGCGCGAGGCCGCGCCTCAACCCCAACGATAAGGTGGTGCATCCCAATGGAACAGGCCTTTACGCTGGATATGCTGCAAAGCGGACAAAGCGCCCTGATTTCCGAACTTCTCGGCTCGGGAGCGATGAGCACCCGGCTTTGTGATCTGGGTTTTACAAAAATGACCCTCGTTACCTGCCTGTTTCCCTCAGCGTTCGGCGACCCGAAAGCCTACCGCGTCAAGGACACGGTGGTGGCGCTCAGGCGCGCGGACGCGCGGAATATCCTCTGCCGTGCCTGCGGAGGCGGGCGATGAGCGCCTGGCGCGTGGCGCTGTGCGGGAATCCCAACGTGGGAAAGAGCACGGTGTTCAACGCTTTGACGGGACTGAGGCAGCATACGGGAAACTGGGCCGGAAAAACGGTGGAGACCGCGCGTGGGCGCGTGCGCGGATCGGGTGGCGGATGGACGCTGACCGATCTTCCGGGCGCTTATTCGCTTCTGAGCGGTTCGCCGGAGGAGGTTGTGGCGAGCGACTGCCTGACGTTTGAGTCCTTGAGCGCGGTGATCGTGGTATGCGACGCAACCTGTCTCGAACGCAACCTGAATCTTGCCCTTCAGGTGGCGGAGGCCTGTCCCCGCATGGTGCTGTGCGTCAATATGATGGACGAGGCGCGATCAAGGGAAATCGGCGTAAACCTGACGTTGCTGGAACACTTGCTGGGCTTGCCCGTCGTGGGCGTGACCGCACGGAGGCGGCAGGGGCTGGAGGAGCTCAAGCGCCGCGTTGAAACGGTGTGTGAAAATTCCCCCATGCGGCGGCAAACCAGCCTTCTACATTATCCCGAGCCCGTAGAGCGCGCCCTGGAGGCGCTTTCCAAACAGATCCGCCGGTCGGTTCCTGCCGTCAGAGCGGCCGGGACGGAGCGCTTCGCTGCCCTGCGCGCCCTGCTGAGCGGAGACGGATTTCTTACACGCCTCATGGCGCAAGCGGACGACGCGGCGCGAGACGCGCTCCGAAGCGTCGTTCAGGGCCAAAAGTCCGCTCTGGAAAGGACGGGCTTTTCTGAGGAACGACTCAGCGCCGCGGTGATTTCGGAGGGGTATCGCGCTGCCGGAGAGCTTTGCAGCCGCGTGGTGTTCCATCCCGCGCAATCGGCAAAGGAGCGCCGCCAGCTCCGATTGGACCGGCTCCTGTCGAGCAAGCGCACCGGAATTCCAATCATGCTGTGCATGCTGGGGCTGGTTCTGTATCTGACGATCTCGGGCGCGAACGTCCCATCCGCCTGGCTGAGCGAGACGCTAAACGCTTTTGAGCCAGAGCTCAATTCCTTCCTTGTGGGCCTTGGCGCGCCGGACTGGCTCTGCGGCCTGCTGGTGTCGGGGATGTACCGGGTCACAAGCTGGGTGGTCTCCGTCATGCTCCCGCCCATGGCGATCTTCTTTCCCCTCTTTACGCTGCTGGAGGACCTTGGCTTTCTCCCGCGCGTCGCCTTCAACCTGGACCGCTGCTTTCAGCGCTGCCGGGCCTGCGGCAAGCAGGCGCTGTGCATGTGCATGGGGCTGGGTTGCAACGCGGTGGGTGTGATGGGCTGCCGGATCATCCAGAGCCCCCGAGAACGCCTGATCGCCATTTTGACCAATGCGCTGGTGCCCTGCAACGGCCGCTTCCCCACGCTGATCGCTTTGATTTCCATGTTTTTTGTCTTTGCCGGGGGAGCGGTCGGCTCGCTGATGGGAGCGCTGGTGCTGCTTTTGCTCATCGTCCTGTGCGTTCTGGTTACGCTGGCCTGCTCTCATCTCCTGTCTGCCACGGTGCTCAAGGGGATGCCTTCCGCCTTTGCGCTGGAGCTACCCCCCTTTCGCCGCCCCAAGGTGGGAGAGGTGCTGGTGCGCTCCGTGCTGGACCGAACGCTCTTTGTGCTGGGCCGCGCGGTCAAGGTCGCCGCTCCGGCGGGCCTGCTGATCTGGCTACTGGCCAACCTCCGCGTGGGTGACACCCAGCTTTTGCAGCTGCTGGCCGGCGCGCTGGACCCGTTGGGGCGCTTTCTGGGGATGGACGGCGTGATTCTTCTGGCCTTCATCCTGGGATTCCCGGCCAATGAGATCGTACTGCCCATCATGCTCATGACCTATCTGAGCCAGGGAACGCTGGTGGAGATGCAGGGGCTGGAAACCTTGCGCGCTCTGCTGGTTTCCAACGGGTGGACGCTGTGGACGGCGGCGTGCGTGGCGCTGTTTTCGCTGTTCCACTGGCCCTGCTCGACCACGACGCTCACAGTCTACCGGGAGACGGGAAGCCTGAAATGGACGGCTGTGGCTGTCCTGCTGCCCACAATGGCAGGCGTTGTCCTCTGCGCTGCGGTCGCCTTCGTGGGCCGAATGGCAGGATAATCCCCGGTGCTTTCAGCCCGCTTCGTGAAAGGAGCGGGCTGATTTTTGCAGGGAAGCAGCAGCGGAATGTCGAATGTCTCTCAAAAACTCTATTTGTAGATGAGACTTTAGGGAGGATACGAATGAAGAATGAGCTTCTCTCCATCGGCAAAATGGCCGAAATGAATCAAATCACAGTCCCGACCCTGCGGCTCTACGATCAGCTCGGCCTGCTAAAGCCCCGGCATGTGGACGCGCTGACGGGCTATCGGTATTATGATATCCATCAGAACGCGCGGCTGGACATGATCGCCTACATGAAAGAGCTCGGCATGAGCCTGCGGGAGATCCGCGAGGTGCTGGCGGCGGAGGACATCACGCTGGTCGAGGAGATCCTGGTGCAGAAAAACGAGCAGATTCATCAGCAGATGCGTTCATTACGGCTGCGCCACAACGCTGTGGAACGCGCCATCGCCAGCATCGAGCGCTATCGAAAATCGCCTGCAACCGGGACCATCGCCCTGGAATACATCGACCGGCGCTATATCTGGGGCATCCCCTGCAACGAAAACTTCTATGAAAAGGACATCCGCTCCTATGAGCAGGCCCTTGCGGAATTGCGAAGAGCGATTCTCTCCAAAAACTGTCCGCACGTCCACTCCTATAACATCGGGACCTCCATCACGCGCCAGAACTTCCGGCAGGGCCGCTTTATCGCCGACCGCGTCTTTATCTTCATGGACAAGCAGGCACAGGAATACGGTCTGGACGCCTCCATCCTTGACAGCGGCATGTACGCCTGCATCTATCTGGACCATTATGACGGCGAGATCGACTCTGCCCGCAGGCTGCTGGAATTCTGTGTGCATAACGGCTATGCCCTTGCGGGAGACTATCTTTGCGAGGTCCTGACGGAATTTAACGTCTTCGACAGCGACCAGCGCAGCATGTTTTTGCGCCTCCAGGTCCCGGTAAGTTTTTCCCGAAAGGCTTGACCCTCATGCAGGATGAGCGTTTATACTATTGTTAACAAAATAACAAGGAGGTTCCCTCGCAATGGAAAAGATCAAGGTCGTACAGTATGGCTGCGGTAAGATGAGCAAATACATTCTCCGCTATCTCCATGAGCACGGTGCGCAGATCGTGGGCGCCATCGACGTCAACCCCGACATCATCGGCCAGGATGTGGGCGACTTTGCGGAGCTTGGCGTGAAAACGGGGGTCCTGATTTCCAACGACGCGGACAAGGTTCTGGACGAATGTGCGCCAGACGTGGCCATTGTAACGCTCTTCAGCTTTGTTGGCGACATCTACGAGCATGTGGAGAAGTGCGTGCTTCGCGGCATCAATGTCATCACCACCTGCGAAGAAGCGATCTATCCCTGGACCACAGCGGCAGCGCTGACCAACCGTTTGGATGCCCTCGCAAAGGAAAACGGCTGCACCATCACCGGCTCGGGTATGCAGGATACCTTCTGGATCAATATGGTGGCCATGGTTGCCGGAAGCTGCCATCACATTGAGAAGATCAAGGGCGCCTACAGCTACAACGTCGAGGATTACGGCCTTGCCCTGGCCAAAGCGCATGGCTGCGACCTCACGCTTGACGAGTTTGAGGCGCAGATCGCCCATCCCGACGCCTTTGAGCCTTCCTATGCCTGGAACGCCAGCGAGGCCATCTGCAGCAAGCTGGGTCTGACCATCAAGTCCATCACGCAGAAAAACGTCCCCTATACCGTGGATCATGACCTGTACTCCGAAACGCTTGGCAAGACCATCAAGGCCGGCAACTGCATCGGCATGTCCGCCGTCGTGACGATCGAGACCATGCAGGGCATTACCATCGAGGAGGAGACCATCGGCAAGGTCTACGGTCCCGACGACGGCGACATGTGCGACTGGTGGATCACCGGCGAACCCGACACCGAGTTCCATGTGGTCAAGCCCGCAACCGTGGAGCACACCTGCGCGACCATTGTCAACCGCATCCCCAGCCTGCTCAACGCGCCCGCCGGCTATGTCGCCTGCGACCAGCTGGAGGAAATCGGCTACCTGACTTATCCCATGGAGTATCACATCTAAGGCATATAACGCCTCTGTTTTCGGATGAAATGAAAAGTGGGCCTGTCCATCTGGACAGGCCCACTTCAGCATACATTACTTGCTGACTTCCTCAATCGCCACGGCCACGGCCACGGTCGCGCCGACCATGGGGTTGTTGCCCATGCCGATGAGGCCCATCATCTCCACGTGCGCAGGCACGGAGGAGGAACCGGCGAACTGCGCGTCGGAGTGCATGCGGCCCATGGTGTCGGTCATGCCATAGCTGGCGGGACCGGCGGCCATGTTGTCGGGATGCAGGGTACGGCCAGTGCCGCCGCCGGAGGCCACGGAGAAATACTTCTTGCCGTTTTCAACAGCCCACTTCTTGTATGTGCCCGCCACGGGGTGCTGGAAGCGGGTGGGGTTGGTGCTGTTGCCGGTGATGGAGACATCGACGTCCTCCAGGCGCATGATCGCCACGCCCTCGGTCACGTCGTCGCAGCCGTAGCAGCGGACCTTGGCCTTCTCGCCGTCGGAGTAGGCGGTCTCCTTGACCACCTTGACCTCGCCGGTCTTGTAGTCCATCTGGGTCTGCACATAGGTGAAGCCGTTGATGCGGCTGATGATGTAGGCGGCATCCTTGCCCAGGCCGTTGAGGATCACGCGCAGGGGCTCCTTGCGTACCTTGTTGGCGGTGCGGGCGATGCCGATAGCGCCCTCGGCGGCGGCAAAGCTCTCATGGCCGGCCAGGAAGGCAAAGCACTTGGTGTTTTCGCTCAGCAGCATAGCGCCCAGGTTGCCATGGCCCAGGCCCACGGCGCGCTGATCGGCGACGGAACCGGGGATGCAGAACGCCTGCAGGCCCTCGCCGATGGCGGTGGCGGCTTCGGCGGCGGTCTTGCAGCCCTTCTTGAGCGCGATGGCCGCGCCCAGCGTGTAGGCCCACACAGCGTTTTCAAAAGCGATGGGCTGCACGCCGCGGACGATGCCGTCCACATCGACACCCTTGTCCTTTACAAACTGCGCCATCGAATCCAGATCGGTGAAGCCGTACTGCTTGAGGACGCCCTCAATCTTGCCGATTCTTCTTTCGTATCCTTCAAAAGTAGCCATTTTCACTCACCTCTTATCAAATTCGGATTACTGATGACGGGGATCGATGTACTCGGCGGCCTCGGCGAAGCGGCCATAGGTGCCGACGTTCTTTTCGTAGGCTTCCTTGGGATCGACGCCCTTCTTGATGGCCTCCATCATCTTGCCCAGGTGCACGAACTGATAGCCGATGACCTCATGGTCCTTGTCCAGAGCCAGCTTGAGCACGTAGCCCTCGGCCATCTCCAGGTAGCGCACGCCCTTTTTGAGGGTGCCGTACATGGTGCCGACCTGGCTGCGCAGGCCCTTGCCCAGGTCCTCCAGACCCGCGCCGATAACCAGTCCGCCCTCGCTGAAGGCGCTCTGGGTGCGGCCGTAGGCAATCTGCAGGAACAATTCGCGCATGGCGGTGTTGATGGCGTCGCAAACAAGGTCCGTATTGAGGGCCTCCAGGACGGTCTTGCCGGGCAGGATCTCGGCGGCCATGGCGGCGGAATGGGTCATGCCGCTGCAGCCGATGGTCTCCACCAGCGCTTCCTGGATGATGCCTTCCTTAACGTTGAGGGTCAGCTTGCAGGTGCCCTGCTGGGGAGCGCACCAGCCGATGCCGTGCGTCAGGCCGCTGATATCCTTGATCTCGCGGCTCTGCACCCATTTACCCTCTTCGGGGATGGGAGCGGGGCCATGGTTGGGGCCCTTTTTGACGCATACCATTTCCTCGACTTCTCTTGAATATTGCATTGATTGTATCCTCCTGTTCCAACATAGTGTGTGATGCGGACACATACAACCATAGTATAGCACAATTTTCCGCTTGTAAAAAGTGGTTGAGCAAATTTTGATGTTTTTTTGTTGTAGAGCTACAATACATATTGGACAGTGAAGAAAAAAAGGATGAGACTTGAG
>CAUDEL010000009.1:0-69303 GCA_958448555.1 uncultured Eubacteriales bacterium | reverse complement strand
ACGGCAGCCATACGGGCCTGTGGCTTTCGCTGATGCTGCTCAGCCTCGGCGGCCTCGCGGCGCTGGGCCTCGCCCGGCGGCGGAGCATGCGATAAAAAACACAAACCGGCCGCGGGCCCGTGGGTCCGCGGCCGGTTTTTTGCGTGTTTTGCGCCGGACCGCCGCGCGGGACTTGGCTTTCCGGCGGGCTTGTGATATACTATTTCGTAAAACCACGGCGCGCCGTCCCGCAACCGTAGCGAGGCAGTCCGGCAGGAGGGACGGAGGCGCACAAAAGGCAGTACGGAAGGAGCGTTTTGCCATGGCGGTCTGGAACCCGAAGATCGAATGTGCAAAGAGAAGCGACATCGAAGCGATCCAGTTGGAACGGCTCAAATGGAGCGTGCAGCATGCCTATGACCATGTGCCCATGTATCACGACAAGATGGTCAAGGCGGGCGTCAAGCCCTCGGACATCCGCACGCTCAGGGACATCGCCAAAATTCCCCTGACCACCAAGACCGAGCTGCGGGAGCAGTACCCCTTTAAATTGCTGGCCGTGCCCATGCGTCAGGTGGTGCGCATCCACGCCTCCAGCGGCACCACCGGCCAGCCCATCACCGCCGGGTACACCCGGCGCGACCTGGACACGTGGGCCGAGTGCATCGCCCGCATCGCCACGGCGGGCGGCGCGACGGAAAACGACATCGCGCAGATCAGCTTCGGATATACCCTCTTTACCGGGGCGTTCGGCCTGCACGGCGGGCTTGAGAAGATCGGCTGCGCCATCATCCCCATCTCCAGCGGCAACACCGAGCGCCAGATCAACATCATGCGCGATTTCGGCTCCACCGTGCTCATCGCCACTCCCAGCTACGCCCTCTACATGGCCGAGGTGGCCGAGCGCATGGACGCGCTCAAGGACATCCGATTGCGCGTGGGCCTCTTTGGCGCGGAGGCCAGCACCGAGGAGATGCGCGCGGAGCTGGAGCGCCGCTACGGCATCCTCGCCACCGAGAACTACGGACTGACCGAGGTCATGGGCCCGGGCGTGAGCGGCGAGTGCGAATACAAGTGCGGCATGCACATCAACGAGGACTGCTTCCTGGCCGAGATCATCGACCCCGACACCGGCGAGGTCCTGCCCCTGGGCGAGCAGGGTGAGCTGGTGCTCACCACTTTGGCCAAGGAGGCCCAGCCCGCCATCCGCTACCGCACGCGCGACATCACCCGCCTCATCGAGGAACCCTGCGCCTGCGGCCGCACGCAGCTTCGCATGGAGAAGATCAAGGGCCGCAGCGACGACATGCTCATCATCCGCGGCGTCAACGTCTTCCCCTCGCAGATCGAAAGCGTGCTGGTGGGTCAGCCGGGCATCGGCCCGCACTACGAGATCGTCGTCACCCGCGAGCATTTCACCGACCATCTGCAGGTCAAGGTGGAGCTGGTGGATGCCTCGCTGCTTGAAAAGTACAGCGAGCTGGAAAAGCTGCGCGACCGGATTCGCGCGCAGCTGAGAACCGTGCTGCAGCTGGATGTCGAGGTGACGCTGGTGTCGCCCAACACCCTCAAACGGTTTGAAGGAAAGGCCAAGCGGGTCACGGACCTGCGCTAAGGAGGAACGAAGCAATGGACGAGAAAATGCTCACGGATGACGTATTCGTGGCAAACCCCATCGAGGAGCGCCTGATGCTGGGCAACGAGGCCGTCGCCCAGGGCGCCTGGGAGGCGGGCGTGCGCGTCGTGGCCAGCTATCCCGGCACCCCCAGCACGGAGATCACCGAGTGCGTGGCCCGCTTCCCCGAGGTGGACTGCCAGTGGGCGCCCAATGAGAAGGTGGCCACGGAGGTGGCCTTCGGCGCGGCCATGGCCGGGGCGCGCGCCATGACGTGCATGAAGCACGTGGGCGTCAACGTGGCCGCCGACCCCATTTTCACCGCCGCCTATACGGGCGTCAACGCGGGCCTCGTGGTCGTGTGCGCGGACGACCCCGCCATGTATTCCAGCCAGAACGAGCAGGACAGCCGCTACTATGCGCGCTCGGCCCACATCCCCATGCTTGAGCCCTCCGACAGCCGCGAGTGCCATGCCTTCGCGCGCCTGGCCTTCACCATGAGCGAGGAGCTCGATACCCCGGTGTTTCTGCGCCTGACCACCCGCGTGGCGCACGCGCGCAGCGTCGTGGCCATCGGCGAGCGCGGCGAGGTCCCGCTGAGGCCCTATGAAAAGGACGCCATGAAATACGTCATGATGCCCGGCATGGCCCGCAAGCGCCATGTCAAGGTCGAGGCGCGCGAGGACTTTCTCCGCGAGGCGGCCAACCGCCTGCCCATCAACGTCGTCAAGATGCGCGACACGTCCGTGGGCGTCATCACCAGCGGCGTGTGCTACGAGTATGTCCGTGACGCCATGCCCCATGCCAGCACCCTCAAGCTGGGCATGGTCTACCCGCTTCCCATGAAGCTCATCCGCGAATTTGCGGGCAAGGTGGACCGCCTGATCGTGGTGGAGGAGCTGGAGGGGCTCATCGAGCGCGACATCCTGGCGGCGGGGATTCCCTGCGAGGGCAAGCGCTTCACGGGCGTGCAGGGCGAATTGAGCGTGGAGAAGCTCAGAAACGTCCTCCTGGACGCGCCCATGCCCAAGGGGGAGGAGGCTTCCATCCCGGCCCGCCCGCCGGTGCTGTGCCCCGGCTGCCCGCATCGCGGCGTGTTTTATGTGCTCAATAAACTGGGCCTGCGCGTGATGGGCGACATCGGCTGCTATACGCTGGCCGCGCTGCCGCCGCTGAGCGCCATGGACGCCTGCCTGTGCATGGGCGCGAGCATCGGCATGGCCGGCGGCGCGGAGCGCGCGCAGGGCAAGGCGTTCTCGCGCGGCACCGTGGCGGTGCTGGGCGACAGCACGTTCATCCACAGCGGCATCACCTCGCTCATTGACGCGGTGTACAACCGCGAGACCATCACCGTCGTCATCCTGGACAACCGCATCACCGGCATGACCGGCCACCAGCAAAACCCCGCCACCGGCTATGACATCCACAACCAGCCCGCGCCCCAGCTCAACCTGGAAAAGCTGGTGGAGAGCTGCGGCGTGAGCGACGTGCGCGTGGTGGACCCCTTCGACCTCAAGGCCACCGAGCAGGCCATCCGCGAGGCCACCGCCAACGAGCAGGTCAGCGTGGTCATCGCCCGCCGGCCCTGCGCCCTTTTGGACAAGACCGTCCGTCCGCCCTATGTGATCGACGGGTGCCGCGGCTGCGGCGCGTGCATGAAGCTCAGCTGCCCGGCCATCGAGCGCCACGGAAAGCTGGTCGAAATCAACCCCGCGCTGTGCAGCGGCTGCGGCATGTGCGCGCAGGTCTGTCCCTTTAAGGCCATCAAGAGCGGCAGGGAGGAACGCGTATGAACAAGGCGGCATTTGATCTGGTCATCGTGGGCGTAGGCGGACAGGGCACCCTTCTGGCCAGCAAGATTCTGGGCCGGCTGGCCCTGAGCGAAAACTGCGGCGTCAAGGTCAGCGAGGTTCACGGCATGAGCCAGCGCGGCGGCAGCGTCATCACCCACGTGCGCGTGGGCGACAGCGTTCATTCGCCCATCGTCTCCCTGGGCGGCGCCGACTACCTCATCAGCTTTGAGGCGCTGGAAGCCTCCCGCGCCGCCTGCTACCTCAAGCCCGGCGGAACGGCCATCGTCAACACCCAGCGCATTTTGCCCATGCCAGTCATCACCGGCGCGGCGGCCTATCCCGACGACGCGCTCTTCGCCCTGTCGTCCTACCGGGTGGAAAGCGCCGACGCGCTGGGCATCGCGGTGGCCTGCGGCAGCCAGAAGGCGCTCAACCTCGTGCTTCTGGGCATGTTCAGCCGTCATCTGCCCTTCGGGGAAAAGGCCTGGCAGGACGCCATCGCGGCCTGCGTTCCCCAAAAGACGCTGGAGGTTAACCTGGCGGCCTTCGCGCGCGGCCGCGCACTGATGAACTAAGCCAAGAACCGGCACAAAGGAGAGAGCACCCATGGAGCATGTCTACTGGAACCCGACGATGGAAACCATGCCGCGAGAGCAGCTTCGCGCCGTTCAGAACGAGCGCCTGCGCGACGTGGTGCGCCGCGTATACGAGCACGTCCCATTCTACCGCAACAAGATGCAGCAGCTTGGCATCACGCCCAACGACATCCATGGCGTGGAGGACCTCCACCTCCTGCCCTTCACCGAAAAGCAGGACCTGCGCAACAACTATCCCTTCGGCCTCTTTGCCGTGCCCCAGAGCGAGATCGTGCGCATCCACGCCTCCAGCGGCACCACCGGCAAGCCCAGCGTGGCCGGCTACACCAGCGGCGACGTGGACCGCTGGGCCGAGCTGATGGCCCGCGCCATGTACTGCGCCAACGTCGGCAAGAGCGACATCGTGCAGGTGGCCTACGGCTACGGCCTGTTCACCGGCGGACTGGGCGCGCACTACGGCGCGGAGCGCGTGGGCGCGAGCGTCATCCCCATGAGCGGCGGCAACACGGTCCGCCAGCTCATGCTGATGGAGGACTTCGGCTCCACGGCCCTGTGCTGCACGCCCTCCTACGCGCTCAACCTCGCCGACGCCATGGAGCGCGAGGGCATCACCCTGGATCGCATCCGCTTAAAGAGCGGCATCTTCGGCGCCGAGCCCTGGACCGAGGACATGCGCCGCCGCATCGAGGAGAAGATGGGCATCGACGCGCTCAACGTCTACGGCCTCAGCGAGGTCATGGGCCCGGGCGTCGCCATGGAGTGCATGGCCAAAAACGGCATGCACATCTGGGAGGACCACTTCCTGCCCGAGGTCATCGGCCCGGACGGCCAGAGCCTGCCCTACGGCGAGCAGGGCGACCTCACCTTCACCACGCTCACCAAGCACGGCATGCCCCTCATCCGCTACCGCACCCATGACCTGTGCACCCTCACCGACGAGCCCTGCCCCTGCGGCCGCACCCACGTGCGCATGGGCCGCGTGATGGGCCGCACGGACGACATGCTCATCATCCGCGGCGTCAACGTCTTCCCCTCGCAGATCGAGCACGCCCTGCTCCAGGTGCCGGGCATCGAGCCGCATTACCATATCGTGGTGGACCGCGTGGGCACGCTGGACACCATCGAGGTGCAGGTGGAGCTCTCTCCCTCGGTGATGAGCGACACCGTGCGCGATCTGGAAACGCTCGAGCGCAAGATCGTCAATTCCCTCGCCAGCCACGCGCTGATTCATGCCAGTGTCAAGCTCTGCCAGCCCGGCACGCTCGCGCGCAGCGAGGGCAAGGCCGTGCGCGTCACCGACCGGCGCCGCCTGTGAAGCCCCTGTCCCATCTTCAATCATAAAGGAGGAGCCAGCCCATGTACGTCAAGCAGATCTCCGTTTTTATCGAAAACACCCCCGGCCGTCTGGCGCATTTTACCAAGCTCCTTGGGGACAATAACATCGACCTGGTGTCCCTCTCCGTGGCGGATACCACCCATTTCGGCATCCTGCGCGGCATCGTGGCGGATTACGAAAAGGCGGTCAAGCTCATCTCCGAAAACGGTTACACCGTCAAGCTCACCGACGTGCTGGCCGTCAGCGTTCCCGATCATCCCGGCGGGCTGGCCGAGGTGCTGGAGACGCTTTCCGGCCACGACATCGTGGTGGAGTACCTCTACAGCTTCGTGCGCAACGCGGGCGACCACGCCCTCATCATCTTCCGCGTGGATAAGCTGGACGAGGCGGAGAAGGTCCTCACAGAAGCCGGCGTACGGCTTCTGTCCCAGGACGAGGTGCGCGGTCTTTGAGCCGCAGGAAAAAGCGCGCGGTTGCGCGGGCGGGAAGGTTGAAGGATGCTTAGGCAAAACCGTGTCGTCATTGACATGGACGCGATCAGAAACAACTATCGGATCTTAAGGGAGAACGTCCCCGCCGGGGTGGAGGTGATGCCGGTCATCAAGGCCAACGCCTATGGCCACGGCATGCTGGAAACCGCCTCGGCGCTCGCGGGCATGGGTGCGGCGCATTTCGCCGTCGCCCTGCCCGAGGAGGGGATTGAGCTGCGCCTGGGCGGCGTGGCGGGTCAGGTGCTGGTGCTGGGCGCGGCCATGCCGCGAGCGGCGGAGGACTGCGTGCGCTTTGGCCTCACGCAGACGGTCTTTACCCCCGAGATGGTCTCCCTGCTGGAGCGGGAAGCGGCGGCGCAGGGCCGGGAGGCGCTTGTGCACCTCAAGCTGGATACCGGCATGAACCGCATCGGCCTTCGCACGCGGGAGGAGGCGCTGGCGCTCTCAGAGGCGCTGGACGCGGCCCCGCATGTGAGGGTGACGGGCATCTATACCCACTTCGCCGACGCCGACAACCCCCCGCCCGGGGGCGGGATGAATCCCTTTACGCAAAAGCAGCTCGCGCGCTTCCGCGAGCTCCGCGCCCTGTTTGATCCGGCCATCCCCTCGCACGTGGCCAACAGCGCCATGAGCCTGCTTGCGCCCGAGGCGTACTTCGACATGATCCGCGAGGGCATTTCGCTCTACGGCTACCCTCCCGTTCCGACCCGATTGCCCTTTGTGCCGGCGATGAGCTGGTATACAGAGATCGTACACGTCAAGCGCGTGAGCGCGGGGGAGAGCATCGGCTACGGCTGCACCTACACCGCGCCGCGGGAGATGCTGGTGGCCACGGCGGCGGTTGGCTATGGCGACGGATACCACCGCGCCTGCTCCAACCGCGGCGCCATGCTTGTGCGCGGAAGGCGCGCGCCCATCGTGGGCCGCGTGTGCATGGACCAGACGATGCTGGACGTGACGGACATCCCCGGCGTGGCCGTTGGGGACGAAGCGGTGCTTCTGGGCCGTCAGGGACAGGAGCGCATCGACGCGGTGGAGCTGGCCTCCTGGGCAGGTACCATCAGCTACGAGGTATTGCTGGCCATCACGGCCCGCGTGCCGAGAATCTATCTGAACGCCGATGTATGAAGTCACCGGCGTTTCGAAAGAATAACCCCTGCCGGCGCGGCAGGGGGGTGGAAAGGAATCACAGATGCAAAGCGCAAGACGCAAAAAGCCGGTGGAGGAGGTCAAAAAGCCGATTCTGACGGGCTCATGGCACGGCAGGGACGCCTGGAAGCTCGCGTTTAAGCGGGCGCTGAGCGTGCTGGCCACCACGGTCATCTATCTGATCGCGGGCATGCTGCTGGGCTTTGAAAGCCTGTGGGGCCGCATCCTCGCCTGTGTGGCCGTCGTGGGCCTGGTGGCCTATTATCAGTATTATCAGGGAATGGCGCAGGGCCAGGGCGACGCCGCCTTTGCCGAGATCATGTACGACCGGCAGCAGAGCGGGCGGTCCGTCAGCGAGGAGGACCGCGCGCGGTGCTTCCATCCCTTCAAGGGCATGTTTGCCGTCTTGGTGGGCGTGCTCCCGTTTCTGCTGTTCACGGGCGTCTACGCCTGCCTTGCCCGGCCCGTGAGCTATTCGCTGGGGGTCCTGCCATCCTGGACGGAGGCGCTGATGCGCCAGAGCGAGTTCGCCGACGCCCTGAGCTATTACAACCGCAGCGCCGGTCTGGGCGTGATGGACATCCTGCGCGTGATTGACCGCGCCATGATGATGCCCTTCATCAACGTCTTTTCCAGCCTGGGCAACGAGGCGTCGCTGTTGGCCGAGCGCCTCAGCCCCCTGTTTGTGCTGATCGCGCCGCTGGGCTACGGCCTGGGCTATGCGCAGGGCAAAAGGCTCCGCGACCGCATCAACACCGGCATCAAGATGGGCGACGACAAGAAGAAGCGGCGCGAGCGCAAGGCGCGCCGCCAGCGCCAGCGTAGCAAGTCGCCCGAGAGGCTGATCTGATGCGCATCATCGCCGGAACGTGCCGGGGCGCGCAGATCTGTGCACCCCGCGGCATGGATACGCGCCCCACGCAGGACAAGGTCCGGGAATCGCTTTTCAGCATCATTCAGGCATATGTCCCAGGAGCGAGCGTTCTGGACCTGTTCGCGGGCAGTGGAGCGCTGGGGCTGGAGGCGCTCAGCCGCAGCGCGGGCTTTGCGGCCTTCGCCGACCACAGCCGCGAGGCGGCTGCCTGCATCCGAAAGAACATCGAAAAGCTCCGCCTGGCGGACGTGACCCGGCTCTATCTCGCGGACTGGCGGCAGGCCCTTGCGCAGATGAAGGCGGAGGGACGGCGCTTCGACCTGGTCTTTCTTGACCCGCCCTACCGCCTGCCGGTGCTGGAAGCGTGCTGCGAGGCGCTGGCGCAGTCGGACCTCCTTCAGAGGGACGCGCTGCTGGTGGCGGAGCATCTGACCGCCGTGCCTCCCGAGCCGGGTGCGGACTTTGCGCTTTGGAAGCAGCGGGCCTACGGCGATACGGAGATCCATTTCTACTTCTATCGCCCCACACCGCCCGAGGAGGGGGAGAAATCATGAAAAAGGGCCTGTGCGTATATCCCGGCAGCTTCGACCCGGTGACCATCGGCCACCTGGATGTGATTGAGCGCGGCGCGGCGATCTTCCCCGAGGTCGTGGTGGCGATTTTGCACAATCCCGCCAAAACCGGCTGCTTTTCCATCGCCCAAAGGCTGGACATGCTTGCCCGTGCCTGCGCGCATCTGCCCAACGTGCGCTTTGACCAGTTCGACGGGCTTTTGGTGGATTACATGAAAAAGCTGAACGCCGGCATCGTGCTTCGCGGGCTGCGGGCGGTGACGGATTTTGAAAGCGAGTTTCAGATGGCCCAGCTCAACCACCAGATGGCCCCCGGCGTGGAAACCCTGTTTTTGATGACCGCGCCTGAGCATGCCTATCTCAGCTCCAGTGCGGTGCGCGAGATCGCGATGTTCGGAGGGGACATCACCCCCTTCGTGCCGACGTGCATCGCCGGGGATGTGAAGCGGGCCCTAAAGCCCGAAAGAGAACCGAGCATTTTTTAGTGGGAGGGAAAACCCTATGCAACAGGACGCCATTTCCGCTTTCCGCAAGAACCTCAACGACCTTGAGGAGACCGTGATGCAGGCCAAGCGCGTGCCGCTGAGCAGCATGTGCATGGTGGACCGCGAGCGCATCCTCGGCCTGGTGGGGACCATCACCAACGACCTGCCCGCGGTGTTTGCCGAATGTGAGGGCGTGGTGCAAAACCAGATCACCATCATCTCCGAGGCCAACGAGCGCGCCGAGCAGACCAAGCAAAACGCCACCATGCGCGCCAACCAGTACGTCACCGACGCCAAGAACCAGGCTCAGCAGATGACAGCGCAGGCGCAGCAGCAGGCGCAGGAGATGCTCAAAAAGGCGCAGCAGCAGGCCGCTGGCATGGTGCGCGAGGCGCAGGAGCAGGCCGCGGGCATGGTCAAGGACGCGGAGAACCGCGCCCGCCAGCTCGTCAGCGAGCAGGAGGTCACCGCCCGCGCCAACATGGAGGCCGAGGAGCTGCGGCACAACACGCAGGAGGAGATCGAGAAGCTCTACAACGACGTCTACCGGCATATCGACGAAGTCCTGGCCCAGCTCGACCGCTCCATCAGCGAGAAGCTGACCGACATCCGCATGACCCGTCAGCAGATCGACCAGAGCATGTCGATGCGCTGATCCGCCCGCCGCCGCGCCCCGTGCGCGGCGGCGTTTGTCAAATGCTCCCCGCTTTGCATGCACTTGCCACGGTTCGCGCGCCGTGCGGAGGTCACAATAGCCCTTGAGCGCTCCCTGAGGAGCGGGCAAGGAGGATACGCGCGCATGCAGAAGACCCGGGCATCTCTGCTGGTGATTGCGGCCACGGCTTTGACAGTGGCTACCTTGTTTCTGCTGCCGTTCACCCCGAAAGCAGCCGTGCGCACGGCGGTGGTGGAGCGGGGGGCGTTTATCCGTTCGACGCTGCTGGAGGGCGTGATCGGCTATGCGCAGGAGCAGCCGCTGCTTGCCCTTCAGCCGGGCAGGATAGCGCGGGTCCATGTGCAGCAGGGCCAGCGGGTTAGCGCCGGGGAGCTGCTGGTGAGCATGGACACGGAAGCGCAGGAACAGGAGCTGGCGGCCGTCACCCGCATGCTCTATGAGCGGCAGGAGGCCGCGGCGGCGTTCGGCCAGGCGGGGGAGGCGGCGTTTGCCGCCGCCGAGAGCACGCTGGAGGGACAAAAGCGCCAGGCCGAGCTCAGGGCGGCGATCGCTTCCGGGCAGATTCGCGCGGCGGCGGACGGCGTGGTGGGGGCGATTTATACCAGCGAAGGCGAGTATGCCGGCGAGATGAGCCTTCTGGGCACCGTGCACGGGGAGGAGCTCAGCGTCATCGCGGCCGGGCGGGCGGCGGAGCTGGCGGGGGTGAAGCCGGGCGCGGCGGCCATCGTCTCGGGTGCCGGCGGAGAGAATCTGGGGACCGCCGTGCTCAGCCAGACCGGAGCGCCCGAAACGGACGAGGCGACGGGGCAGGCGATGCAGCCGCTTTCTTTTTTGCCCGCGGGCACAGGCGCCTGGACGCAGGCGAGGGTGGGCGACCGCGTGGTGGTGGAGCTGGTGTGCGAGACGCTGGAGGACCGGGCGCTGGTGCCGCTGAGCGCCGTGGACGCCAGCGACCGGGTCTGGTTTGTCGAAAACGGGACGGCCACGCCGGTGGAGATTGACCTCTCTTTGCGAAATGACGAGTTTGTGGCCGTGTCCGGCGAGTGGGCCGGCAGGCGCGTCGTGCTTCTGCCGGAGGCGAGCGCGCTTTATCCCGGCTGCGCCGTGAAGGAGGCCGGGGCAAGATGAGGCGGTATGACTTCTGGAAGATGAGCCTGCTCAACATTTTCGCCTCGCCCGGCCGCTCCATGCTCACGGTGCTGGGGATGGCCATCGGCATAGGGGCCATCCTGGCCGTGCTTACCCTGGGGGACGCGGGCAAGGTGCAGGTGCAAAGCGAAATGGCGCGCCTGGGCATCGACCGGGTCTGGCTGACGGCGCAGGAGGGCGGAACGCTTCGCCATGGCGACGCGCAGCTCCTTTCCTCGGCGCTGGGCGCGACGGCGACCGAACAGGTCTATGCTCCTGTGGTGGCCCGCGCGGGCCGGCGCGAGGAGAGCTGCGTGCTGGTGGGCTGCTCCCGGGAATACATGTCGGTGATGGATAGCCGGGTGGTCCAGGGGCGTGATCTCTATGCGGCGGAGTGGCAGGAGGGCGCGCGAAGCGTGCTGCTGGGCGAGGCGCTGGCACAGGACCTGGGCGCTGGTCCGGGCGATCTGCTGAGCGTGGCCGGAATCCCCTTTCGGGTCCGCGGAACGGTCGAGCAGCGAAACGAATTGTCGCAGGTGGAGGCGTCGGGGGCGGTGTTTTTGCCCATCGCGGTCTTCTGCGAGCTGATGGGTCAGAGCGTTCACGAGATCACCCTCAGCGTGCCCGACGGGCTCATGCCCCAGGCCGTGGCCGCCATGGCGCAGGACGTGATGCGCGTCAAGCGCGGGATGGGCGTGGAGGCCGTGACCATGCAGGTGCAGATCGAGGCGGCCAACAGCGTCATCAGCATTTTTGTCGATGTGCTTAAATGGGTGGCCGCCATCTGTATCGTGGTGGGGGGGATCGGGGTGATGAACATTCTGCTGGTCAGCGTTCGTGAGCGCAGGCGGGAGATCGGTATCATGAAGTCCCTGGGGACCACGCAGCTTCAGATCTGCCTCCTGTTTCTCCTCGAGGCGCTTCTTTATGCGCTGGTGGGCGCAAGTCTGGGCCTGGTCATCGGCATCGGCCTGATCGAGGCGGCGGGGCGAAGCATCGGCCTGGAGCCCGTGATCCGCCTGGGCGACTGCGCCGCGGTGTTCTCCGCCGCGCTGGCGGTGGGGCTCTTTTTCGGGGTGTCGCCTGCTTCCCGCGCCGCGCGCATGAAGCCCGTGGACGCGCTGCGCGACGAATAGCACAATGGATATGGGATCATTTTATCCGTCGTGTACATCATGTACAAATGCCCTCCTGAATCTTCGTAAATTCAGCCCATTCCTTTTTTTTTCCGATTCCGCTATAATACAGACATTGAAATGTGGTGCGTTCCATGGGTCTGGGAGAGATGGATCGTAAGCATTTACGAATAAGGAGGCTACTTCATATGGCAAGCGTATCGCTCAATCACATCTATAAGGTCTATTCCGGCAATGTGACCGCTGTCAGCGATTTCTGCCTGGACATTGAGGACAAGGAGTTCATCGTTCTGGTCGGGCCTTCCGGCTGCGGCAAGTCCACCACGTTGCGCATGGTCGCTGGCCTGGAGGAGATCTCCAGCGGCGAACTCTACATCGGCGACCGCCTGGTCAACGATGTGGCGCCCAAGGACCGCGACATTGCCATGGTGTTCCAGAACTACGCGCTCTATCCCCACATGACCGTGTTTGACAACATGGCCTTTGGCCTCAAGCTGCGCAAGACCCCAAAGGCGGAGATCAAGCAGCGCGTGGAAGAAGCGGCCAAGATCCTGGATATCTCCCACCTGCTCAACCGCAAGCCCAAGGCGCTCTCCGGCGGCCAGCGTCAGCGCGTTGCCCTGGGCCGCGCCATCGTGCGTGAGCCGAAGGTCTTCCTCTTCGACGAGCCGCTGTCCAACCTGGACGCCAAGCTGCGCGTGGCGATGCGCACCGAGATCACCAAGCTGCATCAGCGCCTGCAGACCACCTTCATCTACGTGACCCATGACCAGACCGAGGCCATGACCATGGCGTCCCGCATCGTGGTTATGAAGGATGGCTTCGTGCAGCAGGTCGATACCCCGCAGAACCTCTATGACTATCCCGCCAACCTGTTCGTGGCCGGCTTCATCGGCAGCCCGCAGATGAACTTCTTCACCGTCAAGCTGGTCAAGGAAGGCAATGACGTGGCCGCGGTCTTTGGCGACAACAAGATCATCATCCCGCCCAGCAAGCTGGCCAAGTTCGCCGACGAGAGCTACATCGGCAAGGAAGTTTACATGGGCATCCGTCCCGAGAACATCCATGACGAAGACGTGTTCATCCAGGCTGCGCCCAACGCGGTTGTGGACTGCAACGTGGAAGTGACCGAGCTCATGGGCTCTGAGACCTACCTCTATCTGTCCACCAGCGGCAAGGAAGAGAACATCATCGCCCGCGTCAATCCCCGCACCACCAGCCGTGCCGGCCAGAAGGTGCAGATCGCCTTTGACGTCAATCACCTGCACTTCTTCGACAAGGAGACCGAGACCACGCTGCTCACCCGCTGATTTCAGCACGTTCAAGGCGCTTCCCGTTTGGGAGGCGCCTTTTTTTTGAAATTTGTGAACCAAATGGCCTCCGAGCGCGTTAACAGAGTGTAAGGCATGTTGCAACAGCCCGAAAAAAGAAGGTGCAAGCGATGATGGACGAGGAGACCTTTATGGGTGAAGTGGAGGCGATGGAACGGGCGCTTTACCGCGTAAGCCGCAGCCTGCTGAAATCCCCGGAGGACTGCGCAGACGCCGTGCAGGAGGCATTGGCACGCGCCTGGGCCCGGCGCGGCAGGGTGGAGGCGTCTTACTTCCGGCCATGGCTGATGCGCATTGCCATCAATGAGTGCCATACCATCGGGCGAAAACGGCGGCGGGTGGTGCTCGTGGACGAAGTGGAGCAGCCTGCGCCGGCGCTTGAACCGCCGGACGACAGGCTTAAGCAGGCGCTTTGCGCCGTGCCGGAAAAGCTGAAAGTGCCGCTGCTACTTCATTATCTGGAAGGGTTTTCGGTAGCCGAGGTGGCGCAGATCCTGCGCATACCGCAGGGTACGGTAAAATCCCGGCTGCATCATGCAAGAAATCGTCTTCGCGTGGAATGGGAGGCTATGAAGGAATGAAGGCATGGGAAAACGGCTTGTTGGACCGGCTGGACAACGCTTTTGAACCTACGCCGGACAGGTTTCACAGAAGATTTGACAGCACGCTGGCGGCGCTGCGGGCCCAGCCTGCGCCAAAGCCGCGGCGGTTCAGGACGCGGACGGCAGTTGCTGTGGCACTGATTGCCGTACTGCTGTGCGCAACGGCATTTGCGCTGGAACGGCTGGGCATCCTATATTTCCTGACGGAACGGGTTGCCGGCGGCATGTCCACCGAGCAGGCGGAGGCGGGTGTAGCGCCCGTTGCATGGCAGCAGTGCGAAAGCGAACGCCTGTCCGTTACGGTGCGCGACATCTACATGGATGGCGAGCGGCTGGCCGTCTGTGCGCACATTGAACCCAGGGAACCGGATGCATACCGCCTGCTCAGCGAAACGGACATTGGGACGGATGGCGAGCACTTTGATCGGATATGGTGGCAGGGCGAGGTCCTCTCCTTTGACGAATGGCTGCCCGAAGGCAAGGAGATGCTGGTGGTTTCCGGCGCGGTATTGCAGATCGGGGATACGCGCTTGCCGGTCAGCGTGGACTGGGTAGCGCAGGATCAGGGCGAAACGTTCAGCTTTGAGGCAAGGCTCGACGTGTTGGGAGAGGCGCCATTCAAGGAAAACGACGGCATGATGGAAGCGGCGCTTTTGATTCAAAGCCATCTCTACGGCGGCGAAAATGAGCAGAGCACGGTAACGTTCGCGTTTGCCGCTCCGCAATGAGCAGGGGAGGAAAGAACAGTCATGAAGCATTGGAAACAAACGGTAGCCATCCTGCTGACCCTTTGTCTGCTTGGCGGCGGTACGGCGCTTGCCAAGGACGAATGGCAGCTGTGCAGCCCGGAGGAAGTGGACGTATCCGGCGTGCGGGAAATCAATGGGCGGCTCGTGGGCGAGATCGCTCTGCCGCAGAGCGCCGGGCATATCCGCCTGATGGTGGATTGCCCCGTTCCAGCGCCTTTTACGGCGCAGCAGCAAGCCGTACTGACGGTAGGCTATCAGAAGGTGACAAAGGGCGATCTATCCGCGACCATCGAGGCGTCCGGGCAGAGCGTGAAGGGCGGAAAGCTGGAGCAGTACTACCATGATGATCCGCTGAACCGGCATGTTTCCTTCAGCCGGGACGGCGAGGATTGCAACTTTAGCGTGTATGATCGGTTTGCGCGGGACCTGTCCGGGCATCCCAATCAGCGGGAAATGGAGGCGTCGGTTGCGCTTGCGCGCGAGCTGATGGAGCGGCTGGGCGCAGGAATCAGCGAGGACTTTCTCTACGCAAGGCGAAACACCGTCCCGGAGCAGCTGGCCGGCACGTTCAGCCTGACCGGCAACAGCTGCGCGCCGGAGCTTTACAGCCTGATTGAGAAGGAACACGCGCGCAACGGCGGCGCGGATGACAAAACGCTCGTCCATGGCTGCTATGAGCTGCTGGGGCTTCCCGTGATGGATCAATATTATTGGGAGGACGGCGGCGACCGCTATGGCGCAAAGTCAGGCTTTGCCTGTGTGGTGCGCGACGACGGCACCTTGGCCGCCCTGACGGTGGAAGGCATGCCCGTGGTGGAGGCGGCGGAGCCGATGGCCCTGCCGCAGCGCACCTGGCAGGAGACGCTTCAGCTCTGGGCCGCAAACGCTTTCTGGCCCATGAGCGCTTTGGACGAAGCCGTGGAGAAAAACACGCTGTATGGCGACATCGTCCATTATCCCAGCTACGAGGTGCTGACGGACCTGCGTCCCTGCTGGGTGGGACGCGATGCGTACCGCCTGGAGCCGGGCTGGTGCTATCGCACGGAAACCCGCATGGTCAGCGATGACAGTCTGGACGCCATCGGATTTGGCTACTGCGCCGTAAGCGATATGCGGCGCGTGAATTAAACAATACAAATAACGGCCCAGCGCTTCCAAAGAGGGAGCGCCGGGCCGTCTGTTTTTGATGTCAGTCCTTCTGACGGATGTACTCGTCGATGGCCTGCGCGGCGTTCTTGCCCGCGCCCATGGCCAAAATGACCGTAGCCGCGCCGGTCACGGCATCGCCGCCGGCGTAGACGCCCTCGCGCGTGGTCAGGCCACTTTCGTCCCGCACGATGAGGCAGCCGCGGCGGTCGGCCTCCAGCCCCGGCGTCGTCGAGCGGATGAGGGGGTTGGGGCTGGTGCCGATGGACATAATCATCGTGTCCACGTCCAGCACAAAGTCGCTGCCCTCCTGGACGACGGGACGGCGGCGGCCGCTCTCGTCCGGCTCGCCCAAAGCCATTCGCACGCAGCGCATCCCGCATACGTTGCCGTTCTCATCGCCCAGCACCTCCACGGGATTGCAAAGCGTATGGAAGATGATCCCTTCCTCCTGCGCGTGCTCGACCTCCTCACGGCGGGCGGGCATCTCCTCAAGGCTGCGGCGGTAGACGATGAAAACCTCCTCCGCGCCCAGCCGCTTGGCGCAGCGCGCCGCGTCCATGGCCACGTTGCCCCCGCCCACCACAGCCACGCGGCGGGAATGTTTGATGGGTGTGGCGCTGCCCGGCAGGTACGCCTTCATCAGATTGATCCGGGTGAGGTATTCGTTGGCGGAATAGACGCCCTTGAGGCTCTCGCCCGGAATCCCCATGAAGCGGGGCAGGCCCGCGCCGCTTCCGATGAAGAGGGCCTCATAGCCCATCTCAAAGAGCTCGTCCACCGTCAGGGTTTTGCCGATGACGGTATTGCACTCGATCTCAACGCCCAGTGCGCGCAGACCGTCAATTTCCTCCTGCACGATCTGCTTGGGCAGACGAAATTCGGGGATGCCATAGCTCAGCACGCCGCCCGGCAGGTGCAGCGCTTCAAACACCGTCACCGCATAGCCCAATTTGGCCAGATCCCCCGCGCAGGTGAGCCCGCTGGGACCCGCGCCGATCACGGCGACCTTGTGCCCATTGGGCGCGGGCTTTGCCGCAGGGGCGCTTTTCTGAGCGCGGTGCCAGTCCGCCACGAAGCGCTCCAGACGGCCGATACCCACCGGCTCGCCCTTGATGCCGCGCACGCATTTCCCTTCGCACTGGCTTTCCTGCGGGCAGACGCGGCCGCATACCGCCGGTAGCGACGTGGAGCGGGAGAGCACCTCCCAGGCCCCTTCAAAGTCCTCGTGAGCCACCCGCTCGATAAAGGCGGGAATGTCGATGCGAACCGGGCAGGCGGATACGCAGGGCCTGTTTTTGCAGCCGAGGCAACGCCTGGCTTCGCCCACCGCCATTTCGCGGGTATAGCCCAGCGCCACCTCGTCAAAATTTTTGTTGCGCACGTCCGGCGCCTGAGACGGCATCGGGGTCTTTTTCGGGTTCATATCAGGCATTGGACTCGCCCTCCTTTTGGAACAGACGGCAGGCTTCCTCACGGGCATGCTGCTCAAAGTCCCGGTACATGGCCCCACGAGCCAGCGCCTCGTCAAAGTCCACCTGATGGCCGTCGAAGTCCGGGCCGTCCACGCAGGCGAATTTCGTCTCCCCGCCCACCGTCAGGCGGCAGCCGCCGCACATCCCGGTCCCGTCGATCATGATGGGGTTCATGCTGACGACGGTCCTGATTCCGTATTTTTCCGTGAGCTTGCAAACGAACTTCATCATCACCAGCGGCCCGATGGCGATGACCTCGTCATAGCGGTTGCCCGCCTGAATGAGCTTTTCCAGCGCATGGGTCACAAGACCCTTCTCCCCATAGCTGCCGTCGTCGGTCATCACGCGAAATTCGTCGCTTACGGCCCGAAAGTCATCCTCGAGAATGACCAGGTCGCGGCTTCTGAAGCCTACCACGCTGTGGACCGTGGCGCCGAGGCTGTTGAGCTTCTTGGCGATCGGGTAGGCGATGGCGCAGCCCACGCCGCCGCCCACGATGCAGACCTTTCGGAGCCCTTCTGTCTCCGTCGCCTTCCCAAGCGGCCCCACCAGGTCATGCAGGCTGTCTCCGGCCCCGAGGGTATTAAGCTCCATCGTGCCCGCACCCACGATCTGATAGATGACCGTCACGGTGCCCGCCTCGCGGTCAAAGTCGGCCACCGTCAGGGGGATGCGCTCGCTTTCCTCCCTGGCGCGCAGAATCACAAACTGCCCTGGCTCGGCCTTGCGGGCGATGCGCGGCGCCGAAACCTCAATGCGCACCACCGTGGGATTGAGCGCCTCCTTGCGGATGATTTCAAACATGTTCTTCATTCCCTCCCATGGCGATACATTCGATCTCCACCAGCCCGCCCTTGGGCAGCGCGGCGACCTGCACGCAGCTGCGCGCCGGCGGATCATCGGTGAAAAAACGCTGATAGACCGAATTGACGGCGGCAAAGTCCCCCAGATCGGAAAGAAAAACCGTGGTTTTGACGATGTCGGCGTAACCCAGGCCCGCCGCTTGCAAAATGGCGCCCAGGTTGCGCAGGGCCTGCTCCGCCTGCGCCTCCACGCCCTGGGCGAGCGTGCCGGTGGCGGGGTTGAGCCCCAACTGGCCGGAGGCAAACAGCAGCCTTCCGTAGCGCACGGCCTGCGAGTAGGGCCCGATGGCCGCGGGGGCGGATGGGGTATGGACGATGGCTTTGCTCATCAGAAAGGGCTCCTTTCCCGTTGTTTACAACAAAAAGATTGTATCATTCCCAAAGCCGGATGTAAAGCGAAACAGGTCATGAAAAGCGCCTGATGCGCAGGTGCTGCGGGACAAAAAAAGCGGTTTTCACCGCTTGCCCGGCGCAAACCGCTTTCAGACGCTTTCCGAGAATTTCCTTTCATAGCCGGCATAGAGCTCGTGAAGGAGGCGCAGGCTTTCCTGCCGCGAATAGCAGCGCTCCCTAAGGACCGTCTCGTGGAAGAAGCTCGTATACTGGCGGACGAAATCCGGGTAGGTGATAAGGACATAATCATAGCCGGCGTTGAGGTTGTAGTCCGTGTCATACTCGGAGATGGCCACGCCCAGGCGGTCAAAAGCGACGCTGAGATACCGGCTGCGATAATCCGCCTTTAGGAGCATGGGGCTGAAGGCGGCGTTTTGCTCGGCGAAGCTGAGCATGGTGGAGAAGATGCGCAGGCGCTCCGACGGCAGGAAAGGACGCAGGCCGATGAAGTGGTCGAGGCTTTTCCCGGTTTCCAGAAAACGCCTGCAACCCTCAAGGCTCAAGGTGATGACGGTGGGCTTTTTCTTGGTATAAAAATTTTGAAAGCGCTGCTCGTGCAGCGGCCCAACGCGCCGGATCAGCTGTTCGGCCGTCCCGGGGGCGAGAAACACGCTGTCTCTGAGCGCCTCCGCCGCAATGGCCGTAGGCACCTGCAGGAGGCTTAGATCCGAGCCGTAGGAGAAGGTGGCGCGGTTGAGCTCGCGGCTGAGGCAGGACATGATGAAGGAGGCATAGTCCGAGCGGGACTGCTCAAAGGCCATGAGGGGAATGGGCTTGGACGAAAGATCGTCG
Source organism: uncultured Eubacteriales bacterium (assembly GCA_958448555.1). GTDB lineage: Bacteria > Bacillota > Clostridia > Christensenellales > Aristaeellaceae > Limiplasma. The sequence goes on along the minus strand of CAUDEL010000009.1, from coordinate 50,122 downwards.
ATAATACGGCAGAAGAAGGGATAGATGCCGGCGGCGCTGGCGTTGGGAAGCTCATAGGCCGTCGTGGCGCTGCTGATGATGTAAAACTGCTCCTGCACGTGATGGCCGAAGCGTGCGCTCAAAATGAGCATGCTGCCATTGAGGGCAGGCTGCTGGCCGGTGAGGGTCCAGGAGGGAAAGAGATAGGGGGAATAGCGCCGGTCAAAAAGGACGGGGGAGACGCAGGCGATGAATTCCGCCGCGTTGAGGCCATGAACGTCCGACTGGAGGTAGTGGCGCATATGAAGCCTGCGGTCGGGGTCGGCGAAAAAGGGTTGCAGGGCGGAAATCAGAGAGGGATAGATGGTGTTAAAGCAGAGGATGCTGATCTCGTCGGCACTGAGCAGCGGTTCCAGACGGCGCTGCAGCGGTGGACCGCCGCTGAGAAGACAGACCTCGTGCTCAGCGGCCTGCGGCTCCGAAAGAAGCAGATCAATGGACCGGCGGCTGGTATATTCGCTCAGACCCACCCGGCTGACCTCGAGGCTCAACCGCAGATCCTCACATTCCTCCCCGGAAAAAAGCCCGCTTTCACACAGCCTCGCATACAGGTCGGAGCGCTTGGCCTCGCTCAGCTCGCCGGCCAGCGCCCGGCGAAGGTCCGTGCGGGAGCCGATGCGCGCCCCCAGTGCGCTGGCCGTGAGACGGTGGTCTTTGAGCAGTTGGTCAAGACGCTGCGAGAATGTTTTGTAATATGCCATCGCAATGCACGCTGCTTTCCTCGTTTTTTTCAATCGCTTCGGGTCGTGTAAACATATCATAACATATCATCCGTACGGTGGAAAGCATTTCCTTTGTACTGAATTCTCCGGGACGCCGCGTGGCGCCCGCGCATAGGATGGCGCGAGGGGGGATCGAGCATGCGAAACGGCTATGACGACGCGGCAGCCGTGGCCTACGCCAGACGCTGGGCCATGGCGAGAAATCCGATTTACTTGGATTTTCACGGGCTGGGAGGGGACTGCACGAACTTCGTATCCCAATGCCTTTACGCGGGAAGCGGGGTGATGAACCCAACGCCGGTCTATGGCTGGTACTATCGTACAGGGAACGACCGCACCCCCTCCTGGACAGGGGTGGAATACCTCTACCGCTTTTTGACGGCCAACAAGGGAGCAGGACCCTACGCGTCCGAGACGGATGCGGCGGGCGCGCAGCCGGGAGACGTGGTGCAGCTCGCGCTCAGGGGCGCGGGGTTCAGCCATACGGCGCTGATTGTCGCGGTACGTGATGGGGAACACTACGTGGCGGCGCACACCCTTGACTCCTGGATGCGGCCGCTGTCGGACTACCGCCAGCCCGTGCGGAGATTCCTGCATATTCTGGGCGTGCGCGGGGGCAGATAAAGACCGCTTGCGCCTCCTGTGGCAAATGTGGTATCATAGCACGCTTGCTACAATCCGCGTTGGAAAGAGGGGCGCACACATGCGGCGGGAAAACGACCTGGGGAGGGATCCCATCGGAGGGCTGGTGCTGAGGATCGCGCTGCCCAGCATGCTGGCGCAGTTTGTCAGCGTGCTCTACAGCATCGTCGATCGCATGTATATCGGCCACATTCCGCAGGTGGGCGGCCTGGCGCTGGCGGGCGTGGGCGTATGCGGGCCGGTGGTCACGCTGGTAGGGTCTGCCGCCTCGCTGATCGGCGTGGGCGGCGCGCCTCTGATGAGCATGCGCATGGGAGAGGGCAAGGTCGACCAGGCCCGGCGGATCGTCGCCAACTGCTTTGTGATGCTTTGCGTGCTGTCGGTGGCGCTGGTGGCTATGCTCCTGCCCATCCGCGAGCCCATGCTCATGCTCTTTGGCGCAAGCGAAGCGACCCTGCCCTTTGCCGGAGCCTATTTTTCCGTCTACCTGTGCGGAACGCCCTTTGCGCTGCTTTCGGCGGGCATGTGCCAGTTCATCATTTCCCAGGGCTTTTCGGCGCAGGCCATGTTTTCGGTGGTGCTGGGCGCGGTGATGAACATTGCGCTGGACCCGCTGTTTATCTATGCCTTTGACATGGGGGTGACGGGCGCCGCCGTAGCCACGGTGCTCTCCCAGATGGGAAGCTGCGCGTTCGTGCTCGCCTTTCTCTTTGGCCGAAGGCCGCCCGTGCGCATCACCTTTTCGGGCTACGATCCCCGCGTGATGGGGCGGGTGCTTGCCATCGGCTTTACCCCCTTTGCCATCATCGCGGCGGACAACCTCATGATTATCGCCATGAACGCGATTCTCAGGCACTACGGTGGACCGGCGGAGGGGGACATGCTGCTGACGTGCGCCACCATCGCGCAGAGCTTTATGCTGGTGGTCACCATGCCCCTGGGCGGGATCAGCAGCAGCACGCAGACGATTCTCAGCTTCAACTACGGCGCGCGCAAGACCGGGCGGGTTGAGGAGGCGCAAAAGCGAATCTTCATTCTATGCGCGGCCTATACGGGCCTGATGACGCTGGTCGCCTGGACCTGCGGGGGCATTTTTTCACGCCTGTTCACCACGGACGCGCAGATCACGGCGGAGGCGGTCCGGGCCATCCGCGTGTGCAGCCTGGCGCTGGTGCCGCTGGGCATCCAGTACGAGATCGTGGACGGCTTCACCGCGCTGGGCCAGGTTCGCTACTCGTTGCCTTTGTCTTTCTGGCGAAAGCTGGTCTATTTTGTGGCGCTGTTCATCCTCCCGTCGCTCTTTGGCGCGCGGGCGGCGTTCTATGCGGAAACCGCGTCGGACATCGCAGGTCCGGCGGTATCAATCGCAGTATACGCGCTGGCCATCCGGCGCATCCTTGCGCGGCGCAGGGAGGCGGCCTAAAGCCAGTCCGGCAGGCGGATGTCGGCGCGGCGGACCCGGGTCCAGTCAAAGGCGGCGATCAGCTCCTCCATCTCCGCCGGACGGTCCTCCTCCAGAAGACCCGCCGCGTGCGCGAGCATGCCGATCAGCCGCCGGGGCGGATAGCGTTTGGACAGGGCGCTCAGATCCAGATCCCGGTCACGCTTGGCCAGCCGCCGCCCGGCGGCGTCGGTGAGCAACGGAATATGGTAGTAGCGCGGGACGGGGAAGCCGAGCTCCCGGATCAAATAGAGCTGGCGGGGGGTGGCGGTGAGGATGTCGCGCCCGCGCACAACCTCTGTCACGCCGGAAAGCGCATCGTCCACGACCACGGCGAGCTGGTAGCCAAACAGCCCGTCCGAACGGCGGATGATGAAGTCCCCGCAGTCCCGGGCGAGGTTTTCCCGCTGTAGGCCCTGCAGCCCGTCCACAAAGGAAACGTCCTCGTCGGGCACGCGCACGCGCATGGCGGGACGCCTTGAGAGCGAGAGCTGAGCCGCCTGCGCCTGCGTAAGATGGGCGCAGCGGCCCTGATAGACGCGCTGGGTATCGCCCAGGTTGGGCGCTGCCGAAGCCTCCTGCTGGAGCTGCGCACGCGTGCAGAAGCAGGGATAGACCAGCCCCTTTTCCCCGAGGCGCTCCAGAAATTCCTGATAGATGGCTGTTCGTTCGCTCTGCCACAGGGGCGGCGCGTCCCATTTGAAGCCGAACCAGGCGAGGTCCTCCACCGCCTGCAGCGCCAGACGCCGGGGACAGCGCGGCGCGTCAAGGTCCTCGATGCGCAGCAAAAAACGGCCGCCTGCGCGGCGGACGGACAGGTACGATATGAGCGCGCACAGCAGGTTGCCCAGGTGCAGCCGCCCGCTTGGCGTAGGCGCGAAGCGGCCGGTTGCGGGGGAGGGAGCGGTCATGGAGCCACCTCGTTTCCAAAATAACACGCTCCCATTATACCCAATCCCGTGATGGAAGACAACGGCGAGGCAGGGCATAAAAATAGTATCATGTGATACAATCATTTTGAAGAAAACGTTCCTGAGCGATATCGGAGTAAAGATGCGAAATGCTTATAATAGAGGCAGCATCTTGTACTTCGGAAGGAGCGTTCCAAATGAACAAGTATTATCCGACGCTTTTCAGCCCCTGCAAAATCGGCAATGTGGTCATCAAGAACCGCATCTGCAAGGCGCCTCAGACCACGGGCCTGAGCCACATGGACGGGACCGTCTCCTCCCGCCTGGTCCGCTGCTACGAGGACCTGGCGCGGGGCGAGGTGGGCATGATTATCGTGGAATACGCCTATGTGGACCGCAAGTGCAGCAAGTCCGCCTCCAACCAGCTTGGCATCTGTGACGACGAGTACATCGTGGGTCTGGGCTGGCTGGCGGACACCATCAAGAACCTGGACTGCGTGCCCTGCATCCAGATCGAGCACTGCGGCCGCCAGCGCTTCCTCGGCCCGCCGATGAAGTCCGCATCGCCCAACCCCTGGCCGCTGATGTACGAGCGCTACGGCAAGGCCGCCATTCCCGAGGAATTGACCATCGAGGAGATCGACCAGCTCGTGGAGGACTTCGGCAAGGCCGCGTGGCGCGCCAAGACCGCCGGCTTCCAGGTCGTGGAGATCCACGGCGCGCACGGTTATCTCATCACCAATTTCCTCTCGCCCTTCACCAACCAGCGCCGCGACTGGTACGGCGGCAGCCGGGAGAACCGCTTCCGCTTCCTGGAGCAGGTGTTCAAGCGCTGCAAGGAATACGTGGGAGAGGATTTCCCCATCATCGTGCGCCTGAGCGGCACCGACTACGAGCCGGGCGGAATGACCATTGAGGACACGATCTACTACGCCAGGCGCCTGGAGGAATTGGGCTGCGCGGCCATCGACGTCAGCGGCGGCGACCACCATCAGATGATCCATCAGGTCACGCCCATGCAGCTCTCCCGCGGCCACAACGTCTGGGCGGCCGAGGCGATCAAGAAGGAAGTCGGCATCCCGGTCTTTGCCACGGGCTCCATCACCCAGCCGGATTATGCCGAGGAGATCCTCGCCAGCGGCAAGGCGGACTTCATCAGCATGGGCCGTCCCCTGCTGGCGGACCCCTACTGGGCCAAAAAAGCCATGGAGGGCCATGCCGAGGACATCTCGCCCTGCATCCGCTGCAACGAGGGCTGTCTGGATCGCGGCAACCACCTGGGCAAGTCCATCAACTGCACCATGAACCCCACGCTGGGCTTTGAGGACGCGCTGGCCATCCGTCCCGCCCAAAGCCCCGGGAAGGTCGCCGTGGTGGGCGGCGGTCCCGCCGGCCTGAAGGCCGCCGATACCGCGGCGCTTCGCGGACATGAGGTCACCGTCTTTGAAAAACGGTCGCTGGGCGGCTATCTGCATGAGGCGTCCTTCCCCGAATTCAAGGCCGACATCCGCGACGCGCTCAAATACCTCGTCACCCAGGTCAACAAGCACGGCGTGAAGGTCGTGGAGAAGGAGGCGACGCTGGCGGACCTTGAGGGCTTCGACGCGGTGATCGTTGCCGCCGGCACAAAGCCCGCCGGCCTGCCCGTGCCCGGCGCGGACCGGCCCGAGGTCAGCATCGCCGTCGATGCCCTCAGGCCCGACGGCATCCGTCCCACCGGCGAGATCGTGGTCATCGGCGGCGGCCTGATCGGCGTGGAAACCGCCATCCAGTTCAGCCTGACCGAGGGCAACCATGTCACCATCATCGAGATGCTGCCCCAGATCATGAACGGCTGCAGCGACTGCGACCACATCGTTTACACCGACAAGATCAGGGAGAAGGGCATCAGGGTTTATACCTCCTCCCGTGTGATCGAGATTGGCGATCAGGGCGTCGTGGTCGAGGCGGGCGGACGCCGGCAGACCGTGGCGGCGGACCACGTCTTTGTGGCCACGGGTATGAAGCCCTTGAACGGGCTTTACGATCAGCTTCTGGACAAGGGCGTGCGCGTGTTCAACGTCGGCGACAGTCAGACGCCCGGCAAGATCTACGATGCGATCCACAGCGGTTACAAGGCAGGCCTGAAGGTCTGAGAACTGAACGCCCCGGCTTTACGCCGGGGCGTCAGACCGTTGAAAAACCCCTGCTTTTGGGGAAAACTGCGTTTCTTGCGCCCTTCGGGCGCTCGCAACGCTCAGGGAAAATGCTGCGGCATAAGGCTTTGGGGCTCTGCCCCAAACCCCGGCAGGGGGATGATCCCCCTGCACCCCGCACTTTGTCAGCAGCCTGACGCCCCGGCTTTACGCCGGGGCGTTTGTCATGTCGTTTCGCAGGCCATGCACAGCTCCCTGAGCCGGGCGGGGTCCAGGATGCGAAAGCCGATGCCCTCGGTGGCGATGATTCCCTCCTGCTTCATCAGCCGGCAGGCACGGGAGATGCTCGCCCGCGAGCTGTTTATGGCGTAGGCCAGCTCCTGCTGGCTCAGCCGCACGCGGTTGTCCTCCAGGGTCCAGTTGGTCAGGAGAAAGTTGGCCAGACGCAGAAAGACGCTGTTGAGGCTCTGGTTGGCCGCGTCGAAGCAGAGCTGGCGCAGGACCCTGCAGTAGTAGCGCGTCAGCGTTGCGGCAAAGTCGGGGTCCTTGCGGACCATGTCCTCCACCGCCGTGTTTTGCAGCGGCATCAGCCAGCAGTCCGTCATGCACGAGATGTTCATGATGGACGCTTCCCCCGGCAGAAAGCAGTCCAGCCCGGCCAGGCTGTCCTCGCCGAGAATGGCCACGGTCCGCTCGTTGCCCTCGCAGTTGCCCGCGTAGACCCTGAGCGTGCCGCGGCAGAGGTAGTACATCCAGTCGCGCGCCTCGCCGCTTTTGGATACGCACATGCCCTTGTGCAACTTCATCGGGGGAGGACAGCGCATTTCAAACACCCTGCGGTAGGGTAGAAAATCCCCCTTGAAAAAGTAGCTGACACCGGCGTGATCGTTGCTTCCTGCCATATGACGACACCCTTTTTCGCCTTCCGCCGCAGCGGAAGGCGCATGATTAGACGACCGTAAAATCCTGCCGGGCGGCCTGCCGGACAAGGCGGAGCGCCTCCGGGCCATAGCGCTCGGCAAAGGCGTCCGCGGCGTCCGCCTCGGCGGCCGAGGCCGCGGCGGGGTCGAGCTCCCGCGCGCAGCGCAGGATCGTGCTGTAGAGATGCGCGGTGTGATAGCAAAAATCCTTCACCTGTGAACCTCCCAGCCGCTTTTCAAGGCGCCGATGGCGATCAAAAAGCGCCGGGGTGTTTTCGGCGCTCTCCCAATGGAAAGCGCAGCCCTGCCGCTCGTTGCGGGTCAGACAGGTGGGAAGGGAGAGCCTGAGCGCCGGGTTAAACCCGCGAAGAATGGCCTGGTCCACGCACCGGCAGTAAAAATAGCCGTATTCAGCCAGGCCGCTCTCCTTCCAGGCGCTGTGCCAGGGGCAGGCGAGTATGCGGTAGCTCACGTAGGGACAGCCGGGATCCGGCGGGGTTTTCACGCTGCCCGGCCAGGACCATTCGCAATAGGCGAAATAGGAGGCCATATCGTCGATGGGGTCGCCGCTGCGCAGGCAGCGCGCGGCCATGCGCCGCCCGCGCTCCTGCCCGTAGGCCTCCACGGCCGAGAGCAGGAGGCCGTCGGCCGCCTCGCCAAAATGATCGCAGATGCCCTTGGCCAGCAGCCCGAACATCACGGCATGATGCCAGGGGGAAAAGACCATATACATTCCTCCAGTCAACCGTTCTTCGGCGTCAGCAGGCCGCTGCGGTAGGCCTCCAGCAGTTCCTCCAGGGTCTGGATTCGCTGCTGAATCTGCCGCCCGTCATCCGTGTCGGCCACGAGGCAGCGCTTGCGATTGTGCCACAGGATCTGCGAGTCGGAATGGATGTCGTCGTTTGCGTCCAGCACGCGCGTAAGCGAGGAGAAGGGCTGGTGCGCGACGATGCGCAAACCGTGCGAGTTGGAAATCAGGGTGTAGCCGGCGATGCCTGTCGCCTTCTGATAGGCCTTGCAAAAGCCCCCGTCGATGACGATCAGGCGGCCGTTGGCCTTGACGGGGCTTTCGCCGCTGCTGACGTGGATGGGCGTATGCCCGTTGATGATGTGCGCCTCGGGCGAACAAAGGCCGAAGTCAGCGAGGATGCGGCGGCAGACAGCCTCGTCGTTGATGTGGCGGTAGTAGGGGTTCATCGGCTCATGCCAGGCGTCCGGGCAGTCGACGAAGGCGCGCTCAAAGGTCTTGATGCTCCGCCCGCACAGGGGCGAACGCTCGCCGCACCAGAGATACCACATGAAATCCACCGCGTCGGGCCGCCGGTCAAAATAGGCGCTGCGGGCCATGCGCTCGTGATGGTCCATCAGGGCGCGTCCCTGGTAGCGCTCGTCGCCGAAGGTCACCTCGGCAAAGCCGCCCGACTCCGTCATGGGGATGCAGCCGTGGAAGAGAAGATTTCCGTTGCAGCAGCGGTACAGGCGGCCGTTGCTGTACAAAAACCGCACATGCCGCCGCAGGCGCTCGCTCTGCGCGAAGGCGGCAGCCAGGTCATGGACCACCGCTTCCTCGCCGTCCGTCAGGCGGTAGGGGTCCTCCGGGCAAAGGGTTGGCAGGGGCACAGGCCTGATGGGATAGACCCGCCCATCCAGGGAGATTTTCTCGCGGTCTGCGGCGAGGCGGTGCAGGAGGCGGCGCGGCGCCATGCCGTACTCGGGATGGCGCGCGATGAGCTGGCCCTCCAGTTTGAAGAGAATGACGGTGATGGCCTCCAGCGCGGCCTGCGCCCCGTCCAGGGATGGATAGACCTGGCTGGCAAAGAGGGCCAGCGAGCGCAGGCTGATGCCATAGCCGGTTTCCAATAGCTCCATGTGGCCATATTGCAGGCTGCCGCGCACCACGGCCGCCATGCATACGGGATTCCCGGACGCAGCGCCCATCCACAGGATGTCATGGTTGCCCCATTCGATATCCACGGCGTGATGCTCCACCAGCAGGTCCATGATGCAGTCCGCGCGCGGGCCGCGGTCGTAGATGTCGCCCACGATGTGCAGACGGTCCACTGCCAGGCGCTTGATGAGGTCACACAGGGCGATGATGAACTCGTCGCCGCTGCCGATGTCGATGAGCGTGTCGATGATCTTCTGGTGGTAGAGAAGCTGGTTGTCGTCCTCGTCAGGCAGGGCGTGCAGCAATTCGTCGAGGATGTAGGCGTAGGCCGCGGGGGTCGCCTTGCGGACCTTGGAGCGCGTATACTTGGAGGAGAGCACGCGGCTTAGGTCGATCAGGTCGCGCAGGGTCTGATTGTACCAGGCCTGGGTTAGCCTGCTTTCGGCCCGAAGGAGCTTGAGCTTTTCCCCGGGATAGTAGATCAGGGTGAGCAGGTCGGAGATTTCCGCGTCGCTTCTGATGCCGGAAAGCAGCAGGAGCGCCTTTTCCCGGATCACGCCGGAGCAGTTGTTGAGGATGTGCAAAAACGCCTCATATTCCCCGTGGATGTCGCTGATGAAATGCTCGGTGCCCTTGGGCAGGTTGAGGATGGCCTTGAGGTTGATGATTTCTGTGTAGAGCGACTGCACGGTGGGGAACTGCTCGCTGATGCAGGCCAGGTAACGCTTGTGGTCAGGGGAGATGGGTGATCCGTTCATGGGCGGCGGTCCTCCGTTTGGTTGTGCGTGGATGAGCCGATGCTTTGGGTACGCAGGCGGCGGTAGGGACAGTGCTGCATACGGCAGCGCGAGCAGTCATGCGCGGCCTGGCCATGGCAGGGCGTGGGCGTGGTGTCCAGGCAAAAGAGCATGGACTTCACGGGCCGGAAAACCCCGGCCTCCGTCACGCTGATGCCCGGTGCAGAAGGAGCCAGCGGGGCAAACAGCCGCCTCTGGAGCGCAAGCGGAAAATCTATGGGCGCTTCCCGCCGGGCGGCGATATATAGTCCCTGCGCCGCCAGGCGCGTCTCCAAGAGCTTTGCCGCCTGGCCGTCCATCTCAAACAGGGCCTGGTCGGCCATGAGGTTGAGAAGGGCAGCCTGCGCGCAGGTACCGCGGGCAAAGCAGCGGTCCACCTCGGCTTCCAGCGCGGCGCCGGCCGTGAGAAACACCGTCGCCTGTCCCTCCGGCGTCAGATGCGCAAGGCAAAGCGGGGCGCAGAGACGCTCGAAACAGGCGCGCGCCTCGTCCCATGCTTCCAGAAACGCCCGATGGGCCGGCAGGTCCTCCGGGCATTTGAGCCAGCGGAAAAGCTCCGCGCGGTCGGGAGCGAGGGAAAACGCATCCGCGGTCAGGACAATGGTTGTCTCAGCCATGTCATCACCTTCAGCGCCACCAGGGCGGTATCGGTTTCCAGGCAGTCCACCCCCGTAGCCGCCAGCGCCTCCGCGTTTATCGCAGCGCCGCCGGCGGCAAGGCGGAAGCGGGCGCGCAGGCCGCGCTCCCGGGCCAAAAGGTCCACGGCGGCGACTTTGTCCACAAGGGCGGGAACAAAGACCGAGCATACGGCGCAGCGCAGGTGATGGCGCTCGATGGCGTCAACAAACGCCCCCGGCTCCACCTCCACGCCCAGGTCCAGCACCGGCACCCCGACGGCGCACAGGAGCATCTTCATAAAGTTTTTGCCCGCCGCGCTCGGATCTCCCGCGAGGGAGCCGATGCACACGGCGGGCGGGTCATGCGGGGAAGGGCCGGCGAGGGGTATGGCAGCCTGCGCGGCGGCGGTGAGCTGACAGAATGGCAGAAAACCAAGACGATATTTCTCCAGAAGGAAACACATTCCCTCCTTCGTCAAACTCGCCAGCCGCCGGGGAGACATGCCGGGCGTCAGCTTGCGCATCCCCTGCGAGTCGCCGCACAGCAGCGTTTGCGCAAAGAAGCGTTCTTCCTCCTTCAGGGAAAGAAACTGCGCAAGCGAGGCACAAAGGGCTTTATTCATGGATGCGCAGGACGTTTTTGTCGTTGACATAGAACGCCACATCCTCGCCGATGCTGAGATGGCGCGTGTCATGGTTGAGCAGCTCCAGGCTGACCGGCACGCCGCCGCAGTCGAGCTGATAGCGGGTCACGCTGCCCAGCATCGAGCTGCGGACCACGCGCCCGTCCAGGCGCAGCTTGTTTTCGCCGCCCTCCAGCGTAAACGCTTCGGGACGGATGGCGACGACCTTGCAGCCGCTCTCGGGCTTGATCCCCAGCAGGCCGGCCGCCTGAGCGGGCTCATAGACGTTGTAATGGCCGATGAAGCGGGCGACGAACTCGGTTTTGGGCTGCTTATAGAGCGTCTCGGGCGCGCCCTCCTGGGCGATCACGCCGCCGTGCATCACGCATACGCGGTCGGAGATGGCCATGGCCTCCTCCTGATCGTGGGTGACGAAGATGGCGGTGATGTGCATGTCCTGCTGGATCTCGCGAATCTGCACGCGCAGGTTCTGACGGATCTGGGCATCCAGTGCGGAGAGCGGCTCGTCCAGAAGCAGCACCTTGGGCTCCATCACCAGCGCGCGGGCCAGCGCCACACGCTGCTGCTGGCCGCCCGAAAGCTGGCTGGGACGTTGGTTTTCCTTGCCCTTGAGGCCCACCAGCTCGATCATGGCGGACACCTTTTGCTGAATTTCCTCCTTGGGCAGCTTCTTGATGGACAGGCCGAAGGCCACGTTCTGCGCCGCCGTCATGTTGGGAAACAGGGCGTAGCTTTGAAAGACCATGCCCACCTGACGCTGGCGCACATCGACGTGCGTGACGTCCCTGCCGTCGATAAAGACGCTGCCCTCATCCACGTCGTTGAGGCCGGCGATGGCGCGCAGCAAAGTCGACTTTCCGCAGCCGGAGGGGCCCAGCAGGGTGACCATTTCACCCTCGTTGACATCCAGATTGATATGCTTGAGGACCGTATTGCTTCCAAAACTCTTGACCACGTTGCGAATCTCAATATAGGAGCTCATGGCTTCTCCTCCTTAAGCTGCTTGTTTTCCTTCTTGCCGCTGGACAGCTTCATCACCGCCGCGCAGATGACGGTCATGATAAACACGTAGATGACCACCACAGCGCTGGACAGGTGACCCGTCTGCTTCATGATGAGATACAGATAAATCTGCACGGTCTCAAAGCTGCCGCCAATGAGCAGGTTGGCGACCACGAACTCGCCAAACAGCGTCGAGAAGCTCAGAAGCGTGCTGACCAGAATACCCGGCGCGATGCCCGGCACGATGATGCGCAGGAAGGTCGTCCATGTGGAGGCGCCCAGCACGCGCGCCGCCTCCGTGACGGGCACGATGTCGATGGCGTGCATGGCGTTGTTGATGCCGGAGTACACCAGCGGCATCACCAGCACGAAATAGGCACCCGCCAGCACCAGCACCATGGGAAGGTCGGTGCCGCCGTAGGCCCGCAGAAGCGCGGCGGCGCTGATGACGCCGGGAATGGCATAGGGAAGGAGCGTGATGATCTTCATCGCGCTTTCCAGCTTGGGCGAAAACGCCGCGATGGCGAACACCACCGGCGTCATCACCAGCACGGCCAGCGCCACGCTGACGGTGCTGATGAAGATGCTGCGGCCGATGGCCATCCAGAAGCGCTCGGAGGTGAACATCTCAACGTAGAACTTGAGCGTATAGCTCTCCGGCAGTACGGTGATGTTCCACATATCGGTCAGCGAATAGACCAGCGTGATAAAGAAGGGCAAGAACAGATAGACCATCAGGATGGCAATGATGATTTTGGGGCCGAGAGCGGTCTTTTTCTTCATGATTTCAGCCCCCTTCTGCCCGCCACGCGGGAGGCCCAGTCGTTGAGCAGCATGGCCACGATCAGCACAAGCGCCAGGGTGACGGCCAGGGCGCTGCCCAGCTCCGGCTTGGTGCGCACGTCGCCGCTCATGAGGGCGCTGATGCGGATGGGCACGATATTATAGCTGGACGATACCAGGTAATAGGCGGTTGCATAGGCGCCCATCGCGTTGGCAAAGAGCACCGTGAAGGTGGAGAGAATACTGGGCAAAATGGCCGGGATCCCGATGCGCAGCCAGAACTGTACGTTGGAGGCGCCCAGGATGGAGGCGGCTTCCTTCCAGTCGTCCCGGATGCCGCGGTAGATGGGATAGAGCAGCATGATCCCCAGCGGAACCTGGAAATAGGTATAGGCGATGACCAGGCCCTGAACGGAGTAGATGGAGAAATTCTGGGTGATGTCAATGCCCATCTGCTGGAGCAGGATGACGAAAATGCCGGTGGTGCCCAGCAGCAGGGTCAAGGCAAAGCCAAGCGGGAGGCCCGCGAAATTGGAGGTCATGTTGACGACGACCAGCAAATTGTTCTGCGTCTTTTCGGAGACGAAGCGGGTGATGGCATAGGAGCAGAAGAGCGCGATGATGATGCCGTAGACGCTGCACTGAAGCGAGAGCTTGAGGCTGTTGCCGAAGCTCTGGGCATAATAGGCGCTGGTGAAGATGTTTTCAAAGTTTTCAAAGGAGAAGGTTTGCGTCGCCTGCGCGGTAAGCGCCGAGGAAATCAGCTTGATGACCGGCAACGCCATAAACGCCAGGATAAACAGCAGAAAGATGCTCATCGTGGATAGATAAAAGCCGTTCAGCTTCCGCTTCCTTTTCAAGCGGGTAGCCCCCTTCCGATGTGAGGATGGCGCCTTGCGCCGGGCTGTTTTCGCCGCGCGGGGTCCTCCGGGACGTCCGCATAAGCGAGGAAGGGGCGGCTCCACGGCCGGAACGGTCCGGGAAGCCGCCCCTCCTGACATCGGTAAGCCCGCCGGCAGAGTTGGGCGCGCCGGCGGGCGGACGGATGCCTGTTATCAGTTCATGTAGATGGCGACGTTCTCGGCCCACAGCTCGGGCAGCGCGGCGACGGTCGCGTCGAACACGGCCCAGTCCTTGACCTGGTAGACGTTCTCATACATGCTGTTGTCCAGGATGGCGGCCTGAGCCTCCTCGCTGAAGTTCACGTCCGTGCGGATGGGCTTGGCGTGGCCCAGCGCCAGGAACTCCTGGCCCACGTCGGAGAGCATGATCTCACGGGCGAGCATGGCGGCGTAGGGGTTGTTGGCATACTTGTTGATGATGTTGGCATAGCCGGAGGCGGCGGCGCCGTCCTGCGGGATGGTGATGGCAAAGCGGCCGTTGTCCTCACCCTGAGACTCATAGATGGTCTCGGCATAGCCCAGCGCGTTGAAGTCCCAGACCACGGCCACGCCGACCTCGCCCTTTTCGATGTTCTCGACATAGGGGTTGGAGGTAATCAGGCGGCCCTGCTTGGCCAGCTCGGCGAAGAAGTCCATGGCGGGCTCAAGGTTGGTCTCGTCGCCGCCGTAGGCCACGGCGCAGGCAAGCACGCCCACATACGCCTGGGCGGCCTTCTCAACGTCGCCGATCCAGACCTTGTAGTCGCCTTCCAGCAGCTCGGCCCAGGTGGTGGGGGCCTTCTCGACGTTGTCAAGGTCGGTCATGAAGGCGGTGGTGCAGGTGTAGGCCATGATCCACTTGCCGTCGGGGTCCTTGGCGTAGTCGGGGATGGAATCCCAGGTGCTGGGCTTGAAGGGCAAGAGCAGGTCCTGCTCCATGGCCACGCCGGTCATGCTGATGCCGATGTCGCCGATGTCGGCGTCAGCCTTGCCTTCCAGCGCGAAACGGGCGAGCTCCTCGGCGGAGGACATGTCAGTGTCGGAGTGCTTGATGCCATAGGTGTCGGTAATATAGGCCCACAGGGACTTCCAGTTGGCCCACTCGTCCGGCATGCCCACGGAGAACAACTGGCCCTCGCCCTGAGCGGCAGCAACCAGTTCTTCAACGGTCATCGTGGCGGCAGCTTCTGCGGCGGCAGCCGCGGCGGCCTCATCCGCCAGGGCGGAGGTGCAGCCTAGCAGCATGGTCAGACACAGGATGAGGCACAGGATTTTCTTCATGATCGGGTTCCTCCTTCACGTTTTGGTTAGATTGGGTCCAACACAATCTCAAACAGTGTACCTGTTTGAAATGATACGAAGATAAAGGAAAGGTTAAAAATAAGAAAAATACTTTCCAGCCACCTGAAACGAGCGCAGAAATCCCCCTTTTAAAAATGAGCAGAAATGACGTGTCATGGCAAGTTATGCACGAATAGCATACAACATACTGGTATTATAACAGGGAGGATAATTGGATGTCAAGCCGGAAAGAGCCAATATCTTAAGCGCCGAAGGGACAAATGCACCCCTGCGGAAAAATGGTTGACAAGCAATGCATTGCCATATAAAATGAATAAAACCGGGAGATTTGGCGACAGCGGAAAACGGAGGAAGCGACGCATGCGTGAGGAGAGGCTGTTGAGCGTGGGAATTGATATCGGAACCTCCACCACGCAGTGCGTCTTTAGCGCCATCACGCTTTCCAACACGGCATCGGCCTTTTCGGTTCCGCGCATCCAGATCACCGACAAGCGCATCCTCTACCGGGCGCCCCTGAGCCTGACGCCCCTGAAGACCCAGGATACCATCGACGCCGAGGGCGTGGAGCGCATCATCAGCCGGGAATACGATGCGGCGGGCATCCGTCCGGAGCAGATCCGGCTGGGTGCGGTCATCATCACGGGAGAGACGGCGCGAAAGCACAACGCGCGGGCGGTCGCCCAGGCGCTCTCCCGCCTGGCGGGCGACTTTGTGGTCGCCACAGCCGGCCCGGCGCTGGAGGGCATCCTCGCGGGCCGCGGGTCCGGCGCGGCAGAGCTTTCGCGCACGGGCGGCAAGCGGGTGCTCAATACCGACATCGGCGGGGGCACGGCGAACATGGCGCTGTTTGAGCGCGGGGAGCCTGTGGCCACCGGCTGTCTGGACATCGGGGGGCGGCTGTTGCGCTTTGAGGAGGACAACCGAACCGTCCTTTCCTTTTCCCCGGCGATGGAGCGGATCGCCCGGGACGCGGGCGTTTTGCTCGAGCCGGGACGGACGCTTGCGGGCGTGGAAACCGAGCGCCTGGCGCGGCGCATGGCCGCCGTGCTGGAGGAGGCGGCGGGGCTGAGGCCGCGCAGCCCGCTGCACGACGCGCTGTGCGTGGACGCATGCCTGCCGGACGTGGGCAAGCCGGATCTGTACACGTTTTCCGGGGGCGTTGCGGAATGTATCTATGGAACGGACGCGCAGACGGAGCGCTTCCATGATCTGGGCGGGGCGCTGGGCCGGGCGTTGGCCGGTTCCCTGTTTTTCAGCGCCGGGCACGTGGTCAGGCCCGCCGAGCGCAGCTACGCCACGGTAATCGGTGCGGGCGCCTACAGCGTGGCTGTCTCCGGCAGCACGATCTGCTATCAGGGAATGACCTTTCCGCTTCCCTCCCTGCCCACGGGCAAGGTGCCCTTCCGCGGCCCGGAGGACCTGCCGGGCCTGGAGGCCGCGGTCAGGGAGCAGTACCGCATCTTTGACGGTGAGTGCGCCATCTGCATGGAAGGCGTGACGGCGCCCGGCTTTGAGCTGGTGGAGCGGGCCGCGCAGGCGCTGGCGGCGGCCATGGCGCCTTACTCGCCCAAGGTGCTGATTCTGCGTCAGGATATGGCCAAGGCGCTGGGACAGGCGCTTATGCGCCTGTGGCCGAAGGACACACCGTTTCTGTGCATGGACGGGATCGCGCTGACCTACGGCGACACGGTGGATATCGGGGTGCCGCTGTCGGGCGGACGGGTGATCCCGGTGATCGTAAAGACGCTTGCGTTTGCAGCGGGGAGGTAAGGGCTTTGCGGCTAAGCGTATGTCTGGGAGGCCATACCTATTCCTTCCGGGATGTGCGGGAGGTCATGGGAAAGGCCAATGAGGAAAAATCGGGGGACCAGCTTTGCGGGGTGGCGGCGGAAACGCCGCAGGAGCGCGTCGCCGCGCGCATCGTGCTCAGCGAACTGACGGTGCGGGACATCTGCGAGCATCCCGCCGTGCCCTATGAGCAGGACGAGGTTACCCGGCTGATTTTGGACGGCTTGAACCAGAAGGTCTACCGGGAGTATCAGGACCTGAGCATCGGGGCGCTTCGGGAGCGGATTCTTTCCGCCGCGCCCGAGGAGCTTTCGCGCATGCGGCGCGGCCTTTCCAGCGAAGTGATCGCCGCGGTCTGCAAGCTCATGTCCAACCTCGATCTGATCTACGCGGCCGCGCGCATGCGCGTGACGGCCACCTGCGTGACCACCATCGGCGAGCCGGGCACGCTCTCGGCGCGGCTCCAGCCCAACCATCCCACGGACGACGTGGAGGGCATCACCGCCAGCGTGCTGGAGGGGCTGTCCTACGGCATGGGCGACGCGGTGATCGGCCTCAACCCCGTGGACGCCTCCACCGCGAGCGTGCAGGCCATCCTCACCCGCTTTGACGAGCTCAAGCGGCGCTACGACATCCCCACCCAGATCTGTGTGCTGGCGCATATCACCACGCAGATGGAGGCGGTGAAAAACGGCGCGCCCTGCGATTTGATGTTCCAGAGCATCGCCGGGTCGGAAAAGGGCAACGCGGCCTTTGGCATCAGCGCGGAGCTGATCGCCCAGGCCCGCGATATGATGGCGCGCGAGGGGACCTCGCACGGACCCAACCAGCTCTACTTTGAGACGGGGCAGGGGAGCGAGCTGTCCTCCGATGCGCATAACGGCTGGGATCAGCTCACCATGGAATCGCGCTGCTATGGCTTTGCACGGCACTTTTCGCCGTTTTTGGTCAACACCGTGGTTGGCTTCATCGGCCCGGAGTATCTCTATGACAGCCGCCAGTTCATCCGCGCGGGGCTGGAGGACCACTTCATGGGCAAGCTGCATGGCCTGCCCATGGGATGCGACTGCTGCTATACCAACCACATGCGCGCCGACCAGAACGACAACGAAAACCTGGCCGTGCTGCTGGCCTCGGCGGGCTGCAACTACTTTATGGGCGTGCCGCACGCCGATGACGTGATGCTCAATTACCAGTCCACCGGCTACCATGATGTCGCCGCCGTGCGCGAGGCGCTCGGGCTTTCGCCCATCCGGCCCTTTGCCCGGTGGCTGGAGCGTTGGGGGCTGTGGCAGGACGGAAGGCTCGGGCCCAACGCAGGGGATGCGTCGGTGTTCCTGTGAGCCGCAGGGAAGGGAAGGTGAACGCCATGACCGAGCAGGAGGTCCGGGCGGTGGTGGAGCGGTTGCTCAGCCGCCTCAACGAGGACGGGCTCGCCGCGCCCGCGGAGGAAACGGCCGCGCGGGAGGCGATCGCGGACATCGAGCGGGACGATCTCAGAAGGCTGTATCTGGTGGAAAACGCCCATGATGCCGCCGCGTTTCTGGCCATGAAGGAGCGCACCCCGGCGCGCATCGGCGTGGGTCACGCTGGCGCCCGGTACCGCACGAGGACCATGCTGCGCTTTCAGGCCGACCATGCCTTCGCCCAGGCGTCGGTCTTTTCCGACGTGCCCGCGGAGGTGCTGGAGCGCCTGCATCTGCCCGTCTATCAGACGACCTGCGAAACGCGCGAGGAATTCCTCACCCGGCCGGACAAGGGTCGTGTCTTTGCCCCGGACACGCTCCGCGCCATCCGCGATTCCATCGCGGGGGATGTGCGGGCCGTGATCTATGTAGCGGACGGCCTCTCTTCCACCGCCGTGACGGCCAATGCCGCCGACATCCTCCCCGTGATCCGAAAGGGTTTGGAGAGTGCGGGCGTGAAGGTCAACGATCCGTTTTTCGTCCGCTTCGGGCGGGTGGCCACCATGGACCAGATCGGGGACGGACTGCCGGCGGACGTGGTATGTGTGCTGCTGGGCGAGCGGCCGGGCCTTGTGACGGCCGAGAGCATGAGCGCCTACATCGCCTACCGGCCGACGGTGGGCATGGCTGAGAGCCGGCGAACGGTGCTGGCCAACATCCACCGGGGCGGCACGCCGGCGGTGGAGGCGGGCGCACATATCGTGGATTTGATCCGCCTGATGCTGGAGAAAAAGTGCAGCGGCATCGACCTGCCGGTGTGATCTGGAAAGGAGGGGGCCTATGCTGGGCGACCGCATGCCCGCCCGGGTGCTCGCCATGCGGCTGATCCCGCGTGCGGACGCGGGGCTCAAGGTGCGGCTCGGGCTGGAGGCCGGCGAGCAGGCGCTGGGACTCATCACCTGTGACAGTGACGACGTGGGCTATACGGCGCTGGACGAGGCTACCAAGAAGGCCAGCGTCCGCGTGGTCTACGCGCAGTCCATGTATGCGGGGGCGGCCAACGCCAACACGGCCCTGGCCGGCGAGTTTCTGGGAATCCTGGCCGGGGAGACGCCCGCCGAGGTCGAAAGCGGCCTTCTGGCCGCGCGGCGCGTGATCGAGCAGGAGGCCAGCTTCTATTCAGCCAATGATGACGACAGCGTCGTGTATTTCGCGCACTGCATCTCGCGCACGGGCAGCTATCTGTCCGCCTCCTGCGGCATCCCCGAGGGCTCGCCGCTTGCCTACCTCATCGCCCCGCCGCTGGAAAGCGTCTATGCGCTGGACAAGGCGCTCAAGGTGGCACAGGTGCAGGTGTGCGCCTTCTACGGCCCGCCGTCGCCGACCAACTTCGGCGGCGCGCTGCTCACCGGCAGCCAGTCGGACTGCCAGGCGGCGTGCGACGCGTTCGCGCGGGCGGTGATCGACGTGGCCGGGCGGCCCATCGAGACGCTTTCTGGAAACCAATGACGTGTTGAGAAAGGAAACGGCCTATGTCAAGCGTGACGGCCCTTGGAATGATCGAAACCATCGGCCTGGTGTCGGCCATCGAGGCCGCGGATGCGGGGCTCAAGGCGGCGCAGGTTCGGCTGTTGGGCACGGATTACGTGCGCGGCGGGCTGGTGATGGTGCGCTTTGAAGGCGAGGTTGCCGCCGTGCAGTCCGCGGTGGACGCGGGCGCGGCGGCCGCGCAGCGCGTGGGCAAGGTGTTCAGCGCGCATGTGATCCCGCGCGCGATGCCGGAGGTGTTTTGCATGCTGGCCTCCGATCCCTCCGTGGGACCAGGCAAGCGCTATCAGGGCGGCTGCGTGAGCTGCGGCGGCTGCGAGGGCGGGCGGCGCGAGCTGCTGGCGATGGAGAAAAAGGAGGTCCCCTCCCTAAAGGAGCTTCGCGCCTGGCGGCTTGCCGATCTCAGGCGGTACGCCTGGGAACTGGAGGGCTTTGAAATGACGCCGGGAGCGATTCGCACCGCGGCCAAGGAGCGGCTTGTGGAGGCGCTGGCGCGCCATCTCGGCTGCGAGGACGGGCGGTAAGCGAAAGGAAAGGGGCCTTCGAACATGCGATACATTACCGAGCAGGAGCTGCGGGACAGCTTTGCGGGAGGCGTTCCGGCGAGCTTTACCCTGCCTGCGGACTGCCGTCTGACGCCATTGGCGGAGCAGTACCTCCGGGAGCTGAAGCTCTACGGCGGCGAAGGGACGCTCAAGGGGGCGAAGCCGGAGCACATGACGCACCTCAACAGCCGGGAGATGGTCGCCAAAACGCATCCACGCATCGTCCTGCGTGGAAAGCTGGACTCGCTCGAAAGCGAGATCCTGGTGGCGATGGTCCCGTGCGATCCCGCATGGCGCGCCCTGCTGGGCGACGCGCTGACGCTGGTGAGGCAGATTCTGGCCGCCGATGTCAAGGATGCGCCTCTTCCGCCATGGACGCTGGGCGGCATGGGGGCGGAGGAGGTCCACCGGGGTTCCCACCATCCCGAGAACTTCGGCCTGTCCGGCCATCTTCTGCCCGCGCCTGAGCAGGGCATGCTGGCGGCACAGATGAACCGCCTGCGCGCCGCCGCCCGGGAGACGGAGCTTGCCGCCATCGCGGCCTGGCAGGACGGCGTCAGACTTCGCCACGAGGACTGTATTCTGGCGCTGAATCGGCTTTCAAGCTATTTTTATCTTTTGCAGCTTCGCGCCGCGACGGGCGCGCAAGGAAGATAACAGGTCACAGAAAGGGAGAAAGGCATGAAACAGTACATCTATGCACACCGGGGCGCCTCGGGCTATGCGCCGGAAAATACGTTGGAGGCGTTTGAGCTTGCCGCAAAGCAGGGCGCCTACGGCGTGGAACTGGACGTGCACATCACTGCGGACGGCTGTCTGGTGGTCGCCCACGATGAAACCGTCAACCGCTGCTCAAACGGCACCGGCCTCATCGCCGAAATGACCTTGAGCGAGCTCAAAGCCCTGCGCTTTAACAAGACATTCCCCGAATATACCAACGCGACCATCCCAACCTTCCGGGAGGTCCTGCAGCTTCTGGCGCCCACCGGGCTTCATGTGAATGTGGAGCTGAAAAACAGCCTGATTGACTATCCGGACCTCGAGCGCCGCTGCGTAGAGGAAGCCGCGAAGGAAGGTATGCTGGAGCGACTGATCTTCTCGTCCTTTAACCACTACAGCATGCTTCGTCTCAAGGCCCTGGACAAAAGCCTGCGCTGTGGCCTGCTGTACGAATGTACCATGGTCAGGCCCTGGGAGTATGCGGTTTCTCTGGGCATGGACGCGCTTCATCCGCACTTCTCCGAGGTGCTGGTGCCTGGCGGCGAGTGCGAGGCGGCGCATGCGGTGGGCCTTGAGGTCAATCCCTGGACGGTCAACGACGAAAAGAAGCTGAAAGACGTCATTTCCGCCGGCGCGGACCGCATCATCACCAATTACCCCGACCGCGCCTTAAAGCTCCTTGAGCGCTACGGCGTCTGATAGATTGAAAAAGGGACTGCTCGTCGGCAGTCCCTCAGTCTGTCAAAAAACCTTATGGGAGGTTCGGAGGGCCGTAGCCCTCCGAATGAAATCCGAACCCAGCGACATGCGCGGTGGGTTCGGAAGCCTTGCAAAGCAAGGTTTCCTTACGCCGTTTCCCGCCCGGGAGCCCCGCAGGGGCGAGAGGGAAACGGCGCATACCTGTCGGAAAAGATCGCCGCAGGCGAGCTTTTCCGACACGCTGAGGGACTGCTCGTCGGCAGTCCCTTCTTTTATGCATCCGTTGAAGAAGGCGCCTCATGGGCGGGGCGGCTGCCCTGCGCCAGCGCGGCGCGCTCGCTGGAGAGCTCATCATGAAGCCTGAGCGAATCCCATGCGCTGTTGGTCGGCGTCAGGACGGCCTTCAGCGCGATCGGCGGGATGCCCAGACGGCGGAACGACTGCAAAAATGGCATGGTGACGGCAGGGGGAAAATCAGCCATCACCAGCATTTCCTCCTCAAAGGTGCGAGTTGGCGCGGGACGATCCGACGGCGGCTCCATCGCGCAGAGCGCCGCGAGCGTCTGGCCATATTCCTCCGGGCGCACCGGCCGCACACGAATTTTAAAACGCATGGCCGCCAGACGGAGCTTTTTGAACTTTTCGCCCTCGATATGATAACACAGAAGCACAGGCTGACCCATGACCCATTACCGCCTTTCCTCATACAAACTGTCACAGACACATTCTAGGCTCGCGCCTTAGCGATGTCAAGCGACGCCCACGGGCTTTGCAGACAAAAGAAAAGTTTTTGTGCCTGCAAAAAATGATTGACTGGGAAGGGGAAACATGCTATAATCACTTCTGCTGGTTCCTATGGGGAGAGATGGCCGAGCGGTTGATGGCGCTGGTCTTGAAAACCAGTGATACCGAAAGGTACCGGGGGTTCGAATCCCTCTCTCTCCGCCAGTTCCTTATATGACGTTCGTTCGCCTTCGATTGACCGGCAACGTGGAGAAGTACCCAAGTGGCCGAAGGGGCTCCCCTGCTAAGGGAGTAGTGTGGGAAACCGCAGCGAGGGTTCAAATCCCTCCTTCTCCGCCATAAAAGGACTGAAACTTTGATACAAGGTTTCAGTCCTTTTCTTTATGTTCTTGCAGAAACCTAATGCGAAACGGCAAATGCACCCGGGAATTTGCATTAGTTCCGTCCTATACCGTCACCATCGATTTCCACCCGGAATCCTGTTGAAAAACCGAATACGGAAAATGCACCCACTCTCCTCGGTGGGTGCATAACAAAACGATTGCTCAGGCTTTCGTTTTGACATTAGGGCTTTCGTTTTGTCGAATAGCCCTTTCGTTTTGTTTTTGGGTGCAAATGTATTTTGGGGTAACGGCATCTATTCTTTGGGTATTCAAAGAGCAGTGATATCTCTTTTCATACCGCTGCTCTTTATGTTCCTTTTTATTTGTCTACGAGTTCCATAATGTCCGTGACATCACAGTCAAGGGCTTCACAGATTTTTACCAGTATGTCTGTTGTAATGTTCTCGCCCTTGCCTAACTTGGCGATGGATGCAGTACTAATACCTGTCATACGGCGAAGATCCTGTTTATTCAGGCCGCGATCAATAAGAAGATGCCATAATTTTTTGTAGCTGATTTTCAATGGTTCCCTCCGGTGGATTATTCCTCGTCATAAACATCGGTAAGCAGGCCATACCGCCCTTGCTCACGCGACTTGGTGAATTCGTGATATTTGCATTGCGAGTTCGCACCGAGCCATGTGGGCATTTTCTCTTTTTGGTCGATAAAAATGACTTGCCCGCTTTCCTGATGGTCAAGCAGGTACTTGATGAAAGAATCACGGATCACATTAGAATTTTTTCCGTATTGCGTTTCTGAAAGCTGCGTAAGCGCAGAGTCCAGCAAAAGAATACCTGGCGTATGTGCGCCGGATTCATACAGAACCTCACGAATTGCAAGAAGAACGACGGAGTTCAGGATTCCGCAGAAGCCTCCACCCATGACATTAGCCTTCTGCTTTCCGCCAACTTCGATATCAAACGTATCACTGTTTAGTCTGGCTGAAGCTGCTCCCGGGAATTGAATTGCTTTCAAGATCTCAGAAAGCTTTTCCTGAATCATCTGGAATATATCGAATCCGTATTCGGCTTTGATATCATAATTGGGCCGGTTTTCGGTTTCTTCCAGTTCTCTCTGTCGCGTATACAAGTCGGCTTCGTAGCGCGTCTTTTCTGCCTTTATTGTCTTAATTTCTTGAGCACGCTGAGCGATCAGCGTATACTGCCGAAGCTGTTCTTTCAGAGCAGGAATTCTCGGCGACAGCGTAGAAGAAATCAGCTGATCGATTTCACTGCGGCGATCCTCCAGCCGCTGTACTTCGGCAGACAGCACACTTCTCTTTGCATCAATGTCTGATGACGCAATTCGCAGTTCTGCAAGATGGGATTTGATATGTGTGAGTTCCTGCAGGGTGGCTGTAAATAGCGGTTCAGCATTGTCAATCGCAATCTCTGCATTGCAGAAGGGGCATTGATGCGGTGTAGGTACATCGGTGCCAGCAGCTTCTGCATCAGCAATGAAGGCGAGTCGTTCCATATCCGAAGTATACTGGCTTTGCAAAGATTCAAATCTGCTGCGGATGGTACCAACATTGACGCCTCCGCCGCCTCGACTGCAGGTGTGTATTCCGGTTTCTGGATTTACTACAACCTCTACGGGGCGGATGGCACGACTGTTTCCACCACCGGACGCGGCTTTTATCTGCGCACAAGCGATGCAAACTTTGCTGCCACCGACAGCGACTGGGTGCATATGACCTACGGCGTATATAACTTCTCCGGCTATAATCCGATCAGCGTTGCTTATGCGTATATCGGTACTGCCTCGCAGAAGGGTTGCACCGGTACAGTCGAGTTCCGCAATTTCAAAGTCGAAACATCAGAAACATGGACAGACTGGAGTGCTGCGCCCGAGGACATTTATGGTCTTTCCAGCCGTATGAGCAACGCTGAAAGCCGTATCACCCAGAATGCCAGCAGCATTGCACTCAAGGTTTCCACGTCCACTTACAATTCCGAGAAGGTCTACCGTGGTTCGACTGCGCCCACAACTCTGTACACCAACATGCTCTGGCTGGACACCTCGGTAAGCCCGAACCTGCTCAAACGATATACGGGAAGCACATGGGTGGCGGCAGGTGCGCAGGAGGTCAAGGCCAGCGGCATCACCATTGGCCCCAACAACGTGGCAATTACAACGGAGAACTTTCTGCTTCAGCTGCTCGATCCCGGCGACAATGAAAACGTACTCATGGAAATGAGCGCCAACGGCAACGTCGGTTTCAAACAGCTTTATGCGGATGAGGTTATCTCTGACTCCGTAGCACAGTCCTATGCCGGTTCTTCCCGGCTGTGGGTAGAACCATCCATTGAGACGCCCACAGAAACGGACTTCCGTTCGCTGAGCGAGGCTGTTCAGACGCTGAACAACAGATTCCTGCCCAATGACGTGACCATCTATCTGCCGTGGGGCTGGGAAACTTACGAACCCTCCGGCGTTGTAATCCGCGGCATCTCCGACCCGGGCAAGCTGACGATCTACGGCTACGGCGAAAACAGTATCCTCAACAGCTACATCAAGGTTCATGGCTGCTTTGCCCATGTCTGCTTCCAGAATCTATACCTTCGTGAAAGCAGAACGCTAAACGGAAGCAACCGCCAGCCGTATCTTTGCGAGGTTACCAAGTGCCACTTCGTGGAGTTCAGCGGCTGTACGCTCGACGCCAACGCCATCACATACGACTCCGTATATGCCCGCTCCTCTCATGTTTTCCTGTACAACTGCGGTCTGTACAATGCTTTGCAGGGATTGGAATGCTATCTGGCACAAGGCAATGTGAAGGACTGCTGCGGCTCCTGCAGCTGGGCGATGGTTTCCTACGCCAGCCTTATTATTGCCAGCGGCACGGTTCCTGCGGGCAGCAGAGGCACGGGTGAAAACGGGCTTCTGTATGCAAACAGCGTCACAACCGATTACGACACAGCCATTCCGACCGTCACGCCTGATGAAACCGGCATTCTGTACGCAACCACTACCAAATCGTGGCGCGGCAGCTGGCGAACCGATACGCTGGATGTCATTCAGGGCGTGTACTACGACAGCGGCTACAACTCGTCCCTGAACTGGAACAGAGGCTGCATGTGGTTCAGCAACGCGCAGAATCTGCTGTCGGGGTGTACAGTCAAGAGCGCGACGCTTACGCTTCACCGCAAGACCGGCTCTGGCTCCAGCGCAGCGAAGAGCGTCTACCTGTGTGCGATCAGCAACACTTCCGCCAGCGGTACGCCGAGTATTTCCAAAAACTTCGGTGCAATCGGCACCATCGGTCGAGACAAGCAGGTTACGTTCTCCATTCCGGTGGATGCAGTGCAGGGGTTGGCAGACGGCTACTACGGCGGTCTGTGCCTGTATGAAATCCCATACAACTTCGGTTCGTCCACCTACTCCAATGCGTACATGCGCATGAGCGGTACGGACACCAATTACGAACCCTATATCGAATGTGTATTCAGCGGCAGCACGGCTGTCGGCTAAGAAGGAGGATTTTAAGTGAATATTGCCATCCCGCTGGGCGGGCAGATCCGTATGGTGATCTTCTCGTCCTTTGTTATTGCCAAGCGCAAGGATGCCACCCACTACGATCTGAGCGGCGAGAGCTTCCAGCTGACGGGCGTGACGGCAGAACAGGTCTATGTCTTTGACGACTCGGTTGCGATCACCGAGGGCATGGAACTGACGCATGACCTGATTGTACAGTCCCTTCCGCTGGATCGCTTCGTTTCTGTGAGTGCGGAAGAGGCGCTGCCCAATGCCATCGGCCTGCTTCTGCGGCTGGCTGTGGCAGACGGGCGCGTGACGGACAGCGAACTGCTCCGTATCCAGCCTGCTCTGGAGGGCAGACTCTGGCAGCCGGGTCTGGATGTGAAGGTTGGCGATGTGTATACCTTTGGTGAGTTCCTCTGGCGCTGCCTGCAGGATCACACCACGCAAGGTACCTGGACGCCTGATCTGGTGCCTGCGCTCTGGCGCAAGGTGGAGATCATCTCCGAAGATGCCGTTCGCGTATGGGCTGCGGGCATTGACTACATCGTTGGCGATGAAGTCGCTTATCCGGACGAAAACGGCACGATGTACACCTGTCAGCAGGCTCATACCTCGCAGACCGGCTGGGAACCGCCCGCTGTACCGGCGTTGTGGACTGCACAGGATGCGTCCGGCGATGACAATGATGGCCTGATGAACGATGAAGGCCAGACCGAAGAAGCGTAAGGCCGCTCACATGGGCGGCTTTTGCTATATCAATTCTGAGGAGGATTTGACTATGAGGGATTTCTCTATCGACATCATTTGGGCCAAGCTGCAGATGGCCATTGCTGCGGTCGGCGGCTGGCTCGGCTATTTTCTGGGAGGTATGGACGGTTTGCTGACTGCACTTCTGATCTTTATGGCCGTTGACTATGTGACCGGCCTCATGTGCGCTGTGGCAGACAAGAAGCTGTCCTCCAGCGTGGGCTTTAAGGGTATCTGCAAGAAGGTGCTCATTATCATGCTGGTGGGTGTTGCCCACATCGTTGATCTTCATGTGGTAGGAACCGGCAATGCTCTGCGCGGCGCCGTGGTGTGCTTCTACCTGTCCAATGAGGGTGTATCCCTGCTGGAGAATGCGGCTCACCTTGGACTGCCTATCCCGGAAAAGATGAAGAGCATTCTTGCTCAGCTTCACAATCGAATTGACGATACCACGACCGACCAGGGCGGCGGCGCATAACCGCCGCTCTTTTGATTGGAGGAAATCATGAGCGAAAGAATCAATACTCCGTACACCAGTGAACACTTCGTTGCATTCTGTCTATCCATGCTGGGCCAGCCCTATTGGTACGGCACGGTTGTCTACAAGTGTTCCGAATCCCTGCGAAGCCGAAAGGCCAAGCAGTATCCGTCCCATTACAAGGACTCCCGCACTGCCCGCTATAAGCAGGACATTGCGAATAAGAAGGTCTGCGCTGACTGCGTTGGCCTCATCAAGGGCTACAACTGGACCAGCGGCGGCGTGGGCGTCAGGGAAGCCATCGGCACCGACAAGACCTTCTCCAGCAAGTATGGCGGCAACGGCTGTCCTGATAAGTCCGCCAACGGCATGTTCACCTATGCAAAGAGCAAGGGCTGTGCCTGGGGAACGATTGATACGCTGCCGGAGATTCCAGGCGTTGCACTTCGCTCCGACGGTCATGTCGGTGTGTATGTCGGTGACGGCTGCGCTGTCGAGGAGCGCGGTTTTTCGTATGGCTGTGTGAAGACCAAGGTGTCCTCCCGCAAGTGGACACACTGGTTTCAACTGCCCTTCGTGGATTATGGCGATGCTGTATTCACAGGCGGCTCTTATGTCAAGCCAGATACCGCAGAAACCGTGTACACTCTGGGCACCCGTACTCTGAAGAATGGCAGCAAGGGTACGGATGTAAAGGCTATGCAGGAATTCCTCCTGCAGCTGGAATACAGTCTGCCCAAGTATGGTGCTGACGGCGAGTTCGGTTCTGAAACTGAAAAGGCCCTCAAGAAGTTCCAGAAGAAGGTTGGAATCAAGCAGGACGGCATCTACGGCAGCGAGACCCATACGGCGCTGATGGACGCTGTGGCTGACGATGATGACGGCAAAGAACAGCCCGAAACTGAGAAACCGGAGGTGCAGACTCCTGCCACGAAGCAGGTGCGCATCGTCTGCGCCAGCGGCTCTGTCAACATCCGCGTGGGCAATGACACCAAGTACAGCCGCATCACCTCCGTGAAGGATGGTGCGACCTTCGAATGGATCGCCACTGCGGAGAACGGCTGGCACGCCATCGTGGTCAATGCTCAGGTGGGGTGGGTGTCCGGGAAGTATTCGCAGGTCGTCTGACGAACATATATAATGTAGAAACGCACATTGGGGCCGGAGCAATCCGGCCTCATTTCTTGTATATGGCGGCATAGATGGTCATGCCAGAAAGGAATTGCCTCGTGACAAACGCTGAGAAGCCTTTTTCGGTGCTCCTGAGATTTCCTAAGATTTCCTACCTTACCTCGAAATGCCTTGCTACATCTCACGGCGGTTTATTTGACGCTTACGGAGAGTGTGCCGTGTACCGGCAAAACTATCTCCGCAACCATTATGCAGAGCGTGACAAACAACACCTTTTTCTTTTCCGTTTTTCAGCATCCCTGCGCGACATGTATTTTTTGTATCATACATATTTGTTTGCGGGCTCAAAGTACGCTGCTTGTACTTGTCATTGACAAATACGTCAACAATATTTACTGCCATGCATCGCTGAAATATAATATAATATAATATAAGTAAGCTTATGTTTTAGAGAGGAGCGTGCGTGGATGAAACGCAAGCACTGCAGGAGAATGGCTGCTCTTTTTGCGGCGGTTATGCTGCTGTCCGCATTTCCGGCGGCGGCGGAACAGGCGTATACCACCTATACAAGCGAAGCGCTGAGGCTCTCTTTTCAGGTGGACGCTGGCTACAGCGTTACGGAAAGGGATGGCTATATATGGGTCTATCCCGGGGAAACCGCCTCTAATTTCCGCCTGACATGGGCGGAGGAGGGCGATGTGAACAAAGAGGACTTCTTTGCCCAGACGGGCGAAGCGCTGCGCGCCGCCATGGGCGGGAGCATGGTGTACGATCCCGGCACGCAGAGCCAGCCTATGGATATGCGGGGCATCCCCATGGACGCCATGATGTATGCCTATACCGACGCGCAAAGCGGCCAGATCATAGAGGGCGCTTATCTGTGGGAACAGCGGGAGGGCTACAGCATACTTTACGGCGCGGCATATATCCCGGCGGAGGCCGACGCGGTGCTGTCCGGGCTGGTGCTGGCCTCGCAAACGTTTTCGCCCGTTGCGGAGGGCGCTCAGGAAAAAGTACCGGAGGGCGGAGCACTTTCCGAATGGATGGCGGCGCTTTATCAGGACTGCATGGAGATCGCGCAGGCCACGGCAGCGTTTGCCCGGAGTTATCAGGCGTCCGTGAACAATGCCGATACGGCTTACGCCGCCGAAATGCAGGCGTACGCGGCGCTGTGCAGGGAGAAGCTGGAAAAGGTTTCCGCCTGCCGGAGCGCACTGGAGGGCATGAAGGGAATGGTTTCTGGCGGAGAAGGCGCCTTTCAGTATGAGAACGCGCTGGAGGCCTGCCGCATCGCGGAAAGCCTGCTGGCCTTTTATATCGGGTACTACGATTCCAGCGACCCGCTCGGGGCGTATCAGCAAAAGGCCGCGCAGGGAATGTACGCCTCGGAAGCCGATTCCCTCAACGCCATGTATATCGCCATGGGCGATGTCAAGGAGAATTATCAGGCTCTGGCATGCCCGCCGGCCATGACGCAGACATGGCCCTTGTATATCCGTCAGATCGACGCCTTCCAGGAAAAGCTGTATGCTGATTACAAGGCGGCGCTGCTGGACGACGCGCTGATGGATTTTTCCGCAACGCAGCTTCTTATGCGCCAGCCTTACCTGATGCTGCGCTATGAAATACTGATGTACGCCGTCATAGAGCAGCAGTTTGTCAACCTGGCCAACATGCTGACGCTGGAGGATGATACCGGCGAGCAGCAGATATGGGTGGATTACTCGATGGCCGAAGAAATCTATCCTAACCTGTATCCCTCCATGGATTCGGCGGTGAACCTGGCGCTGAGCACGGATGCGGGGAAAACCCGGCTGCTGGTCGAGGTGGAGATCGAGGGCTTTTCGCAAAAATACCAGCGGACGGTGAACGTGGGGCCGGAGATCACCTATCTGATGATCAAGCCCCCGGCCATGAGCGGCCTGACCAGCCTGGGAAGCGGACGCGAGACGCAGATCACGCTGCGCGTGACCCAAATGGATACCGGCGAACTGCTGGTCGCGGAGAGCAAAACGATCACGTTGCACAGCATATACGATTTTACGATGCTGAACAGCGAGTTCGGCGTGATCGAACCGTACAACCTGCTGGCGTGGCTCCGGCCCGACGCGGAGGAGGTTTTGGCGCTGCGGCGCGAGGCCATCTACTGGCTGGAAACCAACGCTGGCGCGGGTTACAGTTCCCTGCCCGGCTATCAGCTCGCCTATCCGGACGGTACCGACGAGCCATCTACCACCGTACTGCAGGCCATGGCCATACAAGGTGCGATCAGCGATATTGGCGTGCGCTATAACATGGGACCGTATTCCTTTGGCGGCTCACAGCGCGTGCTGACCCCCGATGCGGTGATCCAGAGCCGGTCGGGCATCTGCATTGAAACCGCGCTTCTGATGGCGTCCGCCCTGCAGTCGGCGCAGATGCACGCCATGATCATCATCACCCCGGGACACGCGCAGGTGGCGCTGGAAACCTGGGAAAACAGCGGCACGTACTACCTGCTGGAGACGACCATGCTGCCTTATAACGCGACCGAGGAGGAAACGATGGCCTTTGCCCGCTTCCTGACGGCGGACGAATGGCGGGAGTATCTCTCCGGAGACGGCGTATATGTGATCGACTGCGACCTTGCGCAGACGCTCGGCATCCGTGGGCTTGCCTGAGCGGGAGAATGACAAAAGCATTTCGGGCGCGGGCGCGCTCTGAAATCAGATTGAGAAAAAAGGAGAGGATATCATGAAGAAATTATTGGCGGTACTGTTGGCGGCGCTATTGCTCGCCGCGCCGGCATTCGCCCAGACGGCGAGCTTGGCGGGTGAATGGACGATGACGAAGACAGTCGCAAGCGGCGTGGTCATGTCGCCGGAAGCCTATGGCTTCAGCATGACGATTGTCCTTAACCCCGACGGTACGGCTTTTGCCAGACAAACCATCAACGGTGCTCCTATGGAAGAGAACGGGACGTGGACGCAGGCCGGCAACACGGTCACGATCACCAGCCAGCTCACCGGAGAGGTTTCGACGTTCACGCTCCAGTCGGACGGCACGCTGCTGGCCATGGTGGACGGCGTGGCCATGTACTTTACGCAGACCGCAGCCGCGCCGCAGGCGACGAACGCGCCCGGCGGAGGGCTGCTGCCGGACGGCCTGCTGCCCTCCACGGGCGGCACGGCTCCCGCCACGGGCAGTTTTGAGGGCCAGTGGGTGCTGACGCAGGCTTCCGCAAATGGCCAGACCATTGACCCAGCGGCCATGGGTGTGCAGATGACCGCGACCTTCAACGCCGGCGGAAGCGGCACAATCTGGGACGGCGAGGAATCGCTCGCCTGCACCTGGGTGCAGAACGGCTCCACCGCCACCGTGACGGAGCAGGATGGATACACCTGGACGTTTGTCATGCAGGCGGACGGCACGATCAGCGTCGATGTAGACGGCATAACGCTGTTTATGGCGCGTCAGGGCGGCGCGGCTTTGCCCTCGACCGTGAATCCCCCCGCTGCTGCGGGCGGGCAGACCGTAACCGGAAACGGCTTTACCCTGCAGGTTCCGCAGGGCTGGATGGAATTGAACGAAGCCACGCTTCAGCAGCTGATACAGACCTACGGTCAGGCGGCTGTGGACGCTGCCGGGCTCAGCCAGCAGCTGCAGTATGCCCAGTCGATGGGCATTCTGTTGTATTACTCGGCGGATCTCGATGCCAACATGAACGTGGCGCAGGAGAGCGCGCAGGGCATTACCATGGATACGCTCCCGACGCTGGAGGCGGACTACGCCGCCGCCTATGCCAGCATGGGCATAACCAATTACGATATGGCGGGCCCGGTGGAGTTTTCCGGAAGAACGTATTATACGGGCACCTATGACGCGGTTTATCCCACGATGCAGTACTATTACATCGTCAACAACGTGTTCTATACGATTACGCTGACGAACGTTTCGGACGCAGATGCGGCCATGATTTTGGGCAGCTTTACCGTGAATCAATGACGTAAAGATTGAACGCGCGCCTCTCTCCGATCCGGCGGAAGGCGCGCGGCACAAGGAGGGATTCCGATGTTCAGGCGCAGGCTTGTTTTCTGGATACTTACGGTCTGCCTGCTGGCTGCGGCCATGCCGGCCATGGGCGAGGGCGCGCCGTCTTTTGACACATGGATGGAAGCGGCAGATTACCTGCGCGACTGCACGCAGGAGAGGGCGGGGGAGATTCGCTTTACGCTGTCGGTTCAAGAGGCGCTGACCATGCCGGAAGATGATCTGCGTCAGGAGTTTTTGCAGATGGCGCCGCTGATGAGCCGCCTGTACGCCTCCATCGACTATGACAGGAACAGCGTGAAGGTTGTAATCACGCCGGTATACCGGGCAGGCGTAAGGATGCTGGACGCATGGAGAACCGGCGACGAAAGCGCGCTTTCGCATCAGGAACGGTCGGCACTCGATGAGGCGGAAGCCATTGTAGAGCGCTTACAGGCGCGGTACTCCTCCTCGCTTGAACTGGAGCGGGCGATCTTTGACGAATTGTGCGCCCGGCTGGCATTCAATGAGATGCTTGAAAAGGAGCCGAGCGAGGACGCCCTCGGCGTCAGCGCCGCCTTCGCGCTGACCCATGGCTGGGCCAACTGCCAGGGCTATTCCGACGCTTTCTACCTGCTGGCGGGCATGGCGGGATTTGAGGTGGGATTCCAAAATGGATACAACGCCGGGGTTCTGCATGCGTGGAACACGGTGGAACTAGGCGGGCAATGGTATGTTGTGGACGTCTCCACAGCGGATGTTGCAGGCGACCTGGTCGCGCCGGAAATCGGCGTTTACACGCTGTTTAACGCAGGCCGCGACCGTTGCGCGGGTGCTCTTTCCTGGGATCCCGTCTGGGAAACCGCGGATATCGCGGACGGTTCGGGCGGCAGTTACTTCTTTCACGCGGGAATTCCCGGATTTGGCGCGACATTCGACGACCTGGACGCGATGGCGCAGTACTGCTACAATAAGCGCGTATATGACGGCGAGCGGGATATATGGGTACTGCTCCTTGGCTATGGTGAGGAACTGCCCATAGACGGCATCAACGCAGCGATGACGCGGGTGACGAATCAGCACAGCGGCGCGACGCAGTGGCGGTTCTGGGGTTGGCCGACGGGGGGAGCGCAGTGTATACTGCTGCGCTGGGATGTTTTTTAACAATCAGTAATGGCGAAGATAATGCAGGAGGTATATGATGAGAAAATGGACGATGCTGCTGGCCTTGCTGCTGGCAACGGTGTTTTGCTTTCCCGGCGCTCTGGCAGAGCAGGAAGCCGTGGAATCCACAGGGGATAATGGTGGCGGGCAGTTGGTCTCCCATGTTTACGAGCCGGGCGATATTGCGTCCGGGCTGCTGGCTCAGGCGTTTGGGCAGGAACACGGTACAATGATTGTGGCGGAGGTACGCGGCGAGGGTATCCCCCTTGAAGCGGAGATGCCGGATCTCGTCCTGCGGCTGGGCGTGGCCTTCAGCCAGGGTGCGCGTCTGGAACTGGGCCTGCGGGAAAGCCAGGAAAACGTGGGCTTTGACATCGCGCTGGATGCGGACGCGCAGGGTTTGGCTATAGCGAGCGATCTTCTGCCGGATGAACGCTATACGATGAACTGGGAGACGCTGCTGGGAATGAATCTGGAGGAAATGACGGCCGGATTGCTCGGCACGCTGGAAATGCAGACGGCGCAGACCGCAGCCGCAATCAGCGCATTGGAACCGCTGATGGAGCCGTATGTCGCGATCGTTGACGAATTTATGCAGGAACTGGCCGTGAAGGAATTCTACGATGTGCCCGAGGAATACGGCTTTCCCGCCGTTGCCTACGAAATCTACATTACCTGTACGCATGCGCAGGCGGCAGAACTGCTCACACGGCTGGCCGACCAGCTGGAAGGCGACGGGCAACTGGCTCCGGTGCTGGACGTGATGCTCGCCTCGCAGGGGCTGGGATCTGCCGCAATTGTGGAATTGATGCGCGGCGCAGCCGGGCCGCTTGCGCAGTCCGAAGGCCATTTCGTGCTGGGCGCCGGGACGAATTATGATGCGGCTGCCGAGCCGTGGTACGTCGTTGTTACCAATACGCAGGAGGACGGCGCGACCGATAAATGGTATCTGAGCTTTGAACCCTATGCAGAGGAAAACACCCCGTATTTCTTCGACCTTGGCTATTCGCAGACGCTTGCGGACGGAAGCCTGGGCGACGGCATGCGGCTGATCCTGGGCATCTTAAGCATGCCGGACACTGCGCTGACGGGCTGGACTGTAGAGCTGACCGTCAGCGAGGGCGAGACGGACACGGGGCTGCTGCAGATAGGTGCGTATAGGAGCTCCACCACCACGGAGGAAGGCCTGCCGGGCTATGGAGGCGAGGTCTACATAGGCGTCGGCAATCCGGAAATCGTAATGGAATACGAACATGAGATGAATGCGTTTATGACCCCCGACGGCGGAGAGGCGTTTACACTGGAAGGCACGCTGTGTCCGGACGCGGCGCAGAGCGCGGATACCTACGCCTTTACGCTGGAAGCGGGCGTGGAGCCCGGCCCGGACGGACTGCAGGGCAGGGGCAGGCTTATGATTGGAACGGAGGATATGCCTGAGCTGACGGGGCTGAGCTTTGAACTGCATGAGGCCGAGCCTCTGCAGCTCGGCGGCACGGATGTGGCGCTGGAATCCCTTTCGGAGGAACAGTTGAGCGCACTGATCGAACGGTTCACAACGGCGCTGTCGGGCTGCCTGGAGGCGATGCCGGTTCGGCAGACGGCGGAATAAGAAGCGGGGAGGGCGGCAATCGCTGCCCTCCTGCCTGTAAAAGATGGAGAAAATCGGAGGCATAAAGATCATGAAAGGATGGCTGGCGCTGTGCTGCGCGGTATGCATGCTGGTTGGTGCTATGGCGGCGGCAGAAAGCCCGACGGAGAACGGATTCTCCGCGCTGGAGCTGCCGGCGGACGAGATATTGGATATGAACCTTGATAGGAACCGCGGCACGGAAGCGATCCAGTGGACGCAGACAGAGGACGGCGCGGGCGTGAAGATGACTGTGGCTGAAGAAGATGGGACGCAGGCGGAAT
The DNA here is from genome assembly GCA_958448555.1 of uncultured Eubacteriales bacterium. GTDB lineage: Bacteria > Bacillota > Clostridia > Christensenellales > Aristaeellaceae > Limiplasma. The sequence continues at coordinate 14,643 of CAUDEL010000009.1, read as the reverse complement.
GGAGCATGGACTGCTCGCAGGCGCAGGTGTGGATTGCCGACCTGGACAGGAACGGTGTCAAGGAGATCTGCGTGAGCGGCGATCCCATGTCTGACGACGACGTAACATGGTGCCTGACGTATGAGGCGGGAGAGCTCAAGCCGCTGCCGTTTGAAGGCGCGGAATACGCGCAGGGCCGGATTACGGGCATGGACGCGGAAGGAATGACCATGGCCGGATATGTGGACGCGCTGGGAACCCACATGGGCATTCGCCGCCTGACGGTAGAGGACGGGAAGCTGGTCACGGTCGGAGACGGGCTGTGGCACTTTGAATACGACCTGCAAAGCGAGGAAACTTGGGCGCAGCAGGGTTTGACGGCGAAAACGGCAGTGCCGGTTACCTATGTGGATTTGACCGGGAAGGAATCCCGGGGGGAACTGGCGGCGGAAATAAAGATACTGATCACCGCCACAGACGGCGTTTCCCGGGCATGGTTCACCGTGCAGGACGGCCGCAGGGGTTATTTGACCATAGCGCCCGATGAAACCGCGGGCTGGGGCTATATTATCGGCGGCGTTGGCGAGCAGGCGTTGTTTGAGGGAATACGCTACGCAGGCTGAGGGCGCATACGAGCTTTCAGGGAAGGAGGGCAAATATGGCCTGGGATTTATCAGCCGACAGGGAACGGGAGCAGATGGAAAGCCTGCGCAATGCGTGGCTGGAGCGCGAGGAGGTCATCCTGAATCACCTCAGGGTGTCGGCGGCTATGTTTCGGTGGGGCTATCGGATACTGGGCATTATCGCCGCGCTGGTGGCGGCCATCATGTTGGCCGTGGGGCTGATTGAGATGAATCTCATTGCTGTGCTGTTTGGAATTATACTGATACCCAAAGCGATCAAACTCTGTAAGCTCAAATACAACGGGGGCTATGTCAGCGCGTATGCGGAAGTGGAAGCGGCGGTGGCTGCGGTGCGTCGTGGAGAAAGCGGAAGTTTTCCGCCGGAGTATACGCCGGACACACAGAAGCTGCGCGAGCCTATGCTGGGCGCGATCTGTGGAAAGCTGGCGGCCATCGCGGGTTTCCTGCTCTTTTGCGCGGTCGTATTCGCCGGAATGGGGGTTTTGGGCATCGCTTTTGTTCTGATAGATGTGGATTTCAGGGAGTTTTTCTGGCTGTTTGTCCCTCTGAGCCTCCTTTTTGCGCTCATCGGGGCGCCGTTAGGGGCGGCGGGCGTCGTATACGCCAGGAGCGCCTGGGCAGTCAGGAAGCGATAAGAAAGGGGGAGTGGATAGAATGGAAGATACATGGCGCGAAAATCAGGAATATGCCCTGCGCCAGACGAGAATATGCTTTGTCGTGATGCGGCTTTTCCGGTGGCTGCTGGCACTTTTGACGATTGTATGCGTAGGGATGGGGATATGGTGGCTGCTGCGCGGAGAGACGCGCGCCCCGGCGGCTCTGGGCATGGCAGTCTGCGGCGCGGCTATGTGGATGCTGATAGGGGCGTTCATGAAACCGTATGCCCGGACTGCCGCTGAAATCGTGGCCGCGCTGAATACAGGGGGCCCTCCGGAAGGGGGATACAGCCCTCATACGGCGTGGATGGTAAACTGTTATATCAACATGCATCCGGCATTTTTCCTGCTCTTTGCCCTGCTTTGGCTGATCCTTGGGGCGGCCTGCCTGGGCGGGGGCGGATATCTGCTGGCTTCGGAGATAGGGTATCCGTCGCCCCACATACCGTCACTGGTGATGGGCGCCGGGCTGTTTACGCTGGGCGTGGCGCCGGCGGTGATGGGGCTGGTTTATATTGTTGAAGGACTTTCCGGACTTGGAAAGGGCCGCAGAAAACCGGATAAATGATCGCGCGCATTGGCTGGCATATATGAGGGAATGGGCTGCCGGCTTATATATGAGCGGAAAAGCGCAGTGGAGACGTGCGCAGGAATATAAGCCCATAAAGGAATGGATTATCCTTGCATTTTCCCTCTATCGCCTTGACTATGGGGCGCGCTCCCGGATGGCTTCTGGATGATGCTGACATACCATAACAGGAGGAAAACAGAATATGCTGAAAAGGATTATGCTGTTTTTGCTGGCAGCGTGCCTGCCGCTGGCGGCGCCGGCGCTGGCCGAGGGAGGAGAGCGGCCGCAGATCATCCTGATGGCCTGCTATCAGCAGGTGGGATGGGGCGTTTACGCAGATGCGGCGTTCCTGGATGAAGAGGGCGGAATTTGGCACTACGAAAACGAAATGGGGCTGCCCAGAGAAGACGCCGAACGGCTGGAACTGCTGGGTAAAACTGAAGACGTGGAGCACGTGGGGCAGTTGGACAAACGCAGGGTGGAGGAAATCCGGAGCCTGATCGCTGCCATACAGCCTGAAGAAGTGAAACGTGGTCCGGGACATATATTGGATTACGGTCTTGACACATACAGCGCCATCCGTTACGGAGACGGTGGAGAGGCGGAAATCATCTGCCTGGCGAAGTGGGGAGACTGGACCTACGAAAATACAGATATCAACGCCCGCGCGGTTTATCTGGCCCTGTTTACGGAAGTGCTGGGCTATGATCTGGACAGCGACGAATATGAATTTCTGTATCAGCCCACGCCGTTTGAGCGCATGTCTCTGACGGATTTCTGCGGCGTTGAAAAGAATATTTTTGAAGACGCGACGGTGGCGGTGCGGGAAAACGGCACGGAACGGACGCTCGAGGGCACGGAGGCGGAGGAAAAGCTGGCATGGCTTCAAAGCCTCGCGGTTACAGGCAAGCGCAGCGCCCTGAAACCTGAAGGCGGCGAAACAACGTACCTGCTGGTCACGCCGGAGGGGGCGGAGGCAGAATTTGTGTTCAGCGACAGTCTGCTGGCGCGGCCAGACGGCATGTATACGGTGGAAGCACTAAGCACGGAGGAACTTGAAAAGTTAGAGGACTTGAAAAATGCGCAGGATGCCATCGACAGGACGAGGGAAGGCATCAAAAAAAGAACGGAATGATGAAGCGCTGGACCGCTGCGCAGGAAACGCAGGCTTTGCCATCGAAAGGAACGGATTTGAAAGGGCCTCCTTTTCATGGTATAATCAGGGCAGGAAAAACGGCGTCCGGCCATGAGAAAAGGAGATAAAAGAGGTCATGCGATTCGAAGAGGCTCTTAACGGTTATATCCATCAAATAGGCATTACCGCAAAGGATCTGGCCGACGCCAGCGGCTTGTCCACGGCGGTTATCAGCCGCTACCGAAGCGGGGAGCGTACGCCCGCGCCGGATTGCGAACCGCTTCTCAATCTCTCCAAGGGGTTGGCTCGCCTTGCGCAGCGTAAAGGAATGGACGGATTTACACAGCCGGAGCTGCTTTCGGCCCTGCAAAAATCACTGAGATATGACGAAAAAGAGGGAAACCGGCTCGCAGTGAATTTCGATCTGCTCATCAATGTGCTTAACCTGCGTTCCAGCGATATGGCGCGGGCGCTGAATTTCGACCCCTCCTATCTGTCCCGTATCCGCACGGGACAGCGCACGCCCGCGAATTCCGCCGCGTTTGCGCAAGGTGTGGGTAATTTTGCGGCCCGCCGGTGCGCAGAGCCGTCTGAACGCGCTGCGCTTGCGCATCTGATGGGTGTGCAGCAAGGTGCGCTCAGCGAAGACGGCGCTTGCGCCTGCGAGGTGGCAAAGTGGCTGCTGAGCGGTGCGGCCAGCCAGAAAAACCCGATTATTTCCTTTTTGGAAAAGCTGGACAATTTTGACCTGAACGACTATATTCGCGCTATCCGCTTTGACGAATTGAAGGTGCCTACCGTTCCCTTCCAGCTTCCTACGACCAGGACATGCTATGGGCTGGAGAACTTCCGTCAGGCCACGCTGGATTTTCTCAAGGCCACGGCGCTTTCCCGGTCGCGTGAGCCGGTATTTATCTGCAGCGATATGCCAATTGAGGAACTGGCGCAGGATATGGAATTCTCCAAAAAATGGATGCTCGGACTGGCGGCAATCCTCAAAAAGGGACTGCGCCTGGATATGGTGCATGACCTCAACCGCCCCTTTGGCGAAATGATGCTGGGGCTGGAAAGCTGGATTCCGCTGTACATGACGGGACAGATTATGCCGTGGTATCTCCCCGGCAGACAGAACGCCGTTTACGGGCATCTGCTGTTCTGTTCCGGCGCGGTGGCGGTTGAGGGCGAATGCATCTCCGGGAATTTTGCTCATGGCCGCTACCTGTTTTCCAAATCCGGCAGCGATCTGGCATATTACAGACGGCGCGCCGAAGCCATTCTGAAAAAGGCGCAGCCACTGATGGATATCTACTGCGGGACGGCGGAAAACGTCTATGGCTCATTCCTTGCTGCGGAGGCGCTTAAGCCGGGGAAGCGCCGAAGTCTCCTGACCACCCTTCCGACCCACACGCTTTCGGAGGAATGTCTATCGCGATTGCTGGAGAAAAACGGCGTTCCTGACAGCGATGGGCGGCGTATGCTGGAGGCCTGCGCGCAGATGAAAGGTTTTGTGGCGGCAATGCTCGACAACGGAAGCTACGAGGAAGAATTCCCCGTCCTGACGCAGAAAGAGTTTGGGCAGGAGAGCGTGTCGGTCGCGATGTCTGAGGTGTTTGCCGGGATGCCGGTTCACTACGACGAAGCAGACTATTGGGAACACCTGCGCCTCACACGCGCCTTCGCGCAGTCGCACCCCGGCTATACCGCCCGGGAAAATGGTCGTGGCGCATTCCGGAATATTCAGATATTCATCAGTGAAGGAAAGTGGGTAAGCATATCCAAGTGTAGAAAACCCACCATTCACTTTGTCATTCACCATCCGAAGCTGTGCGTGGCGATAGAAAATATGATTGTGCCCCTGAATGAGCAGGAGGCCGGCGAGAGCCGGAATCCCGACCGATGACAGCATTTTACAGGAGGAATCATCCATGAAGAAAAAGCGGACATGGACGGCGCTAATACTGATAGCAGCCCTGATACTGATATTCGCTGCGCCAGCGAACTGTGAGGCGGAGGACGCGCGCATTTTGCTCATGCGCTGCTACCAGCAAGACAGATCAGGCGTTTGTTCTGAAGCTGTCTTGCTAGATGAGGAGGGGTGCGTGTGGCAATATCAAAGCGACGACCCGCTGCCGGATACCGATGAAGAACGGCTGGCATTTCTGGCGGAGTGCCAGAACGTGACTCTTGTCAGGCGGCTTGATGTGAACCGCGTTCTTGAACTGGAAAGCCTGATTGCCGCTGCGGCCGAGCCACAGATGGAGGATCAAGCCTTTGGGATACGCGACTACGGCCTGGATACATACAGCGCCGTGCGCTATGGCTCGGATGGCATTGTGGAGATCATCCCGTTGGCAATCACAGGCAACCGGGTGGTGGAGAATCTGGAGCCTAACGCCTATGCGCTTTACATAGCTTGCTTTACAGAGGTCATGGGTTACGATTTGGAAGCAGAGTTTGATTGCCCGATCAAGCCCTTGAACATCCGCCGTACTCCGCTGGCCGAGTTTCTGGGGGTTGATGAAGGCGTGTTTGAGGGCGCGACGCTCACCGCAAGCCGTTTGGATTGCGAGGCTGGATACATCGACATTGAGATTGACGAAGAGGAAACTGGGGAAAAGATAGAGTGGTTGTCCGGGCTTGTGGTGACAGGCAAGCGCAACGCCCTGTGTGTGACGGGAAATACGGAGGTGTACACGCTTCATTCGCCCGAAGGCGCTTTTCTGGCGAGATTTGAATTTTACCAGGGATTGCTGGTAATGGATGACGGCATGTATGCGGTCGAGACGTGGGCGGAGTGATTTTAAAGATGACTGGCTGACAACTCCAATCTTGGAAGGATGCTCATGCCATATTTCAGCACATATTTGGGACACATCAGCCGGGAAGAAACTCGCTGCCATATATCTATCAGGCAGATGAGAGATAGGATGAAGAAGATTAGAAATCCGGCCCTGTTTGTTCCAGAGCCTCAATGCATGAGAAGCAGCCTCCTCCCGTTCGATGATTTCTGCCAATGTTCTTGGCTGATAGTCCATCCAAGGCATCATACAGCCGACGTTGATGAACTGCCCGCGGACATGATGTCTTTCCGTGCAGGCATTGCGAATCTCTTCGCGCCATCGAAGAAGGAAAGTATTTTCACGGGTATTATGAACATGCCCATGAAGCATATAGCAGTTTTCATCATAATCAGCCCTATGAAAAGGGATGAGGTAATGGCACATAATTACATGCTTGCCGCTGTCGGTGATTTCCTTTATAGGTGCGATATCCTGAAAATACCGTTTGGTGGTCTGACTGAATTCTCTGGGATCATGATTGCCGCGAATCAGAACTTTTCCGCCGTTGAGCCTTTCAAGAAAGGCTGGCCACTGTGACTCCTTTGCCTAAATGAAATCGCCCAGTACATAGACCGTATCCTGCTTGGTAACCATGCTGTTCCAGCTGCGGATAAGTGATTCATTCATTTCATCAACATCAGCAAATGGTCGATTGTCAAAGCGGATTGCATTGGCATGACCCAGATGAAGATCAGCAATATAGTAGTTCATACATTTTCACCATAAGCAGTTCTGCATCGACCTCAACGGTCATGGTATCGGTAGCGCGTGCAAGATAATCACGGAGGATATCATGGATGCTTTCAGTTGCGGTTCTATTGTCCCTGATGAAAAAGTCAGGCGTCTTTAGCGCCGTCAGCATTTGAGCAATCTTTTCCGGTACCACTCTTGGCCTCCCTTCTGGCCCTCCTCAGAGCCTTCTGCTCCTCGCGCCATGCAGCCGCAGCTTCTTCAATTTCACGCATGGTCTTTTCGTAATCACCGCTCAGGCAAGCATGGGTCTCGATGGACATGATCGCGCAGTTTCGCTTGCCGCGGCGAGTGAAGAAAATGACATGCCCGGGCGTTTTCAAATAGGCCCACACTGCGGATGGCTTTCTGCGGAATTCAGTCACGCTTACATCTTTTGTTACGATCAGAAAATCCAATTTCCCGGGCTGATGAACAATTTCACTCATGTGAATTTTCACCTCTCTGCTGTATGTATTCATCCTTGGCGATGAGAATCTCATCAATCGGAACTTGCAGCATTTCTGTAAGAATGAACAGGTTATCGATTGAGGGAAGGTTCTTGCCTGCAATCCAGAAATATACCGGGCGCCGCTCTGCAAAGCCCAAGCGCTGCTGAACGTCCTTTGCTGTCAGTCCGCGTTCAGCCAGAAGCCGCTCGATGTTCTTTCCGGTTTTCACCAGATCAATTACTCTGCACATATATTATGCCACCTTCCGGCGCTCTTGTCATTGTAGCCGTACTACCATGAAACCCGTTATGGGCATATGGGCAATATATATTAGGAAAACCAGCAAACGTAATTGGTAAGAGGGCTATATATCAGCCCGCAACCCCTTGAACAACCGGGGTATTGAGCTCGATATATTCACCCATGCGGCGGAACTCATCAGCGTATTTGAATTTCACACTGATGTTGCCGCCCTCATAAACTTTGATATGGTCAATGAGCTCGGCTAAAATTTCCCGTGTCAGCTTGTCTATGTTCTGATACTTGAGAAACGCGGCCAGGAAAGGACTTTCCGCGTCCACGCCGTTTTCCAGTTGTTCCTGCTCGTCTGTCAGCGTCCGCAGGACATTATTTAGGGCCTCGGCTTGCCGTTCATAGTCCTCGCTCATGTGGCGGTAATCGTTGCGGGTGATTTCCCCGTCTTTCCAGTCTTGATAAAGGGCTTGCTTATATCGCATGATTTTAGCAAGCTCTTTTTCTTTTGCGGCGATGGCATCCTCCAGCCGCTTTGACTTGCTTTTTTTGAGGGGCGCGGAATTGATACGGGACACCAGCTCCGAATAGGCAACGGCCAAATGTACCTGTTGTTGAATTGCAAACAGGACGCCCGCCTCCAGGCGGTCACTCTTGATGGAGTGCATGGTGCAAGCCTTTTTTGAAAGGCTTTTATATGTTCCGCACTGGTAATAGACATAAATACCTTTTGAAGCGATCCGGGACATCGCCCTGCCGCAGTCGGCGCATTTCAGAAAGCCGCTGAACAGATATAGCTGCTTTGATTTTGGGGCCGTTCGCGTGTCGCGTTTGAGTAGGCCCTGCACCTTATCAAAGGTTTCCCGGTCAATTATGGCCTCGTGGGTATTTTCTACGATAAACCAATCTTCCTCCGGCACCCGCTCCTGGATATGGATTTTATAGCTTTTCACCCGTTGACGGCCCTGTACCATATCCCCCACATAGACGCGGTTTTTCAAGATCGTGTCTATGGTAATCGTGCTCCACATAGGATTGCTTTGGGCGTTGGGAGCATTGTATTTCAGCCCCTGCTGTTTCTTGTAGGCCGTGGGGCAGAGAACACCGTGATCGTTCAGATAATAGGTAATCCCGCGCTTATTCATGCCAGACAGAAACATGGAAAAAATGCTTTTGACTACTTCGGCGGCCTCCGGGTCAACCAGCAGAGCGTGTTTATCGCCGGGGTCTTTCACATATCCATACGGAGCATACGAGCCGATAAACTCACCATTGCGGCGCTTCATATCGAATACCTGACGGATTTTCTTTGAGGTCTGGTAGCAGTATTGATCGTTCATTACGTTGGTAATGGGAACGATAATGTTTGACACACTGTCGGGGTTGCGGTAGCTGTCCACACCCTCCGCCAAGCTGATAAATCGGACGTTGAGCCGGACAAAGAGATTTTCAATCAGGTTTCCGGCGTCGGTGTAGTTGCGGGATAGCCGGGACAAATCTTTTACGATTACGCAGTTAATTCTGCCGCTGGATATATCGGACAGGAGCCGCTGGAAGTCCTCGCGGTTGGTGTCCGTCCCGGTTTTGCCGTCATCCACATACACGTCCTCTTCCGAGCCCTCATAGAACTCTTCCAGGTGGGCCTGGTGGTATTGTTCCAGGAGCCGCCGCTGGTTTACCACGCTGTTGCTTTCATCGCGGCCACGGAGTAAATCTTCTTTGGAAAGGCGGATGTATTTTCCCAATCTCCAGCGCATCACATTGTATGAAGTGGGGGAGCTGGCGCTCATTGTCCCCCGGTTTGCTGTTCTTGCCATTTGTCCTCCTTCCTATCACATTACATCTATATTATACCTCTGTACCGGGGGGCACAACAAGGATGACTCCACTTCTGGACAAAGTGTCTGGAAGTGGGAGGATCATTACAAGCCGCTTTTCTGCCGCAAGAAAAAGGCCGTCAGGAGCTCCTGGAGAGTGGGCCCGTCCTCGGCAAATTCCAGCTTGATGGCCATATCGCCATAGCGGAAACAGTAGGGGTTTTTCAACTGCTCCAGCATACGGGCGGCCCTCTTTTCCATTGGTAAGGAATTATCAAAAACAAAGCCGCTTGCATCCACAAGTGTTTCTTTATCCACTGCGCCGAGATTGACGCTTCGCATCTTTTGAATTTCTTGTGCGTTCAGGGTCACGGAAAAACCTCCTTTGCAGTTACTCACCGGCATTTCCGGCGGGGAAACGAAAGCGGCCAGCACCGCGAAAGTGCTGGCCGCCTGACTACCTCTGGACAAAGTGTCCAGAGGTCAATAGGGGCTCCGCTCGTAGTAAGTCTCGGCCTCCTGCAAAGTGGTATAGTCGAATACCTCGTAAAGTTCGACCATCACCTGCTCGATGTCGGACGGCTTAAAACCGCACCGCTCCATCGCAGCGATGACGTACCCCCGGCAGGCATCGTTGCTCCACGTTTGGGAGAGCAAGGCCGCCAGTTCTGGATCATAGTTCATAGAGCGTTCCCCTCTTTTATAAAAATATAGGGGAGCGCCGCGCTCATTTTCTTGCCCCGTCATAAGACAGCCATACTCGGCGGCGGCGCTCCCCCGCAAAGAGTGCGGCGACCCGGAGAGCCGGACAGCGATCCGGCTCCGCACGATGGCCTGGGCCCCCGCGTTCCCCTTGCGGAGAGGGAGAAAACCTCCTCTCATATACCACCAGAAAAAAGGGGCAAATGGAGATGGCAAATCAGATATTTTTTTGCAGATATTTTTTCATTCGCTTGATGCCGCTTTTCACGGAACAACGGACGGCGCTTTTATCTACGCCCTCCTCGCGAGCAATCTGGCGGTAGCTCTTTCCAAGGATCAAATGAGCGTCCACCCGGCGGCCCTGGATCTCCGGCAGGGAGTTGAGGGCGTTCCACAGCCGGAAGAACAGCTCCTTGCGATCCATGAGCTCCTGGGGGCTGGGCTCGTGCAGGCAGGCGGAGTATTCGATCCCATCGTCACAGTCCAGGGAATAATAAGCCTTGTTGTAGCGCACCCGTTCCGCATGGGCGGCCTCACTCCGCTTGCTGGCCATGAGTTCCTCGGCTACCTCGTCAGGCACCTCCACCAGTTCGTCCGATAAGTACCAATAATAAAAATCTTTCAGATTGATCGTTGTCATAGCTTGTCCTCCATTTTGTTTCGGTTGATGGGTTGAGCGGAAACAAAATGGGGGGGCTGGCGGAGAACGGCACCCAGGGGAGCCGTCCCACACCTCTGGACAAAGTGTCCAGAAGCCGGATAAACAAAATGCGCCTGCGCGACACAAGGCCACACAAGCGCATGAAACGACAAATTCATTTATGTACTGCCAAATTTCGCATCCACCGCCGGACTGATCCTGTTGGGCGGGTGGGCTTTTTTTGACAGGTTAGGGGGATGGAAAAAGAAAAAAGACACAGCGATACCTCCTGGACACCGCCGTATCCTTAAAAAAGGGCGACTTTATCACACCCCCCGTATTCTCATTTTTTGAAAAGAAAACGGCGGCTTGAAATTTGTTATTTCAAAACCGCCGTTAGGCCGTTTATATTCTGTTAGGCGCATGAAAACTTCGCCGCCAAACAACGGTTTTTTTATTTTGCCGTTGTCTGGCAGATCGCTTTTTATTTCACTGTTTTAACTTTTCTTTCGGTTTCAAATTTTTCCTCTATCTGTTCTTTGATAAAATCAATTCGATCAAATATTGTGGGCTTAAAATAGCTGGAAACTGCTACTACTAAATCCTTTCGATGGTTGATATAGATAACATTCCCACTATTACCGATAGCCGCATAACTCCCCTCGTTTTCATCAATAATCCACCACAAATATCCATACTTCATATCACGAAATTTCTCGCCGCAACACAGCCTAACCATGAAACTTTCTTCAAGCCATTTTTCAGAAACAATACGCTTGTTATTAAAAATCCCATTTTTCAGACAGAGCAATCCTATCTTTGCCATTTCATCGGCAGACAAACAAAGCCCATATCCAGCAGCTCCGACTCCTTTGTTGTCTGAAAACCAAATTTTCCCTTTTGGTGTCTTTCCTATTGTAAAAGCTTTGTGTGTCTCGGCATCTGGCGCAACATATATTTTTCTCGGTGCAATCGACAACGGCTCAAATAGAAATTTATTAGCAAAATCTACTGTTGTCATTTTGCTTACCGCTGCAATGATACCTGTGAGAATATGAATACCCAAGGTAGAATATTGAAATTCTCCGGTTATGCCGCGTCTGCCGCCCAAAAAGTCTAAAGCGGCAATGCTCCAATCTTCCTGAACACATATTTTTGACCAAGGCTCCGATTTGTATTTATAGGGTGCTGTCATGGTCAGAAGATTTTTTAATGTGACTTTTTGAATTGTCCTTTCTCCTCGCCTGATCTTGTATTCGGGGAAATAATCTAACACGTAATCGTCTACGCTACCAATCAATCCTTGTTCAATGGCAATGCCAACCAATAAAGAAACAATGCTTTTTGTAACAGACATGGTATGTACGGTATCATCGACTTTGTAGCCGTTCCATGTATCGTTAATAATCGTCTTTTCATTTTGGATTGCTGTAATTTGACAGATATTTGACTCGTTGTGAGCAACATAATTATGAAATTCTGATAAACTTACCATTTTTACTCCTTATCTAATTTCTGGATACTATCTTTTTAACAGGATAATATACCTCAGTTATATTATCTTTTACACTTGCGATCTGTGATGGGTCTGTTATATAAACTTCAAACAGAGCATCTGTATTTTGATACCCCTCTTTTTCTGCCCATTCTATTTGTTTCGTATAAACTGAAGGAAGTTCAGAATACGCTCCTTGTACAACGGTCTTTAAGCATAACCCAGGGCAAAAATCTCTTGTGCCTGTGGCATATTCTTGTACAGGGATAGCAAACTCTGTATCTAAGCCGGCAGGAGAATACTCTGCGCTATGGAAAAGTACCATAGGCGAACCAGTCATTGTCAATTTATCGGTGGCAATTCTTTTGAATAACTTTTCATAACACTTGATATATTCGGTAGGATAATCTTCTACTTGTACCATTTTTCTAATAGATAAAAGATACATTTTAGGTACATCTACAAGTCGAACATCTATTTTGTCCATATATGACATAATAGATTTCCCCTGTTCAATAGCCGATATGTCATCCTCTAATTGTGTCAAAAGCTTTCTGTAATTATGTAACTGTTTTTCTATTTCCTTTTTCTTATGGATAAAAGCAAGATATAAATTATCATCTTGTATTTCTTCCAACTGCAAAATCGTCTTGATTTCATCTAACGAAAAGGAATATGCCTTTAATCGATTGATAAACAGCATTTTTTCAAGCTGTTCTATGGTATAATAACGATAGCCATTGTCAGGATTGACTTCACTTGGCTCAAGTAAACCTATTTCAGCGTAGTAACGAAGCGTCTTTGCTGATACCTTACATATATTTGAAAATTCACCGATAGATAACACTGGTAATCACCACCTTTTCTTTCTTGAAGTATACACTTTGCCGTAGGGGTAAAGTCAACGCCATTTTTGATTTGGGCTCCCTATACAACTTTACTGTACCATGTATTAAAATCTTTAACAAGGATGCTATTGTATTGCTCGATACGAAAACAAATACTACTTGAAGTAAAATTGTATTTCGTTCTCATAGGCTCACCTGAAATGTAGAATAATATAGGGTGATATGAGAATGTACCAATACGACAAACATCTTGATTTTCACGCCCTGGGCCGTGAGATCAAACGCAAACGGGAGGAAAAGGGCTGGACGCAGGAATACCTGGCCCAGCTTGTGGATCGCACCCCGCGTTCCATCATGTATATGGAGAACCGGGGACAGAAGCCAAGCCTCAATGTTTTTTACCAGCTTGTCACCCTGCTGGAAATTTCCGTGGATCAATTCTTTTTCCCGGACAAGCTCAACGGAGAGAGCACCTGCCGGAAACAGATAGATGTTATGCTCAATTCAATGGATGAAAAAGAACTAACCGTAATGAAATACACAGCAGAGGGACTGCAAAAAGCCCGTGAAACGGAGGATGCGTAAAGAGAAACACGCGCCTCCGTTTTTTCGCGCCACTTCGGGGGCTGCGCGTTTCGGCAAGCAATTCGGGTGTAGCCACACTCCGAAATTTTCACAGGCCGCAGGCCCGTGAAAATGCTTGTTGGGGAGCTCCCCAAACCCGCTGAACTTCTGGACACTTTGTCCAGAAGTCCCGGCGCAAGCGCCTGTTGTTGGCGGCCCGGAGCTAACGCTCCTGGGCCTTATTTTTTTGCTCGTCCGCGTGGCCGAGCAGGTGATCGATATTCGCCTTGACTGCCACGGCCTGCCGCATATCCGCCTGGGCCTTGCGGTATTCCGCGTAAAGGGCTTTTTTCTTTTCGGAGAGCTCCCGGCGCTGCTTTTTCAGCGTGTCCATTTTGGGGAGCTTTGCCCCGTCCAAAAGCTCACTCATGGCCGCCTTTGCCGCCCGGTAGTCTGCCAGCTCCGCCTCGTGCTGGGCCAGATACTTTTTAGAATACCGGGCCGCCTTGTAGCCGTCAAACACGGGCCGCGTCTTTGCGTACTGCACCACCGCGCCCATGAGCTCGGAGGTTTTGGAAAGGGCGGCCTCCGTGTCCCGCAGCTCCCCGGCCAGCTTGTGAGCCCGATCCACCGCCGCCTCGGTGCTGGATGCCAGCGCCGCATAGTCCATAAGATCGTGCTCACGGAGATACAGGAGCGCGGCGGCCATCTGCTTTATGTTATAGACTTTGGCCCACCGCTCATAGGCCGGGCCCTTGCCCTGGGCCATACGTTCTTGAATGTCGATGATCAGATTGACGCGCCGGGCCGGGGCCGGGCTGTCCTGGGGAAGCTCCGGGATGGGCCGCTCCCTGGCAATCGCGGCCCGGATGTCATCGGGATCAAAACCGGGGCCCAGGGTAGAAGCCCGCAGGCGGGTGTACTTTTCCTGCCCAGGGGCCAGGAACGAGATCGCGCCGCCCCGCCCATGCTTTACTTGAAAGCCGGACTCCTCCATGAGCCGCAGAAACGCCGGAAAGTCGGCGGGCTTTTGCTCCAGGGCCGCCACGATCCCCAGCCGCACCCGCTGCTGGGCCGAGGGCGGCTTTTCCCCAATCCATTGTCCATAATGGAGAAAGCGGCCCTTGCTGTGGAGCTTCGGGTTTTGAATGACAGACAGCTCGTGCTCAATGCACACCCGGTCAGAAAGCCGCCGTACCGCAAAGCTGGAGCCGATGAAGTTATGGAATTTCCGGGAACAGTCCTGGGCGGTGGAGTTGTAATAGATGTGGTGGAGTAGGGAAGCACCGCCTTGCCACATTGCTGTGGTAGGTTTGCGC
>CAUDEL010000008.1:0-72736 GCA_958448555.1 uncultured Eubacteriales bacterium | reverse complement strand
GAAACGTGTCCTGTCGGAAAAGATCGCCGCAGGCGAGCTTTTTCGACAAGCTGAAAACGCGCCGCGCGGCGCGTTTTCCGTTACAGCGGCAGGCGGGCGACCCCGCTTTGCACGGCCGCCTCGGCCACGGCGCGGGCCACGGCGGGGCCGACGCGCCGGTCAAAGGCCTGGGGCAGGATGTAGCGGGGGGTGAGCTCCGCCTCCGTCACCAGGGACGCGATGGCGCGGGAGGCGGCCAGCTTCATCTCGTCGTTGATGTCGCGGGCGCGCACGTCCAGCGCTCCGCGGAAGATGCCGGGGAAGGCGAGCACGTTGTTGATCTGGTTGTCGTAGTCGCTGCGCCCGGTGCCCACAACGGCCGCGCCGCCGCGCAGGGCCTCCTCGGGCATGATCTCGGGCACGGGGTTGGCCATGGGGAAGACGATGGGATCGCGCGCCATGAGGCCGATCATGTCGGCGCTGACGATGCCGGGTACGCTCACGCCGATAAACACGTCCGCGCCGGAGAGCGCCTCGCGCAGCCCGCCGTGAAGATGGCGGCGGTTGGTCATGTGGCTGAGCTCCTCCTGCGCGGCGCTCATCTTGTCCCGGCCCTCCACCACGATGCCGTGGCGGCCCAGCAAAATCAGGTCCCCTACGCCAAAGTGCAGCAGATGGTGCGCGATGGCAACCCCTGCCGAGCCCGCGCCGTTGATGACGCAGGTGATGTCCTCCATGCGCTTGTCCACCAGCTTGAGCGCGTTGATGAGCGCGGCGGCCACCACCACGGCCGTGCCGTGCTGGTCGTCATGGAACACGGGGATGTCGCACAGCTCCTTGAGCCGGCGCTCGATCTCAAAGCAGCGGGGCGCGCCGATATCCTCGAGGTTGATGCCCCCAAAGCTCCCGGAGAGCAGGTAGATCGTGCGGACGATTTCGTCCACGTCCTTGCTCCTGATGCACAGGGGGAATGCGTCCACCCCGGCGAATTCCTTGAACAGCACGCATTTGCCTTCCATGACGGGCATGCCGGCCTCCGGGCCGATGTCGCCCAGGCCCAGAACGGCCGTGCCGTCGGTCACCACGGCCACCAGGTTGTGGCGGCGCGTCAGGCGGAAGGACTCCTCCGGATTGTCGCGGATGGTCAGGCACGGCTGCGCCACCCCGGGGGTATAGGCCAGCGAAAGATCCTTCCGATCCCTGATCTGCGCGCGCGGCGCGATTTCCAGCTTGCCCGCCCATTCGTAATGCTTTTTAAGCGCTTCCTCCCAGATTTCCATAGGTCCGACAGCTCCTTGTCACGTTGGTTTGGGCCTATTGTAGCATGTTTCGCGCCGCGTGACAACGCGAGATTTTCGCTTGACTTTGGCCTGTAAGGCGGGGTATCATCAGGCGGGCGCGAAAACGGCCCATCCATACGGGAGGGAAAACCGATGAAAAAGCTGCTCAGAGAATTCCGCCGCTTCTGCGCAAAGGGCAACATTCTGGAACTGGCCACAGGTGTGATGATCGGCACCGCGTTTTCCAGCATCGTCAATTCGCTGGTCAATGACGTTCTCATGCCCCTCATCGGCCTGATTACCGGGGGCATCGACCTCAGCGGCCTGTTTGTGGCGCTGGATTTCCAGTCATATCCCTCCATCAGCGCAGCCAAGGCGGCGGGCGTGGGCACGCTCAACTACGGGGCTTTTTTGCAGGCGGTCATCAACTTTCTCATCATCGCCTTCTGCGTCTTTCTGGCCGTCAAGGCCATGGCGCGCCTGATGCCTAAAAAGGAGGAGCCCAAGAAGGAGCCGCGCCTGTGCCCCTATTGCTGCGAACCCATTCATGAGAAGGCTGTTAAATGCCGGTGGTGCGGCAGCGACCTGACCCGAGAGGAGGATGCGGGGGACGGCGCAACCTTCGGTTGACGCATTGCAAGCCTCAGTTGCTTGCGCCGCAACCGCTCCTAACGTTATGCTTGATGCCACGGTAGCAGCGAATGCTGCCGCGAAACAAGCAGGGAGGAACAGCATATGGGCTTTTCGGAAAAAGTAACCTCGCTTCGCAAACAGGCCGGATGGTCGCAGGAGGAACTGGCGCAGCGGCTGGATGTAAGCCGTCAGGCGGTGTCAAAATGGGAAAGTGGGCAGGCGATGCCGGACCTTGACCGCGTGGTGCGCATGTCGGAGCTGTTTGGCGTAAGCACGGACAGCCTGCTCAGGGATATCCCCGAGCCGGACAGGTCCGTGCAGGAGGCTGCGCGCGCCGTAACCATGGAGGAAGCCCAAGCCTTCCTTTCTTTAAAGGAGACGATGGCGGACCGCATTGCCTGGGCGGTGTTTGCCTGCGTGCTGGCGCCCATTCCTCTGCTTATGCTCAGTGCTCTGGCCGAGGCAGGCGGGCTCTCTGAAAATGTGGCAGGCGCGGTGGGAATCGCGGTGCTGCTTGTGCTGGCGGCGGGTGCGGTGGCGGTGTTTTTGTCCTGCGGGATCGCCTCCGAACGCTACGAGTATCTGGAAAAGGAACCGATTCAGGCCGCACGCACCGTGATCCAGATGGCCCGCGAACAGCAGGAAAGCAGCCGGGAGCGCTATGGGCGGTGGAACGTTGCAGGCGTGAGCCTGTGCATTCTGGCCGCCTTGCCGCTGCTCATAGCCGCCATGCTAAGCGAAAGCGCCGTGGCGGTGATCGCCGCCCTGTGCGTGACGCTGGCACTCGCAGGGTTTGGAACTACGTTTCTGATTCGTGCGGGCATCCGCTGGGAAAGCCTGCAAAAGCTGCTGGAGGAAGGCGATTACAGCCGGGAAGCCAAGCGCAGGCGGCACGGCCATGGCGGCATAAGCGCCGCTTTCTGGCTTGTCACGGTGTCCATCTATCTGGCCTACAGCTTTATCACCGGCGACTGGCGGCGAAGTTGGATTGTGTGGCCTGTGGCGGGTGTGCTCTATGCCGCGCTGGCCGCGGCGCTGTCCGCCAGGCGCGGGCGCTGAAGTGGCGTTTCCGCGCCCGCGTGGCGGGGATAGCTGCGGGTCAGCCGTTTTGGGCCGGGCTTGACGGGCGCTGGAGCAGCGCCTGCGCCGCCTGCGCCGCCGCGCGCATGGCCGTGGGCAGAGGCAGCGCATCCAGCTCTTCCCGCGTGACCATGCGGCCGCCGCAGGCGTCCAGCACGGCAGGGGAGGGGTCCTCGTCCAGGACAAAGTGCCACAGCTGCATCTCCCATACCCGATGGGTGAATACATGACGGGCCTGCCCCACCTCCTCCATGAACCGGCAGGGCAGCCCGGCCTCGCGCAGCAGGGCTTCGGCCCGCTCCGGGTGCGTTTCATCCTCCAGCAGCCAGAACACGTACAGGCCGCCCAGCATCCGCTCTCCCCGGCGCGTAACCAGCACGCGGCGGTTTCGCGCCAGCAGGCACACCGCTACGTCCACCCGCCTGGGCGGACGCTTTTTTTCATGTACGGGCAAAAGCGCCGCATCCCCCTCGCGCGCCGCGCTGCACAGGTCGCGCCACGGGCAGGCGTCGCAGTCCGGCTCGCCGGGATGGCACAGGGTCGCGCCCAGTTCCATCAGGGCCTGATTGTAGTCGCCGGGACGGTCCGCGGGAATATCGGCCGTCACCCGTTCGCGGATGCGGCGCTGCACGTCCGGCCGCCCCACGTCTTCCCGCACGCCGTAGAAGCGCGAGGCCACCCGGTAGACGTTTCCGTCCACCGCCGGCACTTGAAGGCCAAAGGCGATGCTGCCCACCGCGCCCGCGGTGTACGCCCCCACGCCCGGCAGGGAAAGAAGCCCTTCATAGCTTGCGGGAAACGCGCCGCCATACACGTCCGTCACCACCTGCGCCGCCTTTTGCAGGTTGCGTGCGCGGCTGTAATATCCCAGCCCCTCCCAGGCCTTGAGCACCTGTTCCTGCGGGGCGTGGGCCAGGTCCGCAACGGTGGGAAAGAGCGTCAGAAAGCGCTCGTAATAGGCCTTGACGGTCTCCGTGCGGGTCTGCTGGAGCATGATCTCCGACAGCCAGATGCGGTAGGGATCGCGGGTGTGCCGCCAGGGGAGGTCGCGCCGGACGGCGTCGTACCAGGCGAGCAGCAGCTCGGGGGCGGACATGGAATCCCCTCCTTTCGGTTTCCCTGCTATTGTACCATGACAGGGCAGGAATGGAATTCTTATAAAAAAGCTAAAATTAAAAGAAAAACAAAGAGAAATCAAGAAAACATGCAATAAATCCGTTAGAAGAATCATTTTTTCAAAGGCAGAGCCAATAGACAACGGATTTTAGGCTTGATAGTTGGCAGGAAATAACGTATAGTAAGGACTGTTGTTAGCACTCGATTAACATGAGTGCTAACAAAGATCGGAACCACAATCGAAGGACAGGGAGGATACAGCGATGAACGTTAAGCCTTTGGGCGACCGTGTGGTCATCAAGAACGTTGAGATGGAAGAAACCACCAAGAGCGGCATTTTGCTCACCGGCACCGCCAAGGAGAAGCCCCAGATGGCGCAGGTGCTGGCCGTGGGCCCCGGCGGCATGGTGGATGGCAAGGAAGTCGTCATGAACGTCAAGCCCGGCGACAAGGTGATCTACTCCAAGTATGCCGGCACCGAGGTCAAGATCGACGGCCAGGAGATCATCATCGTGCGCCAGAGCGACATTCTGGCCACCGTGGAATGACCTTTCCTTTTTAAAGCGACGGATAGCAGAGGAGGAACACAATTATGGCAAAGCAGATCAAATACGGCGAGGAAGCCCGCCGCGCGCTGGAAAAGGGCGTCAATGCCCTGGCGGATACCGTCAAGATCACCCTTGGACCCAAGGGCCGCAACGTCGTGCTGGACAAGAAGTTCGGCGCGCCCCTCATCACCAATGACGGCGTGACCATCGCCAAGGAGATCGAGCTGGAAGATCCCTTTGAGAACATGGGCGCTCAGCTGGTCAAGGAAGTGTCCACCAAGACCAACGACGTGGCCGGCGACGGCACCACCACCGCGACGCTGCTGGCTCAGGCCATCGTGCGCGAGGGCCTGCGCAACCTGGCCGCGGGTGCCAATCCCATGGTGCTCAAGCGCGGCATTGAGGCCGGCGTGAACGCCGCCGTGGACGCCCTGGCCAAGCTCAGCCAGCCCATCGCCGGCAAGCAGTCCATCGCGCAGGTCGCCAGCATCTCCGCCAGCGACGAGACCATCGGCAAGCTCATCTCCGAGGCCATGGAGACGGTCGGCAACGACGGCGTCATCACCGTGGAGGAAAGCAAGACCATGCGCACCGAGATGAACACCGTGGAAGGCATGCAGTTCGACCGCGGCTATGCCAGCGCCTACATGGTCACCGATACCGAGAAGATGGAAGCGGTTCTCGACAACCCCTACATCCTCATCACCGACAAGAAGATTTCCAACATCCAGGAGATTCTGCCCGTGCTGGAGCAGGTCGTGCAGGCCGGCAAGAAGATGCTCATCATCGCCGAGGACGTCGAGGGCGAGGCCCTGGCTACGCTGGTCCTCAACAAGCTGCGCGGCACCTTCACCTGCGTCGCCGTCAAGGCCCCCGGCTTTGGCGACCGCCGCAAGGAAATGCTGCGTGACATCGCCGTCCTCACCGGCGGCCAGGTCATCAGCGATGAGCTGGGCATGGAGCTCAAGGACGCCACCATCGACATGCTGGGCACCGCCCGTCAGGTGAAGGTGGACAAGGAGAACACCACCATCGTCGAGGGCGCCGGCAGCAAGGAGGACATCGCCTCCCGCATCGCCTCCATCCGCAGCCAGATCGAGAACACCACCAGCGATTACGACAAGGAGAAGCTCCAGGAGCGCCTGGCCAAGCTGGCCGGCGGCGTGGCCGTCATCCAGGTCGGCGCCGCGACCGAGGTGGAGATGAAGGAGCGCAAGCTGCGCATCGAGGACGCGCTGGCCGCGACCCGCGCCGCTGTGGAAGAGGGCATCGTGCCCGGCGGCGGCATCGCCCTGCTCAACGTCCTGCCCGCCGTGCAGGCCGAGCTGGCCAACTATGCCGGCGACGCCAAGACCGGCGTGGAGATCGTCGTGCGCGCGCTGGAGGAGCCCCTGCGCCAGATCAGCAAGAACGCCGGCATCGACGGCAGCGTGATCGTCGAGAACGTCAAGAGCAGCCACAAGAACGGCTACGGCTATGACGCGCTCAAGGGCGAGTATGTCGACATGATCGAGCGCGGCATCATTGATCCCACCAAGGTGACCCGCTGCGCGCTGCAAAACGCCGCGAGCGTGGCCGCGATGATCCTGACCACCGAGAGCCTCGTCGCCGATATCCCCGCTCCCGAACCCGCTGCTCCCGCCGGTGGCGCCGGCATGGGCGGCATGGGCGGCATGTATTGATCCCCGGAATTTCAAAACGTTCAGGGCCCGCACGGCAGTGCCGTGCGGGCCTTCAGTTTGTCGAAAAAGTCCGCCTACGGCGGCCTTTTCCGCCAGATGCTTAAGAAATGTTTGCGCCCAAGGGCGCAAACTCCCCGCCCGCCCGGCAAAGCCGGGCGATACGAATCCACTTTGGAGGGCCTGCGGGCCCTCCAAACCTCCCGGAAAGGGTTTGTCAGCAGTCTGAGGGCCCGCACGGCAGTGCCGTGCGGGCCTTTTTTAGTACTCCTTTTGTCCGCAAATTCCTACCGAAAGCGCGGCGGACAGCCCAAACAGGGGCAGCGCCGCCAGGGGAAGCCAGCCCGTGCTTACGGGCACCGCGCCGGCGACCGCGTCGGGAAACGCCGCCGCCAGCGCCAACGGCAGCAGCACGATCACGATCATCAGCATCCGCCCCTTCTGCACGCCGAAGCGAAACAGCAGCGGCAGCAGCACCGAAACCATGCACAGTCCCACCGCCAACAGCAGCCCGACGGTGGCCAGCACCTCGCCAAGCCCTGCGCCCATCAAAAGGCCGCACGCCACCGACACCAGCGCCGCGCCCACCGCGCCCAACAGCGTCAGCAGGTATTTGCTCAGCGCCAGATCGCGCCGGGTGATGGGCATGGTCAGAGCGTAGGCGTCCCATCTGGCGTTCTCGTCGTAGGCCATGGCGTTGACCGGCAGCAGGAGCAGCATCACCATCAGCATGCTGCCCACATAGGCGGGGCTTTGCTGGACAAAGCCGATGACGAGAAACACGATCAGAAGCAGCGCCCACACGCGCCCTGTCTGCCTGAGGTTGAGCAGGTCTTTTATCAGAAGCCCCTTCATTGTCAACATCCCTCCTTGATGTGGTAGAGCATGAGGTCCTCCAGCGTGGCGGGCTGGTGAACCATGCCCCCGGGGAGCGCGCTGCGCAGGATGAGCGCCTCGGCGCCAAAGGCGCCCGGCCGCACGCCCACCACTGCGGCGGGGTCGATGCGTCGCAGCTCCTCCTCCGGGGCCCGGGCCAGCACGTACCGCTCCAGCAGCTCGTCCTTGGGCTCGGAGAGCACCAGACGGCCCTTGTGCAGGAAGGTCACATAATCGCAGACCTTTTCCAGATCGCTGATGATATGCGAGGAGAGGAACACCGAGCGGCGCTCGTCCTGGATGAAGTCCCGCAGCACATCCAGCATCTCGTCGCGCACGACGGGGTCCAGGCCGCTGGTGGCCTCGTCCAGGAGCAAAAGGCGGCTGTCGTGCGAGAGGGCCGCGGCGATGGACAGCTTCATGCGCATGCCGCGGGAAAATGCCTTGACGGGCTTCCTGCGTGGCAGCTCAAAGCGGTCCGCCCAGCCCTGAAAACGCAGCGCGTCCCATGTCCGATAGCAGCGGCGAAGGACCGCCTCCACGTCGCCGAGCGTCAGGTTGTCGGGAAAGCCACATTCGTCCATCACCACGCCCAGGTGCTCCCTGATCGCCCTGTCCTGCCCGGACTGGCCCAATACCTGTATGCTGCCTCCATCCGGCCGTGCCAGGCCCAGAATGAGCTTGAGCGCGGTGGTCTTGCCCGCGCCGTTTTCCCCGATCAGGCCCATGATGCAGCCTTCGGGCAGCGAAAAGCTGATGTGATCCAGCGTAAAGCCGGGGTAGTGCTTGGTAAGCCCCGTAACCTCCAGGGCGTTGTTCATAGGTCCTCCTCCTTGTACAGCATCGTCAGGATGGCGCTAAGCCCCTCCAGATCCAGACCGCACTGGCGCGAGAGCGCCACGGCCTGGCGCAGATGCTCCTCCAGGCGGCGCAGGTGTTCCTCGCGCACAAGCTCCGCGTCCGCGCCCGCCACAAAGCTGCCCTTGCCGGTAAAGCTTACGATGAAGCCCTCGCGCTCCAGCTCCTCGTAGGCGCGCTTGGTGGTGATGACGCTGATGCGCAGCTCCCTGGCCAGGGTGCGCAGGGAGGGCAGCGCATCGCCCTCCTTGAGCTTTCCCGAGAGAATCTGCGCCTTGATCTGCGATACGATCTGGTCGTAGATAGGCTGGCCGCCCACATTGGAAAGAATGATGTCCATGGTATGCCTCCACTTAAGTGTGCATATACAGTATACACAGTATAAACAATTTGTCAACAGGAAAAAAGCGGCCGAAGCCGCTGGTGCCTCAGGGCCTGAAGCCCTGATAGATGCGCCGGATCTCCTCCAGCACCTCGGGGTGGTTGAAATCATCCTGATAGACCACATTGATCTCACGAACCATGCGCATGCCCTCCACGGACACCGCCACCAGCCGCCCGGCCGAGGTTTCCTCGCGGCAGGCGCTGTGGGCGATGATGGTCACGCCCAGGTTGGCGGCGACGAGGTCCTTGATGGCGTTGATGTTATCCATCTCCAGGCGGACGTCGAAGTTGCGGATGTTTTCCATGTGGCCCGCCAGGCTGCTCTCAAACAGGCGGCGCGTGCCCGCGTCCTCGCGCCGCAGGATCAGGCTCTGCGCCTTGAGCTCCTCCAGGGTGATGGCGCTGCGCTTGGCCAGGGCATGCCGCGGCGACATGACCACGCACAGGTAATCCAGGTCCAGCAGTTCCGTGTGGCAGTGCTTGAGCGACACGGAGCCGTCCACGATGGCGAAGTCCAGCTCATAGTTGCCCAGGCGGTCGCAGAGCTGCTCCATGGTGTCGGTGACGATGCTGATGTTGGTGTGGGGATGCGCGCTGCAATAGCTGCTGAACACGCGCCCGATGAGGGCCTCGCCGCAGCTCGGGGTGATGCCCACGGTGAAGTGGCGCAGCTGCTGTTTCACATCCGCCAGGGCGCGCCGCGCGCTGTCGCTGATGGCTTCCAGCCGCCGGGCGTATTTGAGGAGCACTTCACCCTCAGGAGTAAGCGTCAATTTTTTTTGATTCTTATAAAAAATCTTAATGCCGATTTCATCTTCCAGCTGACGGACATGATAGCTCACCGCCGGTTGGGACAGGGCCAGAACATCGGCAGCTTTTGTATATGAGCCTTCCTTTACAACGCATAGCAATGTTTTGAGTTTGGGGTCAATCATCAGCGCTGCCTCCCTGCTATGTAGCGAAAGTCGGGTTTAATATCAAAAATTTTGACACAAACATTAATTTTCATCATTTGATTTTATCACATTTGGCTGTTACAATCAACCCCATCATCCGGCGGGTGATAAAAAAAGGATGGGGAAAGGGTGATTGGCCTTGAAGGACGTATTTCTGACGATCAGCCCAGCGGCCAGGATACTGGTGGCGGTGACGATCCTGTGGCTGGCGGGTTTTCTGATGTCGCGTGTCACCAAGGTGCTCAAGCTGCCCAACGTCACGGGCTATATTCTGGCGGGCGTGGCCATCGGCCCGTACGCGCTGGACCTGATCCCCGCGGATATCACCAGCGGGATGGAGTTCGTCACCGACGTCGCCCTGGCTTTCATCGCCTTTGGCGTGGGCCGCTACCTCCGGCTGGATAGGCTCAAGCAGCAGGGCTCAAAGGTGATCGTGCTGACGCTCATGGAGGCGCTGGTCACGGCGGCGGTGGTCACGGCCTTCATGCTCACGGTCTTGCATCTCTCCCTGCCGTTTTCGCTGCTGCTGGGCGCCATCGGTTCGGCTACGGCGCCGGCCTCGAGCCTGATGACCATCCGTCAGTACCGCGCCAAGGGCCCGTTTGTAAACACGCTGGTGCAGGTGGTGGCCATGGACGACGCGGTGGCGCTGCTGGCCTTCAGCGTGTGCGCGGCCATCGCTTCCGGCACGGAAACGCAGGTGGTGGACTGGCAGAGCGTGCTCACGCCGATAGCGATCAACGCGGGCGTGCTGCTGGCGGCCTACCTGCTGGGACGGCTTCTGTGCGTGCTGCTCAACGGCCGTTCGTCCGACCATCGGCTGGTTCTGACGTGCGCCTTCGTGTTTTTCATCGCCGCCGGCTGCGCGGCGCTGGACGTATCGCCGCTGCTGGGCTGCATGCTGCTGGGCGCGACCTATGCCAACGTCTGCGGCGACAAGACGCTCTTTAAGCAGGTCAGCCGCGTGACGCCGCCCATCAACGTCATGTTCTTTGTCTTGAGCGGCATGCGTTTGGACCTGGAATCCCTGGCAACCGTCGGCATCATCGGCGCGGCCTACTTCGCCGTTCGCATCGCCGGCAAGTTTTTGGGATCCTGGCTCGGCGCGCGCCTCACGGGCATGCCGGTGGGGGTGCGGCGCTATCTGGGACTGGCCCTCATCCCCCAGGCGGGCGTGAGCATCGGCCTGGCCGTTCTGGCCCAGCGCATTTTGCCGGAGGAATCCGGCGCGCTGCTGAGCACCATCATCCTCTCCTCCTCGGTGCTCTATGAGATGATCGGCCCGGTGTGCGCCAGAAAGGCGCTGTTCCTCTCCGGCGCGGTGCCGGGGATGCAGGGCGCGCTCCAGCCTCCGGCCAAGCCGGTAAAGGCCGAAAAAACCGAGAAGGTCGAAAAGCAGGAAAAGCCGGCCAAGGGCCAGCGCGAGGGCAAGGAAGGAAAGGAACGCAAGGGGGAGAGCAAGCCGGCCTCCGGGAAGAAGGGCAAAAAGGCCGTCCCGGACGGACGGCCGATTTCGGTGGCGGAGCCGAAAAAAAAGATCAGATGGGCCGGCGCGGGCGAGCGGATGTGGGCCGTGCGCCGCGAGGCGGGGAGCTACCATAGGGGATAGGCTACCTGCAGAGGATGCGCGCGCCAAAGGGCGAAAGCGACAGGCGGGCCAGCTTGAAGCACTGAAGGCCGAAGGGGATGCCAACCACCGTCAGGCAAAGCAGCAGGCCGTTGAGCGTGGCGGCAAGGGCCAGCCACAGGCCGCTGAAAAGAAGCCAAAGCACGTTCATCAGAAAGGACGGAATACCGCCGCCGGCTTCTACGTCCCGCCCGAAGGGACAGAACCACAGCGCGGCCAGCTTGAAGCACTGGCGGCCCACCGGGATGCCCACGATGGTCACGCTCCATAAGAGGCCGGCGACCAGCCAGCCAAGACCCTGCCACAGGCCCGCGAAAAGAAACCAGACGACATTGCCTAAGAAGTTCATCTTTCTCACCCCGGCATCAGTATAGCATCCGGGACGGGGAAAGAAAAGCGGCCTTTCCTTTTCTAATGAAAGCCTCATGCTTTTCCAACCAAAAAGCGCCGCGGAGAAACCCATGTTCCCCCGCGGCGCGGCATTTCTGAGCTTACAGGCTTTCCAGCGTCTGGGCGATGGCGTCCAGGAAGGCGTCGCTGTTGAGGCCCGTGGCCTCGCCCTCATAGAGCGATACCAGGTCCTTGGTCATGCGCCCGCCCTCGATGGTCGCCAGCGTGGCTTTCTCCAGACGGTCCGCAAAGGCGCACAGGTCCGAAAGCCCGTCCAATTCGCCGCGCTTGCGCAGCGCGCCCGTCCAGGCGAAGATCGTGGCCACGGGGTTGGTGCTGGTTTCCTCGCCTTTTAGGTAGCGGTAGTAATGGCGCGTCACGGTGCCGTGCGCGGCCTCGTACTCAAACTGGCCGCCGGGAGAGACGAGTACGCTGGTCATCATGGCCAGGCTGCCGAAGGCCGTGGCGATCATGTCGCTCATCACGTCGCCATCATAGTTTTTCAGCGCCCAGATGAAGCCGCCGCGGCTGCGGATGACGCGGGCCACCGCATCGTCGATCAGCGTGTAGAAATACTCGATGCCCGCGGCCTCAAAGGCGGCCTTGAACTCGGTTTCGTACAGCTCGGCAAAGATGTCCTTGAAGCGGTGGTCGTAGATCTTGGAGATGGTATCCTTGGTGGAGAACCACAGATCCTGCCTGACCGACAGGGCGTAGTTAAAGCAGCTGCGGGCGAAGGAAGCGATGCTGCGGTCCGTGTTGTGCTGGCCCTGCAAAATGCCGGGACCCTCAAACTGCATGACGGTCTGCCGGCTCTCCGCGCCGTCCTCGCCGGTGAAGCACAGCTCGGCCCTGCCGGGGCCGGGCACGCGATACTCGGTATTTTTGTACACGTCCCCGTAGGC
This sequence comes from uncultured Eubacteriales bacterium, assembly GCA_958448555.1. GTDB lineage: Bacteria > Bacillota > Clostridia > Christensenellales > Aristaeellaceae > Limiplasma. Next base: position 60,425 of record CAUDEL010000008.1, on the reverse strand, counting down.
GTGGCGGGCGATGGTGATGGGCTTTTCCCAGTTGCGCACACAGGGAGAGATCCCCTTGACCACCACCGGCGCGCGGAACACCGTGCCGTCCAAAATGGCGCGGATGGTGCCGTTGGGGCTTTTCCACATCTGCTTGAGGCCGTACTCTTCCACGCGCTGGGCGTTGGGGGTGATGGTGGCGCACTTGACCGCCACGCCGTATCTGAGGGTCGCCTCGGCGCTCTCCACGGTCACGCGGTCATCCGTCTCGTCGCGGTGGCGAAGGCCAAGGTCGTAGTATTCGGTCCTGAGATCCACGTAGGGCAGAATCAGCTTGTCCTTGATCTTCTGCCACAGGATGCGGGTCATTTCGTCGCCGTCCATCTCTACCAGCGGCGTTTTCATCAAAATCTTTTCCAAACCGATCCCATCCCTTTTGAAGATGTATTTCGACCCATACGGAAGGTCCAAGGCTATTGTATCGGGTTTGTGGGGCCTTGACAAGACGCGGTACAGCAAAAGAACAGGACGCTTGTGCGCGCCATGGCTTTATGGTATCATCCGGGGAGAGAAGGAGGGAGCGGGATGAACCGTCAAATGCGGCTGGAAAGGACCGCCCTGCTGCTTTCGCCGGCCCAGATGGAACGGCTGGAGCATGCGCATGTGATGCTTTTCGGGCTGGGCGGCGTGGGCGGCCACGCGGCGGAGGCGCTGGCGCGCGGCGGCGTGGGCAAATTGACGCTGGTGGACCATGATGTGGTCTCGCCCTCCAACCTCAACCGCCAGCTCGCAGCGCTGGAGAGCACGGTGGGAAGGCCCAAGGCACAGGTGCTCTCGGCTCGCCTTCGGGACGCGGCGCCGGATGCCGAGATCGTGGCGGTGGAGGCGTTTTACCTGCCGGAGAGCCCCGTGCCCATCCCGCAGGATGTGAGCGTGGTGGTGGATGCCATTGACACCGTATCGGCCAAGCTGCACCTGGCGCAGACCTGCTACGAACGTGGGATCCCCCTGATAAGCTGCATGGGCATGGGCAACCGCCTGGACCCCACGCTCATCCGTGTGGGCGACATCTTCGAGACCTCCGGCTGCCCCTTGTGCCGCGTGGTGCGTCAGGGCCTGCGCAAGCGAAACATCCCCTCGCTTCGCTGCGTGTATTCGCTGGAACCCGCCATCGGCACAGGGGGACGCCTTCCCGGCTCGGTCAGCTTCGTGCCGCCGGCGGCGGGGCTGTTTCTGGCCGCCGAGGCGGTCCGCCTGATCGCCGGGGAACGGTGAGAAAGTTTGACACAGGGATGGCGTTTTTTCATATTCTATGGTAAAATAGCTCATAGATGGCGCAAATAGCGCCGCAACGCTTGGAGGGTTCACATTGAAAAAGGACATCATCATCATCGGCGGCGGTGTGGTGGGCTGCGCCGTGGCAAGGCTCCTGTCACGGTATCAGGCTGACATGGCGCTGCTGGAGGGAGCCAGCGACGTTGCCGAGGGCGCCAGCAAGGCTAACAGCGGCATTGTGCACGCGGGCTTCGACGCCAAACCCGGGACACTCAAGGCAAAACTCAACGTCGAGGGTGCGCGGATGTACCCGGCGCTGTGCGCAGAGGTGGACGCGCCCTATGGTCAGCCCGGCGCGATGGTGCTGGCCTTCACCGAGGAGGAGCGCGCCCATGTTCAGACGCTCTATGAGCAGGGCGTGGCCAACGGGGTGGAAGGCCTGCGCGTGATCGAGCGCGAGGAGATTCTTTCTCTGGAGCCTAACGTCAATCCCGACGTGGTGTGCGCGCTGCTGGCGCCCACCAGCGGCATCACCAGCCCCTACGAGCTGACCTGCGCGCTGGCGGACCACGCGGCGGTCAACGGCGTGGAGTTCCATCTCAATACCTATGTTAAGTCCGTTCGTCCCGGTGGGGCGGGCTATGTGCTCGATACCACCCGGGGCGAGATGGAGGCCCGCATCGTGGTCAACTGCGCGGGCGTGGAATCGGCGCGGCTGCACAACATGCTCAGCCCCAAGCCGCTCACCATCATTCCCCGCAAGGGTGAATATTACCTGCTCGATCACACCAAGCCCCTCGCTTTCTCCATGACCATGTTCCAGACACCTACCAAGATGGGCAAGGGCGTGCTGGTCAGCCCGACGGTGCACGGAAACCTGCTGCTGGGGCCCTCGGCCATCGACGTGGAGGACGGCACCGCCGTGGAGACAACCGCCCAGGCGCTGGGGCTGGTGGCGGACGCGGCGCGCAAGACCTGGCCGGGCGAGAGCCTGCGCAGCGTGATTACCACGTTTGCGGGCATCCGCGCGCACGAGGCGAACGGCGACTTCGTCATCGGCGCCGTGGAGGGCGCGCCCGGCGCGTATGAAACCGTGGGCATCGAAAGCCCCGGCCTCACGTCTGCACCCGCCATCGCGCAGATGCTGGTGGAGCAGATCGCAAGGGAAAACAGCCTTTCCAAAAAGGCGGAGTGGAAGCCCGCGCCCAGGCGCGAGAAGCCCTTCTATGCCATGACGCTGGAGGAACGGGTCGCGGTGGTCCAAAAGGACCCCAGCTATGGCACGCTGGTGTGCCGCTGCGAGGAGGTCACCGAGGCCGAGATCCGCGCGGCGATTCGCCGCCCCGTGGGCGCGCGGACCATCGACGCGGTCAAGCGCCGCACCCGTGCGGGCATGGGCCGCTGCCAGGGCGGCTTCTGCAGCCCGCGCGTTTTGGAGATTCTCTCCGAGGAGCTGGGCATCAATCCCACCGAGGTCACCAAGTGCGGCGGGGACAGCCGCCTGCTGGTGGGCACCATCGCCGAAGCGGCGCGAAAGGAGGACGCCTGATATGTTGAGCCAGGAACTTCGCGGCCAGGTGCAGTATGTGGACGTGCTGGTCATCGGCTCGGGCCCGGCGGGCATGGCGGCGGCCATCGCCGCGCGCGAGGCGGGCGTGGAAAATTTGCTGGTGCTGGAGCGCGAAAACGACATGGGCGGCATCCTGCGCCAGTGCATCCATAACGGCTTCGGCCTGCACCGCTTCAAGGAGGAGCTGACCGGCCCCGAATACGCTCAGCGCGACATCGACCGCGTGAAGGAGCTGGGCATCGAGGTGCGCTGCGGCACCACCGTGCTCAGCGTGGACGGGGAGCGCTTCGTCACCGCGGTCAGCCGTGAAAAGGGCGTGCAGCTCTTTGAGGCGGGGGCCATCGTGCTGGCCATGGGCTGCCGCGAGCGGCCCCGCGGCGCGCTGGCGACGCCCGGCACGCGCTGCGCGGGCGTGTTCTCCGCCGGTACGGCGCAGAAATTCGTCAACCTGGAGGGCTACATGCCCGGCAAGCGCGTGGTCATCCTCGGCAGCGGCGACATCGGCCTCATCATGGCCCGCCGCATGACCCTTCAGGGGGCCAAGGTGCTGGCCTGCGTGGAGCTGATGCCCTATTCCAGCGGCCTCAACCGCAACATCGTGCAGTGCCTTCAGGACTATGACATCCCCCTCATGCTCAGCCATACCGTGATCGACATCCAGGGCCGCGAGCGCCTCTCTGGCGTCACGGTGGCGCAGGTGGACGACAGGCGCCAGCCCATCCCCGGCACCGAGAAGCATTTCGACTGCGATACGCTGCTTCTCTCCGTGGGCCTGATTCCCGAAAACGAGCTCAGCCAGCAGGCGGGCGTGGAGATGAGCCCGCTGACCCAGGGCGCGGTGGTGGACGACAGCCTGCAAACCAGCAGGGAAGGCATCTTCGCCTGCGGAAACGTGCTGCACGTGCATGATCTGGTGGACTTTGTGAGCGCCGAGAGCTTCAAGGCCGGCAAGGCCGCCGCGGACTATGTGCAGGGCAAGGCCCGCAAGGGCAGCTATATCGCGCTCAGGGACGGCGACGGCGTTCGCGGCGTGGTGCCCCAGCGCCTGCTCAAGCCCGAGGGCGAGGCCCAGAGCGTGCAGGTGATGTTCCGCCCGGCGGGCGTGTACGAGAACGCGACCCTGTGCGTGATGGACGGCGACCGCGAGATTCTCAGGCAGCGCAAGCGCATCCTGACGCCCGGCGAGATGGCGGAGCTGACGCTCAAGCCCGAGCAGATCGCAGCGCTCAGCGGCGCGGACGTGACCGTCTGCGTCAAACAGTAAGGAGGCGGCCGGTATGGAACAACAGATCACATGCATCAACTGCCCCGTAGGCTGCCGCCTGCAGGTGGTGGTGGAGGACGGCGAGGTCAAAAGCGTGACCGGCAACAGCTGCAACCGCGGCATCACCTACGCCAAACAGGAATGTGTCGCGCCCCAGCGCATGGTGACGGCCGTGGTGCCGGTGGCGGGACGCAAGTGTCCCGTGAGCGTGAAAACCCGCACGCCGATTCCCAAGGAGAAGATCGGCGCGTGCATGGGGCAGCTGGCAAAGCTGAACGTGCAGGCCCCCGTGCACATGGGCGAGGTGGTATGCCCCGACGTGTGCGGCACCGGGGTGGATGTCATCGCCACCAAGACCGTGGAATAACGCTCCATTCGCATTTTGAATACGCCCGGCCAGTCAGGCCGGGCGTATTATGATGCATATCATTTATACCGTTTGGCCATCCTACCCTCAAAGGAGGGAAAGAGGCATGAACGGGCTGATGACGGAACGGGAATGGCGCAGGCAGGCGGCGCGGCCCCGGGCGCCGCGTCCGGCCTGCTGGGGTGCGCAGTGCGTGATGCCCGCACCCTGTCGCAAGAAACTGCGGGAGGACCGGGCCTTTCATGCGTTTTTGCTGCTTTTGTCCCTGTCGGTTGCGCTGGCGCTCCCGCTTTTGACGCCACGCGCTGTGCGCCGGCTCTACCCGGAGGCCGAGGCGGCACAGAGCGCCGGGGAGCTCCAACCCCGTACGGTCAGCGCCGTGAGCTACGATATGCCCGAGGGGCTGAAAACGCAGTCCGTCACCTATACGCGCGAGCAGCTTCTCAGGGGGAGGCTTCTGCTGCTGGACGCGCAGCATCCGCTTCCCGACGGCGCGCCGGCGCCAAACACCATGAGCGTTGCCTCCTACGGGAAGGGCATGGTGCCGGTCAACGGCCTGAGCGTCAAAAGCGGCCGCGCCACTATTGACGCGCTGGCGGAGCTGTTTGCGGGCCTGCGGGCGGAAGGGGTGAGCGGCCTTTGCGTATGGAGCGGCACGATGAGCGAGGACGAGCAGGCCGCGGCTCGCACCGCGGCGGCCCTGCAGCGGGCCGCTGGCATGACGCTGGAGGACGCGGTGCGAGGGACGCTGGCTGAATACGGCCCCGTGGCCGGGGCGGAGGAACGGCAGGAGTACACCGTGGAGATCCGCTTGAACGGACCAAGCGCCATGGAGCCGGACCCCCGGCCGCTGGAGGAGACGGAGCAGGGCAGGATGCTTCTGCACCTGGCCTGGCGCTCGGGCTTCATCCGGCGCGAGCCGGAGGGCACGGGCGCGGAGGCGTTCCGCTTCCGCTATGTGGGCAAAGCCCACGCCACGGCCATGACGTATCTGGACCTTGAATTGGAGGAATACCTGCTCTGGCTTCATCAGAAGGGCACAGTGGCCATACGGCAGGACGGCGCGCTGGAATACCTCATCCTCTGCAAGCCCCTCACGGGCACGCATGTCGAGTTCTCCGTTCCGAAGGGATCGACGGTGGAGGCCAGCTTTGATAACGACGGCTACGCCATCGTCGCCTGTACCTTTGAGGAAGTGTGAAAAGCGGGCAGGAGCATCGCTCCCGCCCGATTCAGTTTGTCGAAAAAGTCCGCCTACGGCGGCCTTTTCCGCCAGATGCTTAAGAAATGTTTGCGCCCAGGGGCGCAAACTCCCCGCCCGCCCGGCAAAGCTGGGCGATACGAATCCACTTTGGAGGGCCTGCGGGCCCTCCAAACCTCCCGGAGAGTGTTTGTCAGCAGTCTGAAGCGGGCGGGAGCATCGCTCCCGCCCGCTTTATCATTGCCGCCGCGCATGGCAGGCCGCGCATCCGCCCTCGCCGGTTTCGCGCAGGGAGGAGGGCATGGCGTCGCCCACGTCGCGCATGGTCAGGATCATCTCGTCCAGCGAAATGGGGCAGGCGACCCCCGAAAGCGCGAGCTGCGCCGCGCTGATGGCCTGGGAGACGCCGCCCACGTTGCGATAGACGCAGGGGACCTCCACCAGCCCGCCCACGGGGTCGCACACCAGCCCCAGCGTGTTCATCAGCGCAAAGGCGCAGGCATGCGCCGCCGCCTCCGGCGTGCCGCCGTAGAGCTGAGTGAGCGCCGCCGCGGCCATGCCCGCCGCCGTGCCGCACTCCGCCTGACAGCCGCCCTCCGCGCCGCTGATGGTGGCCTGCAGGGCGATCACGCGCCCGACGGCCGCGGCCGCAAACAGCGCCATCACCAGCTCGTCGTCCGAAAAACCGTCCGCCTCCTGCGCGGCTAGCAGCGCGCCGGGCAAGATGCCGCAGCTGCCCGCCGTGGGCGCGGCCACGATCTTGCCCATGCAGGCGTTGTACTCCGCGATGGAAAGCGCGTATACGCCCGCGCGGCCCGCCAGCCCGAAGCGCGCGGCGAAGGGCGCTTGCGAGAGCAGCGCCGCCTGTCCGCCCACCATGCCGCTCACGCTGCGAAGCGTGGGGGACAGCCCCGCCTGCGCGCTTTCCCGCATCACGCGCAGGCGATCGCGCATCAGCGCAAGCGGGGCGGAGGCATCCCCGCCCTTTTCCTGCGCCTGCCAGTCAAGCGCCGCAGCGCCGAGGCTACCGTGCTGACGCGCGGCGTCCAGCCATTCCGCGATGGTGCGCATGTCTCACCCCTCCTTGGCGGCCAGGTAGGCCACGTGATAGACGCCCCTGAGGGCGGACAGCCGGGCAATCAGCGCCGCGTCCGCCGAGCCGTCCAGTTCCAGCGCCACCATGGCGTCGCCGCCCACCGAGCGGCGGAATACCCGCATGGTGGCGATGTTGAGATTTGCCGCGGCCAGCTCGCCGCTGATGCGGGCAATCATGCCGGGCGTATCGCGGTGGGTGATGACCAGCGTGTTTTCATGGCCGGAGAAGCCCGCCTCCAGCCCGTCGATGGCGTTGACGACGATCTCGCCCCCGCCGACGGACGAGGCCTGCACGCAGATATGCCGCCCGTCGTCCCCGTCCACGTCCAGGATGACGGTGTTGGGATGCGCGCCGCGCACGTCGGCATTGTAAAACGAATATTCCAGCTTCGCCTCGGCGGCAAGGCGCAGGCTGTCGCGCAGGCGCGAATCGTCCACGCCCATGCCCAGCAGGCCGCCGATGAGCGCCTTGTCGGTACCATGGCCCAGATAGGTCTTTTGAAAGGACCCATACAGCCCGATGCGTGCGCGCACGGGGCGGCTGCCCAGCAACATCCGCGTGATCTTGCCGATACGCGCCGCGCCCGCCGTATGCGATGAGCTGGGGCCGACCATCACGGGGCCGATGATGTCAAACAGGTCCATCCGGCGTTTCCTCCTCCCACGGGGCGAAGCGCTCCTCTTCCTTGAGCGATTCGATGCGCCCGTCCGTTACGCGCGTAAGCTCCGCCAGCACGCGCCCGGCGTCGGCGGCCTTCATGTCCAGCTCAAAGCTCACCGCGGCTGCAAAGTCCGTGCCCACGAGGCGCGCGGGCTGGGATTTGAGCGTATGCTGCACGCGGTCCCACAGGGGGTAGGCCACCTCGAACAGCCACCGCTCGGTCGGGTGCATCTCGCATACGCGCGCGGCGTCCAGCGCCATGGCACAGCCGTGCGAATAGGCGCGCACCAGCCCGCCCGCGCCCAGCAGGATGCCGCCGAAGTAGCGGGTCACCACCACGGCGCAGTCCACCACGCCTCGCGCCTTCATGACCTCAATGATGGGCATGCCGGCGGTGCCGGAGGGCTCGCCGTCATCGCTGTATCGCATGATGCCGGCGTTTTGACCGATGATGTAGGCGTAGCAGTTGTGCGTGGCGTCGTGGTGCTCCTCGCGGATGCGCGCAAGAAACCCGAGCGCCTCCTCCGCGCTGCTCACCGGCGCCGCGTGCCCGATGAAGCGGCTCTTGTTGATGACCACCTCATCGCGGGCCTCGCGTAGCACGGTTTTATAGCCCTTCAGGCTCATTTGAGAATCAGGCGGCAATAGTTTTTCTTGCCCTTGCGCAGCATCAGGCCGTCGGGGCCGATCTGCGACGCGTCGATGCGGTATTCCACATCCGTCACCTTCTGGTCAGCCACCAGCACCGCGCCCTGCTGCACCATCTTGCGCGCGTCGCCGCGGCTTGTGCACAGGCCGCAGGAGGCCAAAAGCGTGGTCAGGCGGTTGTCCTCGCTAAGCGTGGCGGCGTTTACCTCCCAGGTGGGCACGTCCTGGCTGGCCGCGCCGCCCGCAAACAGCGCGAGCGCCGCGTCGGCGGCCTTCTGCGCCTCGACTTCGCCATGGATCATCTTGGTGACCTCAAAGGCCAGCACGCGCTTGGCCTCGTTGATCTGCTCGCCGGGCAGCGCGCCCAGACGGCGCACCTCGTCCATGGGCAGGAAGGTGAGCAGCCCCAGGAAGCGCTCCACGTCCTGGTCGCCCACGTTGCGCCAGTACTGGTAGAACTCAAAGGGCGTGGTGCGCGCGGCATCCAGCCACAGGGCGCCCTTTTCGGTCTTGCCCATCTTCTTGCCGTCGTGCGTCATGATGAGCTTGCAGGTGAGGGCGAAGGCGTCCTCGTGCTCCTTGCGGCGGATGAGGTCCGCGCCGGAGAGCATGTTGCTCCACTGGTCGTCCCCGCCGATTTGCAGGCGGCAGCCGTAGTTTTTGAACAGCTGGAGGAAGTCATAGCTCTGCATGAGCATGTAGTTGAATTCCAGGAACGTCAGGCCCGTTTCCATGCGGCGCTTGTAGCACTCGGCGGTCAGCATGCGGTTGACGCTGAACAGCGCGCCGATCTCACGCAGAAAATCCACATAGTTGAGATTCAGCAGCCAGTCGCCGTTGTTGACCATGATGGCCTTGCCGTCGCCGAAATCCAGGAAGCGGGAAAGCTGCTTCTGGATGCCGGAGACGTTGTCGCAGATGGTCTCGCGGCTCATCATCTTGCGCAGGTCGCTCTTGCCGCTGGGATCGCCGATCATGGCGGTGCCACCGCCGCACAGGGCGATGGGCCGGTGCCCGGCGCGCTGGAGATGCGCCATGGCCATGATGGGGATGTAGTGGCCCACGTGCAGGCTGTCCGCCGTGGGGTCAAAGCCCACATAGAAGGTCATGGGCTCGCGCTCCAGCGCCTTGTAGAGATCTTCCTCAAAGGTGACCTGAGCGACGAAGCCGCGCTCCTTGAGCATGTCCAAAACGTGCATCAATCATCGTTCCTTTCTTTTCTTTGTTGTGTCAAGTCAGCCCAGATGGGCGGCGAAGAGCTCGCGCAGCTTGCCCATGCCCTCGTGAATCTGCTGGGGCGTGGAGTTGCTGAAGTTGAGGCGCAGCGTGTTGTGGTGCCCGCCGTCGGGGTAGAAATGCGTGCCGGGCACATAGGCCACCCCGCGCTCGACAGCCTCGCCGAACAGGGCGGTCGCGTCAAAGCCCTCGGGCATCTCCACGAAGATGAACAGCCCGCCCTCCGGCGCGGTGTAGCGCGTGCCCTCGGGGAAGGAGGCAAGCTCCCCAAGCATCAGTTCCAGCTTTGCGCGGTAGCCCGGGATGATGCTCTGGATGTGGCTGTCCAGCAGGTCCCGGCGCAGGAACTGGTCGATGATGGCCTGGTTGAGGTTGGGGGTGTGCAGGTCGGTTCCCTGCTTGCCGATGGTGCACTTGCGCAGCAGCTCCTCATGGGCGAGCAGGTAGCCTACGCGAAGTCCTGGGCTGATGAGCTTGGAAAAACTTCCCAGATAGACCACGTGGCCCGTGGTGTCGTAGCTTTTGATGGGCGGCAGCGCCTTGCCCCGGTAGCGCAGGTCGCGGTAGGGGTCGTCCTCGGCCACGATGAAGCCGTACCTGGCGGCGAGCTCCGCGATGGCCTTCCGCCGGCCGGCGGCCAGCGTGCGGCCGGAGGGGTTCTGGAACGTGGGAATCACGTAAAACAGCCTGGGATGATACCTGCGCGCGGCCTCCTCAAGCGCATCCAGCTTCACGCCGCCCTCGTCGCTCTCGATGGGGATGAGGTTGGCCTCGTAGAGGTGCATGGTCTGCATGTTGCCAAGGAAGGTCGGGCTTTCCACCAGCACCGCGTCGCCGGGGTTGACCAGCGCCTTGAGCAGCAGGTCCATGCCGCTTGTGCTGCCGGTGGTGGGAAGCACGCCGTCGCCATCCATGGCAAAACCAAAATGGCCCTTGAGGTATTCCGTCAGGCTCTCCACAAAGGGCGGATAGCCCTCCGTGGCGCCGTACTGCAAAATGCGCTTGCCGTCGGCAAGCAGCGCGTCGCGGGCAAGATCAGCGCAGAGCTTGTCCGGCAGGGCGTCCAGGGACGGGTTGCCGCCGGCGAAGCTAATCATGCCGGGCCGGCCCAGCACCTTGAAGATCTCGCGGATGGCGCTGCCGGTCACGTTGTCAAACCGGCGGGCGAAGGAAACAGACTCCATAGACAGGTCCCTCCTTGATGGCTCCGGCCGCGGAGGCCGGAAAAATGAAAGCCGCCCTCCTCCCTGCTTGGGGAGGAAGGCGACAGGCGAATCGCGGTACCACTTCCGTTTCGGCGCAGACGCGCCCTCAGCGGGCCCTGAGGCCCCGCGCTATAAACGGCGCACCGTCGGTCCGCTACTGAAAAAACGTTCACGGCCGGGCTCGGGGAGGTATTCATCCGAGCTGCCGCCGCCTTCTCGCACCGTCCGAAGGCTCTCTGAGGGCGCGCCTGCCCGGCTTACTTGGTCCCGTCATTGCCGATGAGGGTTATTATAGGGGAACGACGCATGAAAGTCAAGCTCAGTCGTCCTTGTCATCCTCCGCATCGGTGAAGAAGGGCTGGCCGCAGTGCTCGCATACGGGGCTTTCGTCATAGTCGATGTCGGCGGCCTTGACCAGCACGGTCTTTCCGCAGTGCGGGCAGTCGAAGGACAGTTCTTCCTGATCGCAGCAGTCGCAGCCGTCCTCCCCGTCGCAGTCACATTCGTCGTCCTCGTCGCCAAAGAGGGTTTCCTCCATGTCGCTAAGGTCGGAGTCAAGATCCTCCACATACTCCTCCAGCTCGCCCACATCCGCATCCAGATCAGAGACCTTTTGGGCCATCTCGTCCATCAGCCCCAGCATCTCCAAAAGCAGCTTGTTTTCGTTCTTTTCCTTGTCCAGATTCATGCCTTCGGCAAGGCCGCGCAGATAGGCGGCCCGATCGGTCAGATTCCCCATATTGATCTCCTTTGCCTCCTCAGCAGCGCTCCATGTACTCGCCGGTGCGGGTGTCCACACGGATGTGGTCGCCGGTGTTGATGAACAGCGGCACCTGCAGGGTATAGCCGGTCTCCAGGGTGGCGGGCTTGTAGGTGTTGCTGGCGGTGTCGCCCTTGAAGCCGGGCTCGGTATCGGTGATCTCAAGCTCGACGAAGTTGGGCGCGGCCACGCTGAAGGCGCTGCCCTTGAAGAACTTCACGGTCACGTTGGTGCCTTCCTTGACGAAGGGGATGGCGTCCTCCACCTGATCGTGGTTGAGGGGAAGCTGCTCGTAGGTGTCCATATCCATGAAATAGTACAGGCCGCCATCGTTGTAGACGTACTGCATCTCCTTGGTTTCCACGATGGCGCGGGGCATCTTGTCGGTGGGGTTGAAGCTGCGCTCGATGACGGCGCCGGTCATGACGTTCTTGAGCTTGGTGCGCACAAAGGCCGCGCCCTTGCCGGGCTTGACGTGCTGGAAATCGACGATGTTCCACACGCCGCCGTCCCATTCGATGGTAATGCCCTTTTTGAAATCGCCTGCGGTAATCATAGTGATCGTTCCTCCTCGATGTGTATTGACATGGAAATCCCGGCTTACAGGATGATGAGCTCGCGGCTGGGATGGGTGAGGACCTCGCAGCCGCCCTCGAGCACGGCCACGGAGTTTTCAATGCGCACGCCGCCGACGCCGGGCAGGTAGATGCCTGGCTCCACGGTCATGATCTGACCCGCCTTGAGCACGGCGTTCGTGCTCTGGTTAAAGCGCGGGTCCTCATGGATGTCGATGCCCACCGAGTGGCCCAGGCCGTGGCCGAAGCGCCCCTCATAGCCGTGGCCGTAGATGTAGTCGCGGGCGATGGCGTCGATCTCGCGGCAGGACCTGCCGGCGGCCACCGCGTCCTGCGCCATCTTCTGGGCGTCCAGCACGATCCCGTAGACCTTCTTCATTTCAGCCGAGGGCTCGCCCAAGGCGACGGTGCGGGTCATGTCGGCGCAGTAATTGCCGTAGCGCGCGCCAAAGTCCATGGTAATCATGTCCCCGCGGCGCAGGCGGTATTCGCCGGGCACAGCGTGCGGCAGAGAGCCGTTGGCGCCGGCGGCCACGATCGTGGAAAACGACGGCTTGCTGGCCCCGTGGCTCATCATGTCAAAATCGAGCCGGAGGGCGAGCTCCTTTTCGGTCACACCTTCCTTGATGTAGGGCAGGATGCGCTCGAACGCCTCGCCCGTGATGCGGCAGGCCTCACGGATGAGGGCCAGCTCGTCCGCGTCCTTGATCTCGCGCAGGCGGGCGATCTCCCCGCCCACCACCTTCCATTCCACCCCGCGCACGCTCTCGCGCAGGGCGTTGAAGGTGTGGACGGTCACAAAGTCGTCCTCATAGTACAGGGTGTCGATCCCGCCGCGGGCGCACAGCGCGCCGGCGATGTCCTCGTGCGAGGTGCCCTTTTCGGTCATCAGCACCTCAAAGCCGGGAGCCTGCGCCTGCGCCTGCTCGGTATAGCGAAAGTCCGTCACGATGGCGCTGATCCCGCGCGAGGCCAGCACCAGGCCCTCGCCCGTGTAGCCGGAGAGATAGAACATATTGCTGGGGTCATAGACCACCACGCCCTCGTGATCGCCAAGGTTCATGGAATCAAGGAGCCGTTTTACACGTTCTGTCAATGTAGATCCCTCACATACGGTCGTTTTGGCACATAGCCATTTTTTATTCTACCATAAATGAAACGCATACGCCACAGTTTTTTGCATTTTTAGGGGCCAAAATGGCGCGGGATGCCCCCGGTCCACCTTGAGCCCGCCGGACAAATATGGTATGATGATTGCAAGCAAAAGGGTACAGGGGGTTGATTGCATGAAAATCATAAAGGTCCTTTTGGGCCTGTTGCTGCTGGTGGTGCTGGCGGCCGGCGGGCTGCTGGGATACCTGTCGCTGACGGAATATCGGCCGGACGACATCGAGCCGCTGGAGGTCGTCCAGGCGGCGCGCAAGGACAACGTGCGCGTGGGCGAGCGTCTGGACGTGCTGAGCTTCAACACGGGCTATTGCGGCCTGGGGCGGGAGCAGGACTTTTTCATGGACGGCGGGAGCATGGTCCGGCCCCGGAGCGAGGAGGACGTGCGCGCCAACCTCAACGGCATCCTCAGCGAGCTGGTGCGGCAGAATGTGGACATCTACCTGCTCCAGGAGGTGGATTTCGACTCCTGGCGCAGCTATTATACCAATCAGGCCGACACCTACCGCCACGGCCTGTCGCTGAACACGGCCTGTGCGTATAATTTCAAATGCGAGTTCGTCCCCTATCCCTGGCCGCCGCTTGGCAAGGTCGAAAGCGGCCTGGTCACCTTCACGGGCCTCAACGTGACCGAGGCCACCCGCGAAAGCCTGCCCGTGCCCTTCAGCTGGCCGGTCAGCATGGCCAACCTCAAGCGCTGCCTGCTGATTGAGCGCGTGCCCGTGGAGGGCACGGACCGCGAGCTGGTCATCATCAATTTGCATCTGGAGGCCTACGATGACGGCGAGGGCAAGCGCGCCCAGACCGAGCAGCTCATGCAGATTCTTGCCGCCGAGTACCGAAACGGCAACTACGTCATCGCCGGCGGCGACTTCAACCAGACCTTCGAGGGCGCGGCATCCTATCCCCTTCTGGACGAGAGCTTCTGGCAACCCGGCAAGGTATATGTCAGCGACCTGCCAAACGGTTTCAGCTTCGTCTATGACGACGCCACGCCCACCTGTCGCCTGCTCAACAAGCCCTATGACGGCGAGCGCAAAAACGCGCAGTTCTACGTGATCGACGGCTTTATCGTCTCCGACAACCTCAAGGTCAACCTCATTGAAACCGTGGATCTGAATTTCCAGTACAGCGACCATAACCCTGTGCTTTTGCAGGTGACGCCGCAGTGAGCGGCGTGCGCCTCCTGATTGATGCGGATGCCTGCCCGGTGGTGGAGATTGCCTTGCGCGCAGCCAGGGTGCGCGGGGTGGAAGTGCTGCTGGTGTGCGACGATGCGCACGAGATGTGCCGCGAGGGGGCACGAACTGTCACCGTGGCCTCCGGCGCCAACAGCGCGGACCTTCAGTTGGTCAATCTGCTCGAGCCGGACGATATCGTCGTGACGCAGGACTATGGTCTGGCCGCACTGTGCCTGGCCCGCGCCGCCCGAGTGCTGGATCAGAACGGCCGCGTCTATGACGAGAGCAACATCGACGCGCTGCTGAGTATTCGCCATCTGGCGGCCAAAGCGCGCCGGGCGGGCAGCCGCGTGAAGGGGCCACCCAAACGTACGGCTCGGCAGGACGAGGCGTTTCGGCTGGCGCTGGAAGGGCTGCTGGATGGCTGAGTACGCAGCAAAGGAGAATAAGGAAAATGCAGAAAATGAAGCATCGGGGACGATTATTCCGTTGTTTTTTCGTTGCATTGCGCTATGTGGGAGCACTATGCCTAGCCGTTGCTGTGGGCTTTGCACTTTTGTACATTGCAGGGTTGGATACGCCTTCGGGAGCGCTGCAGAAGCGTGTGAATGAAAAAATCGAGCAGTCCTGCCCGTTGTTGCTGGAGGAGGCGGAGTTTCCAACCGTTTTTTCGCTACGCGATCAACCGGGCGGAACGCTGGAAAGCACAGTATTGGACAATTCTACTGAATCCACAATGCTCAACTCTGCCAAATACATGAACACCCTGAAGGATCCATTGTCCATTCTCAGCAATCCACGTTTTCACAGTGGACAGGAGATCAACACACTGAACCTGTACCTCTCCACGAAGGGCGAGGAAGCGAATGACTACTATTATCGTTACTGGCAGGGCTTTCGGGCCTTTTTGCGCCCAATGCTCTGGTTTTTGAATTATTCGGCTATTCGCGAGGTATTACGCTTTATAATGCTGTCGCTTCTGGCGCTGACGGCTGCTTCCATCCGCAGGCATGCGGGGCTGGGCATAGCGATTGCATTTGCGTTGAGCATGGCGATGATGGAATTTGCAATCGTTTCCACGCAACTGCAATATGCAATGTGTTTTGCGGTGGCCATGGCCGGCATGCTTGCCTTGCCGCGTTGGCGGTGTCGCTGGGCGGAACATTGGCTGTTTTTTATTCTGGGGGCGTTGACACAGTATTTGGATTTTTATACAGTGCCGGTCGTGACACTTGGCTTGCCATTGATTTACCTGATGTGTCTGAGCTACTCGTCAAAGGGAGCGATGATGCGTAAGGCGTTTGGCTGTATCGCCGCGTGGGCCTTTGCCTATGTGGGTATGTGGTTCGTAAGACTTGCGCTGGCTGCGCTGCTGGTTGATCCATCGGCTTTTTCCAATGTATTTTCCAAGATAGATAAATGGACCGGTATGGTTGAAACAGAGAACATGGCGGGTATTACCAGAGCTGATGCCTTTATATCCGTGTTAAGTATTTGCTTTTCCAAGGCGCATATTATTCTGAGCGTTGCGTTGACGGCTGTTTATGGCATTTATCTTCTGCACGTGACACTTAGACGGCGGACGCTGGGGCAAAGGCTGTTTACGCCGGCATGGCGCTGTCTACCGGTCGCGTTGCTGCCCGTTGGCTGGATCGCTGTTGCTTACAAGGCTACGGCATGGCACGCATGCTTTCAGTACCGCTCCATTTGTGTAGTGATTTTTGGTGTGCTGTGCTTTTTGACCAGCCTTGTTTGGCCGCTTCAGGAAGATCCAAAACTCAAAACCCGTTAATGACGGCGTGGAAAAGAAAAATATTTATTGACATATGCCATCTATGGGTGTAGACTGTCCATAGATGGCATATGTCATTTATCCAGAAGGAGGGAGCGCGTATGCCCAGGCCGTGCAAGCAGCGGCGCGTGTGTGGACATCCGCCCTGCGGACGTTTCGGGCCGGCAGGCCAGGACGCCGGGCCGGAGGTGGTGATGGGGGTGGACGAATTCGAGGCCATCCGCCTGATCGACCTGGAGGGGCTGACGCAGGAGGAGTGCGCGGCACAGATGAACGTGGCGCGCACGACCGTGCAGGCGATCTACGCGCAGGCGCGCGTGAAGCTGGCCAGGTGCCTGGTTGGCGGATGCGCGCTGTCCATCCGGGGCGGCGACTATGTGCTGTGCGACACGGAGGCGGCGGCCGGATGTCCCGGACGGGGATGCCTGGGGCGGTGCCGGCGCAGAAACAGGGAGGAAACGAGCATGAAAATTGCGGTTACCTATGACAACGGACAGGTTTTTCAGCATTTCGGCCATACGGAGCAGTTCAAGCTCTACGACGTGGAGGACGGAAAGGTGACGGCGCAGGTCGTTGTGGACGCCGGCGGCGAGGGCCACGGCGCGCTGGCGGCGGTGCTCCGCGACCGGGGTGTGGATGTGCTGATCTGCGGCGGCATCGGCGGCGGCGCCCGGCAGGCGCTGGCGGAGGCGGGGATTCGTCTCTACGGCGGCGTGACGGGCGATGCCGACAGCGCCGTGGAAGCGCTTGTGCGCGGCGAGCTGGCCTATGATCCCCAGGCCCGCTGCGACCATCACGAGCACGGTCAGGGCCATTGCGGCCACGACGGCGGGCATGCCTGCCGTCACGGGCACTGCAACGAAAACTGAATTCACCTGGCGACCGGCGGCGCGCCCTCCCCTGCGGAGGACGCGCCGCTTTTTGTGTGAAACCTATGCACGCGCGCCGGGCATATCGCTCACAGGGGGCGCATAAGGTTGAAGGACCAAAGCGAAGGGGGCGCGGGCATGACGAAGGCGTGGAAGCGGGCCGTCGCGGCGCTTTTGCTCTGCGCGCTGCTCATCGCGGGCCTGAGCGCCGCGCAGGTCCCGGCGGAGAAGATGACCCCGGCGGAGCGCGCCCGCCGGGCCAACGTGCCCGATGGCGTATGGATCTGGATCGACATCCAGCAAAAGTCGCTCACGCTCTACGAGGGTACGGAGGTCAAAAAGCGCTATGCCGTGGCCACCGGCACCGGCGATACGCCTACGCCCATCGGCACCTTCACCGTCATCAGCCGCTTTTCGGGCGAGCTGGGCGGCTTCGGGACGCGCTTTCTGGGGCTGAACGTGCCCTGGGGGCAGTTCGGCATCCACGGCACCAACAAGCCCGGCACCATCGGAAGCAACGCCTCGCACGGCTGCATCCGCATGTATGTGCGGGATTCCGAGGAGCTCTATGGCCTGGTCCCCAACGGCACCAGGGTCGTCATCCAGGGCGGGCCCTACGGCCAGTTGGACAGCTACCTGCGCTACCTCATTCCCGGCGACCGCAACAGCCACGTGGCCGCGGTCCAGCGGCGGCTCACGGTGCTGGGGTATTATTCGGGCCAGGCCGACGGCATCTATGGCCGCGGCACCCAGGCGGCGGTCACCCGCGCGCGTCGGGAGCTGGGCCTGCCAGCGCTGGATGCCGTGGACGAGGCGTTTTACCGGGCCATCGGCCTGATTTTGTTTGAATGATGGGAGGAGAGGCGCGTGACCTGGCAGGAGACCATCGCGTTTTTGGGCGGCTGCCTGCCCAGACCCGTGGGGCGGGCGCTGATGCAGCACAAGGAGGGAAGCGTGCGCGAAATCCGCGTGCGCGCGGGAAGCCGGGTGCGCATCCTTGCCGCCGGGGGCGAAACCGTATGCGCCTGCACGCCTACCCAGCCGCAGGTGGAGCAGATGGCGGAGGCGCTGTGCGAGCACGCGCTCTACGCCCGCGCCGAGGAGCAGCGGCAGGGCTTTGTCACCCTGCGCGGCGGGCACCGCATGGGCCTGTGCGGCAGGGTGGTGGCGCAGGGGCAGAGCGTGCGGGCGCTCAGGGATATCAGCTCCCTTTGCCTGCGCGTAGCGGGCCAGTGGCGCGGGGCGGCGGACGCGCTCATGCCGCATCTGTTGGACGAGCAGGGGCGGGTGCGCAGCCTGCTCATCGTAGGGCTGCCGGGCATGGGCAAGACCACGATGCTGCGCGACGCGTGCCGCCGGCTTTCGGAACAGGGCGTGCGCGTGTGCGTGGTGGACGAGCGCAGCGAGATCGCCGCCATGAGCGGCGGCATGCCCCAGCTGGACGTGGGGCCCAACACGGATGTGCTGGACGGCTGCGCCAAGGACGCGGGGCTGAGGTGGATGCTGCGGGCGATGTCGCCGCAGGCGCTGGTTACGGACGAGCTGGGCGGCTCGCTGGATGCGCAGGCCGTTCTGGAGGCGGCGCGCAGCGGCGTGAGCGTCCTGGCCACGCTCCACGGGCGGGATCTGGAGTCGGCGCTGTCGCGCGGAACGCTGTATCATCTGGCGCAGAACCGCGCCTTCGAGCGCTATGTCCTGCTGGATGAGCGCGAGGTAGGCCGCGTGCGCGCCGTGCAGGATGCTCAGCTCCGGCCGCTGGAGGAAGCATGATGGGCGCGGCGGGCGCGCTGTGCTGCCTGCTGGCGGGCACGGCGGCGGGAAGCTGGATGCGGGAGCGCAGGCTCAGGCGGCTACGCACGCTGCGCGCGCGGCTGGACATCGTCGGAAGCCTCCGGCTGATGCTGGAGCAGGAGCGGATGGGGCTGACGGAGCTGCTGTGCGAGTGCGCGCATTATGCGCCCTCGGGACCGGGCGGGGAGCAGGTGTCCAGACGGCTGCTGTGGGTCGCCCACGCGCTGGCGCGGGAGCCGCTTTTGGGACTGGGGGAGGCATACGCGCAGGCGTGCGCGCAGATCCCCATCCCGTGGGAGAAGCCGGAGGAGCGCGAGGCGATGCAGGGGCTGTTTTTCCAGCTCGGCAGCGGAACGGCCGCCATGCGCGCGCAGGCCGCGGCGGCCTGCCTTCGCAGGCTCAAGCCCCTGGAGGAGGAGGCGCGGCGCGAGGCGGAGGCCGGCGGCTCTCTGGCGGTGCGGCTGGGCATGCTGCTGGGGCTGATGGCGGGCATCGCGCTGTGGTAGCGGGAGGGAGATTGTATGATCCAGGTTGATCTTCTCTTTAAGATCGCGGGGCTGGGCGTGGTGGTGGCGGTGCTGTCCCAGGTGCTCACGCGCGCCGGGCGCGAGGAGCTGGGCACGCTGGTGACGGTGGTGGGGCTGGTGATCGGGCTGTTTCTGGTCGTGGATCTGGTGGCCGATCTCTTCTCCAGCCTCAAGAGCATCTTCGCGCTCTATTAGGCCATGGCGTTCTGGCAGTGGATGGGGCTGGCCGTGGCCGCGGCGGTGCTGTGCATGGTGGTGCGCCAGCAGCAGCCCCAGCTGGGCGGGCTGTGCGCGGTGGCGGCGGGCGCGATGCTGCTTCTGGCCGCGCTGGAGCAGCTCTCGGACGTGCAGGACGTCTTTGCACGCCTGACCTCGCTGGCGGGGCTTGAAAAGGGGTATCTGGACACTTTGGTCAAGGTGCTGGGCGTGAGCTATGTGGCGGAGCTGGCCGCTCAGGCCTGCGAGGATCTGGGAGAGGGCGGGCTGGCCCTCAAGGTGGGGCTGGTGGGAAAGCTGTGCGTCTTTACGCTGACCGCGCCGATGCTGCTCAAACTGATGGAAATGATTCTGGAGCTGACGCCATGAAAGCGAAAAACATGGGGATGGTCCTCGTGCTGTTCTCGGCGCTGCTCCTCGCCGCTCCCGCCTGCGCTCAGACGGTCGGCGAGGGGCTTGCGCAGGTGGTGGGCGAGCTGGACCTGGAGGCGCTCGAGGCGGCCGCCGGGGATGTGCCCTGGCTGGAGGGCGGCGTGGAGGAACTGATCGGAAGGCTCGCCAGCGGGCAGGCGGTGCTCAGCGCCCAGGAGGTGCTTGCGTGGCTGATGGACGAGGCGGCCGGGGTATTCGGCCGGAGCGTCTGGCGCATCACGCGGCTGCTGGTCCCCGCGCTGCTGGTGGCGGCGGCGGAATGGATCGCCGCGCCCGGCGGGGCGGCGGGAAAGGCCGCGCGGTACGCGGGGCTGTTGATGACGATGGCGTTTCTCATCGTGGACCTGCGCGAGCACGTGGCGCTGGCGGAGGAGACCATCGGGCGCATGTCGGAGCTGATGCAGGCGATCTTCCCGGTGATGGTCACGCTGCTTGCCGCCGTGGGCGGCACGGCCAGCTCGGCGTTCTATCAGCCGGCCGTCATGGCCGCGGCGGGGTCGATGACCACGCTGATCCGGCATGTGACGCTGCCCTTTGCGGTGAGCGTGGCGGTTCTGACCATGGCGGGAAGCCTGAGCGACGGCCTGCGCGTTTCCCAGATGCGAAGGCTGCTGCGGCAGGTCGCGGAATGGACGCTGGGCTTCGGCTTTACG
Source organism: uncultured Eubacteriales bacterium (assembly GCA_958448555.1). Lineage (GTDB taxonomy): Bacteria > Bacillota > Clostridia > Christensenellales > Aristaeellaceae > Limiplasma. The sequence goes on along the minus strand of CAUDEL010000008.1, from coordinate 39,961 downwards.
GTTTTTATCGGGGTCATGACAGTGCAGGGCGTGAGCGCGGCCGCCGTGGACGGCGTGAGCATCCGCACGGCCAAGTACGCCATGGACAATTTCATCCCCATCGTGGGCGGGATGTTTGCCGATACGGTGGATACGCTGGTGGGCTGCTCGCTCATCGTGCAAAACGCCGTGGGCGCGCTGGGGCTGATGCTGCTCGTCGGCGCGCTGGCCCTGCCGCTTGTGCGCACGGCGCTGACGATGTTTCTCTATCGCGCGGCCTCGGCCTTTTTGCAGCCCATCGGGGAGAGCCCCCTGTCGCGCGGCATGGGGGACTATGCGGAGGTGTTTTCGCTGCTGTTCATCATCCAGCTCAGCGTGGGCGCGATGTTCCTGCTGCTGGTGGCGCAGCTCATTACGGTGGCGAACCTGACGGTGATGTTGAGGTGAGGCAATGGAGGCGTTTGTCAGGCAGCTTGCGGCGTTATCGGTGCTGTGGTCGCTTTCGGAGCTGCTCTTGCCCGAGGGGCGGCAGCAGAAGATGGCGCGCATGACGGTCAGCGCCCTGATTATGGCGGCGCTGATCTCGGGGCTGGGCAGCCTTATGGACGTGCGGGTGGAAGGAACGCTTCCCGCGGCCGCGCTGGGCGCGGTCAGCGAGGAGAGCTACGCGCGCACGGCGCTGCGGGCGGCGGCCAACCAGGCGGAATCCCTGTGCGTGCGCCTGGCCCGGCGCGCGGGGTATGAGGCGCGGGCCGCGGTGTATCTGACGCGGGAGGGCGCGGTGGATCATGTCGACCTGGCGCTGGAGGCCGGGGAGGCGCCGCTGCTGGACGCGCAGGAGCTGGCCGCGGCCATCGCCGGACAGCTTTCCGTCCCGCCGGAGAGGGTGCGCTTGAGCGAAAGCGGGGCGAGCGCGCCATGAACCTCAGGCGTTTGACGGATACAAAGGCGCTGCCATGGATGGCGGCGGCGCTTGCGGCGCTGCTGGCGCTGCTGCTGGCCGGAGGCGGCGGGGAGGGAACGGCGGGCAGCCAGGAGGAACGGCGCATCGCGGAGGTGCTGGGCGCGATCGCGGGCGCGGGCAAAGTCGAGGTGGCGCTGTTTTACGGCGGCGAGACCGACGGCCCCACGGGCGCGGTGGTCGTGGCGCAGGGCGCGGACGACCTGACGGTGCGGCTGTCGCTGGCGCGGGCGGCGCGGACGCTGCTGGGCCTGCCCGAAAGCGCGGTGGACGTATTTGTGATGGAGGAGGAGAGCCGATGAACGCAAAAAAAACGCCCCCTGAGGGGCGCAGGAAGGGCCGGGGCCGCACATGGGCGCGGCGGGGATTGCTGGCCGTGCTGGCGGCGGCCGCAGCGGTGATGGCATGGGGCCGCTTTTTTGCGCCCGAGCCGCCCGCGCAGGCGCCCCGGCCCTCCGTGACCGCGTCCCGGACGCCCGCGCCGCAGGCCGCGCAGGAGCGCAGCGCGCGGGAAGCGGCCTACGACAAGGACGTGGCGGCGCTAAACGCGCTTTTGGACAGCGACGCGGCGGACGCGGACACCCGCGCCCAGGCCGCCAGACAGCTTGAGCGCCTCATCGCCGACCACCAGAGCGAGCTGGGGCTGGAGGAGGCGCTCAACGAGGCGGGCTTTGCGCCCTGCCTGGTGCTTTTGCAAAACGGCGCGCTTACAGTGGTCGTCCCCTCGGCGGAGATGACGGGCGAAACGGGCGCCGCCATTGTGGCCCTGTGCACGGCGCACACCGACATCGGGGCCGAGAACATCCGCATCATGGCGCGGCAGGAGCTCTGACCGGCCGCCGCCAGGACAGGGCGCATGCGCACAGGGGCGCCATCATGGGCAGGTAGACCACCAGATACTGAGACTTTCCCTCAAAGAGCAGGTGGTAGAGAAAGCCGCCCAGCACCGCGACCATCAGCGCAAGCGGGCCATACAGGCGCGGCCATGCCCACCCGCCGCGCCGCGAAAGCCCGAGGGCGAGCCTCGCCGCGCCCAGCGCAAAGCCCAGGTAGAGCATGAGCGTGTAGCCCTCCATGTACGCCGCCAGCGCCTGCGAGCCGCCGCCCCGCAGCAGGCTTTCCACCGCGGCGGGCACCGTGCTTTCGCTGGGCATGGTGCGGTTGACCAGCAGCGCCTCGAAGGTGGTTTCCGCCCACTGGGAAACCATCTTCTCGTGATAGAAGGACAGCGCATAGCCGGGGTCTGCCGAAAATTCGGCCAGCCGCGTCGCGATGTCCCCGCGAACGAGCGCTTGGGCGGCCTCGGGGTCCATGTCCGCGCGCTCCATCACCGAGAGGGAATAGCGGTTATACCACCCGGGGGCCAGCGGCCCCTCCTGCATGCCCATCGCAAGCCAGGTGGTCTGCGGCGCGCCCTGCCCTATGGCAAAGCCCGTGCGCGCCTCCAAAACCAGGCCCGCCAGACGGCTTGCCGCCACGGGCGCGGCCAGCAGGCCCGCGCACACGAGCAGCGCCGAAAAGCGCCGGGAACCCAGCGCGTAGAGCGCCGTCACCAGCGCGGCCGCCAGCGCCAGGATGAGGTAGTTTGGCTTGAGCGCCACGGACAGCGCCATGAGCGCCAGCGCCGGGACCAGCCACCACCCGCGCCCGCCGCCGATCCAGCGCACGAGGCATGCCAGCGCCCACAGCCCCAGGCACAGGCCCGGCAGGTTGCCGTAGAGAAAAGTGGTATAGCAGACCGGCTGAACGCACAGCGCAAGGAGCAGCGTGGTGAGAATCTGCACCCGGCGCTCGTGCAGGCAGCGCCACGTGAGGTCCAGCACCGCCCCGCAGGCGGCGGTCAGAAACGCGGCGTTCAAAAGGCCCTGGGGCACATAGCTGTAGCGGCCGAAGAGCCGCTGGAGGACCTCGGAGTATTGCAGATAGCCGGCCTGAAAGGCGTTGGTGCGCAGGTAGAGCTCCTGGCGCCACAGTTCCGAGGTATCGCCCCTGGCCAGCCCCGCGGCGCTGTAATAGAGGATGCCCGTGTCGTTGATGGGCACGGCGCGCATCACAAGCACCCACGCCGCGCCCAGCACAAACGTCAGCCCCAGCGACGCGGCCGTCAGCCACCCCAGACGGATGCGTCCTTCAAAGCGCAGGGCGAGGCGGAAAAGCACCAGCCAGCCGGCCAGCATCGCCAGGTTGACCGCCACGCTGTCCCGGACGTGAAGCACATGCTCGCTGATCTCCCCCGCGGGATCAAAGACGCTGGTGCGCAGCAGGGAATAGCCGAAAAGGTAGGCAAACATCAATGCCAGCAGCGCCGCCACGGCGCAGAAGGCCGCGCGGTCCAGGCGCGTGAGACACGGCGGGGTCAGCTTTCGCTGTTCCATGCGTCCAAGGCCTCCCATTCCTCCTGCGGGATCTCTCCCGCGCCATAGCGCTCCGCCAGCCGCTGCATGGCGAAAAACCGATGCATCTCGCCCGGCAGGGCGGTTTGGCTCTGATAGGGCAGCATGTCCAGGGGGAAGATCGCGGGCTGCGCGCTGAGCGGCTGCACGGCCGCCTGGGCCTCCAAGATCGAGTCCGCCTCCGCCAGCGCGTTTTCCCGCGCAAGCATCTCCGTGTGGTAGCGCGCGGCCTCGCCCGTAACCAGGCTGTAGCAGGCGCCCAGGGTGGGCGTGGCCAGCACGGCGCCGGTGGCGAACAGGCCCCAGGCCAGCAGCCCGGCGCACAGGCACAGCTGCCAGCAGCGCACCCCCTCCGGCAGGGGGGAGGCGGCACGGCGCTGGGCAAACCAGCCCAGCCAGTAGATCAGGTTGAGCAGCGCCAGCACCGCGTAGAGCAGGTACAGGCTGCCCAGGATGCGGTCCAGGCGGTAGCTGTCCACGCCGGTGGCGAAGATGGGCGGCACGAAGCCCGCGGCCAGCACGCCCAAGCTGAACAGGCTCACCCACCCCGGCCTGCGGAAGCGCAGGGGGCTGTTTTTCAGCCGCGTCCACAGAAGCGCCGCCAGCACCAGCGCAAGCCCCGGAAGCTGCGGTCCGAACCATTCGCCCGTGCAGCGCAGACACTCCGCCAGGCTGTGGATGATGGCCGCGGCGGGGGCGAGGCTTTCGCCCACCCGCTCCTGCCGCACGGCGTTGCCCGGCGCGAGCACCACGACGATCAGCGACGCCGTCACGCCCAGGAAGGCCAGCAGGCTGGCCGTGCGGGCGGGGGAGCGGCGAAGGAGGCACCAGGCCGCCGCCAGCGCCAGACCCACCGCGCCGCTGAGCGCCAGCGGGTAGGGCAGGCCGCCCAGCGCCACGGCGCAGAAGACAACCGCGGCGCAGCGCCAGGCGCGGCACAGGGGCCGGCAGGGCTGGAAGTGAAGCCGGAGAAGAAGCCCGATGAGCGGCATCCCCACCACCAGGCTCATGGTATATTGGATGGCGGACTGCCAGTAGACCAGCTCCCGGATACCGGGCACGTACTGCAAAAGCAGCGTCATCAGCGCGGCATAGAACACCGCGCAGACGCACAGGTCCCCTTTGAACACACATCGGGTGAGCTGCCGCGACAGATACCAGGCCGACAGCGCCAGCAGCGTCAGCGTCAGAAACGGCGCCAGCCAGAACAGCCGCATGGAAAAGGCCATGGGCTGAAAGGCGCAGACAAACATGGCCACATACGTCCCCTGCCAGGTCTGATAGTCGTACATGGCCTGCTCCCATGCACCTTGCAGCGCCGCCCGGAAACTGCCGGTTTCGGCCCAGGCCTCCGCGGCCAGACGGACGCAGGGAAAGTCGTCATGGGTGGGGTAGGCATAAAACGACATGGCCAGAAGCGGCGCCAGCATCGCCGCCACCCAGATCAGGGAAAGCACGGTGAGCGTGCGCCGCGCAGGCCGTGCGCGCAAAAGGGCGTTTAGCCCCTGCGCGGCGCGGGAAAAAGCGCTTGTCATCCAAAACCTCCTCCCGGGCCTTAAGCCTGGGGAAGCTTGGCCGCAGCGGCATTTTCAAGGGCTTCCTGCTTTTCTTTCTGGCGCTTCTCCTCTACGTCGATCTCCCAGTGCAAAAGCAGCGTCAGCATGCTTCGCAGCAAAATGATCGCCGCCAGCGTGCCCAGCTCGGTCCAGCCGCTGACGATGACGGAGCGCAGCACCTCGCTGCCGATCTTGAATTCCAGCCCCAGCATGATCCCCTGCGCCAGCTGGATGCGCGTGCTTTCATGCTTTTGGACAAAGCCGATAAATCCCCTGACCATGCTGATGACGATGACGGCGATGCCGGCCAGTTCGATGAGCAGGATACACAGACGTACCATCGTGTCAAAACTGAGTTCAATAGCTTCCATGTGGCAGCCTCCTTTGTGGGTGTGGTATAATCGCACCGGGAGGGGTTGCGATTTGCTACTGCAATTATATCTCCATTTTCCATTTTGTAAAAGAAAATGTTTTTACTGCGACTTCTGCTCCGCTCCCGCGGACGCCGGAACCGTTGCGGCGTATTGCGCGGCGCTCAAACAAGAGATCCGCATGACGGCGCAAAATCATCCCGGCGCGAAGGTGAGCACCGTGTTTCTGGGCGGAGGTACGCCCACGCTGGTGCCGGCGGAGGAGATGCGGGGGGTGCTGGAGGAGCTGAAAGCCTGCTTCACGGTCCTGCCGGAGGCGGAGATCACCGCTGAGGGCAACCCCGGCACCCTCACGGCGCCGTGGCTGGAGGCCGCTGTCGCGTGCGGACTCAACCGGCTCTCGCTGGGCGTGCAGGCCGCGCAGGACCGGCTGCTCCGGGCGCTCGGGCGCATCCATACCTTTTCGCAGGCGCGCGAGGCGGTGGCGCTGGCCCGCGCCTGCGGCGTCAAAAACCTCAATGTCGATCTCATGTCCGGCCTGCCGGGGCAGAGCCTTCGGGACTGGCGCGAGAGCATCGAGGCGGCGGCGGAAATGGGCGCGGAGCATGTCTCGGCCTACGACCTGATCCTGGAGGAGGGAACGCCGCTTGCGCGCATGGTCCGGGAGGGGCGCGTGCGCCTGCCGGATGACGAGCAGGCCGCAGAGATGTATGAGCAGGGCGTAAGGTGGCTGGAGGAGGCGGGGTATGCGCGCTATGAGATCAGCAACTTCGCGCGGCCCGGCTTTCGCTGCCGCCACAACGTCGGCTACTGGCAGGGAAGCTGGTACGCGGGGCTGGGCGTGGCGGCGCACGGCATGCTGCCGCCCGATGAGGATCAGGCCGCGCAAGGGGCCGTGCGCGTGCGCCGGGCCAACACCGAAAGCCTGGATGTGTACCTGCGGGCGCTGAGCGCGCGCGGCGAGCTGCCGCCCGCGCAAATAAAGCTCATCGGCCGCCAGGAGGCGATGTTTGAGACGATGATGCTGGGCCTGCGCATGACCGAGGGCGTCTCCGAGCGCGCCTTTGAGGCGCAAAACGGCGCGGCGCTTTCGCAGGTCTACGGCCCGGCGCTGGAAACGCTCATCCGGGACGGGCTGGGCGCCTGGTCGCCCGGCGCGATGGGGGAGCGTCGCTTTTTCCTGACGGCGCGCGGGCTGGAGGTGCAAAACGAGGCGCTGATGGCCCTGATGACATGAAAAACCGCCGCCGCGCCGGGGCGCGGCGGCGGAAGGGAAAAGGGGGTTACTGGAGCGCTTCCTTGGTCAGGACGGAGACGCCGGTGTCGGTCACGGCATGGCCGAGATCCTCGCCCGCGATGGCCTTCACGGCGGCCTGCACGCCCTCATAGCCCATCACGTCGGGGTTCTGCGCCATGGTGCACAGCAGGTAGCCGTCCTTGATGAGGCCCTGGATGGCGTCGGACTTGTCAAAGCCCACGCCGATGACGGCGGTGTTGCCGGACGCCTTGATGGCGTTGCCGATGCCGGTGGTGGAGCCTTCGTTGCCGCCGAAGATGCCGACCACGCCCTGGGTGATGTAGTTCTCGGCGATGGTCTGGGACTTGGCCGCGTCGCCCTCGCCGTACTGGGTCTCGAGGATGTTGTACTCGGTGCCCTCAAAGGCGCTGCGGAAGCCGGCTTCGCGCTTGACGGTGGAGTCGGTGGCGGCGTTGACGTTGACGATGCCGATGTCGCCGGAGGTGATGCCGGCCGCGGTCAGGGCCTTAATCATTTCCTCACCGGCGGTCTTGCCGGCAGCCTGGTTGTCGGTGGAGAAGGTGGCCTCCGCCTCGACGTTGGCGGGGGAGTCGACATAGACGATCTTCACGCCCGCGGCAACGGCCTCGTTGAGCGCGGAGGAGATGGCGTCGGGGCCGTTGGCGGCCACGATGATGGCCTGATAGCCGCCGGCGACGGCGTTGTTGACGCACTCGATCTGCTGGGCGTCATCCTTGGTGTTGGGGGACATGAAGGTCACGGTCACGCCGAGCTCCTCGGCGGCCTTCTGGGCGCCCTCGTTGAGGGTGATCCAGTGCTGGTCGATGGAGTCCATGGTAATCAGGGCGATCTTCTCGCCCGCGGCCATCGCGCTGGCAACGCCGAGCACCAGGCACAGGCTGAGCAGCAGAGCAACGATCTTTTTCATGAAATGGTACCTCCTGTTTCTATTTCTGAACGCCCGCAGGCAATTCATTCGTCTTTCTGGTGGCCTTGCGGCTGAAGATGCCGCGGCGGAACACCACGTCAAGCAGCACGGCGAAGACCACGATCACGCCGATCACGATGCGCTGGATGCCCACCTGCGCGCCGATCATGTTCAGGCCGTTTTCCAGCGTCTGCCACACGGCCGCGCCGCCCAGGGTGCCCAGCAGAAGCCCCGTGCCGCCCAGCGGCGAGATGCCGCCGATGACGCCCGCGGCGACCGCGTACATCTCATAGGTGTTGCCGGCTTCCATGTTGCCCATGCTGGCCTGCGCGCACAGGATCAGGCCGACGACGAAGGAGCAGAACGCCGATACCAGGTACGCCTTGGTCACCGTGCTGACCACCGAGACGCCGGAGAGCTTGGCAGCATCGGGGTTGGAGCCGATGGCGTAGATGTGGCGGCCGGTGCGGGTCTTGCTCAGCAGGAAAAAGAAGGCGGCAAAGAGGATCATCGCGATCCAGAAGGTGTTGTACAGGCCCAGCGTGTTACCGTAGTAGAAGAAGTCCTGGAACTTGTCGCCCATCTCCTGGCCGATGCCGCTGGCGATGGCGTTGGTGTTGCGGTTGCCGTTGACCATGTAGGCCACGCCGCGGGCCACGAACATCGTGCCCAGGGTCGCGATGAAGGGCGGGAGCTGGAACTTGCCCACCAGCATGCCGTTGAGCACGCCCACCAGCAGGCAGGCCACGAGCGTGACCAGAATGGCCGCGAAGGGATGCATGCCGCCGGACATGAGGGTGCCCGAGATCATGGCGCTCATGCCCACCACCGAGCCGATGGACAGGTCGATGTTGCCGGTGATGAGCAGGTAGCTCTGGCCAATGCCGATGATGAGGTACTTGGACATGGAGCGCGTGAGGTTGATGATGTTGCGGCCCGAAAAGACCGTGGGGTTAATCAGGCCGAAGGCGATGTAGATGATAATCAGCCCGGCAAAGGCCGTCAGCGCCGCGCCCATGCCGCGCACGCTCAGAAGCCGCTTGAGGAAAGGTTGCTTGCTCTTTTCCATGTTGTGGGTCCCTCCTACGCTCATTGGCCTGCCGCCATTTTGTTTTCAAACCGGGTCGCCAGGGTGAGAATCTCGTTTTGGTTGCTCTCCCTGGCCATGACCTCGCCGGTGATCTGCCCGTCACACATGACGATCACGCGGTCGGCGATGCCCAGGACCTCGGGCAGCTCGCTGGAGACGAACATCACGGCGATACCCTGCTTTTTGAGCTGGTTCATCAGATGGTAGATCTCCACCTTCGCCGCCACGTCGATGCCGCGCGTGGGTTCGTCAAAGATGACCACCCGCGAGTTGCGCGCCAGCCACTTGGCTACGACCACCTTCTGCTGGTTGCCGCCGGAGAGGTTGGCCGCGTCCACGTCCACCGACGGGGTCTTGATCTGCAAATTTTTGACCGCCTGCTCGCACATGGCGTTTTCCCTGCTGTGGCTGACCACGCCCAGGCGGTTGCACAGAAGGTCGAGGTTGGGCAGCGCGATGTTGTGGCGGATGCTGAGCTTGGTGCAAAGCCCGTCCTTCTTTCGGTCCTCGGGGGCCAGCACCACGCCCTGACGGATGGCGTCCGACGGGCTGTGGATGGCGATTTCCCTGCCGTCGAGCAGAATCTGTCCCGACTCCTTGGGATCGATGCCGAAGATGGCGCGGGTGGTCTCCGTGCGCCCGGCGCCCATGAGGCCCGCAAAGCCCACGATCTCGCCCTCGTAGAGGGAGAAACTGACGTTTCGGACCATGCGTCCGGCGTTGAGGTGTCTGACCTCGAAGATCTTCTTGCCCTTCTGGCAGGTCACGCGGGGGAATTTCTCCTTGATCTCGCGGCCCACCATGTGCGTGATGATGTGGTCGATGGTGGTGTCGGCGAAGTTCATGGAGGTGATGTACTGGCCGTCGCGCATGATGGTCACGCGGTCCACGATGTGCTGCAATTCCTCCAGCCGGTGGGAGATGTAGACGATGCCATGATCTGAGGCGCGAAGGTCCCGGATGATGCGGAAGAGGTCCTCGATTTCGCGTGCGGTAAGGGCGGAGGTGGGCTCGTCCATGATGAGGATGCGCGCGTCCATGGAAAGGGCCTTGGCGATTTCCACCATCTGCTGCTTGGAGATGGGCAGGTCGCCCACGACCGTGCGGGGGGAGATGTCGATTTTGAGCCGCCCCAGCACCTCGGCGGCCTCGGCCTCCATCTCCCGCTGGCTCAGCACCACGCCGCGCACCTTCTCGCGGCCCAGGAAGATGTTTTCGGCCACGGTGAGGTGGCGGCACATGTTGAGCTCCTGGTGGATGATGGCTACGCCCGCGGCCTGCGCCTGCTTGGGGGTGAGGTTCCCGTAGGCCTTGCCCTGGATCTCCATATCGCCGCTGTCGCGGGTGTAGACGCCGCTCAGGACCTTCATCAGCGTGGACTTGCCCGCGCCGTTTTCGCCCAGAAGCGCCATCACCTCGCCGCTTCGCAGCTCGAAATCCACATGGTCCAGCGCCTTGACGCCGGGAAACGACTTGCAGATATCGTGCATGGATACGATGATGTCGTTCATTGACCTTGCCCCTTTATCTGGTTTGCTTGTTGCTGAAAAAAGTATAGCATCTCAGCCCCAGGGGACGAAATGGGGGTTTTTTGGTTTTCGGGGGGCTTTTTTATGAAGTTGTTTCAGGCATCAAAAAAGGCCCCCGCGGGGCCTCAGACTGTCAAAAAACCTTATGGGAGGTTCGGAGGGCTGTAGCCCTCCGAATGAAATCCGAACCCAGCGACATGCGCGGTGGGTTCGGAAGCCTTGCAAAGCAAGGTTTCCTTACGCCGTTTCCCGCCCGGGAGCCCCGCAGGGGCGAGAGGGAAACGGCGCATACCTGTCGGAAAAGATCGCCGTAGGCGAGCTTTTTCGACAAGCTGAGGCCCCCGCGGGGCCTCAGGGCCGCGGGGGAAAGAAGGCGTATTCCAGCATCAGGCACAGGGCGTGGTAGACGGGCAGGTGCAGCTCTTGAATCATGAAGGTTTCCGTGGCGTCCACCACCACGCTTGCGTCGCTGAGGGCCTTCAGCCGGCCGCCCGTGCCGCCGGAGAGCAGGGCCACGCGCAGGCCGCGCGCCCGGGCGACCATGGCCGCGGCGACGGCGTTTCTGGCGTTGCCGGAGGTGGAGATGCACAAAAGCACGTCCCCGGGCTGCCCCAGGCCGTAGACCTGCTGGGCGAAGGAGAGGCCGCCGCTCACGTCGTTTTCAAGCGCCGTGGAAAGCGCTGCGTTTTCCACCAGCGCCACGGCGGGCAGGGCTCCCTCCAGCGAGGAGGCGAGCTGCCGGCCCTCCTCGCCGAAGGCGGCGAGGGCGGCGGCGGCCGCTTCATCGACGGGGCGGGGGAGCGTGAAGCTCTTCATCAGTTCGCCCACGATGTGCAGCGCGTCGGCGGCGCTGCCGCCGTTGCCGCAGACGAGAAGCTTTCCGCCCGAGGCAAACGCCTGGCGGAGCAGCGCATAGAGGGCGCGGATGTCCTCCTTTTGCGCGGCGAGCGCCGGATAGCGCCCGGTCAGGGCGTCCAGCACGGCCCCGGGGCCGTCGTAACGGATATGCGCCATCGTCGTTGCCTCCTTTAATCCGTCTCCCCGGCCATGGCGATGGACAGGGCGGCAAAGTCTCCGATTCCGTCGCCCAGCGCGGCGGGCAGCACGCGGCAGGCGGCTAGGGAGGCCGGAAGGGCCTCGGCGGCCAGGGCGCGCAGCATCTCGGGACGCATCAGCTCCTCGCAGCGGGCATAGACGGAGCCGATGACGATGCGCTCGGGGTTGATGAGGTCCACCAGCAGCGCCAGTCCCCGGCCGAGCTGCCGCGCGCTGCAGGTGAGGATCTCCAGCGCCAGGGGATCGCCCTCCCGCGCCGCCAGCGCGACCGCGCGGGCGCTGAGCGCGTCGGGGTCCAGACGCACGGGCGCGCCCTTTTGCTTTTCGCGCGCCATGAGCGTTTGGGCGAGCTGGCGGATGCCGCCGCCCGAGCAGAAGCCCTCGAAGGAGCCCGCCTTGCCGTAGCCCGCGGGGCCGAATTCGCTCAGCCGCCAGTGCCCCAGCTCCCCGGCCATGCCGCACGCGCCCCGGTACAGCCGCCCGTCCAGAATCAGCCCTGCGCCCAGGCCCGTGCCGAAGGTCAGAAACGCCATGCTCCGGCACCCGCGGCCCGCGCCCCAGCGCCATTCGGCCAGCGCGCAGGCGTTGGCATCGTTCTCCATCGCCGCCGGCGCGCCCAGCGCCTGCGAGACGCGCTCCGTCCAGGACGCGCCGCACCAGCCCGGCAGGTTGGGCGGGCAGAGCAGCACGCCGCGCGCGCGGTCCAGCGGCCCGCCCGTGCTGATGCCCGCGCCCAGCACGCGCACGCCACGCGTCATGGAAAGCGCCATTTCGCACATGCGCGCCATGGCCTCCTCCTGCGCGGCGGGCGTGGGGATCTCGCGCCTGTCCAAAACCCGGGGCCCGCCGCTTTCCTCCACGCCCGTGCACACGGCGCACTTGGTGCCGCCGATATCAAAGCCCACCCAGCAATCCATGGCCATTCCCCTTTTCACTGGTCTTTTGTCCCCGGACAGGCTCAGCCGCGCCTGCCCATCAGCTCCAGGATGCGCGCGCGCAGCATGGCCAGCACGCGGTTGATGACGTCGCCCGGGCGCAGGCGCGGGACATACAGGCTCGCGCCGCCGCCCCCGACGGAAAAGACCCCGCAGCCCTCGTCGTCGATGACCACGCTTTTCTGCCGGCCAAGCACGCAGCGAAACGTCGTGCCCGCGAAGTACGTGCCCACGTACATGCGCTTCTGGCCGCCCGGGCCGTCCGAGCAGAGGAAGGCCAGGCCGCTGCCGGGACGCTCGCGCAGGCCCTCCCGCGTGAAGCCGATGATGTTGCAGTGGTCAAAATAATCGTGCTCCTCCCCGAAGGCGTTCAGGCGGCGGATCTTCAGCAGCAGCCGCAGCTCGCTCACCGCGCCGATGCGGCGGCTGGGGATGCCGTAAAGGTCGCCGTAGAAGACGCACGGGTAGCCGTAGGCCCTCAGCAGGATCAGCCCGTAGGCCGCGGCCTTGAACCAGCCGTCCACCCAGCTCTCCAGCGACTGGCCGGGCTGGGTGTCATGATTGTCCACAAACGTCACCGCCAGCTCGGGGCGCGCGTTGACCAGCGTGCCCTCAAACAGGCGACTCATGTCAAAATCGCCGTTTCCGCGGGAAATCTCATGAAAATGCATGTGCAGCGGAACGTCAAAAAGGCTCATGCAGCCGTCCACCTCTTTGAGATAGGCCAGAAGCACCTCCACGTCCTGCCGCCAGTATTCGCCCACGGCGAACAGCTCGCGACCGGCGTAGGCGCGCATGTCCGCAAGCCATTCCTTGTAGAATCCGGCGCTGATGTGCTTGACCGCGTCCAGCCGGAAGCCGTCCAGCTCCGTGGTGTCGATGTACCAGTGGCCCCAGCGGCGCAGCTCCTCACGCACGGCGGGGCAGTCGGTGTCCACGTCCGCGCCCATGAGGTAGTCATAGTTGCCGTGCTCCCTGTCCACGTCCTGCTGCCAGGCCTTTCCCCCGATGCGGAAGATACCGCCCTGATGGGTCAGGTCGTTCCAGTCCACGCCGCTGAAGCACTCGTGCGTCCAGATGAAATCGCTGTATTTCCCCGCGCGCCCCGGAAAGGTAAAGCGGGTAAAGATGACGGCAGGAACCTCGGGCGTATCGGCCTGCGCCCGATTCTCGGGATCATCGCAGTGGACGGTGACCTCCTCGGATTCGTCGGCGCCCATGCGGTGGTTGAGCACGATGTCGGGAAGCACCTGCAGGTCCGCCAGGTGCAGCATGCGGATGGCGGCGAGGTACTCCTCGCGCGTGCCGTACTTGGTACGCACCGTGCCCTTCTGGTCAAATTCACCCAGATCATAGGTATCATATACGCCATAGCCGACGTCGTTGACGCCGGCGTTTCCCTTGTAGGCCGGCGGCAGCCACAGGGCCGTAAAGCCCATCCGCCTGATGCGGAAGGCATCCCGGGCCGCCTGCCGCCACAGGCCGCAGTCGGAGGGAAGCTCCCACTGAAAATACTGTAACATCACGCCGTTAAGCATGCGTTCACCTCCCTTGGGAACGAAAAAGCGCCCCTCCTGATTATACCCGCACCGCGCCGCGCGGGCAAGGGCAGGGGAGGGGAGGAAGGGACAAACGTTACATCTGTGTATCTATGCGCCCGTGCCGCAGGCTATGACTCACCGGGGCAGAAAGGCGTAATCGCGCCGGCCGCCGTCCTGCGCCACGGGGCCGTCCTGCCCCTCGCTGTCGGTGTCGATGCGCGCCCAGACCGCCTGGGCGGCTTCGCCCGTCACCAGCCGGGGCTGGAAGTCGTTGACCTCCGGGTCGCCGGAGACGTTGGCCGCGTAGACGCTGAGCTGCTGGCCGAGATAGGCGCCGTCGTCGTCAAAGGTCAGCGTCAGGCGCAGGGCGCAGCTCTCCAGGGCGCGGACCTTGAGGTTGCCGCCGAAGCAGAAGTTGCCCATGCTGTAGAAGATATAGCGCCCATTGTAGACCTCCAGCCCCTGCACGACGTGCGGATGGCTGCCCGCCACGAAATCGGCGCCCATGTCGATGAGCTTGCGGGCGACGTCGGCCTGGGCGTTGGTGTGGTGGGTGGCGTATTCGTTGCCGAAATGCGGCGTAAAGACGACGGCGCTGACGCCCTCCTCCTGGCGAAGCACGCGGATTTTCTCGGTAAGCTCCTCGCGCAGGCTGTAGAAGTGGACGCGCTGCATGCCGAAAAAAGCGATTTTGATGCCGTCTTTCTCAAAGATGTAGGGGGTCAGCTCGTCAAAGACACCCACGCCCGCGGCGGCGAGCGCTTCGATGGTGCCGGTCTTGCCAGCCTTGCCGTAGTCCAGGGTGTGGTTGTTGTCCAGGTTGACCGCCTCGATGCCCGCCAGGGGCAAAATGCGGGCGAAGTCCGTCGGGCCGCGGAAGCAGTAGGTCTTGTTGGCCGCGCCCCGCGCGTCGTCCTTGAGCACGCCCTCGAAGTTGGCCACGGTCAGGTCGTCCTGCGCAAAAAAGGCACGCATCTTCTCGAAAAAGTACCCGTAGCCCTCCCGGCGCGCATAGTCGTGGAAGGAGCCCTCGCGGTTGACCAGGTAGTCCTCCCCGCCCAGCGTGCAGTCGCCGACAAAGGTGATGGTCACGGTTTTTTCGGCCAGCGCGCCGGATGAAAACAGAAGCGTCAGGCAGACGGCGGCCAGCAACGTCAGGAGACGAACCGCGCTTTTCATGCAGGCAGGCACCTCCGCGTCTTTTTCGGGTACTCCTGGAATTTCTCTATGATAGCCGATACCCCCGGCCTTGTCAACGCGAGGGAGGAAAGAAAAATCAAAAATGTTACGCAAATATGAAGGATATGCTTGACAGATTTAACAAACTGACCTACAATAAACGCTGGGACACAAGGCACTCAAGCCATTTCAACCTGTGGAGGGCATGCAGATGAGGCACGGAAACCGTTGGGCGCGCCTGCTGGCCGCCGTGTGCGCCATGGCGCTGTTTTTGTCGGTGATTTCGCCGGCGCTGGCGGCGAAGTATCCTTATGACACCGTCAGCATGGACGATGTGAACATGCGCAGCCGCGCCAATACCACATCCACCATTCTCAAAAAAATCCAGAAGGGCGATACCGTGACCATTCTGGGCGTCACGGGCAGCTTTTATCGTGTGGAATTTGACGGCAAGACCGGCTACGCGATGAAAAAGTATATCGACGGCACCGACCCCTCGCCCGACCCCTCGCCCAACCCGGCGCTGAGCATGCAGGCGCCGCCGGCCATCTCCGAATATCCCTACGATACCACGGTCATCGACTACGTGAAGCTGCGCAAGGTGGCCAAGACCGACGGAGAGGTCATTCTGACCATTCCGGCCGGCAGCGTGGTGACGGTGTATGACCGCACCAGCAACGGCTTTGTCAAGGTCAAGTACGACGGCAAGACCGGCTACTGTGTGGATACGCACATCAACCTGGCCAACATCCCCGCCCCCACGCCCCAGCCCGGCGCGGAGAAGTACACCGAGCTCAAAAACGGCAGCGAGGGCGAGGCCGTGACCGCGCTGCAATCCGCGCTGGCGGAGCTTGGGTACATGGAAGAGGAGGACGTGGACGGCAAGTTCGGCAGCAAGACCGAAGACGCGCTCAAGGTGTTCCAAAAGCGCAACGGCTTCACCCAGGACGGCATCGCCAGCCAGGACCTCCAGCTCAAGCTCTACGAGGACACCCCCAAGGACACCCGCGGCTACCGCCAGTATGTGCGCACGGTTCCGCCGGTAGCGGGCGCGGTGATCCGGGAAAAGTCCAAGGGCGAGCCTGTGACCAAGCTGCAAACCCGGCTCAAGGAGCTGGGCTACTATGAGGGCGAAATCACCGGCGTGTGCGACGAAAACACGGTCGCGGCCATCAAGCTCTTTGAGGGCAAGCATGGCCTGGTTGCGGACGGCGAGATGAACGCCGCGGACCAGCAGGTGCTTTACGGCGCCACGGCCATGGCCGCATCCGTGATCGTGACGCCCTCGCCCACGCCTACCCCCAAGCCCCCCACCAAGACGCTGCGCCCCGGCGACAAGGACGAGGAGGTCAAGCTCCTCCAGCAGCGCCTCAAGGACCTGGGCTATTATACCGGCAACATCACCGGCGTGTACAATACTGCCACCACGGAGGCCGTCAAGGCGTTCCAGAAAAAGAGCAGCCTGGAGCAGGACGGCATCCTGGGGCCCATCACGCGCACGGTGCTCTACGGCGTGAACGCCATCTACGCGGTGCCCACCGCGATCCCCGTTTCCACGCCCACGCCCACCACGACGCCCATTACCCCCGAAAACGTCATCGTCATCCGCGCGGGCAGCATGGGCGAGGTGGTGCGCAGGTTGCAGGCCCGCCTGCAGGAGCTGGGCTACTACACTTCGCGCCTTGACGGCGTGTATCTGACCGACGATATCGAGGCCGTGCGTGCCTTCCAGAGCGCCAATGGCCTCAAGGTGGACGGCAAGGCCGGCTACGAGACGCAGACCGCCCTCTACAGCGATTCCGCCATCCGCGGAAACGCCAACATCACCACCGATTCCTCCAGCGCGCTGGTCAGCACCCTTCGCTACGGCAGCGAGGGCGCGGAGGTGACAACGCTTCAAAACCGTTTGATCGCCCTGGGCTATCTGGCGGGAAGCGCGGACGGCAAGTTCGGCCGCGACACCAAGGCGGCGGTCATCGCCTTCCAGAAAGCCAATCAGCTTGACGCGGACGGCGTCGTGGGCGCGGATACCTCGGCCAGGCTCTATGCCAGCAACGTCGTCAGCAACACCGTCAGCACCACCGAAACCCTGCGCGTGGGCGCGGTCAGCGACGCGGTGCGCGATATGCAAAACCGCCTGATTACGCTGGGCTATCTTGAAAACGGCCAGGCGGACGGCAAGTTCGGGGTCAAGACCAGCCTGGCGCTCATCGCCTTCCAGAAGGCCAACGGCCTGACGGCCGACGGCATCGCCGGCACCAAGACCTTCGCCAAGCTCAACTCCACGAGCGCCATCACTGCGGGGGGCACGGATTCCACAACCTCCGACACCACCACCGTTACCCCGGGCGCGCCGACGGTGACCACCGTCAGCGCCGCACAGGTGCGCTACGCCAACTGGTACAGCGAGGTCAAGGCGCGCTGCCGCCTGTTCCCCAACGCGACCATCTATGACTTCACCACCGGCATCAGCTGGCAGGTCAACATGTTCAGCCTGGGCGCGCACGCCGACGCCGAGCCGCTCACGGCTGCGGATACCGCCAACATGAACCGGGCCTTCGGCGGCAAGACCACCTGGACGCCCAAGGCGGTCTGGGTCGTGCTCAGCGACGGGACCGTGTACATGGCTTCTACCCACAACACGCCGCACGACACCTATCACATCCGGGATAACAACTTCGACGGCCACATTTGCATCCACTTCCCGCGCACGCAGGAGCAGGTGGAGAAGATCGGGCCGTACGCCACCTCGCATCAGAAGGCCATTGACCTGGGATGGGAGGCGACCCTCAAACGGGCTGTCTACTGAGAAGGAAAACAAAAAAACGTCCCGCCGGCCGGCAGGCTGGCGGGATGTTTTATGATGAGAAGGTCCTGAAAGGGAGGGGCGCACCTGCGCTCAGATAGCCGGGGCGAGATGAATCGTTTCATAGCCGGCGGCCTCCGCCGGGTCATGCGTCACGAGCACGACCGTGCGGCCACGGGTGTGCTGCGCGACCAGGCGCATCACCTGCGCCCGCGTCGTCTCGTCCAGCCCCTTGTAGGGCTCGTCGAGCATCAGCGCGTCGTAATCGGCCAGCAGCGCCCGGCACAGGGCCACGCGGCGCTTCATGCCACCGCTGAAAGCGCCCACGGGCTGATAGAGGCTCTCGGCAGGAATCCCCATCTCCTCCAGCAGGGCATGGACCTCGGCCGGGGACACGCGGGCCGCAAGCCGCACGTTGGCGGCGGCGGTCAGGCGCTCCAGCAGCCGGTCCTCCTGAAAGACGGCGCTGAAACGCGAGCCTGCGGGGATATGAATCTCCCCGCTGTCAGGCGCGGTCAGCCCCATGAGCAGGCGAAGCAGCGTCGTCTTGCCGCAGCCGGAGGGGCCCATCAGGCAGGTGTGGCTGCCCGGGGGAAAGCGCGCCGAAAAATCACGGATGACGGTCCGGCCGTCAAAGGCCTTGCTCACGTTTACGGCTTCCAGCATCCCCACGCCCTCCTTTCGACCGCGTCCATCAGAAGCGCCAGCAGCTTTTCACAGCCGATGCTCAGCGCCACCACCACCACCGTCCAGCAGAACAGGTCGGGGGTTTCCAGATAGACCTTGGCTTTATAGAGCTTCTCACCGATGGAGCCGGCCGGGATTCCGATTACCTCGGCCGCCACGCCGCTTTTCCAGCACAGGCCGATGGCGAGGCTGAGGCCGGAGCGCAGAAACGGCGCGAGCTGGGAGAGATAGACGGTCCCGAGCTGGCGGCGAAAGGGGACGCGAAAGACGCGCGCCATCTCGATGAGGCCGGGGTCCGTGCTGTCCAGCCCCGCGAGCGCGTTGGCATAGACCACCGGGAAGCCGATAAGCAGACTGATGACCACGCTCAGGTCCCGGCTGGAAACCCACAGCAGGACGAGGATGACAAAGGAGGCCACGGGCACCGCCTTGACCGCCGCCACCAGCGGCATGAGCAGCTCGCGCACGCGCCGCAGCCGGTAGGCCGCGGCGGCCAGCAGCACGCCCAGCAGCGCGCTCAGGGCAAAGCCCAGCAGGATACGCCCCAGGGAGAACCCCACGGCGCGCCAAAACGCGGCCTCAAACGCCAGTTGAGACAGGCGTTTGAGGGCCGCGACGGGAGAGGCGAGCAAAATGGGGGCATCGACCCACCAGGCGGCGAGCTGCCACACGGCGAGCCAGACCAGGACCGCCCAGAGGGGCATGCGCGGCTTAGCGCTGGTAGTAGAAGGCTTCATCCGGCATGGCGCCGCCCACGGAGGCGGGATCCTGGTCAAAGAGCACCTGGAGGTAGCCCGAGAGCGCCTGCTTCATCTCCGCGCCGTCGATATAGACGATGGCGCACTGGGGCAGGGCGGCCCTGGCCACCGCCTCGGGAACGATATCATACTGACCGATCAGGGCGGCGGTCTCCTCCACATGCTCGTTGGCGTAGGCCACGGACTGCGCGTAGGCGTCCATGAAGGCGCTTACGGCCTCGGGATTTTCGCCGATGAAGGCGGTGCGCGCCACCACCACGCCGGTGATGAGCATGCTGGGCGACTCGTTGCCCTGCTGAATCTTGGCCCACTCGTCGTTAAGGTCCAGCGCGACACGAATGGAGGGCTGCTTCATCTGCGCGGTGGTCACAAAGGGCTGAGGCAAAAGCGCCACGGAGCCCTCATTGGCCAGCAGGGAGGCGAGACATTCCGCGTGCTCGGACTTATACTCCACGGTGACGTCCTTTTCGGGGTCCAGGCCGTTTTGCGAAAGCAGGTAGTTCAGCGCGTATTCGGGCGAGGCGCCCTTGCCGCTGGCATAGAGGGTGCGGCCCTTGAGATCCGAGATGCTGGAGATGCCCGTATCGCCGTTTTCCACGATGTAGAGCACGCCCAGGGTATTGACGGCCAGCACCTTGACCGCGCCCTCGGTGTTGTTGTAGAGCACGGAGGCCAGGTTGGCCGGGACCGCGGCGATGTCAAACTCGTCCTTGACCAGCCGCGGCGTGATTTCGTCGATGGCGGCGGCAATGGTGAAGTCATAAGCGTCGGGAGCATCGCTCATCATCTTGACCATGCCCATGGCCGTGGGGCCTTTGAGGGCCGCAACCCGGGCGGCAGGTTCGGCACCCGCGGTGCCAAGGGTCAGTCCAAGCGCCAGAAGCGTGGCCATGAGAAGAGCCACAAGAGCCGTTAAAAGCCTTTTCATTTCGTATCTTCCTTTCATGTTTGTGCACAGCGTGGGGCGGTCAGCGCGCTCTTTGCGCGCACGCCCGGCAGGTTGCCCAGCCGCCCGGTCAATGCGCCGAGCTGCTCGTTGGTCCCGCGCACGATAAGCCCGATGACGGCCTCTCCGCTCTGCGGATCGGGCACGCCCATCCGCCCCCGGATGATGGGGGCAAAGCCGGAGAGGATCTCGTTGACCGCGCGCACGGAGGAACGGTCTTCCACCACGATACCCACAAATCCCAGACGTTCGTCAGCCATGGCGGCGGCCTCCTTTTTAGAATGTGAAAAACCGCAGGCCCGCGGAAACCTCCGCGGCCCTACGGCGTGAAGAGATGACAGATGCGCATAGCCCTGGCCTCCTTCCTCATCTTGGGCGAAGGAGCCTGCCCCCGCGCCCTCAACCGGGAGTGAATCTGTCCGCCCGCCTCCGCCGCACGGATGCCGCTTGGGTTTGCCGGGTGGTTAGAGATAGTATACACGCTTCTGGAAAAATTGAAAAGCCTTTTTTCGCGTTTGGCAAAAATCAGTCGCCTGTCAGGCTCAGCGCTATTTCGTGGGCTTTTTTCAGCTGGGCGTCGCTGAGATCCCCGATGTCGTACATGGTGGTGTCGCCCTCGGGCAACGTTGCCTCAATGTCCGGCGTGATGCCCACCTTATGGACCTCGTTGCCATTGGGGGTGTAGTACTGCGCCACGGTGAGCTGCATCCCCGCGCCGCGCGTGCCCACCGGCAACACATACTGGACCACGCCCTTTCCAAAGGTCTGCGTGCCCACGATGGTGGCGCGGCCCCGGTCCTGAAGGGCGCCGGCGAGAATCTCGCTGGCGGAGGCGGAGTATTCGTTGACCAGCACCACCAGGGGGATGGGGTTTTCCTTTCCGTCGGTGGTGGTGGTGTACAGCTCCGTGGTGCCGTCCCGATAGACCAGGGAGGCTACGTTGCCTTCCGCAAGGAACATGTCCGCCACCTTCTGCGCGTCGTCCACCCAGCCGCCGGGGTTGTCGCGCAGGTCGATGATGAGGGACCTGGCCCCCTCGTTCATCAGATTGTCCAGGTGCACGGCAAAGGAGGGGCTGCAATCCCCGCTGAACTCATAGAGCGAGATATAGCCCACGTTCCCCTCCAGCATGCAGCTGTTGACCCAGTTGACATGGACCACCGCGCGGTCCACCACGAAGTCCAGCAGCTGGTCGCCGCGCTGCACCTGGACATTGACGGGCGTGCCGGGCTCGCCGCGCATGATGTTGACGGCGTCCTGCAGCGTGGTGGCCACCACGTCCACGTCCTCCACGCGGGTGAGAATATCGCCCTTGCGAAGACCCGCGTCCAAGGCGGGGCTGTCCAGAAAGACGCGGCTGATGGTGCAAAGCCCCGTGATATAGTCGCCCATGATCTGGATGCCGATGCCGGCGTATTCGCCCTCGTCATCCGCCCAGAGCTGCGCGTACTGTTCGGGCGTATAGTAATAGGTGTACGGATCGCCAAGCCCGTAGAGCAGGCCCATCTCCGCCCCGTCGAGCATGGACTCCTCGTCTGGCTCCTGATAGTAGTAGGTTTCCACGATCTGCCAGATCTCGTCCAGCTCCGCGTAGCGCTGCAGGCGCTCATACTCCGAGCGGCTGATGGTCACGGTGTCGTCCGTGCCCAGCACCGCGTCGCTGACCGTGGTGGGCAAAAGGGCGCAGCCCGTGAGCATCAAAGATACCATCAGCGCCAGACACATGAGCCTAAAGCGTTTCTGGGAAGGGTGTTTCACTGGTTTACCGCCTCGTTTCATGGCTGTCAGTAGATCTGCCGGGGCTTCTCCTGACCGCACTTTTTGAGCTCATAAAGAATCTTGAAGGTCACCGCGTCGTCAAAGTGCCGAAGATCCAGGCCGGTTTGCCGCTGCACCTTGTCCAGCCGGTAGACCAGGGTGTTTCGGTGGATGAAGAGCTGACGGGCCGTGTCGGAGAGGTTGAGGTCCTTGCGGAAGAACATCTCGATGGTCTGCAGCATCTCCTCGTTAAAGAGCTTGGCCGTCTTTCGGTTGAACAGCAGGCCGTGGTAGAGCGTGCTCTCCTCCCGCGGGACATTCATCAGGAAGCGCTCGAGCATCAGCTTTCGGAACACGTGGATGGACTCGCCGGGGTGGAAGATGGCCCCCACCTCCATGGCGCGCTTCGCCTCGGCATAGCTTTCCCCAAGCTGGGCCAGGGTATGCTTCTCCTCGCCGATGCCCACGCTTGCGGTCTGAACCGCCTCCTCCATCAGCGTCTCCTGCACGGCCCGGGCAAACTGGTACAGGTCGTCCATGCCGTCGATGCCGTCCATGTCCTTGATGAGCGCCACCAGGTGCCGGTTCATCTCCACCAGCACGTCGCCTTCACCCAGCGGTACCAGCTCGCCCAAAAGGCTGAACGCGCTGGATTTTTCCGTCTGCTCGATCTGGAACAGCACCACGCAGCGCTCCATCTCCAGAGGGATCTGGTGCTCCCCGGCGCGGGAGATGAGATCGGAGCCCGTCAGCTCCTGCTTGAGCACGCGGCGGTATACGTCGGTATGGCTGGCGATGGAGAGGCTGCTTTTGAGCAGGCTCATCATCATCGCATCCGCCACGCACAGCACGTCCTCCGCGCCCGGCGCGCCGTCTGGCGCCACAAGGTACAGCGGGGGATGCACGTCCAAAACGCGGTAGAAGCGCTGGCCGATATGGTAGTTCAGCCCCTGGGTCAGCGCATTGGAAGGCGGAGGGACGGACTCGCCGTCCTCGGGAACCAGGCACATGCCTGCGGCGTCCACCAGACGCAGGGGAATGGACAAGCCCTCAAAAACCTTGGCAATTTTTTTAATATAGCGCTTTTCGATGTACACGTCCGCAGCTCCTCTCCGATACGCCGTCCAAACGGCATTGCTTTATGATTATATCATATCCTCGGCGACAAGGTAAAGAAAACCGGCGGATTTTACACGCGGCCCGCCGGGAATAAGGACGAAAAAAAACGCTTTTCCCTTGCAATGGGATGCGCTTTCCCCTATAATGATTGAAGAATGGCGCGGCCGGGTGCCGCGCGTCTCAACGAAGGAGGCTGTTCCATGGGGAAGGTATATGTTTTCGATCATCCGCTGATTCAGCACAAGCTGAGCCTGATGCGCGACGTTCGCACCGGCGCCAAGGAGTTTCGGGAACTGCTGGAAGAAATCAGCATGCTGATGGTTTACGAGGTCACCCGTGACCTGCCCACCAAGGAAGTGGAGATCGAGACGCCCCTTTGCAAGACCAAGGCAAGGCATCTCAGCGGCAAGAAGGTGGGCATCGTGCCCATCCTGCGCGCGGGCCTGGGCATGGTGGACGGCGTGGCCAAGCTGATTCCTGCGGCGCGCATCGGACACATCGGCCTCTACCGCGACCCGGAGACCCTTCAGCCGGTGGAGTATTACTGCAAGCTGCCCGCGGACAGCGAAAGCCGCGAGCTTCTGGTGCTGGACCCCATGCTGGCCACGGGCGGAAGCGCTTCGGCCGCCATTACCTTCCTCAAGCAGCGAAACTGCAAGCATATCCGCCTGGTGAACCTCATCGCCGCGCCCGAGGGCATTGAGCGCGTGAAGCGGGACCATCCTGACGTCAACATCTACGTCGCCGCCTGCGACGAAAAGCTCAACGAGCACGGCTATATCGTGCCCGGCCTGGGCGACGCGGGCGACCGGCTGTTCGGAACCAAGTAAACGGCAAACCGCCGGAGGCGATCGCCTCCGGCGGTTTTTTGTCATTCCTTGACGTGGATGCGCGTCAGGGCGCGCTTGAGCTTGGCCTCGGCGATGGCGAAATCACGGTCCTCGTGCTTGAGCGCCTCCAGGCGCTCAAGCGCTTTTTTTTCCGCGCGCTGGGCGCGTTCCAGGTCGATGTCGTCGGCCCATTCAAAGGTGGTTGCCATGACGCGGACCTCGCCGCCGTCCACACCGATCATGCCGCCGCTGCACGCGGCGACGCGGGTGGTTCCTTCAGCGTCCGTCACGCGCGCCTCGCCGATGCCCAGGGGGGCGGCGTAGTCGATGTGCCGGGCCAGGATGCACACGTCGCCGCGCAGCGTGCGCACGATCACGCGCTCCGCCTGCCCGTCATACACCATGCGGTCGGGGGTGACGATCTGCAAATGAAACGTCGCCATGCTCATTCACCCTTTTTGGCTTTTTCCACGGCCTCTTCAATGGTCCCCACGAACAGGAAGGCGCTCTCGGGCAGGTCGTCGTGTTTGCCTTCGATGATCTCCTTAAAGCCGCGGATCGTTTCCTTGAGGGGCACGTACTTGCCCTGCATGCCGGTGAACTGCTCGGCCACGCTGAAGGGCTGGCTGAGGAAACGCTGCACCTTGCGGGCGCGGGCGACGATGAGCTTATCCTCGTCGCTGAGCTCATCCATGCCCATGATGGCGATGATATCCTGAAGCTCCTTGTAGCGCTGCAAAATGCTCTGCACCTGACGGGCCACCTCGTAGTGCTCCGCGCCCACGATTTCGGGGGAGAGGATGCGGCTGGTGGATTCCAGCGGGTCCACGGCGGGATAGATGCCAAGAGAGGAGATGGCGCGGCTCAAAACCGTCGTCGCGTCCAGGTGGGCAAAGGTGGTGGCGGGGGCCGGGTCGGTCAGGTCGTCGGCGGGCACGTAGACGGCCTGCACGGAGGTGATGGAGCCCTTTTTGGTGGAGGTGATGCGCTCCTGCAGGGCGCCCATTTCGGTGGCCAAGGTGGGCTGGTAGCCCACGGCGCTGGGCATGCGGCCCAGCAGCGCGGATACCTCGCTGCCCGCCTGGGTGAAGCGGAAGATGTTGTCGATGAAGAGCAGCACGTCCTGGTTCTCACGGTCGCGGAAGTATTCCGCCATCGTAAGCCCGGACAGCGCAACGCGCATACGGGCTCCCGGCGGCTCATTCATCTGGCCGTAGACCAGCGCGGTCTTGTTGATGACGCCGCTCTCCTGCATCTCGTTGTACAGGTCGTTACCCTCGCGGGTGCGTTCGCCCACGCCGGCGAACACGGACAGGCCGCCGTGCTGCTTGGCGACGTTGTTGATGAGCTCCATAATCAGAACCGTCTTGCCAACGCCCGCGCCGCCGAACAGGCCGATTTTGCCGCCCTTGGCATAGGGGGCGATGAGATCAACGACCTTGATGCCGGTCTCCAGAATCTCGGTGGAGGTTTCCTGCTCCTCGTAGCTGGGGGGCTGGCGATGGATGGGCCAGCGCTCCACGCCTTCGGGCGCGGGCTTTTCGTCGATGGGCTGGCCCAGCAGGTTAAAGATGCGGCCCAGGCACTTGTCGCCCACGGGCACGGTGATGGGGCCGCCGGTGTCCACGGCCTCCAGACCGCGCACCATGCCGTCGGTGGCGTTCATGGAGACGCAGCGGGCCACGTTGTCGCCAATGTGCTGCGCCACCTCGGCCACGATCTTGCGGTCGCCGTTTTGGATTTCAATGGCGGAAAGCAGTTCGGGCAGCTGGCCGTCCTGGAAACGGATGTCCAGCACCGGGCCGATGACCTGAACCACCTTGCCGATGTTTTTCGTGCTCACGATGGTAAAACTCCTTTCCTGACGCGCTCAGTGCTCCGCGCCAGCCACGATTTCCGTGATCTCCTGGGTGATGGCGCCCTGACGGGCCCGGTTGTACCTGAGCCTGAGGTCGGAGATCATCTCTCCGGCGTTCTTGGTGGCGGAATCCATGGCGCTGCGGCGCGCCGCCACCTCGCTGGCGAAGGCGTCGCACAGGGCGCTGTAGAGCCTGCCGGCCAGAAAATCGGGCAGCACGTGGGCCAGCGTTTCGGCGGGGGGCAGCTCATACACGGTGGAAACCAGCGTGTGGGGCGCCCCCTCCGGCGGGCGCTGCACGGGCAGAAGCTGCTCGATGACGACCTCCTGGGTCATCATGCTGACGAAGTTGGTGTACACCAGCCAAAGCTCGTCATACCGCTCCGTGTCGTACCCGTCCAGCAAAAGCCGGGCCAGATGGTAGCACGTGCCTACCGACATGCCCTCCACACGGGGATAGTCGTCGCTCAGCGTTTCGATGCCCAGCCGGTGGCACCGCTCCACGGCCTTCCGGCCCAGAGGCAGCACGCAGACATCCGCCCCCTCGGCGTGGGCGCTGAACGCCTTGAACAGGTTGGCGTTGTAGCCGCCCGCCAGCCCGCGGTCGCCCGCGATGAGCACATAGCAGCGGCCCTTTCCTCCGCGGGGAGTCACGTAGGGAACGGAGGGATCGTCGCAGCAGGCCACCGCGGCCGCCAGGGCGGCGGTGGAGATGCGGGTGTAGGGCTTGCTGTTTTCCATGCGCTCCTTGGCGCGGCGAAGTTTGGAGGTCGCCACAAGCTGCATGGCCTTGGTGATCTGCATGGTGCTTTCCACGCTTCGGATGCGCAGCTTGATGTCTTTCATGGACGCTCCGGCCATGGCGAACCCTCCTTACTTACTTTTTGCTTTTGAGAAAATCCTTCGTGTAGGCGTCCAGGGCGGCGCGAAGGGCCTCCTCGGTCTCCTTGCTCAGATCGCCGGTGGTGCGGATGGCTTCCAGCACGTGCGCATGCTGGGCGGACATGCGCTCGTAGAGGCCGTCCTCATACTCGGCCACGTCGGTAACCTCCACATCCTTGAGGAAGCCGCGGGTTACGGCGTAGAAGATGCACACCTGATCCTCCACGGCGATGGGATGGCTGCGGTTTTGCTTGAGCACCTCCACGATGCGCTGGCCCTGGGCCAGACGGGCCTTGGTATCGGCGTCCAGGTCGGAGCCGAACTGCGCAAAGCCCTGCAATTCGCGGTACTGGCTGTAGAGGAGCTTGAGGCTACCGGCGACCTTCTTCATGGCCTTGATCTGCGCGTTGCCGCCCACGCGGCTGACGGAGATACCGGGGTCCACGGCGGGCATGACGCCGGAGTGGAACAGCTCGGTAAGCAGGAAGATCTGGCCGTCGGTGATGGAGATGACGTTGGTGGGGATGTAGGCGGACACGTCGCCGGCCTGCGTCTCAATGATGGGCAAGGCCGTGATGGAACCGCCGCCATGCTCGGGGTCCAGCCGCGCGGCGCGCTCCAGGAGGCGGCTGTGCAGGTAGAACACGTCGCCGGGATAGGCCTCGCGTCCCGGAGGACGGCGGATGAGCAGCGACAGGGCGCGGTAAGCCACCGCGTGCTTGCTCAGGTCGTCGTAGACGATCAGCACGTCCTTGCCCTGGTCCATGAAATATTCGCCCATGGCGCAGCCGGAATAGGGCGCAATGTACTGCAGCGGCGAAAGCTCGGACGCCGTGGCGCTGACCACGATGGTGTAGTCCATCGCGCCGGCGGCCGTCAGGGTGTCCACCAGCTGGGCCACGGTGGAGCATTTCTGTCCGATGGCCACGTAGATGCAGATGACGTCCTTGCCCTTTTGGTTGATGATGGTGTCCAGGGCGATGACGGTTTTACCGGTCTGGCGGTCGCCGATGATGAGCTCGCGCTGGCCGCGGCCGATGGGAATCATGCTGTCGATGGCCTTGATGCCGGTCTGAAGCGGCACGCTGACGCCCTTGCGCTCGATGATGCCGGGCGCGTTGCGCTCGATGGGGCGGTGCTCCTTTGCGTCCACGGGGCCCTTGCCGTCCACGGGCTGGCCCAGGGCGTTGACCACGCGGCCAATCAGGCCTTCGCCCACGGGCACGGAAACCACCTGGCCCGTGCGGCGGACAACGTCGCCTTCCTTGATGTCCTCGTCGTCGCCCAGCATCACCACGGCGATGCTGTTTTCTTCCAGGTTCAGGGCCATGCCGTAGGCGCCGTTGGGAAACTGCACCAGCTCGTTGGCCATGCACTTGTCCAGACCGCTCACGCGCGCGATGCCGTCGCCGATCATGATGGTGGTGCCGGTATCATCCTGCGCGATGCGGTTTTCATAATGCTTGATCTGCTCTTTGATGAGCTTGGAGATCTCTTCGGGTTTCAACTGCATAGTATCACCAGCTTTCAGTAGATGAGGCCATGGCTCACGCCTCCGCTGTCAGGGCGGCGTGGATGGCTTTGAGCCGGTGGCGTAGCGTGTTGTCGTAGCGCTTGCCGTTCATCTCCAGCAGTACGCCGCCCACCACGCCTGGGTCCACCTTTTCCAAAAGCACGATCCGCTTGCCCGTCATGGCGGACAGCTTGTCGATCAAACGGGTGCGCTGCTCAGCCTCCAGAGGAACGCCCGTGGTCACACTGGCCTCAACGATGCCGTGCGCCTGGTTGTACAGCGCGGTGAAGGCGCTTACGCAGCCCTCAAATTCGTGCAGCGCTCCGCGCTCGCACAGGATTTTGAGAAAATTCAACACGTAGGGGTGCACCTGGCCGCGCAGCGCGCCGTCCAGAATGGCGGTGCGCTCTTCCTTTGCAAGCGACATGTTGCAAAGCAGGCGGATAAAATCCGGCTGGTCGCGGAAAAGCTCCCTGAGCACGCGAAGCTGCGAAAGCACGTCCTCGGAGACATGCTCCTCCTCGGTCAGATCATACAGGCCTTTACCGTATTCCTCCGCCAGATCGGTCATGCTTCGTCACCCACGTTCCTGATGAATTCATCCACAAAGGCCTCGTGATCCTTCGGCTGGATCTCACGCTCGACCACCTTGGAGGCGATGCCCACGGCCAGGTCGGAAATTTCCTTCCGAACGCCGGTAAGCATCTGCCTGCGCTCCATGGCGATTTCCTCCTCGGCCTTCTGCTTGAGCCGGCTGGCCTGGCCGGACGCTTCGGCGAGGATCTGATCGCCCTTGCGCTGGGCCGTGACAACGGCCGTACGCACCAGCCCGTCCGCTTCCTCGCGAGCGGAGGCCAGGCGCGCCTCATACTCCTGCTTCATGCTGACCGCGGCGTTGCGGCTTTCCTCCGCCTCGCCGTAAATCTTGCTCACCTGTTCCTGACGGGCCGTGAGGACCGCCTGAACGCGTTTGAACAGGAAGCGCTTGAGAACAAAGGTGATAATCAGCAGATTGGCAAGAGAGATGAGGATTTGCCATAGATTGACGGAAATGATATCCAAAGACTGTACGCTCATTGGTTCGGCCTCTCTCTATCGCCGCGCTCGGGCATTATTTGATGGCGTTGAGCAAAATGTTGACAAACATATTGGGTGCGACGAAGATGAGCAGGATGCCGACGACCAGACCATAAAGACCGGTGGTTTCCGCGATGGCACAACCCAAAATCATGGTAGAAGTTACGTCGCTTTTGCTCTCGGGCTGGCGACCGATGGCTTCGCAGGCTTTGGCGGCAGCGTTGCCTTCACCGATACCAGGGCCGATACCTGCAATCAGGGCAAGGCCGGCGCCAATGCCGCAGCCGGCAAGGATGATACCAATGGCGAGTTCGAGCATGTCAGAGTCCTCCTTGAATGTAGTGATTGTTTATGCGGTATGCAAAGCTTTTTTGCGCTTTGCCTTGCGCCGTTCATATTCCTCCTGCGGGAAACCTGTGGATATGTAGATTGTGGTGAGCAGGGCAAATATAAATGCTTGCATCAACCCGCTGAAGATATCGAAGTACAGGGACAGGATGGCCGGCAGGCCTACCTGCAGAAAGGGGAACTGTCCCAGCACGCCGGGCAGCCAGCCCAGCAGCATGTGGCTGAGGGTTTGCAGGGCATAGGCCACCAAAGTAGAGATGACCATCCCCGACAGCACGTTGCCATAATGACGGAAGGACATCGAAACCGGGGTGGCCACCTCGCCGATGATGTTGAAGGGCGCGAAGATGAACACCGGCTCGAAGAAGCCCTTCACGTAGGGGAACAGGCCGCCCTTGAGTTTGTAATGGGTAATAAGGACGAACACCAGGATAGCCCATCCGGCTACAATGTTCATATCCGACGTGGGCGGGAACAGGCCCAAAAGGCTGGACAGGCTGGAAAACGCCGAGATAAACATGATACCGGCTATAAACGGCGCAAAGGCGGAAAAATACGCGCCCATGTTGCCGTTGACCAGATTCTGCACCTTTTCCACAATCCACTCCGCCACAATCTGGCGCTTGGAATGGGGCACCACGGAGATGCCGTGGGTCAGGTACAGGCACAGGCCCAGAATGGAGAGAACCACCATCCAGGAGTTCACCTGCGACTCGGTGATGGGCAGGTCCATCACCGGCATGGGAATGGTAAAGTACACCTGTGCGCCCGTGATGGAGATTCCCGCCGACGCGGGTTTCAAAAGCACCTTCAGGGCCATGCTGAAAACAAAGGGCAGCACCATCAGCGCCAGCAGCAGCTTGTCGATCACAGCAGCCTTCACGTCCCGTTTCATTCCCGTTCAGGCCTCCTTGCTCTTAGGTTTGATAAAGCCCCGGCAGAAAATCACCAGCCTGGGAAACAGCAGCGCCAGCGCCGCCGCCACCGGGTGGAAGCACGGCGCGGTCAGCGCCACGATGGCCACCGCCACCAATAGCAGCATCCGTCCCGTATAGGACAGCTGCATGCGGTGCTTGGCGCGCTGCACCTCCGGCACGGGCGGCTGGGGCGGGGCATCCGGGTCGGGATCGCCGTTTTCATCCAGCGGCTCCGGCGGCACCGTAACGCCCTTCATGCTCTCGGCTGCCCGCTGCACACTTAGCGCCATCAAAAAAAAGTTGAGGACCGCCGCGCATGCCCCCCAGAGTGTTCCCAGAACGACTGTCAGATCCAGCCGGCCCAGCAGTGTAAACACCAGCAGCATCACAAAGGAAAAAAACGCCGTGCCTGCCGCGATCCGGGCGGTTTCTGTACGTACCGCCGGCTGTACTCTCATGACATCGCCTTCTTTCCTGTATAGTATTGTAACGGAAATGGACGTTTTGTCAAGTCGGTGCGCAGAATATCCGCTTTTTTCGCTGGCTGTGCACCAACAGGGCCCGGAGCCGTCAAAACCGTAAAACGATGCGCTAAGATGGCGCTAAGATTTGCGGATGCGGAGGCTATGAACCCCAGAAAAGCGGCTTTGAGAGGCAAAGGAGAGGAAAACGCGCATTTCCTGCTTCCCTTTTGCCCGCGCAGGCGGTATACTGTGCCTGCAAACCGGGAAAGCCCTTACAGGAGGAATGGAAAACCATGATCCAGTTTGAAGATGTGACCAAGACCTATGCCGGCGGCAAAGCGAGGGCCGTGGACGGCCTGAATATGCAGATAGCGGACGGAAAGGTGTTCGGGTTTATCGGCCCCAACGGCGCGGGCAAAACCACCACCATCAAGCTGCTCACCGGCATCCTTTCGCCCGACAGCGGGCGCGTGCTGCTCAACGGCATCGACATGGCGCGCGATCCCATCGCGGCCAAGCGCAGCTTCGGCTATGTGCCCGACGCCTTTGACATGTACGAGCGCCTGACGGGCATGGATTACCTCAATTTCATGGCCGATCTCTACAGCGTGGACGCGGCGAGCCGCAAACGGCACATCGAGAAGTACCTTTCGCTCTTTGAGCTGGAGGACGCGGCGGGCCAGCAGATTCGAGGCTATTCCCGCGGCATGAAGCAAAAGCTGGCCATCACCGGCGCGCTCATCCACGAGCCCAGCATCTGGGTGCTGGACGAACCCATGGTGGGCCTGGACCCGCAGAGCGTGTTCATGCTCAAGGAGGAGATGCGCCGCCATGCCGACAGCGGCCGCACGGTGTTTTTCTCCACCCATGTGCTGGATGTGGCCGAGCGCCTGTGCGATGAGATCGGCATCATCAAGCGGGGCAGGCTGATCGCCTTTGGCACCCTGGACGAGCTTCGCCACGGGGATGACGCGAGCCTGGAGGAAGTCTTTCTGGAACTGGTGGAAAAGAAGGAGGAGTGAGCCATGCTTGCCTATTGGAAGCTGCTCATGCGCGACCGCCTGATGGCGCTTCGGCCCGGCGGGCGGCGGCGCGAGGGACAGGCGGCCTGGAAGGCCATGCTCGGCTGGGCCGGGATGGCGTTGCTGGCTCTGGTCCTCTATGGCATGGTGGTCTTTTTTGAAATGTTCATGTACGATCAGGCCGTGGCGATGGGGGAGCCGCAGGCCATCATTGCGCTGGTGTTTCTCGCCTGCGCGCTGATGACGCTGATCTACAGCTTCTTTTATGTCATCAGCCTGCTGTTCTTCGGCCGGGACTGCGCCTTTGTGGGCGCGCTGCCCATTCCCTCGCGGGGCGTGCTCATGGCCAAGCTGGCGACGGTGCTGGCGGGAGAGGCGGGGCTGACGGCGCTGGTGTGCCTTCCGCTTCTGATCCGCTATGGCGTTGGGACGGGCGCGGCCGTGGGATATTATGTGCGCTCGCTGGCGGGTATGCTGTTGATCCCGGCGATTCCTGTGGCGCTTACGACGCTGCTGGCCTTTGCCCTCATCCGCGTCAGCGCGCTTTGGAAGCGCCGGGAGGGCGTGACGACGGTGATGAGCTTCGTGCTGGTGGCTTTTATCATCGGCGCGGAGATGAGCATCAACATGAGCCTTGACGAGGGTGAGATGGCGCAGATCGCCACAAGCCTGCTGCTTGGTCAGGGATCGCTGACGGAGCTGGTGCTGGGCGCCTTCCCGCCGCTTCAATGGCTGACGGCCGCCGCCACGGGCGCGGGGCTGTATGCCTGGGGACAGATCGCGCTGTTCGCGGCCGTCTCGCTGGCCTCGCTGGCGGCGGTCGTGGGCCTGTGCGGAGGCGGATATATGCGCCTTGCGCTGCGGCAGGCCGAGATCATCCAGCGCGTCAACAGCGGCGCGCGGCGCCGCGCCGCGGGCCGGCGCGTTCGCAGCCCCTTCTGGGCGCTGTACCGGCAGGAGGTGCGCGAGGTGCTCACCGTGCCCACCTATGCCACCAACTGCCTGACGGGCGTTGTCATGTTCCCGGTGCTGCTGGTGGTCATGGCCATCGGCATCGGCAGGGAGACGGAGGGCATGGCGCTGAGCGAGGTGGTGAGGCAGTTCGTGCCGGGAAGCCTCTATCTGGCCGCTGCGGCGGGCTTTCTGTCCCTGACGGCCACCATGGGCCTGGCCGTGTCCACCGCCGTCTCGCGTGAGGGCGTGCGCCATGACATGCGGCGCGTCTATCCCGTTTCGGGCAAGGTGCAGCTGGGAGCCAAGCTGCTCATGGGATTGACGTTTAACCTGGCTTCGGCGCTGGTGTGCGCGGCCGCGCTGTGGGCGCTTCTGCCCGACATGTGGCTGGAGACGCTGGGCGCGCTGACCGTATCGCAGGTGTTTTCCCTGATGTGGTGTCTGATGAGCCTGCTTTTGGACGTGTATCATCCCAAGCTGAAATGGAAAACCGAGACCGAGGCCGTCAAGCAAAGCATGAACGCGATGATTAGCATGTTCGGCGGCATGCTGGTGATCGCGATGCTGGTGGGCGCCGCGGTGGCGCTGGTGAGCTGGGACGTTCCCATGTCCGCTGCGCTGGCCACCGATGTCGCGCTGCTGTGTCTCCTGGATGCGGCGCTGTGGCTGGTACTCAGCCGGAAGGCATCCGTTACTTATTGTTTACGAGAGTATTCAAAATAATAAACAAAATGTTACAAAAATGCGTGCACTCTTAGCAATTTTGTGATATAATGGCCGTGTGACAGGAATCACAATGGCTGAGGAGGACGCGCATGATCTCCAAGGTACAAGGCAAAACCATATCCGGTGAGCTGTCCGTCAAGGCGGGCCCGCATCTGAGCGCATTGGAAAAGGCGATGCTCAGGTGGGTGGTGGTGGACCCGGAGGACCGGGTGCTCGACGCCACGGTGGGCAAGGGGCTGATGGCTGAATACCTGCGCAGAAACATGCAGTGCGAGGTGTGCGGCGTTTCCGCCGATATGGAGGATGTGCGGGCGGCCCGTGCGCGGCTGCAAAGCTGTGATATCGTCTATGCCGGCGAGGGGGATATCCCCTGGCGCGAGGACGCCTTCGACACGGTTTTGATGCAGTGGAAGGGCGACGGCGAGGCGCTGGGGCGGATGCTCGGCGAGGTGCTGCGGGTGCTCAAGCCCGGTGGCCAGCTGGTGCTCGGCACGGCGTGCTGGCCTTCGGCGGTGGGGGCGCTCCGGCGTCTGACGGCCGACGGAGACGAGGCGGCGCCGCTGAACCGCCATGCCCTGCAGGAGCGGCTTTCCGAGCTCTCCTTTGAGCAGGTGAGCTGGCAGCGCACGGGGCTGGGCACGGGGGTTATGACCGCCTGGAAGCGCAAGCCCGCCCTGGACGGCATGCACGCCGACGACATCCAATAGTACGCAGGCCAGCCAAACCAAAAAAACATCCTCAAGCGCCCGACTCGAACTTCGGTTCCGAGCCGGGCGCTTGTCCATGCATGCCATTTGGCTTGCTGAAACGACCGATTGTATCGAAAGGATTGCGCGGCAAGGCGCAAGCCCCTATACTGGATGCGAAAGGGGGAAGGAAGGTGCGCATCGACATCCAGATCGACCCTGCCTGCACCGAGCCCAGAATCGTGGTCCATACCGACCGAATGTCCGGGGAGATCGCCGCTTTGCTGGAAAAGCTGGAGGCACCCAGGATGCTCATGGGATTTCGGGACGAAAAGGCTGCCGTTCTCGACCCGGCGGGAATTCTGCGCGCCTATGCCGCCGGCGGCAAGGTGTATGTGAGCACGGCGGAGGGGGAATACACCGTGCGCCTGCGGCTCTATGAGCTGGAAAACAGGCTGGACCGGTCCCGCTTCGTTCGCATATCGCACTCGGAAATCATCAACCTCGGCAAGGCCAGGGGCTTTGACTTGAGCCTGGCCGGCACCATTCGTGTTGCGCTGGAGGACGGTACGGCGGCCTGGGTTTCCCGGCGATATGTCCCCAAGATCCGTCAGGTGCTGGGCATTTAGACAAGGAGGGAACAGCCGTGAAGAAAAAGGCGCTTTTGCGCGGCCTGCTGGGCGTCCCGCTGGGCATGGCCATGGGCTACCTGATTACCATTGTCATTTCATTGGGCTGGGGGCAGGGACGGTATGTGGCCTGCATGCCCGAACTGGCCGCACTGGCGGGAAGCGAGGCGGGAGCGGTGGCCCTGCAGGCTGTGTTGTGCGGCGTGCTGGGCGCCGCGTTTGGCATGTGCTCACTGATCTGGGAAATGGAGCGCTGGAGCCTTTTGAAGCAATCCGCCATCCATTTTGCTGTGACGGCTCTGGTGATGCTGCCTATAGCCTGGGTGTGTGGCTGGATGGAGCACAGTGCGGGTGGAGTGGCTCTTTACACAGGCGTTTTTGTGGGCATCTTCGCAGCGGCCTGGGCGGCGCAATATCTGATGTTACGAGCAAAAATCCGCCGTCTGAACCGGCGGGTGCATGGGGAAAACTGATCGAAAAGGGAGAGCGTTTGGCGGACGCTCTCCCTTTTCGGTGCCTCGTGGTTCAGTCTTCCTTTTTCCAACGTTTGAGCTGCGGAAAGAAGCCGAGCATCCGCGAGGACGCCTCCGCTTCGGTCATGCCCGGATGGCTTTGGGCCATGATGGGCGCACAGAAATCGATCATCTCCTGCATGGTGCACTCGCGGGTGAAGGTTCCGTTCTGGTAGCAGTAGGTGCAGTACTCGGGATTGGGGGTGCCGTCCTTCTCGGTGCCCAGCTCCTGCGGGGCGCCGGTGAGGGGCATGCCGCAGCTTTGACAAAACGTCTGTTCCAATGCTTCCGCCTCCTGTTCGTCTGGTTGATCCTCCGGGGGACAGGCATAGGATAGCACCTCAAACCTGACATCCTGTGTCAGGTTTGCACCCTGCGGCAAATCTTTTTGATAGCGTTCAGAGGCCGTCCGCGCAAAGCAGGCGAGTCCCCTGCGCACCTGCGGCGGGGAGAGCACCTCGACCGCCCCGCCAAAGGAGAGCAAATAGCCGTACAGCCATCCGTCCCCCAGCGGCATGCGCGCGGTCACGGTGAGAGAGCCGTCCTCGCCGGCCCGTATGGATTCGCTGGCAAACTCGTCATATACGCGAAAGGCCGCCCCCGCCGGGAAGCGCAGCCTGACCTCGCACTCGGTGAGGCCGCCGGCCGCGGGCTCGATGGGCGGAGGAGCGAGCGTTTCAAAAAAGCGCTCCTGCGTCACGCGCAGGCCGCACATGCGCGTGAGCTTGAAGGTGCGCCATGCCTGACGCTCCAGGCATACCGCCTGCAAATACCAGGCCGAGGACTTGAAGCACAGGCGGCCCGGCCGGACGCGCCGGGGCCGCAGACCGCCCGCGCCCGCATATTGAAAGGCCAGCACCCGTTTTTCCAAAATGGCCCTGCGGATCACCTCAAAGCGTGTGTCCCGCCTCCCGCCCTGACCCCAGCGATCCAGATCGACCGAAAGCCAGTCCGCCTCGGGCGCGCGAAACAGCGCGCCCAGCTTCTGCAAAAGGGCCGCGCTGTCGCCGGTGGCGCTGGACAGCGCTTTGACCGCCAGCATCAGCCGCTCCTGCTCGGACGCGCTCATCAGGGCGCGGTCCAGCACAAAGCCGTCCATCAGCGCTATGCCTCCGCCCTGCCCCTGCCCGGTGGAAATGGGCACGCCGGCCTGGCACAGGGCCTCCACATCGCGGTAGATGGTGCGCACCGACACCTCCAGCCGGCGCGCCAGCTCCGGCGCGGTGAGGCGTCCCCCGCTCATCAGCTCGTAGACAATCTGAAACAGCCGGCTCGATTTCAAGACGCCGCGCCTCCTTCCCCGGCCATTGTATCACGTCCGGCCGATTATGAACAAATGTTGAATTCAAATGAGAAAATTTTAAAAGCCCTTGACAAACCCGGGTGGGTGGCATATGATATGCATGTGTTAGCACTCGACCCTAACGAGTGCTAACAACCAGAGAAGCGGGAGGTGGCAAGAATGGCGATGGACGCACGGAAATTCCGTATTTTGCAGGCGATCATCGACGACTACATCTTGACCGCCATTCCTGTGGGCAGCCGGACCATCTCCAAAAAGTACGAGATGGGGCTGAGCTCGGCCACCATCCGCAACGAGATGAGCGATCTGGAGGAGTTGGGCTATCTGGACCAGCCGCACGTGAGCGCGGGGCGCATCCCAAGCGCCAAGGCGTACCGGCTGTATGTGGACCAGCTTCTAAAGAACGGGGCCATCCGCACCGGCGACGCGGCCGATGTGCGCGCCTACTTTACCAACCGCGCGCAGCAGATGGAGGACGTCATCAGCCGGGCGGCGCAGGTGCTCTCGGGGCTGACGCACTACACCTCGCTGGTGATGAGCCCCAAGGGCGCGGAGCTTCGCATCCGCACGTTGCAGCTCGTCCCGGTCAGCAGCCAGAGCGCGCTGCTGGTCGTC
This sequence comes from uncultured Eubacteriales bacterium, assembly GCA_958448555.1. Classification (GTDB taxonomy): domain Bacteria; phylum Bacillota; class Clostridia; order Christensenellales; family Aristaeellaceae; genus Limiplasma. The sequence goes on along the minus strand of CAUDEL010000008.1, from coordinate 2,775 downwards.
GTCACCGACGGCGGCATCATGCGCGACTCCATCATCCGCGTGGGAAACGACCTGGACGCCGACGCGCTCTACGCCGTCAGCCGCACGCTGACCGAGCGCCTGAGCGGGCATACGCTGAGCGAGGCGCTCAGCCTGATCCGGGAAACCGAGCGCGACATGCGCGCCGAGCGCCAGGTGCTCAGCGGCGTGGCGGAGTTTCTCGACGCGGTGGAGGGCGAGGGCGGCAAGGCAAAGCTCACCTTGGGCGGCGCCAGCAACATCCTCAACTTCCCGGAGTATTCGGACGTGGAGAAGGCCAAGTGCTTCCTGAGCGTTCTGGAGACGAAGGAGAAGCTGCTCAAGCTCATGGAGGATCACGGCGAGATGGCCTTTACGGTCCGTATCGGTCCGGAGACCGGCATCCCTGAGCTGGAGGACTGCTCGCTGGTGACGGCAACCTACCGCCTGAGCGACAACACCCATGGCACCATCGGCGTCATCGGGCCCACGCGCATGCAGTATGGGCGGGTGCTCAGCATACTGAGCGCCATGGGCAAGCAGCTCACCGACCTGCTCAGGCAGGACAAGGAGTGACAGACAATGGCAAAGAAGAAAAGAAAGCAAAGAGGGGACAACATGCAGGACGTTACGCAAAAGCCGCTGAACGGCGAGGCGGAGGAGGCCGTGGAAACCATGGAAGCGGCCGTCGAGACCGCGATGGACGCCGAGGCCGCGCACGAGCAGGCCAGGGAGGAGATGGCTGGGGACACCGCCGCCGCCGAGGCTGCCGAGGCGCTGGCTGCCGCCCTGGCCAAGCAGGAGGAGTACCTGAACATGGCCCAGCGCGTGCAGGCGGATTTTGAGAACTACCGCCGCCGCAACCAGAACGTCCGCAAGGAGGCTTTTGACGACGGGGCGCGGGCGTTTGCCACGACGCTTCTGCCGGTTCTGGACAATCTGGAGCGCGCCATCGCCGCCTCCGGCGAGGGAGATTCCCTCAAGAGCGGGGTGGAAATGGTGCTTCGGCAGATGTGCGAGGCGTTTGAAAAGCGCGGCATCACCGCCATCGACCGGCGGGGCGAGAAGTTCGACCCCAACCTTGAAAACGCGGTCATGCAGGGCGAGCCGGAGGACGGCGAGCCGGGCACGGTCTGCGAGGTCCTGCTCAAGGGCTATCAGATGGAGGGCGCGGTGCTTCGCCACGCGATGGTGAAGGTCGTTCCCGAATGACGGCCCCCTTTTCCCCGGCAAGCGGCCAGGCCGCTTTACATAGATTCAAAACCGACAATGACCAAATCTGCGCATACGCGCAAGCATTTTGAGGAGGATAAAGCATATGTCTAAGATCATCGGTATCGACCTTGGTACTACCAATAGCTGCGTGGCCGTCATGGAAGGCGGCGAACCCACCGTCATCCCCAACGCCGAGGGCGCGCGCACCACGCCTTCCGTGGTCGCCTTCACCAAGGACGGCGAGCGTCTGGTGGGCCAGATCGCCAAGCGTCAGGCCATCACCAACCCCGACCGCACGGTCATCTCCATCAAGCGTGAGATGGGCACCGCGCACAAGGTGTCCATCGACGGCAAGGACTACACCCCGCAGGAGATCAGCGCCATGATCCTGCAAAAGCTCAAGGCGGACGCCGAGAGCTACCTGGGCGAAACCGTGACGCAGGCCGTCATCACCGTGCCCGCCTACTTCAGCGACAGCCAGCGCCAGGCCACCAAGGACGCGGGCCGCATCGCGGGCCTGGAGGTGCTGCGCATCATCAACGAGCCCACCGCCGCGTCTCTGGCCTACGGCCTGGACAAGGAGGGCGGCCAGAAGATTTTGGTCTACGACCTGGGCGGCGGCACGTTCGATGTCAGCCTCCTGGAGATCGGCGACGGCGTGTTCGAGGTGCTGGCCACCAACGGCGACACCCGCCTGGGCGGCGACGACTTCGACGAGCGCATCATCAACTATGTGGCCGACACCTTCAAGAAGGAAAATGGCATCGACCTGCGCCAGGACAAGATGGCGTACCAGCGCCTGAAAGAGGCCGCCGAAAAGGCCAAGATCGACCTGTCCGGCGTGATGTCCACCAACATCAACCTGCCCTTCATCACCAGCGACGCCACCGGCCCCAAGCATCTGGACATGACGCTCACCCGCGCCAAGTTCGACGAGCTGACCGCCGACCTGGTCGAAAAGACCATCGGCCCCGTGAACAAGGCGCTCAAGGACGCCAGCCTCACCCCCGAGCAGATCGACAAGGTCATCCTCGTGGGCGGCTCCACCCGCATCCCGGCCGTGCAGGCGGCGGTCAAGAAGATCACCAACAAGGACCCCTTCAAGGGCATCAACCCCGACGAGTGCGTGGCCGTGGGCGCCGCCATCCAGGCGGGCGTGCTGGGCGGCGAGGTCAAGGACGTGCTGCTTCTGGACGTGACGCCGCTGAGCCTGGGCCTTGAGACCGAGGGTCACATCTTCACCAAGCTCATCGAGCGCAACACCACCATCCCCACCAGCAAGTCGCAGGTGTTCTCCACCGCGGCCGACGGCCAGACCGCCGTGGAAATCCACGTGCTGCAGGGCGAGCGCCCCATGGCCTACGACAACAAGACCCTGGGCCGCTTCCAGCTCACCGGCATCCCCGCCGCGCCGCGCGGCGTGCCGCAGATCGAGGTGACCTTCAACATCGACCGCAACGGCATCGTCAACGTCAGCGCCAAGGACAAGGGCACCGGCAACGAGCAGAAGATCACCATCACCGCCTCCACCAACATGACCGAGGAGGAGATCAACCAGCGCGT
>CAUDEL010000007.1:0-83413 GCA_958448555.1 uncultured Eubacteriales bacterium | reverse complement strand
CGGATGGCGGCCAGCCTGAGGGGACGGAGCCGGAAGGCGGGAATCAGGAGCCGGACGGCGGCCAGCCTGAGGGGACGGAGCCGGAAGGCGGGAATCAGGAGCCGGATGGCGGCCAGCCTGAGGGGACGGAGCCGGAAGGCGGGAACCAGGAGAAGCAGCAGGCCCATCTTGTCCTCGGAGCCAGTGTTGATAACGAAACGGCAAAGGCTGGAGATATTCTGTCCTTCACCTTCACGCTGAGCAACGATGGTCAGGAAGCCGCCACGGCCGTTGCTGTACACGTGACCCTTGCGCAAACGCTTCAGATTGTTGAAGCGCCTGCGGGATATACCGAAGGCATATGGACGGTGGAGCGGCTGGAGGCAGGCGCGTCAGCGTCTCTGACGGTGCGGGCGCAGGTTTTGGAGACGGCGGCCCATGGCGACGTGCTCAGCGCCGTGGCGACGGTTGCCAATGATGCGCGTGCCGAGAAACAGGTCAAGGTTCAGGAGGCGCCGCAGCTCGAGCTTTTCTGCACGGTGGATAAGAGCGAAGCCAGACCGGGCGAGAGCCTGACCTATACGGTAACGGTTGTCAATAACGGCCGCGGCCCCTCTGAAGGCAGCGCGGTCCAGATCGTCTTGCCGGAGAGCATGGCCCAGCCCGCGGCCACGGTCTCGGATGGGGGTTCGTATGCGGATGGCCTTTGGATGACCGGGCCGGTGGCGGCGGGCGCCAGCGCGTCGCTGACATTGCAGGCGTCGGTTCCGCTCAACGCGTCCGCAGGCGATGAACTGACCATTACGGCGGCGCTGGCGGGCGTGATGACGCTGGCGAATACAGGCACGGGCATCGCCAGCGCGACGACGAGGGTGACGGCCCCGAAGATGAGCATCGGGATTGCCGCCGATCATACCACGACCGCCACGGGCAGCGTTGTGAATTTTATCGTCACCGTATCCAACGATGGCAACGCCAAGGCGGAGAAAGTGACCGTGACGGTGAATCTGCCGTCGGCAAACCTGAGGCTGGACGGGGCGACCCCCGAGGAGGGGACCTCGTGGAAAGACGGAACCTGGACCATTCCGGCACTTGCGGAGGGACAAAAGAGCACGCTCAAGCTGCATACAACCGTAATTGACGTCGTGCCGGGAAAGGAGATCGTCAGCAGCGCATCGATCACTGAGGCCGACGGCACCAAGCTTGCCACGCCGATTTCCGACAGCATTGCCATCAAGGGCGAGAATGCGGCGGTTAACCTTTCTATTGTCAAGACGGCGGACCGCCTCAGCGCGGTGCCCGGCGATGAGATCCACTACACCGTGATCCTCACAAATACCGGCAATGCGCCCATCAGGGACATCCGGGTGAGCGAGCCCCTGCACGAAAAGCTGCTCCTGACGGGCAAAGAGATGACCCAGGGCACAATCTATGAGGAAACCACCAACGTTTGGAACATCCAGGCGCTGGAGGCCGGCCAGCAAGCCACGCTCATCCTCACGACCGTCGTGCTCAACGCCAGGGAAGGCGAATCCATCGTCAATACCGCTGAGATCGTCGGCGCGGGTGGATACGGTCCTGACAAGCGGCCCTCGGCGACGGCCTCCGTCCTTGTCAACGCCCTGGATTACGGCTTCCTGACGGTCAACAAGACCGTGACGGGAAGCGGTGCGAGCCGCCACCGCGACTTCCCCTTCCAGGTCGTTTTCAGGAACGCCGACGGCAAAGCCGTTCATGGCGTCGGCGTATACGTCAAGGGCGATGAATCGCGTATCTTCGACACCGCCGAAACGCTTTCCTTTGAGCTGCGGCATGATGAGACCGTCTGGATCGGCGTGCCTGCCAGCCTGACGTATACGGTGACGGAAACCGACACCAAGGGATATACCTGCACCGCGAAGAATACGAAGGGGACCATCCTCGCCGACGTGCTCGTCGAATCCTCCTTTGTCAACGAACGTCAGCGCAACACCGAGATCCCCAAGACCGGCTACGCCGATCAGGCGCCCGATGCCGACGGTGCGCAGGATGCGCCGGCCATCGCGCAGGAGCTGGAAGAACCCTATGCGCAGAATGAGGACTTTGTAGGCTGGCTCAAGGCGGGCGAGAGCATTGATCTGCCTGTGGTGCAGTCCGACAACACCTACTATCTCGACCATGGCTTCACAGGTGAGGAGGACAAAAACGGCACGCTCTTTCTCAACATGAACAACCAGCTTCTGCCTGCGGATGACGTGCTGCTGATCCATGGCCATAACATGAAGGACGGCTCCATGTTCGGTACGCTTTCGGACTTTGAGCGCTACGACTACGCCTGCGAGCATCCCGTCGTGATGTTCCAGACCATCTATGACGAGCAGCCCGTGTATTATGCGCCCGTATCGGTCTTTAATGCCTCCATGCTGCCCGACCATTCCAGTTACTTTGACATCACGCAGATCGTCTTTCCCGATGATGAGGAGCAAGCGCCCAGGGATTCGGCTACCTTCCGTCAGAGCAGCGCCTTCAAGGCGTATCTGGAGGATCTCAGAGAGGTTTCGATCTGGAATTCACCTGTGGACATGAACGTGGACGACCAGCTTCTCATGCTGATTACCTGCAGCTACGACCTGGAGGATGGGCGGCTGATGGTGGTCTGCCGCAGGCTGCGCGAGGGAGAAACCCCCGAGGACATTGCGGCGCTGTTTGAAAAGTAAGGGCATCGCTTCGAGGGGCACAAAACGGCGCCTCCTTCCGGCTTGGGAAGGAGGCGCTTTTGCGGCAGTTCGCGGGCGCATGCCGGCGGAGGGGAGAAGGGGCTGAAGATGAAAAAACACGACCCACCGTTTCGGCGGGTCGTTTGGTACACCATCAGGGGCTCGAACCCTGGACACCCTGATTAAGAGAGTGGAATTTTATTGATTGAAAACGATTGCTGTTAAACGATATTCTTAATGCTATAGCCTGATTGACTACCGTTTTGACTACCATTAAAAATTTTGTCTACTTCGGCAGCCACCGCAGATTCGGCTGCTTTTTCTTTTTGGGCGGTAAGGTGCGCATATATCTTGAGAATCATTTTTTCATCCGCGTGCCCCATCCATTTCATAGCGGTTTTGATATCAACACCGGCATCATATAGCATGGTGCAGAAGGAATGGCGGAGGTCGTATGGCTGCATGGATACAGGCACCCATTCGGCAGGCTCCTGGCCGTTTTCGATGGCGGCTTTATCGGCGTTGGTGCGCCCTGCCCAGCGTTTGCACCGGCCGCCGTTGTGAATGGTGCTGGCCTCGCTTAGATAGGATCGCCACATGGATCTGAAAGCCTGATTGGTAATGATTCCTCCCCGCGCACTGTTTACGGCTTTTCCATGCCTGCCGATAAGGACGTCGCGCAACGGCCTAAAAAGCGGGAGTTCGCGCATTCCTGCCGCTGTTTTCGGTCGCCTGAGATGGCCTTGATTTGTATCGTCGAAAGATACTGCTTCGCGGACATAGATGCGATTATTTGCGAAATCGACATCACGATCAATATCAAAAGCCAGGGCTTCACCGCGGCGGAGGCCGCCATAGAGCATCAGCATGGCCCCGATGCCGAAGCGGTGCGTTTTGGCAAGCCGGTGCACGATGTCGCGCTCCCATGGTTCGATTGCTCTATGCGATCCGGTCGGGCCTTGTGGAATTTTTATAGAAGATGCATAAGGGGACCTGAGGATAATGCCATCATCAACTGCGGCAGAAAAGATGCCCTTGACGGCTGACTTGTGCTTCTTGATGTAGGAATCCGAAAGGCCGATAAGGCCGGAAAAGAAGGTCTGAATATCCGTTGCGGTGATGTCCGACATTTTACGGCTGCCCAGATTTGCACAGAGCCGGTCAACGATCTTGGCGTACTGATTGTACTGCTTTGCGCTGGCTTCGGCGTGATAGGCGGGAAGCCATCTGGCAACGTAGGCGGAAAGCGTGATTTCCTGACTTTCTTTTCGCAGCCCCTGCTCTTCCATACGCTTGTATGCCTCGCGGGCTGCAAGCGCTTCGGATTGTGTGGCGCCATAAAAGAACTTGCCTTTATATCTACAGGCATAACGCCCATCCGGGCGCTGCTTGAGTGTTTGCCTGGGCAATGAAATCACCTCACAACAGGTCGCGAGGCTCGCAGGCCAGCATTTCGGCCAACTTGTACAGCATGGGACGGCGAGGGATGCGACCTTCGTTCTCCCATCTGGAGACGGTTAGCTGGGTAACGCCAAGCCTTTCGGCAAGCTGGGTCTGCGTAAGCCCGGCGGCGATCCTGCGCCGGGCGATGGGGCTATCTGTTGTTGTTCGAGGTGCCGTGTGGTCAAATGGCATTTGCGTCATCCCCCTGTGATTGTCGTGTTTTTTCCTCCATCCCCGGAGCCTTTGCGCTCCTGCGGGCCTTACCAGCATGGATTTACTTTGCTCAGCTCCCACTCTTCGCCGAATTTCTCGGCATGCGCTGCCTCGTAGGCTGCGAAGAACTCCTGCTCTGCGCATGGAGCGAGTTCGGCGTGAAGTTCCTCGCGGATTTCATCGTCCATGAGCTGCACCGCGGCATCGTAGTTGATCTGCGTCCCGCTCTTGTTAATTACCTGCATCGTATACCTCCATCCCCGGCGGCTTGTCCCGCCCGCGGGCATTAAGCGGCGATAAACTCGCCGGTAGTGTTGTCAACATAGCCGATCTTCTCAACGCCCTTACGGTTCCAAGCGTTGGTGTAGATGGCCACCTCAACGTAAGTACGGTTGTAAGCGCCCTTCACCCAATCGTTGACGCGGACCTTTGTGTTCCAGCAGATATCTTCAGCAACTTTGTCAGCCTTGATCATAGCCTTTTCAAGTGCCCATGCACTCTTGAGGGCAACGCTGCGGCTGATGCCGTATGCGTTGATAAGTTTCCACGCATTCCGCATGATGTTGTGCTTATCGTACACGGTGCTATCCTCCTTGCCCGGCCCTTAAAGGGCCTGTTGGCTGTTCCCCTTTCGGTAATTGTATTATATATCATTTAATGATATTTGTCAACAGGAAAATCAGAAATATTTTGAAATTTTTTCATTGACAATGAGAACATGCGTTCGTATAATAGTGTCACGACGCAAGCGAAGATATCGGCGTGAATGATATGCATATGAGGGGGCTTGCAAGTGGACGAAAAGAAAAAATGGATACGGACGCTGGTGGCGACAGCATGGAAACTATCGGTAATGGATATCCGGAAAATATGCGCATACGCGAATGCGCTGCTTAAGGTATGGCGCGAAAGGTGAGGCGGGTTCGCGGACTGCACGAAAGCGGATTGACGAATATCGGGATGATCTGTATAATGCAGGAAAAGGGGGGCACTATTATGATGGAAAAATGTTTGTTCAGGATGAAAAAAAAGAGAATTGCATTTTCGGCTGCATTGTGTGTATTGTTGGCTGTAATGTGCATCTTTTGCACCGGATGCGTTGCGGAAGAATTTGATTATGATGAAGCGGTGCTGCGTTACGAACAGGCCGGGCGTGCCCTTTGGGAGGCTTACGATTGGAGAAGCGTTGTGGTCCCATGGGGCGTGTGGGAGATAGGGCGGGATATTCCGGCTGGAAAGTGGAGGATAGAGGCTGCTACTGATACCAGCGTTGAAGTAGTGTATTCAGATCGCGTCCAAGCCGGAGGCGCATATGTGTATATTTCAGAGGCGTTATTTGAAGAATATATTAAAAGTCCTAACAATTTAGCCAGAAGTTCGCTTAGTACGTTTTTCGTGGAAATTGATATGAGGTCCGGGTCGTTTTTGCAGATCAAATATTCTTCTGCCAGATTGATTCCGATGGAAAATCAGGATCGATACAGATTCCCGGCAGGTTCGACGGGGGATTTTGCTGGGAAATCGTATGAAGAAATCGTTTCCGACAGGGAAAGCATAAGGGAACAGATCATGCAGTCCGATGCATGGAAAGAGATCGTGCTTCCGATCGGCAGGGTAACTGTCGGCCCGGAACTGGCCGGAAAATGGAAAATCGAGCCTGTTTCCGGTGGAAAAACAAACATTGATATGGGATCGCCGTTTTGGGCGCTGACCAGCCCGGAAAACGAGTATTTCGACCCAACGTCTCGAAATGACAGCGTGACGATGGAACTGGAGGAGGGCATGACGTTCGATGTGGAGGCGGGAGAAGCTGTGCTTACTTCATACATTGGAAAGAAGGACCTGATATTTGAATAAATGCATATTCAATCGAAAAGCCGGGAGCATTACGCTTCCGGCTCTTTGATTGCGGATTTGAGGTAACTGACCATAGATTCAAGCAGGGCATCCGGCATGGCGGCGACGATGCGGATGAGCTGCTTTTTTGCGCTGCTGCCGCACTCCATGGCGCGGGTAAGAAGCTCGATGTCCTGCTCTACGCTTGTGTCCATCATATCGCCTTCGCCGGTTTCGAGCCATGTGCGGCTGATGCCGAATGTTTTGCAAATAAGCTGTTTTGTTGCGTCGGTAGGCGTGTTTTTTCCGCTTAACCACATACTAACGGTAGATTGTTGAAGTTCCAGTTTTTTGGCAAAGGCAACTTGTGTTATTCCTGCGTACTCAATGATTGCGCGAATTCTCTCTTTCATAGGCACCTCCCGAAGATACTATAACACACAATCTTCATTTTTTGAAGTATTTATATTGACAAAATACATCAAATGAATTATTATTATCATCAGATGAAGGGAGGGCATCATCCATGAAACAGCGACGACCAAAGCCGCAAAGCATATCCGACTATATCGAAAAAGTGGTCGGCTACCGCACCGAGTATGAAACTTCCGACAAGCTGAAAGGCAGCTATCCGCCAGTCGTGCCGGAAATGCTTCTGAGTTTGCTGATCGAGGTACGCACGTTCTGCACGGCGGGCCGCGTCCTGCTCGGCCTGCTCATGCTCCTCACGCTCAAGGCGCTCTTTTTCGGCGGCTAAGGCCGAGTACCCGGAGGGCCGCATGAAGATCTCTCCATCAAGATTACGAACGACAAACCCTTTCTGGCGAAAATCTGAAAGGGCGCCGCGCTCTTCGGGGGAGAGATCATGCTCGCGCAGACGCTTGTTGGAAGAAGCAATACGGAGCAGAAGGCCATAGGAAAGCGAATCCACGGAAGATCACCTCACGGCAGATGATATCACACGAAACAAATACCCACAAGGGAGGTGCAAAAAGTGACCAGAGAAGAGCTGCTGAAAGAGGCCATGGCGACGATCGAGAAAATGACCGACGAGGAAGTGCAGGCGGCCACGCTGATGGCTGCCGGCATGATGGCCGGGTACGAAATCGGCCGCATGACTGCTTAAGTCATGCGGCCAGGAAGGGAGAAGAAACCATGCCGGAAAAACTGCTGCGCCCGGCCGATGTGGCCGAGCTGCTGGGGGTGAGCTACGATTGCGCCTGCCAGCTGATGAAAAGCATGCGATGCGTGAACCTGAGCCGGGACCCGAACGCAGTGCGCCCACGCTGGGCGGTGACGGTGAGCGAGATTGACCGCTGGCAGAAAGAGCGCACGCAGAGGCCGGACGACTATGTGGCGCCGCCTCCGCAGAAAAAGGGGCGAAGAGCGCGCAACGTGGTAGCGTTCGACCCGAACCTGTGGGAGATGGGGCCGGACGGGAAACCAAGGATCAAACGAAAGCGGGCGTGATCGAAGTGGTGGAGTATCGTAAGGCGACCCGGCGCGGCGAGCGTCAGAAAGGACGGCAGAGCCATAGGAACAGCGAGCGGATGCCGGGCATGGGACCCGGCATGAAAGCGAGCGGCGGACATGAGGGTTGCTTGCAGAGCATGAACGCCGAAGGCGGGCATGCGAACCGCAAGATAAGACGCGCGCTGTCCGATTGCGACCAGCGCGACGTGACGCGCTATGTGGCAATCCCGCTGGTGCTGGCGTATGTGGCGATTGCGGCGTGGCTGCTGGTATGGACTGCCGGGAGGATAGCGTGAATGGCGTATGCGAAACTTGAGCACCTGCTGTGCGACGAGGCGAAGCTGGGCGATGGCCTGACGGCGTGCGCGGAATGCGAAAGCCCGTGCGAGTACGGAAAGCGGGCGCTGGCGGAGGCGGATGACCGTACGCTGGCGGGCCTGATGTGCGGGGCGGACTGCGAGACGTGCCGGCAGCCGTGCAACCTGCGAAGGGTGGTGACAGCGAGAGGATTAAAGCCGGCAGAATACCGCCCGGCAGTAAGCCGCAAGCGGACGATACAGGCGGGATGGATCGCGATCGCAATGCGGCCGTACATTGAAAGACATGGAGGAAGAATGACATGCTGACCACGGGGCGCGTGATCGCGGAGGGCGCGGGATGCGTGACCATCGCCACCAGCAGGCCGCCCGCGGACAACCTGAGCGATCAGGTGACGGTGGTATGGATGGACAAGCGGCTGATCAGCCCGGAGCAGCGCCGAAAGGCGTATGCGCTGATGGGGGAGATATCCGCGTGGAGCGGCGACACGCCGGAAAACGTGAAGGCGTGCATGAAGATGGATTTTCGCCGGCGCGTGGCGCAGGGGCTGACGAATGAGCTGATCAGCCTGGCGGACTGCACGATGGCGGAGGCGCGGATGTTCATCACGATGCTGATCGAGTTCATGCTGGACATGGACGTGCCCAGCAAAGTACCGCTGTACGAGTGCCACGACGATGTGCACGCTTACGTGTACGCCTGCGCGACGCACAAAAAGTGCGCGGTGTGCGGGCGCAGGGCCGAGCTGCACCACGTTGACCGCGTGGGCATGGGGCGCGACCGGCAGGAGATATGCCACATCGGGATGCGGGCGCTGCCGCTGTGCCGGGCGCACCACGAGGAAGCGCACCGGCACGGGGACGGTCGGCTGATGGAGAAATACCATCTGGAGGAGGTTGCGATCGACGGGAAAATCGCGAAAGCGTACAGCCTGAAAGGAGAATAAGATGTTTGCGGTTGTTTGTGATAAATGCGGAAAGATCACGAAAAGCCGGTTTGATGCATCCGGATATTACAAGATAGACTTCCATGCCAGATCGGAGCTGCTGAAAGGCCGTGCTGATGTTTCCGCGCACCTCTGCCCGGAGTGCGGGCAGAAGATGATTGAGGAAATGGAGCAACTGAACAAAAAGGAGGATGCGGAGTGAACAGACTGACCATCATCGGGAACCTCACGCGTGACCCGGAGCTGCGAACCACGCAGGACGGGAAGAACGTATGCACCTTCACGGTGGCGGTAAACCGGAGAGGGCGCGAGGGGGCGGACTATTTCCGCGTATCGGCATGGAACGCGATGGGCGAGAACTGCCACAAGTATCTGGCCAAGGGGCGGAAAGCAGCTGTATGCGGCGCGGTCAGCGCGCATGCCTACACGGCACAGGACGGATCTGCGCGGGCGTCGCTTGAGGTCATGGCGCAGGATGTGGAGTTTCTGACGCCGAGGCAGCAGGGAGAAAGCGGAGAATCGCAGGACGGGTACGCGCCGGTTGACGGCGAGGATCTGCCGTTCTGACAGGGAGGCAAGTGGCATGAAGTACATTAAAGTCTATGCGGACTTTGCCGATGCCCTGGCCCTGCTTGGCGATGCGGAACAAGGGCGGCTGTTCATGGCCATGCTTAGGTATGCGCAGACCGGAACAGAACCCGACTTTCGCGGAAACGAGCGGTTCCTGTGGCCGCAGGCAAAGGCGGGCATAGACAGGTGTACCAATACCTACGGCAACAGGTGCGACGCTGCGGCAGCCGCGAGGGCTGCAAGGAGCAGGGCGGCATCCGGGGCCGGGACTAAAACAAATATTGAAACTAACATTGAAACCAATATGAAACCAGAATGGTTTCAGTATGGTGGGGCATTGGAATCATTCTATAAGAGAAGAGAAGAGAAGAAAAGAGAAACCCCCGTAGCCCCCTTTGACGGAGACGGGGACGGTCCGCAGGCTGGCGGGGCTCTGCGTGAAGGACGGCAGAGCCAAGGCAGCAGCGAGCGAAGGCAGGGCAGGGACCCTGCCGCGAGCGAGCGGCAATCATGCGGGTTGCATGCACAGCATGAACGGCAAAGCCGGGCATGCGAACTTCTGAGCGATAACGAGGCGCGAGAGCTGCAGGAGGCTTTTGATGCGGTGCTGGATGCGGCGCGCGATATCGGCATCCCACAGACATCGGCGGACGTGCGGAAGGCAAACGCCCTCGTGGCGGACTACTCCGCCGCGTGGGTGCTGGAGGCTGTGGCACGCGCGGGGACAGGCCCGGCCAGCGCGAGAAGCTGGCGGTACGTGGAGGGAATCCTGCGCAAATGGCGGGCCGCGGGAGGCATGGACGCGGAACAGGCGAAGGCACGCGCGGCGGTGCCGGACATAGCGGAGGTGGGGTTTAATTGATTTACAGCGAGCTTGCGGAAAACACGGTGATCGGCGCGCTGATGCAGGTATCATCCCCGGCGGAATGGCTTGCCGGGCTGTGCGAGGAGGATTTTGTGCAGGAGCTGAACCGCGCGGCGCTGAGCGCGATGCACAGGCTGTGCGCCCGCCGGGAGCCCATCGATATCCGCACGGTAGGCTACGAGATGCTCCGGGATGAACGCGCAAAGGACGAAGGGAAGGCGCAGGCGCATCTGATCGGCTGCTTTCGCGCATGCCCCGCGCCCAGCGGAGTACAGGGGTACGTGAAACGCATCAAGGAACTGAGCGCCCGAAGAGTGCTGCAGCGGGTCGCGGAGAGGCTGGCCGCTTCTGCGGCGGACGAGGGATTGCCGCCGGACGAGACGGCGGAGGAGGCCATGTCGGAGCTTCGGCGCGTGGGCCGGAGCGAGGCGACCTGGCAGGAGATGAGCGCCATGGTTGGCATGACCATGGACGACGTGGAGAAGCTGGCCGGCGGCGGAGGGACTGTGACGCCTACGGGCATAGCGGACCTTGACGCGGCCATGGGCGGGTTTTTTCCGGGCGAGCTGACCGTGCTGGGCGCGCGGCCGGGGGTTGGCAAGAGCGCGCTGGCGGCCTATATGGGCGTGCAGATCGCCGCGAAGGGCAAAAAGGTGGCGGTGTGCTCGCTGGAGATGTCTCCGCTTCAGTACGTCAAGCGGCTGATCGCCGCGCAGAGCGGGGTGGACGGGCGGAAACTTCGGACCGGGCGCGGGATTACCGAGGCCGACTGGACGGCCATGAGCGACGCATGCGCGGAACTGGCCGGGTACAGCATGCCGTTCACGTTCAGCGTAACGACGGTGGAGGACCTTGCGGCGGCGGCGCGCAGGCGCAGGGACGCGCGCGGGCTGGACCTGCTGATGGTGGATTATCTCCAGCTGCTGAAGGTCAAGCGGGCGTGCGAGAGCGATTATGTGCGAATCACGACGGTCAGCCACGAGCTGAAAGCGATCGCCCTTGAGCTGGAGGTGCCGGTGCTGGCGCTGGCGCAGGTGAGCAGGCCGGAGACGAAGGGACGTCTTCGCATGCCGACGCTGGACAGCTTGAGGGGATCGGGAGACATAGAGCAGGACGCGGACAACGTGCTGCTGCTGCACAGGGTGGAGAGCGTGCGGGACGAAGAGGTGCCGGAACGCGACCGGGCCACCGTGGCGGCCTTTCTGGACAGAGGCGACATGCAGTACATCCGGGCGAATTTGGCCAAGCAGCGAAACGGGACGCTGGTGGGGTTCGGCATGGCGTTTGACCCACGGCACATGACGTATGCGTGCATAGCGAGATAGGAGCGAAGAAGCATGATTTTTAACGGAAAAGAGCTGAAAGCGGCAGTCCATGAGGCGGCTGGAATCAAGAATGCAAGAATCGCCTATGATGCGGAGCGCCGCTGCGTGATCATCAGCGGAGACAGCCTGCGCATCGAGATCGGCGGTGTAGCCGCGACGGAGGATTCCTGGGGAGGCGCGCCGGAGAGCTTCGTGGTGCCGAAGCTGGCGGCAAAATACATCGAGGCGCTGACGGACGGGGATATTTGCGTAAAAGTGGACGGGGACAAGCCGCGTGAAGGACGGCAGGGCCAAGGCAGAAGCGAGCGAAGGCAGGGCGGGGACCCTGCCGCGAGCGAGCGGCAATCATGCGGGTTGCATGCACAGCATGAACGGCAAAGCCGGGCATGCGAACTTCTGCGGATACGGCAGGGAAGCGGAAAAGCGACGTTTGAACGGGAAATCGTGGAGCCTGCGCAGATGGCGCCGGTGGACGGGGATGACAGCATCCTGATTCCGTGTGGTACGCTGCGCGCGATGGTTGGCGCGGTCAAGCATGCGGTGGCCGCGATAACGGAGCAGCGTGTGGCGCTGACCGGCATACGCCTGTTCACATCTCCGAACGGGCTGACGATGGAAGCGTGCGACGGCGTGAGACTGGCGCGCGCGCAGTCCCCGGCGACGTGGACGAACGATATTGACTGCATGGTTCCCGCCGATGCGTTGATGAAAGCCGCATCCATGGCGGATGACGGGGATATGGTGATCCGCGCTGATGGGCGGAGGATCGAGCTGACAAAGCTTGGGGTGTGGTCTTTGCGCACGATGCTGATCGCCGCCGCGCCGATTGATTTTACAAAGGCGTTTGAGGCCGTGGGCGGGATTGAGCCTATCCGGGTAGAGGCGCGGGAGATGGCAGCGGTGCTGAACCGATGCAAACTGGCTATCGGCCTTAGCAAGCTGTTCGTCGTGGTTCGTGTGGCTGGAGACGGCCTGACGATTGAGAAAAAAGGCGCGTTTTCGATGTTTTCGGAAGCTGTGAGCGGCGTTGAGGCAGGGAAGGCGGAGGAAGGCAGCTATGCGTATAATGCTGCGCACCTGATGACGGCTGTCGCGGCTGTGAAAGATGCGCAGGCCGGGCTTGTGTTCAGTCCAAAGACAAAGATGCTCTGCGTGCAGGCGGATATGGAGGACGTAAGGTATCGGGCCATCGTGATGCCTGTGAGAGTGGAGGGTGTGGCGTAATGAATGAGATCGTTGTGGATAATTTTGCAGGAGGAGGTGGAGCATCTACCGGAATTGAGATAGCCATTGGCCGAAGCGTGGATATTGCCATCAACCACGATCCGGCGGCCATCGCCATGCATAGAGCAAACCACCCGGCAACGGAGCATTACACAGAGGATGTGTGGAAGGTTGATCCTGTAGAGGCTTGCGCCGGCCGACCAGTGGCCCTCGCATGGTTCTCCCCGGACTGCAAGCACCACTCCAAAGCGAAGGGCGGAAAACCAGTCAGCAAGAAAATTCGTGGCCTTGCATGGGTTGCCGTAAAGTGGGCAAAGGCTGTTCATCCACGCGTTATCATGCTGGAAAATGTAGAGGAGTTTCAGGATTGGGGACGCCTGGACGAGAAAAACCGGCCCGATCCCCGTTACAAGGGAGAAACGTTCCGGCGATTTGTGGGCCAGCTTGAGAAGCTTGGCTATCACGTGGAGTACCGGCTGTTGCGTGCCTGCGACTACGGAGCGCCGACAATCCGAAAGAGGTTTTTCCTGATTGCCCGTTGCGACGGGAGACGGATTGTGTGGCCAGAACCTACGCACGCTGCTCCAGACAGCCTTGAAGTTGCTGTCGGTATAAAGAAGCCTTGGGTCCCAGTGGCGGATGTGCTGGACTTCTCCCTGCCATGTCCATCCATCTTTGCCAGTTCCAAAGAAATCATGGAGCAATACGGTATCCGAGCTGTGCGTCCGTTGTCTGAAAACACGATGCGGCGCATTGCAAAAGGAATTATGAAATTTGTTGTAAACAACCCAAAACCGTTTATTGTTTCCATTGCTCAAACGGGCTTCGCGGGCGACGGCAGACAGTACAGCGTCATCGAGCCTTTGCGGACGGTTGTTTCCAAAGCGGAGCATTGCGTGTGTGTTCCGGTACTGATGCGGAATAACGAAAATGCCGTGGGCAGTGATGCACGGGAACCTATCGGGACGATCACTACCGGCGGTCATCACATGCTTATTGCCCCGTCTATAATCCAATATCACAGCGAACAATACGATGGTGTACGCGGGCAGACGGTGGACAAACCCATTATGACGGTGGATGCGTCCAACCGATACGGTATGGTATCTGCGTTCATATCGAAATTCTATGGCGGAGGAAATACCAGCCCTGCCAGCGATGTGGGAGATCCCCTTCCGACCGTAACGGCGGTTGACCACAATGCTGTATGCGCTGCGTATATTACTCAATTCAACAACCGTTGCGACGGCCAAGTGGTAGATGATCCGCTGAACACGATGACCGCCAAGAGTAACCACTTCGGAGAGGTGCGCGCTTTTCTCGTCAAATATTACGGCTCTGGCGATAATGCCGTTTCCTGCGAAAAGCCTGCACCGACGATCACCGTCAAGGATAGAATGGGACTTGTGACTGTGCGTGGGCAGGACTATAAAATCGTAGATATTGGCCTTCGAATGCTCACGCCCAGAGAACTATTTGACGCACAGGGGTTTCCTTCGGACTATATCATCGACGTGGATGCAGACGGGAAAAGCTATCCCAAGAGCGAACAGGTGGCAAGATGCGGAAACGCTGTGTGCCCTCCGATCCCGACGGCGCTTGTACGGGCCAATCTTCCAGAAATGTGCGTTTCGGCTAAAACGGATTAAGAAGGGCAGTGGAATATCTATGACCTATGAAGAGTTTCTCCGCACCAAGCGGGTGGTCGCGCCGGATGCCGGATTCGACGTTCCGGCGGAGGAGATCAGCACGGCGCTCAAGCCGCACCAGCGGGACGCGGTGCGGTGGGCATGCCGGGGAGGATGCCGGGCACTGTTTGAGAGCTTCGGGCTGGGAAAGACGGTGCAGGAGCTGGAGTGGTGCCGGCTGGCGATCAGGCACGGGACGCCTGCACAGGGCGCGTGGCGCGCCGCGCTGATCGTGCTGCCGCTGGGCGTGAGACAGGAGTTTACGCGGGACGCGGTGCAGCTGCTTGGATGGGATAGGCCGCCGGCCTATGTACGCAGCATGCGCGAAGTGATGGAACGGATGGAGAATAGTCGCGTTTTTTTGACCAACTATGAGCGGGTACGGGATGGAGACATCGACCCGAAGCGATTCATGGCGTGTGCGCTGGACGAGGCAAGCGTGCTGAGGTCGTTTGGGAGCAAGACCTATCAGACGTTCATGGACAAGTTCAGCGGCGTGGGGTACAAGCTGGTATGTACGGCCACGCCCAGCCCGAACCGATACAAAGAGCTGATTCATTACGCCGGGTTTCTGGGCGTGATGGACACGGGGCAGGCGCTGACGAGGTTTTTCCAGCGTGACAGCCAGAAAGCGGGGAACCTGACATTGTATCCGCACAAGGAAGAGGAGTTCTGGCTGTGGGTGAGCACCTGGGCGCTGTTCATATCGCGCCCGGGCGACCTTGGCTATGATGATGGGGGATATGTGCTTCCGCCGATGGAGGTACGGTATCACGGGCTGGAGGCGGCGGAGGCGCCCACGGTGGACCGCAACGGGCAGGAGCATATAGTAAGGGATGCGGCGCTGGGCCTGCAGGCTGCGGCGCGCGAAAAGCGGGAGAGCATCCAGGCGCGCGTGGCCATGGCGCGCAGCATTGTGGAGAGCGACCCGGAAGCGCATTTCATCCTGTGGCATGATCTGGAGGAGGAACGCCGGGAGATCAAGAGGCAGCTGCCGGAGGCGGTGGAGGTATACGGCGCGCAGGACTACGACGCGCGGGAGCGTGCCGTGGTGGATTTTTCCGAAGGCCGGACGCGCCTGCTGGCCACGAAAAAAGAGATCAGCGGGCAGGGGTGCAATTTTCAGCGACACTGTCACCGGGCGATATTCGTGGGCATCGACTATGAGTTCAACGATTTTATCCAGGCAATCCATCGGATATACCGTTTCCTGCAAAGCGAGAAGGTCGTCATTGACATCATCTACATGGACAGCGAAGAGGAGATCCTGCGGGTGCTGAAACGGAAATGGGCCGACCACGACGACTTGCAGGAGCGAATGGCGCAGATCGTGCGCCAGTACGGACTTGGCGGGCGCGCGGCGGAGCGCATGGAGAGGAGCATGGGCGTGGAGAGATACGAGGTGACGGGCAGGCATTACAGGGCGGTGCACAATGACTGCATCGACGAGACGGCGAGGATGGAGAAAAACAGCGTTGACCTGATCGTGACCAGCATACCGTTCAGCAATCACTATGAGTACAGCCCAAGCTACAACGACTTCGGGCATAACGAAGATACGGAGCGGTTTTTCGGGCAGATGGGATATCTGTCGCCGCATCTTTTGCGGGTGCTGCGGCCTGGACGGCTGCTGTGCTGCCATGTCAAGGATCGCGTGCTGTTCGGATCGCAGACGGGCACGGGGATGCCGACGATTGAGCCGTTTCATGCCGATACGATCCGGCATTTCATGCGGGCGGGCTTCTGGTACATGGGCATGATCACGGTGCTTACGGACGTGGTGCGGGAAAACAACCAGACGTACCGGCTGGGATGGACGGAGCAGTGCAAGGACGGAAGCAAGATGGGCGTGGGGTGCCCGGAGTATGTGCTGCTGTTCCGAAAGCTGCCCAGCAGCACGGAAAAAGCGTATGCCGACGTGCCGGTGGCCAAGAGCAAAGAGGAATACACCCGCGCGAGGTGGCAGATCGACGCGCACGCTTTCTGGCGATCCAGTGGGGACCGGCTGATGAGCAAGGATGAGCTGATGGCGCTGCCCGTGGGCGAGCTTGCCAAGGCATACCGGAAGTACAGCCGCGAAACGGTCTATGATTACCGCGAGCATGTGAGGCTGGCGGAGGAGCTGGACCGCATGGGGAAGCTGCCGGCCACCTTCATGGTAACGGGTGCGGGGAGCTGGGACGACAGCGCATGGGACGACATCGTGCGCATGAGGACACTGAACGGGGACCAGAAACGCAAGGGGCTGCAAATGCACATATGCCCGTTGCAGCTGGACCTGGTGGAGCGGCTGATCGAGCGGTATTCCAATCCGGGAGAAACGGTATACGACCCATTCGGCGGGCTGATGACGGTGCCGTACATGGCCGTGAGGATGGGGCGCGAGGGCGTGGGATGCGAGCTGAGCGCGGAGTATTTCCGGGACGGGGTCGGGTATTTGCAGTCGGCGGACGCGGGGAGAGATGTGGCGTCGCTGATGGATTTTGCGGGAGGGATTTGAAAATGCACAGGGGTAAGGACGTAAGAGACAAGGGAACAGCGAGCGGAGGCCATGAGGGTTGCATGCGGGGTATGAACGGCGAAGCCGGGCGTGCATACTCCAACGGAATCGCAAAGGTTGATATTCATGGTGTATTGGAGTTTGTGCGAGGCCGCGAGGATTTTGTGGAGCTGGTGCGCAGGCATATGGGCGATGACTGCGCGCAGCTGGTGAGGGAGCTGTCGCAGGAGGTGAAGGCGGCGGAGGGTAAAGCATTCTATGATGGATTCTGTTATTGCTTCCAGAGGATTGAGAGAGAGCTTGGCGGTGACGAGAGAATAGCTGGGGCGCTCAGAAAGGCGAGGCAGAAGGTGGATAGGAAATATATCCGGGGCGATGCGTGGGATGATTCGTTTGCCGTCGAACGGATGGCAGCGCTGGAACGCAGATATCAGAAAAGCATTGAGGATATGCAATGGAAACATCATCTGGAGATCACGTGGCTTGAGGGCGTGATCGCGCATCAGGCGGAGCAGGCGAGGGAGATGGCCGTGTACAAGGAGCGCGCGGAGGCGGCGGAGGGAGCTGCAACCGACCTTTGCGGAGACTTTGTGGATTTTGTTTGCGAAGGTGTGGGTGGAAACGCTGCTGAATACTGTGCGAACAGATCTGCGGAGTGTGTGGACGCGTATGGAGAATGTGATATGGGCAGCCGTTTTTGCAAAGGGTTTTTCCCGGAAGCAGCGAGGGAATGGACGAAACGGAGTATTCAGGAGGAATAAGCGTGGAAAACAACGATCGGAAAAAACGTGCGATACTTGCGTTTCTGAAAGATTTTGCAGCACTGTGCGAATCGGTTGAAGATAGCGAGGATAGCCCGGAGTATTATGGCCTTGTCAAAAAACAAATCAGGCAATTCAGGGAAAAATATACGAGTTTGTGGGCGTGTCCGTTTGTCGCCGGGCTGCGTGCGGCAGTAGAGGAGGATATATCTGAATTGAAGGACCCGCGCGGGATGCAATATGCCGTGTTCCGTCTTAGGGAATGTGTGGAAATCATGATAGATCGATGCGGATGGGAGGAGGAAGGTCGCGGTGCATAAACCTCTGGAAGCGATTCACGCGCCGAACCGTGAAAACCTGTGTAATGGCAGCGGATATTTCAGCCCGACCGAAACTGCGGCACTGAACAATGTATACAGGGAGGCATACCGCGCAAAAGAGGAAACCCGGTATGTGAGCGTAAAGCCGCCACCGCCGAGGGTGAATCAGGCAACGACGGCACAGCTTGAGCAGGAGCTTGCGCGAAGGCGGGCGGAGGAACGCAAGCGCAGGAGCGCAGACGAGCAAAAGGCGTATATCGAGGCGCGGAAGAAGGCAAGGCAGATGCAAATTGTATTTACCACGCTTTGCAAGGTGGTCGGATTCGATTTTGTCGGCACGATAGCATTTAAGAGCATGAAAACGGGAGACGTTTTCGGGCCGGAGGATTTCAAGCCACAGAACGATAAAATGGAGGGATGAGTGTGAATCGGTTTTTCTGCTTTGGGAAAAGATCGTTTTGCGATATATCAAAAGGCGAACGCGGTGAGTGTGATGATTGTGAATTTATGAGTGGTGAGGGCGGCGCACGTGAACATGAGATCGATATGATCATGCGGAGAATGTACGGCGACGAATACGGCATCGAACGCGTTCAGCAACTGGTGGAGGAGGACAGAAAGCGCGCGGAAGGCGGTGAAATGTTCAGCGATGATCCGATAGCGCAGGCCATTTACAGGACCTTCTGCGGAAGGGGGCCGGTTCGGTGAGGGAGAACGCATCATCGTCGCATGTCATCAGCCGCTTCGCCTATGCGGAATTGCGGGCGTTTTGCCGGCAGTACGGGGAGAAAAGGGCGAAGGCTGCCGCGCTGGCGGGGATATCTTCGCCGCCCATGACGGGAGCGGCACATGGGACCGCTATCAGCGATCCGGTGACGCGGGCTGTCGAACGAAGGGAGGCGCTGTTGCGAGACTGCGCCATGATCGAGCGCGCCGCGTCAGTACCGTCAGGCGGTGTGTACTATCATGCGCTGATCCTCAACTGCTGTCACGGAGTGGGGTATGTATACCTTGATCCGTCGATTCTCCCATCGTCGAAACGGTCAGCGTTTTTCATGGCCAGACGTGAGTTTTTCTGGACGCTGTGGAATATCAAGAACAGCGACGGCGATTTTTGAAAAAAGGGAACTTTTTTTCGATACTTTTGTGTTAAAATCATAGCATGAAAAATCATGAAGCCGGAAGGGCAAACGCCCGACCGGCTGTTTTTGTGGGAGGAGGTTTGGGCGTGCCGTACGATATCCGACATCGGCTGGAGGAATTGAGAAAACTGAGGAGCGAGCAGAGACGGCACGCGCAGCTTGCCGAGGACGCAATGGGCAGGGCGACCGCAGCCATGAGCACAAAGCGCGCGACCGACGTTGGAGGAACGGGCAACTTCCCGCTGACACAGTACGGCCCGGCATATTCAAAGCACCGAGAACTGTCAATCGAAGCGGGGAAGAAGGCGGAGGAAATTTGGATGGATGTCCGGAGCTATGTTGATGCGTTGGGTGATTTTGATACACGTATGGTGGTGACAGGATACTACCAGAATGCAGACAGCTTTGAACGTGTGGCATGCATGGTGAAACGTTCGCGCGAAAGTGTGGACAGACTGCACAGGAGCGCGCTGAAATCAATGGAAAAGATGTGATGAAGCATGCCGAACTTAAAACACTACAAGAAAAAGCGCCATCTTGTATGGCGTGAAAAGGTGTTGAAAAAAGCCGGGGGTCTGTGCGAAGAGTGCCGCCGATATGGTCGGTTGGATGTCGATGGGTTGCCTGTGCGGGCAACCGTCGCGCATCATAAAAAACCCATCGACGAATACCCGGAACTTGCCTATGCGGTAAGCAACGGGCAGGCGCTTTGCGCCATGTGCCACAACAGGAAACACCCGGAGAAGGGAAGAAAGCACTGATCCCCCCCCCATAAGAGGACAGGAGGGAGGAGGATGACGGACCGGAAGGAGGTGCCCCCTTTCCCTCTACGGAGAAAAAGGAGGAAGGGGGGATTTGATGGACGAGAAGCAATACAAGGCGAAGATCATACGTAGCATGAAGAAGTTGGGAATATACCGGGCGGAGTTTATGCAGATCATTGAGCGGACGGCGGAACTGTATGTGATGCGCGACCAGATCGCCGAGGATTTTGAAGAGAGCGGCGGGCATGCGGTGGTGGAGCATACAAACAAGGCGGGAGCGACCAACATCGTGAAGAACCCGTACCTTGTGGCGCTGAACGATGTGGATACGCAGCTGATCGTGCATGAGCGCGAGCTGGGGCTGACGGCAAGCGCGCTGAAAAAGATCAACGAACAGGGGCTGAGAGTGAAAAAGACGTCGTCGCTGGCGGAGGTGTTGAAGGACCTTGACGGAGATTAAGGGCAAATATGCCGGGGAGGTGATGCGGTATGTAGACGCGGTGATAGATGGGCGGATCGTGGCGGGCGAGGACAGGGTGCTGGCCTGCTGGCGGTTTGCGAGGATGGCCGAAAGCGGCGAGTATGATATACGCACGAGGGATGCCGACTTCGTCATCGGCGTGATCGAAAAGACGTTCAAGCACAGGCAGGGCCAGAAGCTGGACGGGACGCCGCTTAGGGGAAAGCCGTTTTTGCTGGAGCCGTGGGAAAAGTTCTGCGTATACGGGATGCTGATCTTCTATATCAAGGGGACCAAAGAACGCCTGGTCAAGGAGGCGTTCATTTTTATTCCCAGGAAGAACGGCAAGACGATCTTTGTTTCGGCACTGGCGTGGGCGCTGGGCATCCTTGAGCGGAAATCCGGGGCCAAGGTGTACGTGGTGGGCGCGGCGCTGAAGCAGGCCATGGAGACGTTCGACAACTGGACGTACAACGTGGAGCGGGTGCTGTACGGCAGCCGCAAGGCGGCGCAGGCAGACGGGTGGCGCATCCTGGACAACAATATGGAGCACAGCGTGGGGAACAGCGACCTTGCGGGAGGATCGCTGGACCTGATCGCGCTTGCGAGCAACCCGGACGCGCAGGACAGCTTCAACTGTAACATCGTGATTGCCGATGAGCTGCATGCTTATAAATCGCCGAAAAACTACAACATCCTGAAAGAAGCCACGAAAGCCTACACCAACAAGCTGGTGATCGGCATCACCACGGCGGGCGATGACGGCACGGGATTCTGCGCGCAGAGGCTGGAATACTGCCGCAAGGTGATCAGGGGCACGGTGAAGGATGACGGGTATTTCATTTTCATCTGCTGTGCGGACAAGGACGAGGACGGCACGGTGGATTTCACCAACCCTGCGCAGCACGAGAAGGCCAACCCTAACTACGGCGTGACCATCCGCCCGGCGGACATCATGAACGACGCCATGCAGGCGCTGAACGACCCGCAGCAGCGAAAAGATTTCTACGCAAAATCGCTCAACGTGTTCACGGCGTCAGTGCGGTCGTACTTCAACATCGACGAGTTCCGCAGGAGCAACGAGCGGGCGGGCGAGAAGCTGGGTATCGGCGCGGACTGGCCGCTGGAGAGGAAGCTGAAGGCGCTGGCGGCGCTGAAAGCGGACTGGTTCGGCGGGGCGGACCTGTCGAAGCTGCACGACCTGACGGCGGCGGCGCTGCACGGGCAGTATCAGGGAATCGACATCGCCATCACGCACGCGTGGTTCCCGGTAGTGGCAGCCACGGTCAAGGCCGACGAGGACAACATTCCGCTGTTCGGATGGAAGGATGACGGATGGCTGGACATGTGCAACGCCCCGACCAACAACCACGCGGCCGTGGTGGAGTGGTTCAAGAAAATGCGGGCCATGGGCTTTCACATCCGGCAAGTGGGGCACGACCGGAAATTCTGCCGCGAGTATTTTGTGGGGATGAAGTCGGCGGGATTTTGCGTGGTGGACCAGCCGCAGTATTTCTACAAAAAGTCGGAGGGGTTTAGGCACATCGAAAAGCAGGCGAAAAACGACTGCTTTTATTATTTGGGCAGCGAAGCCTATGAATACTGCGTGCAGAACGTATCGGCGATTGAAAAGACGGACGACATGATCCAGTACGAAAAGGTGGGCCAGAACCGCAGAATCGACGTGTTTGACGCGGACGTGTTCGCGGTGGTGCGGATGCTGGAAAATCTGGAGAAGCGCGAGAAGGCGAGGAAGTGGCTGGATGAGTAAGAAGCGGAAAGAAACCTACAGGAGGACGCAGCGGAGCCGGGACGCCCCCGAAAGACGGAGCGGCGCCGGGCTGGTGGATGCGGGGAATGCGTGGGAGATCCTGTGCGCGGACGGGTACAAGCCGCTGACCGCCTGCCCGGAGGTGCAGATGTGCGTGGGCGTGTACGCGGACCTGATCGCCAGCATGACGCTGCACCTGATGCGCAACACCGACCGCGGGGATGTGCGGGTGCGAAACGAGCTGTCGCGGAAGCTGGACATATCGCCGCACGGGGATATGACGCGGCATGCGTGGATGAGCCTGATTGTGTGGACGCTGATGATGCACGGCAATCAGGTGACGGTGCCGAGGTTCAGCGGCGGATATCTGGAGGACCTGACGCCGGTGCCGCCGTCGCAGGTGAGCATTGTGCCGGACGGCGGGAGCTACCGCATCATGGTGGGCGGCGCGGCGTTTCGGCCGGATGAGGCGCTGCACTTCATGGTGCGGCCGGACCCGGAAGCGCCGTACCGGGGCATGGGGTACGGCGTGAGCCTTGCGGACGTGGTGCGGAGCATCCGGCAGACGAACGCCACCAAAGATGCGATCATGAGAAGCCCGGCGCCGTCGATCATCGTGAAGGTGGACGGGCTTTCGGACGAGTTTTCCAGCCCGTCGGGGCGGGCGAAGCTGCGCGCGGAATACATCGATTCCAGCGACAATGGGCAGCCATGGTTCATCCCGGCGGAGGCGTTCAGCGTGGAGCAGGTGAAGCCGCTGACGCTGAACGACCTGGCGATCAAAACGGGGCTGGAGCTGGACAAGCGGGCCGTGGCATCGATCATGGGAGTGCCGCCGTTTCTGGTGGGCGTGGGCGATTTCAAAAAAGAGGAGTTCAACTGGTTCGTGACCACGCGGGTGCTTTCAGTGGCCAAAAGCATCGAGCAGGAGCTGACGCGGAAGCTGCTGTTTTCGCCGGACATGTACTGGCGGTTCAACAATCGTTCGCTGCTGAGCTACGACATCGGCGAGCTGGTGACGGCGGGCAGCGAGATGGTGGACCGCATGGCCCTTAGGCGCAACGAGTGGCGCGACTGGATCGGCCTGCCGCCGGACGAGGATATGGACGAGCTGTTGGCGCTGGAAAACTACATCCCGGCGAACCGGCTGGGAGATCAGGCGAAGCTGACGGGAGGAGGTGGAGAGGATGCGGAGTGAGAGACAGACGCGCGGCATGCCGGCGGCGTTCCGGGCGGATGAACGGGAGGACGGGCGGTACATCGAGGGCTATTTCGCCGTGTTCGGCAGCAACTGGGAGATGTTCGACGGGGCGAGCGAGAGCATCGACCCACACGCCTTTGACGGCGAGCTGGGCGGAGATGTACGCGCGCTGATTAACCATGACAAAAGCCTGGTGCTTGGCAGGACGAAGGCGGGGACGCTGGAGCTGCGCGTGGATGGGCACGGCCTGTGGGGGCGTATATCGATCAACGGCGAGGACACAGACGCCATGAACCTGTACGCCCGTGTGAAGCGCGGGGACGTGTCGCAGTGTTCCTTCGGGTTCGACATCCTGAAGGAGAAGACCGACGTTGACCCGGAGACGGGGCATGTGCACTGGACAATCAAGCGGGTGCGGCTGTACGAGGTATCGTGCTGCACGTTCCCGGCGTATCAGGACACGGAGATCACCGCGCGGGCGGAGGAGTATCGGGACATTCAGGCACGCCGGGCACAGGCGTGGCGTGAGAAGATGAAAGCGAGGATGAAGAAATGGCATTGAGACAGCTGATCATTGGCAAAAAGCTGGAGGCGCTGCGCGAGAAGCTGGCGGGCGTTAACCGGCGCGGAGAGGAAATCGCCGCCAGGCGGGAGGCGATGCAGAAGCGCGAGGAGGAACTGACTGCCGCCATCGACGAGGTGAGCGAGGGCGTGAGCGACGAGGATAAGGCGGCGCTTGAGGGCGAGCTGGACCAGTTTGAGGCTGATGCCACAGCGCTGGACGAGGAAGAAAAGGCCGCGGGCAGCGAGCGCGAGGAGATCGAGAGGCAGATCAGCGAGCTGCAGAGCGAGCTGGACGAGCTGAACAGCCGCTGCGATGGCGCGGCGAAACAGGAAAGAAAGGATGAAAAAAGGATGGACACCCGGAGCTTTTTTGGAATGACCATGGAGGCGCGCAACGCCTTCTTCGCCCGGCAGGACGTGAAAGAGTTCTGCGACCGCGTGCGCGCCCTTCGCGCGGAAAAGCGCGCGGTGACGGGCGGCGAGCTGCTGATCCCGACGGTGGTGCTGGACATCGTGCGCGAGCGCGTGGAAGAGGCGAGCAAACTGCTCAAGCATGTTGGCCTTCGCAAGGTACCGGGCAAGGCGCGCCAGACGGTGTCTGGCGTGATTCCGGAGGCCATATGGACGGAGCAGTGCGCCAAGCTCAACGAGCTGGCCATCTCGTTTACGGGCGTGGAAATGGACGGCTTCAAGGTCGCAGGGTTCGCGCCGGTGTGCAACTCGACGCTGGAGGATGCGGACAACGTGGCGCTGGCGGCGGAGATCATCACGATGCTGGGATACGCCATCGGCATGGCGGTGGACAAGGCCATCATGTACGGTACGGGCAAAAAGATGCCCCACGGCATCATTCCGCGACTTGTGGAGACCGTGGAGCCGGATGACTACCAGACCACGGCGCGCGAATGGGTGGACCTGAGCACGAGCAACGTGGCGGCCATCAGCGGCAAGACGGGGCTGGAGCTGTTCAAGGCGATCGTGATGGCGGCCGGTGCTGCGAAGGGAAAATACAGCATGGGCGGCAAGTTCTGGGTGATGAATGAAAAGACCTGGAACACGCTGCTGGCCGAGGCCATGAGCATCAACGCGACAGGCGCGATCGTGTCCGGGCAGGGGATGACCATGCCGGTGATTGGCGGCGCCGTCGAAACGCTGGAATTTATGCCGGACGGCGTGATCGCGGGAGGCTACGGCGACCTGTATCTGATGGTGGAGCGCGCGGGCATGACCATCGCGCAGAGCGAGCATGTGCGGTTCACGGACGACCAGACGGTATTCCGCGGCACGGCGCGCTATGACGGCATGCCGGTGATCGCGGAGGGCTTCGTGGCCATCGGCATCAGCGGCACGAAGCCCACGGGCAACGCCGTGACCTTCGCTACCGACAGCGCAAACCCTTGACGGCGTCCCTGCAATCGCTGGTGGTAGGGACGCTGACGCTAAACCCGGCATTTGACCCGGATACGCTGAGCTACACGGCGGACACGACGAACGCCACGAGCAAGGTGACGGCCACGCCCGTGAGGAGCGGTGCGAAGGTGACGATCATGAACGGCGAAACACCCGTTCAGAATGGCGGCACGGCCACATGGTCGGAGGGCGAAAACACGCTGACGGTGACGGTGGAAAACGGCACCACGAAGCGCGTGTACACCGTGACCGTAAACAAGGGCGCGGCGGGTTGACACAAGGCCCTGCGCGGCGGAACATGACCGCCGCGCGGGGCGGATGAGAGGAGGCGGCGCATGGACATCATTGCGCTGGCGCTGCCGCTGGTAAAGGCGAGGCTGAACCGGCTGGCGGGCGACACGACGCTGGACGGATACCTGGAAAGCCGCCTGCGGGGCGTACAGCAGGAGATGGAGCGCACGGGCATCGCGCTGAACGCGGAAAGCCCGGACGACCTGATGCTGCTTGTGGATTGGACCGTGTGGGAGTACGGAAACCGCGACAAGGCGGCGGGCGTGCCGGACTGGCTGCGCCTGCGCAGGCGCGAGCGGTGGCTAAACAGGGGCGGTGCGCAGAATGATTCTTGACAGCGGCATCCTGACGGTATTCGGGCGCGTGGACGTGAGCGGCGGAGGAAACATGCCGGCGTACAGGCCGGTGAAAAAGCATCAGGGGTGGTACGGCAAGCTGGCCTTTGAAACCGCGCCCGCCTATCCGACGGAGCGCCGGGAGGACGTGGAAACCAGCCTGCGGGTGCGAATCCACCGAAACGACGCGGTGACGAACCACGATTTTGTGATTCTGCGCGAGGCGGACGCGCCGGAGGACGGCGACAGGCGGCTTGAGGTGACACGCGCCTACCACGGCACGGACGACGAGAGCGGCGAGGAGATCACGGACCTGACGCTGAGGGAGGTGGAGGCGTGACGCTGGACGGATTCGGACAGATGATCGCCGCCATTGACCCGCAGGTGCGGCGGTATGCCAACACCGGGCGCGGGGCCTATACGGTGTGGCGCGAGTACGGGCGGATCGGGGCGTGGGCCGGGGGTGAGAACGAGGGCGGATGGCGCGTGCAGGTGGACCGCTACACCCGCGAGGAAAATGACGCGGTGGCCGCCGCGATCGCGTCCGCGCTGGAGGAAAGCGACGAAATCGCCTTCGAGCACACGGTGGACAGCGAGCTGGAGGACGGCGGCGTGCTGATCCGGCACATCTTCGACTGCGAGGTGTGGTAGGTGGCGAAGTTTGAGATGAACGGCGTCGACAGGATCATAGACGAGCTTGGCCGCATGGACGCCCTGACCGGTCCGATGGCGGAAGAGATGATCGAAGCCGGAACGGACGTCGTTGTTGAAACCTGGAAGCGGGTCATTAAAGAGCGCGGGCATGTTGACTGGGGGACAATGCTTCGGACGGTAAAAGCCAGAAAACCTCCGGGAAGCGGAGAGGTCGTGGCGCGCGAAGTATATCCCATGGGGAAAGACCGCAAGGGCGTCAGGAATGCTGAAAAGGCATTCATTTTGCATTATGGCCGCAAAGGCGTGAACGGAAAAGGCGAAATCATCGGCGATCATTTTGTAGACCAAATCGTAAATGAATCTGATGGACCCGCCGTATCCGCCATGGAGGCCGTCATGGGCAAATATATGAAGGAGTGAAAGCGATATGGCATTTGTGGGACTGAAATACTGCGTATTTGCGCCGGTTAAGACCGAGACGCCGTTCACGCCGATCGTGTACGACACCGGCGTGGTGCTGGGGCGGATGATCGGCGCGAACATCACATTCAACCGAAACAGCGAGCCGCTGTATGCGGACGATGGGCTGGCCGAAAGCGACAACAGCATCACGGGCGGCACCATCAGCCTGAATCTGGATGACGTGGAAGAGGCGGCGCAGGTGACGGCATTCGGGCTGCTCAAGACCGGGGAACCGGGCAGCGAGGTATACAGCGAGGTTGGCGACCCCGCGCCCTACGGCGGCATCGGCTATGTGCGCGTGCGCAGGCTTCGCGGTGTGACCAGCTATGTGGCCTACTGGCTGCACAAGGTACAGCTGGCTGTGAACACGGACAACGCGAGCACCAAGGGACAGAGCATCACCTGGCAGACGCCGACGGCGGACGGGACGATTCTGGCCGCTTACCCGAATGCGGACAAGAAAGCGTACTACCGCGACCATGCCGTATTTGATACGGAAGAAGAGGCATACGCCTGGGTGGACGAGAAGGCGGGCATCGGCGCATGAAAGGCATGACGATCGCCGGGCGAAAGACAGGACTGCGCTTTGATGTACAGGCGTGGCTGGAGGTAGAGGAAGCCTTCGGAAGTCTGGAAGCGATGATCCGCCGGATGGATGAGGGCGAGCGGCCCATGGAGGCGGCGCTGACGCTGGCGGCCATCGAGATCAATGCCCACGAGCGGCACGCGGGCGGCACGCCGGACGCGACGGTGGAGTGGCTGCGCGCGTCCCTTTTGCCGAAGGAGGCGGCCATGCTGACAGCGCGGGCCAAGCTGGCGCTGACGGAAGGCATGCGGCGCGAGCATGCGGAGGATGACGACGAGGACGTCGATCTGGTGGCCCGAGAAATCGAAAAAAAAACAGAAAAAGCATCCGGACAAGAGAGTGCATCGGATGCGGACTGATTGCGGGGCTGACGCTGGCCGACACGCTGGCGTCGGCCCCGGGCATGGTGATGGACCTGTACGTGCAGCGGCGGGATTATGACGACCAGCTGCACGGAATAACGCGCCGCGCGGCGGAGGAGTGGAGCGACTGATGGCGGTACGGGAGATCAAGACCAGCATATCGCTGGACGGAGAAAAAGCGTTCAGGCAGGCCGTGAACGACGCCAGCCGCGCCATGCGCGTGATGAACGCCGAGCTGAAAAAGATAGGCGCCGAGTTTGGCGTGACGGGCGACAAGCAGCAGTTCCTGGCGCAGAAAAGCAACAACCTGCGCCAAGCGATTGCCCAGCAGGAGCAGATTGTCCAAGCGCTGAGCGGTGCAGTGCGAGAGAGCGCCAAGGAGTACGGCGACGCAGCCAATCAGACGGACGGGTACCGCATTAAGCTGGCCAACGCCACGGCGGCGCTTAATCGAATGAAGCAGGAGCTTGACGCGACGGACCGGGAGGCCGAGGAGCTGGGCCGGGACAGCACGCGCGTGGGGCGACAGATAGAGGATGGCATCGGCGATGGGGCCGATGAGGCGCGCGAGAGCCTGAGCGACATGATGCGCCAGATGCAGGAGGACATCGGCAGCATCAAGGGGAGCGCGGCCTTTACGGTGACTACCCAGATCGCGGGCGGCATCGTGGATGTGGTGAACGATCTCGCGGGGTTCGTGGAAAGCAGCCGGGACTACCGGCGGCAGATGGCCAGCCTTGAGGAATCCGCGCGGACCGCCGGCATGGACTGGGCGGAGGTGCAGGATTTTGTGTTCCAGATCACAGCCCTCACCGGCGATATGGACGGCGCGGCGGAGGCCATGACCAACCTGCTGCGTACCGGGCTTAAGGGGCCGGACCTGCAAAACGCCATCGACCTGTTGACGGGGGCGAGCATCCTGTGGGGCGACACGCTGAAGATTGAAAATCTGGCGGAGAGCCTGCAGGAGAGCATCGCAACGGGCAGCGCGACGGGCGCCTACGGCGAGCTGCTGGAGCGGCTTGGCATGAGCGTAGAAAGCTACAACGCCGCCATGGAGGGGCTGAGCGAGCAGGAGCGCGCGGTGGGATCGCTTACTTTCCTGTCGAACAATGGCCTTCTGGAAACCACGGAGGGATTCAAGGAGCGCAACAGCGCACTGATCGAGGCCCAGCGCGCCCAGCTTGAGGCGCAGCAGGCATGGGCGGATCTGGCGGAGGAGCTGGAGCCGCTTTCTACCAAAATTACAGAAAAGACGACGGAGTATGTGAAGGCACTAACCAGCGGAATAGCCACGCTGAAGTTGATTTTGTCAGATAATGCCGAAGAAGCAGCATCCAGTCTTGGTATGAGCGAAGATGAGCTGGCCAGAGAATGGGCAAAAAAAACAGGAAACACCGGCCTGCTGAACGATGAGGAGAATCAGTGGGGGATTTTTCGGACAGATGTTGGCGATGCGTTTTCGAACATATGGAAAGGACTATTTGGAGGTGCTTCCGCAGAGGAAGCGGGGCGGAATGACGGTGCAGCCTATGCGGAGGGAATGGACGCTGCGGTGCGTGACAATCTTCCGACCTACGATGAGATGATGGAAGCCTATTTCATGGGCGGGTCGGATGCGCTAAAGGGCTGGATTGATTCGCTGGCTCTGAGCGAAGAGGACCGGGCCGCCGCTGACGAGATAATGAGGTCCATCGGAGTGGAGAGCGGTACAGGATTTGACGAAGGACTGAAAACGTCGATGAACACTGCCATCGAGAACGCAAAGATCAGCGGGAGCAATGCCGCGATGGGCGTTGGGAACGGTATCGCGGCATCATCGTCATACGCTGTGCGGCAGGCGTGGGACATGGCCAACGGAATCAACGCGGCGCTGGCGAGCATCGGCGCGGGGTACAACGCGCCTGTCATCGGGCGCTATGGGCCGTCCGGGAATGGGGACGTGTATCTGGACGGGAAGAAGGTCGGCGAGACGATCGCGCCGACGGTGAACGCGTCGCTTGGCAAGGCGGCAGGACGGCTGACGAAGGTGGGATGATATGCGGTTTAACGGCGTGGATATCCGGGACGTGCACAGGGCCGTGAGCGTGGAAAAGGAGATCCCGCCCGGCATGCCGGAGATGACGATCGAGACGGCGCAGGGATGGGACGGCGAGACGTTCGTTGGCAGGACGATGGGACGCGGCAGCTATGTGGTGCGCGTGAACATCGCCTGCCGGGAGCGGGAGGAAGCGTGGCGCGTGCGCGCGCTGCTGGCGCAGTGGGCCATGAGCAGCGGAAACGCCACAGCAGACCTGGAGCCGACGCACTGGCCGGGCGTAGCGTATGACGCGGTCGCCGGAAGCATTTCCGAGCCGGAATTTGCGCGGGGGTTCGGGAAAGTGGTCGTCACCTTCATTCTGCCGCGTCCCGTCGCGCATGATGTGGCGGAGAGCCGGGCGAGCGGCAGCGGCAGCGTGAGCATGCTGGTGCGGGGGAGCATGCCGTGCCGCCCAGTGATCCGGCAGGTGCTGGCGTCGGGGCGCAGCGGCCTTGTGCTGACGCTGGACGGCAAGGCGTTTTTCACGGTGCGCGGACAGCTGAACGCCGGGCAGGCGGTGGAGATCGACACGGGCCGGGCGGCGCTGACGGTGGACGGCGTGCATGCGGAGGAGCGGGTGAGCGTGACGGGCACGGTATGGCGGCCCGGATTTACGCCAGGCGTGCACACGCTTGGCAGCAGCGACGGCGGCACGCTGGAGGCGAGGTGGCACAGCGAGTGGGCGTAGACGTATATCTGTTTGACACGCACAGGCGGGTGCGTCAGGTGCTACCGGACGTGTACGAGCTGGTGCACGATGAGGCACAGTGGCGGCTGACGGCGCAGATTCCCCTTTCGGCCGGGGCGCAGCCGGGAGAATATCTGGGGTTCACATGCGTGGACGGAGCCTTTCGCCTGTTTGGCATCGATGAGGCGGAGGATGACGAGCGCAGCGGCGTGACGGCGATCGACGCGACGGACGCGGCCGTGTGGGACCTGACGGGCGTGGTCGTGAAAAGCGTGAAGCTGGAGGACGCCGGAGCGGCGGAGGCGTTCGACGCCATCCTGAGCGGCACGGGCTGCGCGCTTGGCACGGTGACGGCCACGGGACGGACCGGGGATATCGACATCTACTACCAAAGCGCGTGGAAAGCGCTGCAGGACACGCGGGCGATCTATGACGCGCGGCTGGTGGTTAGGTATGGGATTTCGGACAACGCCATCACGGGCATGGCGCTGGACGTGCTGGCAAAGGAAAGCGTGTTCCGTGGGCGATTCTTCGACACGGCGGTGGATGCGGAAAGCGCATACCTGACGCGCAGCGGGCGGCCTGTGACGGTGCTGTACGGCCTTGGGAACAGCGTTTCCACGGGCGACAACCCGCAGAAGCTGACGTTTGCGGATGTGGTATGGAGCAAGGCCGGAGGAGACCCGGCAGACAAGCCCGCCGGGCAGGACTGGATTGGCGACGCGGAGGCCATGGCCATCTACGGACGCGTGGAGGACGTATACACCAACCAGTACCAGGACGATCCTGCCAAGCTGCTGCGGGAAACGTGGGAGCAGCTGCAGAAGGTGTGCCATCCACTTTTGACTGCGACGGCCACGGTGCAGGACATGGAGTTCGTGCTGGGGTATGAGCATCAGCAGGTGCGGCTATGGGACACGGTGGCCATTGTGCGGCGGGACGGCACGGCGCTGGAAAGCACGGTGACGGGCATCGAGCGGGACTATGTGCACCCCTGGCTTACGAAGCTGAAAACGGGAGACGAGGACCACGACGAGCCGAGCCTTGCGCGGGAGATGGCGAGGGCCAGCGCCAGCATGGAGCAGCTGAGCAACCGCGTGGGCGGGCATGGGGCCGGGATCAGCGAGAACAAGCAGTTCATCGTGGAGAATCAGGAGATCATCCGGCTCCACACGATTAAGATCAACGAAAACGGCACGAAAATCCAGGAAACCGAAATCCGCATGGCGGATGCGGAAATTGCCTTAAAGACACAGGAAAAGGTGCTTACCAGCCAGGGGGAAAGGCTATCCCAGGCAGAGGTGGACATCAACGGGGCGAAGGCCGAGATCGCACTGAAAGCCAACCAGACGACCGTTGACGCGCTGGGCACGCGGGTATCGAGCGCGGAGGTGCGTATAAGCGGCGCAGAGGCGAAGATTGAGCTGAAAGCCAACCAGACGACCGTTGGCGCGCTGGGCACGCGGGTATCAAGCGCGGAGGTGCGGATAAGCGGCGCGGAGGCGAAGATTGAGCTGAAAGTCAATCGGGACGGTGTGATATCGGCCATCAACCTGACGCCGGAAGAAGTGAAAATTCAAGCTGCCAAGATCAACCTTGAGGGGTATGTGACGGCGACACAGCTTTCCAGCGAGATAGGAGCGATAGAAAAAAGCTTTTCCGACATGATTTCCACTAAAGTACTATACGCCCAAAGTACATTTCAGTACCAGGGATGGACTATCGGGCTAAGTGAAAACAAGTTCGTTACCGGCGTTCGATTCCCGACGCTATCTTCACAGCGGATAAGCCGGCTCATCGATGATGACGCCTATGTTGTTGTCGGGTTCGCACAGAACGGTAGTTATTCAAGCGACAACTACCGATATCTATCATATTAAAACGGAGGGGCGCACAATGAAAGACATGCACCTATGGCTGAAAGCCATTAAGGACAAACTCTCCACTGTTCGGGTGTGCGGTCAGGATGATATTAATTCCATGGCCGCCGTGTTTAATACGCTGGATGACCTGATTGAAAAAGCGAAACAGGAGGCGGCGCAGAATGAAGCTGACGACCAGCAAAAACCTTGAGTATGAAGTTTTCTGGGCCGGACTGAGGTTGACCCATAGCCGGGAAATGATCGTGCAAATGGAAGAAAAAAAGCCGCTGGTAGATCTGATCACCGAACTTGACGGGATTGATTGGGCCAAAACCAGCGGACCTGCCGGGCAGCCTGACAGGGAATATCAGGGGCCGATGCGGCTGATGTCGGCGGCGAGGATGGATAACGGAACGGTGCTGATTACGCTGGAGATGGAGGCGGTCGAAAGATGAGTGTGGCGATGACGCTGGCATTCAGGACGGACGTGAACGCGCCACTTGTGACGCACATGCCCGTGACCCTGATGATGCAGGGGGACGACCGGGCGAACGTGATCGAGCTGACGATGGTGGACGGTGATGCTCCGCTGAATCTTGATGGGTACAGTGCGGTGCTGTACCTGGGGCGGAAAGACGGGGTGAAGGTGCGGTGCCCTGGAACCGTGGCCGGGAACGTGGCAAAGGTGACGCTGCAGGCGGAGTGCTACAGTGTGCCGGGGCCGTACGCCGCGGTGATGAAGCTAACGGGGCCGGAAGAGAAGCGGACGGTACTGCGGCTGGCCGGATATGTGGAGAGCGACGGAGAGGGCCCGATCATCGACCCAAGCGGGACCATACCGAGCTATGATGACCTTGAGCGGATCATGAAAGAGCTTGAGGACGCCCTGCAGCAGGCAGAAAATGCGACTTCCGGAGCGAACGTCGCCGCGCAGAACGCCAACACAGCGGCAGGCTCCGCCAATACCGCGGCGGGTGCAGCGAACACGGCGGCGTCGAACGCCAATGCAGCGGCATCAGCCCTGAATGGGCTAACAGCTTCTGCCACCACGCTTGCGCCAGACCAGCCGGCGAAGGGTGAGGCAAAACTGGTGGACGGAGCGTGGAAAATTGAATTAGGCGTACCTCAGGGCATTCAGGGTGTTCAGGGCGTGCGCGGTATCACTGCGTATCAGGGCAGCGCGATCACAGGCACCAGCACCACGCCCACGGCATATGCCACGGGCATTGCGTCCGCTCTGGCGGGCGATTTGTACCTGTACACGGGAACCGACAATGCCAATATCGGCAACGTGTATACCTGCACGCAGGGCGGCGACGCATCAACCGCGCTGTGGGCCTACGCCACCAACTGGCGCGGCGCGTCGGGATCCGGGTCTGTCAACTTTGTAAACAGCGTTTCCCCAGACGCAAACGGGAACGTATTTTTGACGGGGCAAAACATTCCGATGGGGGGCGCCAATTCGCAGTCTGTGCAGCAAACGCTGGGCGGATTTTCACTCACGCTCAACGCAGACGACGGAGGGCTTGACGTCACATACGAATCTTCACAGGGATAAAGGAGGAAAAAGAGATGGCCGGAGAAACGATCAACATTCCAAGAGAAAGCACAATGCGAGACATCGCCAGCTCCCTTCACATCATTGCGGTTGCTCAGGCCGGTGCGGCGGCGCCCGTCGAATCGTTCCAAGATGTAAAGCAAATCGTGGCGCAGGGATTCGGGCAACAGGCTTTTCCCGTAGGGTCGCAACTTGTCGCAACCCACGCAACGCTGGGCGAGGTTATTTTCGATGTGACGGCCCACAATCATCACAAAGCCCCGGGCAGCGCAGACGCCCCGACCATGACGCTGATGATGCACGCCTGCATTAACGGGCGCATGGTGGACAACACGGAGGCGCTGTACTATTGCGCCACGGCGCTGGCAGCCGGAACCTATCATTTCACCCTTCTGGCCGACTATGATACCACCTATGGCGGCGGGAAAACGCTTCAATTTGTCCTCAGTCAACCCGTGCCCGCTGGCGGCGTGCTTATGTTCCCTTGGGCGCAGAACACGCAGGCGACGACCACCAAGATTAGCAGCTACGCCAGCCGCGAGAGCACGACTCCCATTGAAAGCGTTTCTGTGGCCGAGGGAAGCGGCGGTACTAACTTGGGCACGGCTGACGGCACGAGCGCCAACATGAACCACAGCCACCGCATCCGCTACGGCAGCAACAACTGGAAAGAAAGTGCCGTGCGCCAATGGCTCAACAGCGCGGCACCTGCGAACGAGTGGTGGCACCCGCAGACCATATTCGACAGGCCGCCGAGCTATGCCAATCAGCCGGGCTTTCTTGCGGGCTTTGACAATGATTTTGTCAACGCTTTGGGCCTTGTAGACCTGACGACCGCGCGAAACACCGTGTTTGAGGCCGACGGCACCACGGGGGGCAGTTATACCACACGCGACAGATTTTTCCTGCCCAGCATGGCCGAGGTGGGCCTTGGCAATAACGACACAGTGGCCGAGGGCAGCGTGATGGAGTTTTTCAACGGCGCGACGGACACCGACCGCATTAAGTATGACATTGCAGCGCCAACTACCGCCCGTGACTGGTGGCTCCGCTCGCCTTACCCGGGGATCAGCAACCTCGTGCGCAACGTCACGCCGTCGGGAGCGTTGAACAACGGCCTCGCGTACAACGGCATCGCGGTGGCGGCGGCTTGCGTTATCTATTAATTCTGGAGGATAAAAACATGGGAATCAAAATCAGCAATGAACTCCGGCTGGCCAGAGCCGAGGCCCGCGCGGAGCAGCAGAACGCCGCCCTGCCCGGATTGCAAGCCACGTCGGCCATCGCCTTTGTGGTCATGGCCGAGAGCGGCACGGTGGATGAAATCACCGCCAGCGAACACATGGATGTTTTCGCACCTTGGCAGCCGGAAGTAGCCTACACGGTGGGCAACCTGCGCACCTACGGGCAGGGCGAGGACGTCAAGCTGTACAAGTGCGTGCAGGCGCACACGTCGCAGGCCGACTGGACGCCCGACGTGTCCGCATCCCTGTGGGCCGTTGCGGGCGACCCCACCGAGGAATGGCCCGCATGGAGCCAGCCCATCGGCGCGCATGACGCCTACAACACCGGCGACAAGGTGAGCCACAACGAAAAACACTATGTTTCCACCGTGGACAGCAACGTGTGGGAGCCCGGTGTCTACGGCTGGGAGGTCGAAGGCGATGGTGACACTTGAGGCTTTTCTGCGCGGGGTGGCGAAGATCAAATCGGAAGCCCCGACCTATCGCGAGGGCGGGGACGGATCAGACGGGACCTGTGACTGCATCGGACTTATCATAGGTGCTATCCGTCGCGCCGGTGGCAGATGGACAGGCACGCACGGCAGTAACTATGCGGCGCGGTTTGCTGTGGACGGACTTTTCCGACAGGTCGACGCAGCGGACCTTGAGCCGGGTTGGCTGGTGTTCAAAGCGAGAGGTCCGCTGGATGCGGGGTATGCTCTGCCGGACAAGTACCAGGCCGGCGGCGCCGCATATACCGGCGATGTGATGGACTATTACCACGTTGGCATAGTCACCGGTGTGGAACCGCTGGCCATCACCCATTGCACCAAAGGCGGCGGCGTGGACGGCGTGACGGTGGATTCGCGTCAGGGCGACTGGCGGTATGCCGGGCCGTGCGCGTTGGTGACGTATGCCGCGGACACAGATAGCCCGGGGGGAGGCGATACATCCATGGAGACGCGGCGTGCGGTGGTCGTGAGCGAGGACGAGAACCCGGTGAAGCTGCGGTCTACCCCATCGACAGACAAGCCCTATCTGGCCAAGGTGCCTGTGGGCACAGCGGTGGAGGTGATGCAGGACGCGCAGGGGTGGGCGCAGGTGCGGTTGCCTGGCGGGAAGGTTGGCTATATGATGACGAAGTTTCTGGCGTTTGAGGACGCGGAGAATACGCCGGAAAGCGGACAGGACGAGCCATCGGGCGAGACGTTTGAGACGGAAATGCTGGAACGGCTGGAGGGGATTCAGCGGACACTGGATGCGGTGCTGGATGCTGTAACTAATGGCTGATCCATGGGAAGGAGGTGACGACTATGCAGTTTTTGGACAATGCCGGAGAGGCGGCCGCATCCATATCCGCGATCCTTGCCCTGCTGGGACTTGTTTTTTTTAATCCGATAAAACGCCGGCTGAAAGTCAGAAAGGCGGAAAAAGAAAAAGCCCTTAAAGAACAGAAAGCCTTCCGAACAGAACTGCGTCAATCGCTTGAGAAGATCGCCGCGGTGCTGGACGGCCTGTCTGATGATATCGGGGATCTTCAATATGAAAGGCTTAGCCAGGCGCAGGACTTCTACACCTCGCGCGGGTGGTGTCCCGGAGCAAAGAAGGAAATGCTGTGCAAGATGCACGCATCCTATCGGGCCCGCGGGCGAAATCATTTATCGGAACACTACGAAGAAGAAATCTTGCGGCTTGCGGACAAGCCGCCACAAAGAGAAGAAAGTGAGGAGATACTATGAAGAAAATGCTTTGTTGGGCATGCCTGCTGACGGCGCTGGCGCTGCTTCCGGCGCTGGCCATGGCGGAAGGGGCGGCGGGCGTAGCTGCTTCTGCCCCGGGAATCGACTGGACGGCGCTGGTGGTGGCCGTGATCGGGGTGATTGGCACGGCAGCGTCGGCGCTGCTGGGGCGCGTATGGGTAAAGTATGTACGCCCGTGGCTTGAGCAGCGTGATTTGACCGACGCGGCAAAAATTGTAGTAGAGGCCGTGGAAGCGCTGCTGGGGCGGTACTGCGGGGAGGACAAGTGGAAACTGGCGCTGGAAAAGATGGCAGAGCGTGGTTTCTACACAGACAGTCAGCAGGTGATCGACGCGCTCAAGGCCGCGTGGAAGCAGCTGGATATTGATCAGATGGCGTCGGGGGAAAAAGAAAAAAAGAGCGAAATAATGACATGCTGAATCCGACTACCGTTTTGACTACTTTATATTGGCAATAGACGGTTTTTTCGGACATAAAAACGGAATATTTTTGGAGCAATGAAACCCGCAATCCTTTATGGATTGCGGGTTTCATTGGTACACCATCAGGGGCTCGAACCCTGGACACCCTGATTAAGAGTCAGGTGCTCTACCAACTGAGCTAATGGTGCATCTCTGCCGGGCGGACGCCCCGTTTTCAAGGCGCTATCGCAACCAGCGAAGATTATTATACTCGATTATGCCTGAATGTCAACCCCCAAATTGCGAAAAATTTCAATTCTTCGCAGGAAAGAGGCGCACGCTCTCCTCGTCCGTGAAGTCGGGCGTAAAGGCGGCGTCGGCTGATTCGCGGCTTTGCAGGTAGCCCTCCAGCCCCAGAGCGAGCATGTGGTCGCGCACCCGCGCGTATTCGCGCACGGTCAGCCGGCGGTCCAGGCCGGGAAGGCTCACGCCGTTCATGGGCGTGTACTGCCGCATCAGGCTCACCGGCGTGCCCGGCGGCAAATCCGAGGCGATGGCGTCCAGGATGCGCAGGCTCTCGGACGTGCGCAGGGGGAGAATCAGGTGGCGCACCAGCGTGCCGCGCTTCATCAGCCCGTCGGCATCATAGACGGGCGCGCCCGTGGCCTCGCACATGGCGCGGATGGCGGCCATCGCCACGGGAAAGTAATCCGGAGCGCCGGCGAGCCGGGCGGCGGTTTCGGCGCTGAAATACTTGAGGTCCGGCAGGAAGATGTCCACCAGAGCGGCTGCCTGGCGGACCATCTCCACCGTTTCGTAGCCGCTGCTGTTCCACACCACGGGAATCCCCGGCCTGCGCAGGCTGAGCGCCTCGAAAATCACCGGGGCGAAATGCGTGGGCGTGACGAGGTTGAGGTTGTGTACGCCCAGCGCCTCCACACGCGCAAACAGCTCGCTCAGCGCGTGGGCGTCCATGGCCTGGCCGAGCCGGTGATGGCTGATGGATTCGTTCTGGCAGAATACGCAGCCAAGCGGGCAGCCGCTGAAAAACACCGTGCCGCTGCCCCGCGTGCCGCTGATGCAGGGCTCCTCCCACAGATGGGCCGCCGCGCGGGCCACCACGGGCAGGGTGCCCATGCGGCAAAAGCCATTGCCGCTGGTTTCGGTGCGCTCCGCGCCGCACCGGCGGGGACAGAGGTTGCACAGGGACATTTGGGGCCGCTCCTTTCCATGCAAAATGCTGAGGGAAGTGTAGCACAGCCGCCCGGCGGCTGTAAAGGCCGCGACAAGTTTTTCACCACATACGGCAAAATGCTTGTATTTCCAAAAACGTTGTGGTATACTGCTTATTGCCTGCTGTTGCGGGCTGTTGCAGGAGGCATTTGGACCCGGGAAGAAAGAAGGGTTTTTCGTAAAGAGTGGGTATCGCTTTCCTTTTCTTTCATGCGGCGCATCCCTGCGGGGTGCGGCGGCGCCGGAGGGCGTGTCCCTTCGGGCCTCGCTTTGCAGTTGCAAAAGCGGCGTGGAAGAAGGGCATGGGCGATAGCGTCCGCTCTTTTTGATTGCTTTTTTGCAACGGGTTTTTGAGTAACGGACGAACGAGGTAGGGAACAATGGCGAAAAGCAGGGGCGCGCACAGCGCCGGGACATCTCCCATCCGCGAGGTGGAGCGGCGCGCGCAGGCCGTGGCCGATGAACAGGGGCTGGAGCTGGTGGAAGTCACGCTTCAGAAGGAGAGCCGCGGCAGGTGCCTGTGCGTGTACGTGGACAGGGAAGGCGGCCTGTCGCTGGACGACTGCGAACGCTACCACAAGCGCCTCCAACCCATGCTGGAGGACGTGGAGTATGATATCATGGAGGTTTCCAGCCCCGGCGCGGACCGGCCGATTAAAACCCGGCGTGATTTTGAGAAAAACCGCGGCGCGCTGGTGGAGGTGCGGCTTTTTGCCGCCCGGGACGGGGCGAAAGCGTTTCGCGGGCTGCTCAGAGAGATGGACGACGCTGCCGTCACCATCACCGACGCCGCGGAGCAGCCGCTGGTTTTTCAGCGCCGGGATGTGGCGATCATCAAGCCCGTGATTGAGCTGGATGAGGATGACTTTGCCGACGTCGAATTCGACGCCGTGGACGATGAAGAATAGAGAAAGCAGGGGAACACCATGAGAGCGATCAAAAAGAACCAGCAGGGCGGCGGACAGGCGGAAATCATCGCAGCGGTCAAGGCGCTGGCCAGCGAAAAGGATATCAGCGAGGAAATGCTCTATAGCGCCATCGAGGAGGCGCTGAGGGCCGCGTACAAGAAAAACGTATCCCGCGAGGAGAACGCGCCCACGAATCTGAGCGTGACCCTTGACCGCACCACCGGCGTGGCGCAGGTGTTCGCGCGCAAGACCATCACCGACGAGGTCGAGGACCCGGCCAACCAGATCACCCTGGAGGACGCCCTCAAGATCCGCGCCGACTACCGCATGGGCGACATCGCCGAGATCGACGTAACCCCCACCGGCTTTTTGCGCACCGCGGCCCAGACGGCCAAGCAGGTCATCATGCAGCGCATCCGTGAGGCGGAGCAGGGCAAGATCTACGACGAGTACTCCGAGAAGGAAAACGAGATTCTCACCGCCATCGTCCAGCGCGTGGAGCCCAAGGGTGTATACGTGGAGCTGGGCCGCACGGAAGGCATCTTGCCCGACAGCGAATGGATGCCCGGCGAGGAATACCACATCGATGACCACATCAAGGTCTACGTCCTGGAGGTCAACCGCACAGGGCGCGAGATGCTGCGCGGCCCGCAGGTGCGCGTCAGCCGCATCCATCCCGGCCTGGTCAAGCGCCTCTTTGAGATGGAGGTGCCCGAGATCGCCGCCGGCGTG
Source organism: uncultured Eubacteriales bacterium (assembly GCA_958448555.1). Lineage (GTDB taxonomy): Bacteria > Bacillota > Clostridia > Christensenellales > Aristaeellaceae > Limiplasma. The sequence continues at coordinate 42,809 of CAUDEL010000007.1, read as the reverse complement.
GTTCAGGTCAAATCCATCGCCCGCGAGGCGGGCAGCCGCACCAAGATGGCCGTGCACTCCACCGAGGTCACCATCGACCCCGTGGGCGCCTGTGTCGGCCCGCGCGGCAACCGCGTGGAAAAGGTCGTTGCGGAGCTCAAAAACGAGAAGATCGACATCATCAAGTGGTCGCCTGACCCCGCGGAGTTTATTGCAAACGCGCTCAATCCCGCGCACGTGCTCAGCGTTTTCGTGGCCGAGAACGAAAAGGCCTGCCGCGTGGTCGTGCCTGACAACCAGCTCAGCCTGGCCATCGGCAAGGAGGGCCAGAACGCCCGCCTGGCCGCCAAGCTCACCGGCTGGCGCATCGACATCAAGAGCCAGAGTCAGGCGGCGCAGATGTTCGACATGCCCATGGAGGAGCCCGCTCCCGAGGAGCCCATGGGCTTCCAGGCCTACTATGACGAGCCCGCGCCGCTGGAGGAGCTGCGCCAGTCCGGCCTGCCCGAGCTGCGCGACATTCCGCTGGAGACGGACCCTGACGAGGACGATACCCTCTGATCCCGGCGGACGCCATACAGAAGGAGTTGTGAAACGTGCCGCCAAAGCCGCGCAAGATTCCCATGCGCATGTGCGTCGGGTGCCGCGAGATGAAGCCCAAGAAGGAGCTCCTGCGCGCGGTGCGTTCGCCCCAGGGGGAGGTCAGCCTGGACCCGACAGGCAAAAAGCCCGGGCGTGGCGCATATTGTTGCTATAACGCGGACTGCCTGCGCCGTGCGCTCAAGCAGGGGCAGCTGGACCGCCAGCTGGAGGTCAGGCTCAGCGACGAGGTCAACGCGGAATTGACCAGAACCATGGAAGAGCTGCTCAGGCAGCGGGGGAGTCAGGGATGAACGAAGCGACACAAGCCCGTGTGACCTCTTTTCTGGGGCTGTGCCTGCGGGCGGGACGCCTGACGACGGGCCAGGAGGCCTGCGTGGAGATGATCCGAAGCGGCGCGGCGGCGCTCGCGCTGATTGACGAAGGCGCGTCGGACAACACGCGCAAGCGCCTGACCGACGCCTGCCGCAACCACGAGACGCCGCTCTATGCGCTGCCGCCGGGCGCGCTGGGGCACAGCATCGGCAAACCGGGCCGCATGACCGCGGCGCTCGGCCCGGACGGCATGACGGAAAAGCTTCTGGAAATGCTTCAGGACCAACCCCGCCTGTGAGGCGGAGAAGACCGCGCGGCGAGCGATACATTACATTGCAAGATTATGCGGGGGTGCAAGCGGTACAATGACCAAAGTGAGACTCAAGGATGCCACCAAGGAACTGCTCAAGGGCGCGGAGGATATGCTGGGCAGCGTGTCCTCCATGCGCAAAAGCGCGGATGATCTGGCCCAGGCGGCCAGGAAGCTGGAAAACCAGTTTCTGCGCGAGGAGGAGCAGCGCCGTGCGGAGGAGAAGCAGGCCGAACAGCAGCGCCTGCTGAGCCAGCACGCCAAGGCGTATACCATGCCTGATATGGATGAAGCCGAGGAGGCGCCCAAGGTGGAAGCAAAAGCGGAAGTCAAGCCCGTTGTTCCCCGCGAGGAGCCCAAGCCCGTCCCGGCGGAGGAGCCCAAGGAGGAAACCGCGCCCAAGCCGGAGCCCGTGGCGCCCGTTGTGGCGCGGCCTGCCCAGCCGGTGACGCCCAAGCCGGCGGCGCCCGCGGCTCCCAAGCCTGCCGCACCTGCCGCCGCGCCCAAGCCTGCGACGCCTCCCCCGGCCCGGCCCGCCGCACCCGTTGCGGCCCGGCCTGCCCAGCCTGTGGCAAAGCCCGCCGCGCCGCAGCCGGCGCCCCGGCCTGCCGCGCCGCAGCCGCGTCCCGTACAGGGCGCTCAGCCCGTACGGCCCGCGCAGCCCGCGCGCCCCGTCCAGGGCGGGCAGCCTGCGCGTCCCGCGGCCAACCCGCAGGGTCCGTATGGCCGTCCGGCGAATCCGCAGGGCCCCTATGGCCGCCCGGCGAATCCGCAGGGTCCGTATGGCCGTCCGGCGAACCCGCAGGGTCCCTATGGCCGTCCGGCGAACCCGCAGGGTCCCTACGGCCGTCCCGCGAACCCGCAGGGTCCCTATGGCCGTCCCGCCAATCCGCAGGGCGGTCCGCGCCCCATGGGCGGCGGCTTTGGTGGAGGCCGCCCCGCCGGGGGCCGGCCTCCCATGGGCGGACGCAAGCCCGCGGTGGAGATGACGCCCTCGGTGGAGAAGGAGCGCGTCAGCAACTACGATCCCAACAAGAAAAACTATGTCCGCCAGCACGACCCCGAACGCGTGGCCCGCAACCGCAAGCAGCTTGCGCGCGAGAACTTCAACGGCTTTGATGACGACGTGGTGCGCGGCGGCCGCAGGGCGCGCGTCAAAAAGCCCAGCGCCCAGCAGCTCATGGCCCCCATCAAGATTGAGAAGGCCTATATGACCGCCGAGACCATCACCGTCAAGGATCTGACCGAGCGCATCGGCAAGCCCGCGGGCGAGATCCTCAAAAAGCTCCTGCTCCTGGGCGTGATGGCCAACATCAACAGCGAGCTGGACTTTGATACCGCGAGCCTCGTGTGCAGCGACTTTGGGGTCACGCTGGAGATGAACCTGGCCAAGACCGCCGAGGACGACCTGGCGGAGACGGACTTTGAGGACGCGGAGGAGGACCTCCTGCCCCGTCCGCCCGTGGTCACCATCATGGGCCACGTCGATCACGGCAAGACCTCGTTGCTGGACTATATCCGCCATTCGCACGTCACCTCCGGCGAGGCGGGCGGCATCACCCAGCACATCGGCGCCTATACCGTGACCGTGGACGGCCGCGTCATCACCTTCCTGGACACGCCGGGCCATGAGGCGTTCACCGCCATGCGTGCCCGCGGCGCGCAGGCGACCGACATCGCCATCCTCGTGGTGGCCGCCGACGACGGCGTGATGCCCCAGACCGTGGAGGCCATCAACCACGCCAAGGCCGCCGGGGTGCCCATCATCGTGGCCATCAACAAGATGGATAAGCCCGCCGCCAATCCCGAGCGGGTCAAGCAGGACCTGACCGCCTACGAGCTCGTGCCCGAGGAGTGGGGCGGCGACACCATCATGGTGCCCGTCAGCGCCCACACCGGCGAGGGCGTGGACTCGCTTTTGGAGATGATCTTGCTGGAGGCCGACATGCAGCAGCTCAGGGCCAACCCCAACCGCATGGCCAAGGGCGTCATCATCGAGGCCAAGCTGGACAAGGCGCGCGGCCCCGTGGCCACCGTGCTTTTGCAAAACGGTACGCTGCATGTGGGCGACAACATCGTCGCCGGCATGGCCGGCGGTCGCGTGCGCGCCATGGTCAACGACCGGGGCGAGCGCGTGAACGAGGCGGGCCCCTCCATGCCGGTGGAGATCTCCGGCTTTACTGACGTGCCCAGCGCGGGCGACGACATGATGGCCGTGGCCGACGACCATCTGGGCCGCCAGGTCGTGCAGGAGCGCCGCGACAAGCTCAAGGCCGCGCGCGCGGCCGCCTCCACCAAGGTGTCGCTGGATAACCTCTTCAGCCGCATCGACCAGAGCAAGCTGACCAACCTCAACATCATCATCAAGGCCGACGTGCAGGGCAGCGTGGAGGCCGTCAAGCAGGCGCTGGAGAAATTGTCCAACGACGAGGTCAAGGTCCGCGTCCTGCACAGCGCCGTGGGCGCCATCACCAAGGACGACGTCAACCTCGCTTCCGCCTTCGACGCCATCATCATCGGCTTCAACATCCGTCCCGACGCCTCCGCCCGCGAGGCCGCCGACCGCGAGGGCGTGGACGTGCGCCTCTACCGCGTCATCTATCAGGCCATCGAGGACGTGCAGAAGGCCATGAAGGGCCTGCTGGAGCCGGAGTACAAGGAAGTCATGCTCGGCCACGCCGAGGTGCGCAACACCTTCCGCATCACGGGCGCGGGCACCGTCGCCGGCTGCTATGTCAAGGACGGCAAGCTCCAGCGCAACGCCGAGGTCCGTCTCATCCGCGATAACGTGGTGGTCTTTGAAGGCAAGCTCTCCAGCCTCAAGCGCTTCAAGGACGACGCCAAGGAGGTCGCCGAGGGCTACGAGTGCGGCGTGAGCTTTGACAACTTCAACGACATCAAGGAAGGCGACGTGGTCGAGTGCTACGTCATGGAGGAGGTCGAGCGCTGAGCGCTCCCTCCCCGGCCGACCGTTGTAAGGAAGCGATCCATTGAGCTATCAACGCATTGACCGCATCTCCGAGCAGGTCCGCCGCGAGGTGGACCGCATCATCCGGGAGAGCCTTTCCGACCCGCGCATCCGAGGGACCTTCAGCGTAACGCGGGCCGAGGTGACGCGCGACCTTCGCTATGCCAAGATCTATATCAGCATCCTGGAGGAGGCAGACCGCGCGCCCATGATGGCCGCGCTCAAAAAAGCGGCGGGATTTGTCCGCCATGAGCTGGGCCAGAGCATGATTATCCGCTATGCGCCCGAGATTCTCTTTGAGCTGGACAACAACATCGAATACGGCATCCATATCGCAACCGTACTCAAGCAGGTGCGCCCGGAGGAAGAAACCAACGATGAACACGATGACGACCAGGAAAGGCCGTGACCTTTGCAGCCAGGTGCTGTCCGCCGTCCAGGGGGCGGACAGCGTCTTGCTGTTTTGCCATATCTCGCCGGACGGGGACACCCTGGGCAGCGCCATGGCCCTCAGGCTCCGCCTTGCCGCCATGGGAAAGTCCGTGCGGGTGCTTTTGGACGGCGAGGTGCCTTCCAGCCTGGACTATCTGCTGAAATTCGGCGAAGTGGAAAAGCCCGGGGAATCATGGGCGGCGGACCTGGCGCTGGCGGTGGATGTAAGCTGCCGCGAGCGGCTGGGAGCGTGTGAAAAAGCCTTTGACGCCGCGAGGCGGACGGCGCTGGTGGATCATCACGGGAGCAATCCCGGATTTGCCGATCTGAGCTGGATCGACGGCGACGCGCCCGCGACCGCCGTGGTGGTCTACCGGCTGCTCGAAGCCATGGGCGGCCCTGTCTCCCGGGACGAGGCCATCTGCCTGTATACGGCGCTTTCCACGGATACGGGTAATTTTCTTTATGCGAGCACAAACGCCGAGAGCTTTTGCATCATGAGCGCGCTCATGGAGGCGGGCCTCCCGCTGGCGGAGTACGGCCGCCGCCTGTTTCGCGTCAAGGAGGTCCCCTTCGTCAGGCTGCTGGGCCGGGCGCTGCCGTCGCTGCGCCTTACCTGCGGCGGCAGGGTCGCGGGGCTCAGACTGACCGCCGCTCAGATGGAGCAGGCGGGGGTGCGCTCTGCCCATGCCGACGGCGTGGTGGACTATGCCATCGACCTGGAGGGCGTATCGCTGGCCTATTTTGCGCGCGAAACGGAGGACGGCCAGGTGAAGGTGAGCCTGCGCGCGCTGGAGCCGTATCGCGTGGACGAGGTGGCGGCGCGCTTCGGAGGAGGCGGCCATCGCCTCGCCAGCGGCCTGACGGTGAAAAGGCCGCTGGAGGAGATCGCTTTGCAGATCGAGGCGGCGTTGGCCGATGTTCTGGGGAGCGCGGAGGAATGACGCAGTCAACGCCGCTGTGCGGCTTTTTAAACGTCCTCAAGCCGCCGGGAATGTCATCGGCGCAGGTGGTGGGCTATGTCCGCCGCCTGCTGGACGGCGCCAAGGTGGGGCACGCGGGCACGCTCGACCCCGAGGCGGCCGGCGTTCTGCCGCTGATGGTGGGCAAGGCGGCGCGCCTGTTTGGCTATCTGCAGGACAAGGAAAAGGAATATGTGGCGGAGGCCGCCTTCGGCGTGGCGACGGATACGCAGGATGCGCAGGGCGCGCCCGTGGAGACGGGGGAGAACTGGCCGGACCGGGAGGAAATTGCCTCGGCGCTCGAGCGCTTTACGGGAACCATCCTGCAAACGCCGCCCATGTACAGCGCGATCAAGCAGGGCGGCCGCCGGCTCTACGAGCTTGCGCGCAGCGGACGCGAAGCGCAGGTCAGCGCGCGCGAGGTCACCGTGTACGCCCTGAACCTGCGTTCCCTCACGCCCCGGCACGGCGCGCTATTGCACATCCGCTGCTCCGGGGGCTTTTATGTGCGCACGCTCTGCCACGACCTGGGACAGGCGCTGGGCTGTCCGGCGCACATGCGGTTCCTGCTGCGCACCCGTAGCGGTCCCTTCACCCTGGAGACGGCGGCGACGCTGGAGGAACTCGCCAGCCGGGCGCAGGCGGGCACGCTGAGCCGATGCCTGCTGCCGCTTGAGGTGGCGCTGGACGGCATGCCCATGGCGGACGTTCCCGAGGATCTGGAAAAGCCGGTTCGCAACGGGGGCTACCTGCCCTGGGAGCGCTTTGCGCCGCTGGCGGGGGGCCGGGCCGCGGAAGGCTCGCCCTTTGGACTGCGGCTGAACGGCGCGCTGTGCGCCATCGCGGAGCGTCAGGACGACGTGGTCCGCATGCGGACATGGCTGGGGCAATGAGATAGGAGGACGAGAGATGCAGACCGTTCTGGACGGCCGGTATGCGGCCGGGCGCAGCGTGGTGGCGCTGGGCATGTTTGACGGCGTACATATCGGCCATCAGGTGCTGCTGAAAAAGGGGCGCGCGCTCGCCGACCGCTGCGGCGCGCCGCTGGTGGCGTGCACCTTCATGGAGCACCCGCTCAGCCTGATCGCCCCGGAGAAATGCCCGCCCATGCTGACCACCTTTGACGAGCGGGCCGCGCTGATGGAGGCGCTGGGGGTGGATGTGCTCTATGCGATGCCCTTTGACCGTTCGGTGATGGACATGCCGCCGGAGGTGTACGTGGGAAACCTGGTGCGCCAGTTTCATCCCACGGATGTGGTGTGCGGCTACAATCATACGTTCGGGAAAAAGGGCGGGGGAACGCCGGCGCTGCTCTCGGCGCTGGGCGGCGCGCTGGGCTTTGTCACGTCGGTGGTGCCGCGCATCACCCTGCGCGGCCAGGAGGTCAGCTCGACCGCGATCCGGCAGCGGATCGGCCAGGGCGACGTGACGGCCGCCCGCGAACTGCTGGGCCGCCCCTACCTGCGCCAGGCGGCGGTGGCGGCGCATGAGGGCGGGAGATGGGAATTGTACATGATGCCCAACGGCAAGCAGGATGTGCCCCGGGGCGTGTATCGGGCGCTATGCTCGGACGCGGAGCACACCTGGCCGGCGCTCGTGCGGGTCAAGCGCGCGGGAAGGGCCGTCTGCCGCCTGCCGCACGCGACGGCGCTGCATGACGAAATGAGCATCCGTTTTATTGCCAACCTGTCGGTTGACTGCTGACCCCAAAGGAGCGATGACATGCACAAGAAGCTTTGGCAGGAACTGCTTTACTGGGTATTGATCGCGGCGCTGCTGACGGCGGGCGGCTTTCTGCTCTTTACAAAGCTGGGCGAGACGGGCATCAGCGACTGCGACGAGGCGCGTCACGGCATCAACGCCTATGAGATGATGCAAAGCGGCGACTACGTCGTGACCACCTACCGCGGGGAGCCGGACTACTGGAACCTCAAGCCTCCGCTGACGGATTACTGCATCATCCTGAGCTACCGCCTCTTTGGCTTCAACGCCCTGGGGCTGCGCTTCTACAGCGCGCTGAGCATGCTGCTGACGATGATCCTCCTCGCGATGTGGACCAAGCGCCGCTTCGGCAGCGTCGCCAGCTTGTGCACACAGCTGCTGCTGCTGGGCTGCGCCTTCGTCTATGGCGCGCATTTCGCCCGCTTTGGCGACGCGGACGCGCAGATGCTGCTGTTTTACACCGCAGGGATGCTGTGCATGCTGGACAGCAGGCGAAACCTTCGCCTGCTCTATGGCACGGCCATCTGCTTCGGGCTGGCGTTCATGAGCAAAAGCTGGCACGCCGCGCTCATCCCCGTGACCTGCCTGGTCTACCTGTGCGTCACCGGCGAGATCCGCAGGCTCCGCCCCCGCCATTATGCCGCGCTGGTGGTGTTTGGCCTCCTGCCCATCGCGCCCTGGGCCATCGCGCGCTTCCAGCGGGATGGGCTGGTGTTCTTTGAAAAGATGCTTTCCATCGACGTGCTCAAGCGCGCGACGACCGTGCACGAGGAGCACAGGGGCGACGCGCTGTACTACGTGCGGTACCTGCTGTCCGACCCCGCCATCGTCGCGGCGGGCGCCGCCGTCTTGGTGGCGCTGGTGTGGAAGGCCGCGCAGCGCTCCCGCCTGACCCATGAGCAGTGGGGTATCCTGCTGTGGTTTGCCCTGCCGCTTTTGCTCTACACCCTGTGTGTGAGCAAGCTGTCGTGGTACATTTTCGTCTCCCTGCCCGCGCTGGCCGTCGGCTTCGGGCTCGCGGGGCGCAAGCTGGCAAGAGGCGTGCTGCAAGCGGGCTGGAAGGCGGTTCCCCGCGTGGGATGCCTGCTGGCCGCGGCCGCGGTGATGGCTTTCATGGGCGTGACGAACTGGGAGAACGTGCGCGCGTCGGGCAACAGCGACCGCTACCAGCGTTTGCTATGGGAGATGTTTGACCGCGAGCTGGACCCGGCCACCCGCATCTATGTGCAGTACGAGTCCGAAAACAACTATTACGCGGTCGACTACCGCTCCTGGGTGCAGGATGACGAGCTGACGGCGATGCTCGCGGGCGACCTGGTGTGCGTCAACGGCGGCATCGAGGCGTTTTGCCAGGAGCAGGAACGGGCCTACCTGATCTGCCACGACGTGGGCATGGATTGGGATATCCTGGGAGAGTATCCCGTGCTCTACGAGGACGGGCCGATCATGCTGCTGGAAAATCTGAATTAAAAAAGAAGGCGCTTTCCGAAAGAAATTCGGAAAGCGCCTTCTCACAGGCGTTCATTACGGCACAGAGGCGGAATTGGACGAAATGGTCGCTCTGGGCGTAACGGTCGGAATGGGCGTTGTCGTCGGGATGAGTTCGTTGAGCAAAAGCAGCTCAGCCTGGGTGTCCTCGAGCTCGGCGTTGAGTTCGGTCACCTGCGCCTCCAATTCAGCCTTGTCGGCGGTCAGCGTCTCAATCTGTGCCGCCAGGTCCACGGCGGCTTTGTCCGAGCTCTCTTTAAGCGCGTCAAGCTCCGCCTGCAGGGATTCCTTCTCGCCGGTCAGCGCTTCGATCTGCGCAGTGAGGCTGACGACCTGTCCCTCGGCTTCCGTCAGCTTCGCCTGCGTATCGGTGAGCGTTTCCACGTACTTATCCAGAGAGGCGTCCAGCGCGGTGGCGCGCTCCTGCTCCTGGACCAGCTGGGCCTGCGCGTCGGCGAGCTGAGCCTGCGTGTCGGTAAGCGTCTCTACATACTTATCCAGAGAGGCGTCCAGCGCGGTGGCGCGTTCCTGTTCCTCGGTCAACTGGGCTTGGGTGTCGGTGGACAGCGCCTCGGCATCGGCCAGTTTCCCCTCCAGGTCCGTGCGCACGGCCTCGGCGTTTTCCAGCAGGGTGTTGAGCTTGGTAATCTCCTCATCCTTGCCTTCCAGCCCGGCGTTGAGGGCGGTGATCTGCTCCTCCAGTTCGCCCTTGGCGGCGGTCAGATCCTCAACCTGGGCGGTCAGCTCTGCGTTTTGGCTTTCGGCGGTATTTTTGCCCGCGAAGCCAACGATGGCCAGCACCACGGCGACGAGCAGCGCAAAGCATACAATATAAAGCGGGGTCTGGTTGCGGGGAGTGGCGGCCGTGGATTTGGTTTGAGCCATGTCGGTGACCTCCTGTTCATTTTTCGTTTGCCTTATTATAGCACAGGGATGTCAGAAAGGGAAGATTTTTTCCCGGAACATGGCTTCCAACCGCTCGCGCGGCACGGGCGGCGAATGACGAAAAAAGGCAAAAACCCCAATGGCACAGGAAAGCAAAAAACCTGTTGACAAGCCCTCCTGCCGCGGGTATACTTGCCCTGTTGTGCAAGAACCATCTGGGATGGGAGGGCTTTTTATGCAGCCGATGATCCTGCAGTCGGATTTCGGATACGCCGACGGCGCGGTGTGCGCCATGTACGGCGTGGCCGAGAACGTGTGCCCGGAGCTGCGCGTGTTTGACCTCACGCACGACATCCCGCAGTACGACATCTGGGAAGCCAGCTACCGCCTGATCCAGACGGTGAGCTACTGGCCGGCGGGCAGCGTCTTTGTCAGCGTCGTGGACCCGGGCGTGGGCTCCACAAGGCGCTCCATCGCGGTGCGCACGGCCGCGGGGCAGTACGTCATCACCCCCGACAACGGCACGCTCACCCACGTCAAGCGCCTCTGCGGCATCGCCGAGGCCCGCGTGATCGACGAATCGGTCAACCGCCTGCCCGGCTCGGGGGAGAGCTATACCTTCCACGGCCGCGACATCTACGCCTATACCGGGGCGCGCCTGGCCAGCGGCGCCATCACCTTCGAGCAGGTGGGACCGGAGGTCCCCGCGGACAGCGTCATTGAGCTGCCCGTTGTGGAGGCCGCCATGGAGGGCGACTGCGTCAGCGGCACCATCGACGTGCTGGACGTGCGCTTCGGCTCGCTGTGGACCAACATCCCGCGCGAGCTGTTCCTGCGCCTGGGCATCCGGCATGGCAGCCGCGTTGAGGTCACCATCACCAACGACACGCGCACACTCTACAAAAACATCATGGCCTATGCCCGTTCCTTTGCCGACGTGAACGTGGGCGAGCCGCTCCTCTACGTCAACAGTCTGGACTGCGTGGCCGTGGCCATCAACCAGGGCAGCTTCTCCAAGGCGTACAACATCGGCACCGGCATCACCTGGCGCATCTCGCTTCGCAAGGCCCCGCGCATCGTCTATGAATGAGCTTCCCCCGCGGGGAGGTCCCCGCCTGACATAAACCAAAGAGGAAGAGGAGAGGAATCATCATGAAAAACACCTCCATCAAGACCGTGGTCGCCATCGGCATCGGCGCCGCGCTGTTCTTCGTGCTCGGCCGCTTCGTGGCCATCCCCAGCGGCGTGCCCAACACCAACATCAGCTTGCAGTACGCCGTGCTGGGCCTGCTGGCCGCCATGTACGGCCCCGTCGCCGGCGGCCTGATCGGCTTCATCGGCCATACGCTGATCGACCTGAGCTGGGGCGGCAGCCCCTGGTGGAGCTGGGTCATCGCCAGCGCCTTCGTGGGCGTGGTCGTGGGCCTGTTCGCCAAGAAGCTCGCCCTTGAGGAGGGCTCCTTCGGCAAGAAGGAGGTCATCACCTTCGCCATCGCCAACGTCGTGGCCAACGTCGTGGCCTGGCTGGGCATCGCGCCGGTGCTGGACATCCTCATCTACGCCGAGCCCGCCAGCAAGGTCTTTGCCCAGGGCGCCATGGCGGCCGTGGTCAACTCCCTCACCGCCGTGATCGTGGGCGCGCTGCTGGTCGTGGCCTATACCAGGACCATCGCCAAGAAGGGCTCGCTGGATCAGGAGTAATCCCATCTCCCGGATGGACCGCGCGCCGCGCGGTCCATTTTCAGTATTTGAGGTGACGACGTTGCAGGCCCCCATCATCTCCTTCAGGGACTTTTCCTTTCAGTACCGGGCGCAGAAGCGGCCCACCCTGCGCCATATCAACCTGGACATCTACCCGGGCGAGCGGGTGCTCATCGCCGGCCCGTCGGGCAGCGGCAAGAGCACGCTGGGAAGCTGCCTCAACGGCCTGATTCCCGCCAGCTATCCCGGCATGGTCACCGGCACCCTCACCGTGGACGGCGTGGATGCGCCCAAGGCGGGCGTGTTTGAGCTGTCCCGGCACGTGGGCACCGTGCTTCAGGACCCGGACGGGCAGTTCATCGGCCTGACCGTGGGCGAGGACATCGCCTTCGCGCTGGAGAACGACTGCGCGCCGCAGGCGGGCATGCGCCAGGCGGTGGACCGCGTGGCCGCGCTGGTGGGCGTGGAAAACCACCTGGGCCACGCTCCGCACGAGCTCAGCGGCGGACAGAAGCAGCGCGTGAGCCTGGCGGGCGTAATGGTGGACGAGGTGAAGGTGCTGCTTTTCGACGAGCCGCTGGCCAACCTCGACCCGGCCACCGGCAAGCAGGCCATTGAGCTCATCGACGAGATCCAGCAAAGCAGCGGCACCACGGTGGTCATCATCGAGCACCGGCTGGAGGATGTGCTGTGGCGGAGCGTGGACCGCATCGTGCTCATGAGCGAGGGGGAGATCGTGGCCGACATGCGTCCCTCGGAGCTGCTCTCGGGCGAGCTGCTTGCGCAAAACGGCATCCGCGAGCCGCTCTACCTTACGGCGCTTCGCTACGCGGGGGTGGAGATCACCCCGGAGAAAAGGCCGGAGCATGTGGACAGCCTCGTCCTTGACGATGAGGACGCGGGGCGCGTGCGCGCATGGTATCAGGCGGGCGCGCCAGAGCCGCCGCCCCCGGAGCGCCCGCCGCTTCTGGAGGTGCGGGGCCTGGGCTTTGGTTACACCCGCGACAGGCGGGTGCTGACGGATGTGAGCTTCTCCGTCGCCCGGGGCGAGATGCTGGCCATCGTAGGCCGAAACGGCGCGGGAAAATCCACGCTGTCCAAGCTGATCTGCGGGTTTGAAACCCCGGATGAGGGAACGCTTCTCATGGACGGGCGAGACATTGGGGCCGACAGCATCCGCGAGCGCGCCGCGCACATCGGCTACGTGATGCAAAATCCCAACCAGATGATCTCCAAGACCATGATCTTCGACGAGGTGGCGCTGGGCCTTGCGCGGCTGGGCCTGAGCCCGGAGGAAACGCGCAGGCGTGTGGAGGACACCCTGCGCGTGTGCGGGCTGTATCCGTTTCGCAACTGGCCGATCTCGGCGCTTTCCTTCGGGCAGAAAAAGCGCGTGACCATCGCAAGCGTGCTGGTGATGGGCCCGGAGCTCATCATTCTGGACGAGCCTACCGCCGGGCAGGATTTCAGGCACTACACGGAGATCATGGAGTTCCTGCGCGGCCTCAACGCCCAGGGCGTCACGGTCGCCATGATTACCCACGACATGCACCTGATGCTGGAATACACGCCGCGCGCGCTGGTGTTCAGCGACGGGCGGCTCATCGCGGACCGTTCCGCCGCCTCGGTGCTGTGCGATCCCGGGCTGGTGGAGCGAGCCGCGCTCAAGGAAACCAGCCTCTTTACGCTGGCGGGCCGCGCGGGCATCGCGCCGCCGGAAAAGTTCGTGGACCGCTTCATCGCTTACGACAGGGAGGTGCGCAGCCATGGCGGCCATCACGGTGCTTAACTACCTGCCCCGCAAAAGCCCGGTGCACGCCCTCACGGGCGCGACCAAGCTCGCGTTTTTCCTCCTGTTCACCTTTGCCAGCATGGTCACCTACGACACGCGCGTGCTGATTGTGCTCATGGCCTTCAGCTTCGCGGCCTTTCGCTTAAGCCGCATCCGCCTGCGCGAGGTGCGCTTCATGCTGGTGTTCATGCTGGTGTTTTTGCTGCTCAACAACTTCTTTATCTACCTGTTTGATCCCGATCAGGGCACCAAGATCTACGGCACGCGCCATGTGCTTTTGCACATCGCGGGCCGCTACGACGTGACCAGCGAGCAGCTGTTCTACATGCTCAACATCTCGCTCAAGTACTTCGTGGCCCTGCCGGTGGCGATTCTCTTCATCTCCGCCACCAATCCCAGCGAGTTCGCCGCCAGCCTCAACAAAATCGGCGTGCCCTACCGCATCGGCTACGCGGTGAGCATCGCGCTGCGCTACATCCCCGACATCCAGCGCGACTACCACAACATCAGCCAGGCCCAGCAGGCGCGCGGCGTGGAGCTGGGCAAAAAGGAAAAGCTCATCAGCCGCCTCAAAAACAGCGTGAGCATCCTCCTGCCCCTCATCATGAGCAGCCTGGCCCGGGTGGATGTGATCTCCAACGCCATGGAGCTGCGCGGCTTCGGCAAGAAGAAAAAGCGCACCTGGTACGTCGAGCGCCCCTTCCGGAGGGGCGACTGGATCGCGCTGGGGCTGGGCATGGGGCTGCTGGCCATGAGCCTGATCGTGACCTTCTGGGACGGGAACCGGTTTTACAATCCGTTTGTGTAAAAAGGAATCAGCGGGGGCGCGGTCCGAATGGCCCGCGCCCCGTTTCTTTATGCCGCGCCGAGCGCCGAAAGGCAGCGTTCCAGCGGGATCTCCCCGGCGAGGTAGGCCATGACCGCGTCCAGAAGGGCCTGGAACGCGCCGTCATGCGCCTGGCTTTCGCACAATAGCGGATGGAGCTGCAGATCCAGCCAGGGGAGCACCTGCGTACGGTAGCGGTCGATGCCCTCCTGCGAGACTTCGTAGTTGACGGGATGGTTCACGTTGGTTCCCGTCGTTTCGGCCAGATGTTCCAGCTCCGGGTACAATGCGGGGATGGCGCTTTCGGGCGAGAGCAGCGCGGCATCCGTATGCGAGCGGGTGGCGGCGGCGTGCTGCAGAAAGGCGAGAGCCGCCTCCCGGTTCTGGCCGTTGGGATTGAGCACGTAGACCCGAAGCTCCACGGGCACGCGCTGCGGCGCATCGGCGCTCACCGACGGGCGCGGCACGGGGCGCGTCGCCGGTTCCGGGTCGGCGGGGTCGTGGCCGCGCAGGACGAGGCCGTACGCCGTCTCCAAACCGCCGCCGTCTCCGGCGGGCGCGTCCAGCGGCAGATTTGCTGCCCTGAGCGCCTCCAGCGCCGGGGCGAGCGCGTCCGCTGGCAGGCCGCCTTCCTCCATCAACAGCTGAATGAGCAGATAGCGCGCGTATTCTTCCCGCGTCCACGGCATGCGGCGGGAGGCGGCCAGCTCGGCAAAGGTGGCAGGCGGGGCGTCCGCGCCCTCCGCGATCTGCCAGGCCCACACCACGGGCGCTCCGGCACAGGCCAGCAGCCGCCCTTCCCACACCAGCGCGTCCCGGAAGACCGGGGCCATGCCCTCGGCCTCGGCCAGCAGCGAATCCGACGCGACGGCGGGGAAGAAGCCGTCCCGGAGCAGGCCGAGCAGCTCGCCGTCCAGCCGCAGATAAAACAGGTCGGTCGTGTCGCCCGCGCGGATGGCCTCGACCGCGTCGCGGGCGCAGAAGTGCCCGGTTTCAGTACGGCGGGAGATGACCATGCCGGGGTACGCCTGCTGGAAGCTGTGGTCCAGATCCCGCTCCAGCGAGGGCAGGCCGCGAATGGTCAGCAGGCTTCGGGCTTCCTCTTTCCCGTCCAGCGCGATCAGGCGGATGCCGTCCACGCCCGCCGCCACATACCAGTCTCCGATCACGCCCCGGAAGCTGACCGCCGCGGGCAGAGCGCAGGCGCGGATGGCCTGCCAGTCCGCGCCGTCCCAGCGGGCGAGCGCGCCGTCCACCATGGCATAGAGCGCGCCGCGCTTCTCGGACCAGCAGATGCCGCGCAGGTCCGCGGGAGCGCCCAGCGTCTCCTCTATCTCGCCGGTGGTTGCGTCAAGGATGACGGCCTGGCTGCCGCCGTCCGCGCGCCGAATCCCCAGCAGCAGGCCCCTTTGGTAAGGCGCGAGGCGCGTATAGCCCTCAAGGCCCAGGTCCTGCGCGCTGCCGTCCGCAATGTCCGCGCGGACAAGGCGTGCCGTGCCGCCGGCCGTGTCGCCGCAGACGAGGTACAGCGTCCCCTCCTGCCAGAGGAGCGACCGCACGCTTTGCGCCAGCGCGCCAAGGGGCGTGCCCGCGTAGTCCAGCGCCGGCATAAGGTCCTCCCCGGTCCAGCGCCAGAGCTTCCGCGCTTCGGTGTCCATGAGTAGCAAGGTGTCGCCCGTATGCACGATATGCGTGCCCGGCGTGCTCAGACCGGCTTCGCGCCACGATTCGTTTGAGATCAGCACCCGGGGCGTTTCCTCCCCCGGCTGCCAGGTAAGGAGCGAAGAACCGTCGGAATAGTACAGCCGCTGCCCGTCCGTGGCGCCGCTGTACACCGAGCCGTCCATCTCGCGGCCGACGAAGCCCAGGCCGCGAAGCGCCGTCACGGCCAGCGCCGTGGCTGCCGCCAGCACAAGGACGATCACCGCCGCCAACACAAAAGGAACCCTTCGTTTCACAGGCTTTTCCTCCCTTGCTTTTTGCAGGACGGCGCGCGCGGTCCCCTCCGGGAGCCGGAGGCCGTCCACGTGGTGCGCGATGGCGTCCCGGATCGCCTCATTCTTCACCGCCGTCACCTCCCGTCAACTGGTCGCGGAGCGCCGCCTCGGCCCGCCTGAGCCGGTGATGCGCCGTGGAGCGGCTCAAACCCAGCGCCGCGGCGGTCTCCTCGAGGGTCATGTCCTGATAGTAGTAGAGGGTGAGCACCTGCCGGTACTTCTCCGGCAGCCGAAGGATGTCCAGAAACAGAAGCCTCTCCTGCGGCGGCACGCTCATGGCGGCGGGCGGCAGGTCGTCCAGCGCGCGCGTCAGGTCCACATGGCGCGCCCACCGGCTGCGGCGCATGTCCCGGCAGACGTTGAGCGCGATGCGCACAAGCCACGTCTTGTCGCCCCGGCCCTCGCAGCGCTCCATGAAGCGCCAGGCCCGCAGGAAGGTTTCCTGCGCCGCGTCCTCGGCCTCGCGCACGTCCAGCAGCGTGAGGTAGCAGATCCGAAGCACCGCGTCGCCATGGCTGGCGATCCACTTTTCCAGCCGCTTTTCCCTCTGCGCCGCATCCATGCGCCTCGCCCCCCTCTCTGAAACAATAGACGGCGAAAACAGACGCTTTTTTCCAACGCACGCAAAAAAAAGGCCCGCATCTTTTTGGGACGGGCGCATACATTGGGAATGAGCGAGGTGACGCCGCATGCCTGTGGAAAAATGCTATCCCTCCGGGAAGAATACGCCGCTGATGATCGCCGGTTACGCGCTGCTGGCACTGGGCGTATTGCTGCTGTTTCTGTGCATCCCGTGCTGGGCATGGCTGGCGCTGCTGGGGCTTGGGCTGATCGTTGCGGGGGCGTTGCTTTTGCGGCTTAGCAGGGCTTGGAGGTGAGAGGATGTCGGTCAGGATGATCTGCGTGCGTGCGCCGAGGTTTTTAAGCGGTTTCTTTCGGCTGTTTCTGCGAAAGCGTACATAACGCCGCCGCGCCCTCCCCAAAAGCCCTGTGAGGCCGGGGAGGGCGCGGCTGTTTTCAGGGCTTGCGCGCGTCGACGGCGGCGAGCCACGACCGGCCGGTCAGGCCGTCGGCGTCCTGCCAGGCGAGGGTCACGAGCCACGCGGGATAGAAGGTGACGCCGTCGTCGCTGTGATAGGCGGGGCGGATGTCCAGCGCCACGGGCCACTGGGCGGGGAGCTCGCGTCCGCGCTCGTCCTCCCGGAGGGAAGCAAGCGCGCAGTCAAAGCCCTCCGACAGCTCCACAAGCGCCTCCAGCGGCTCCTTGAGCGCTCCGGCATAGCCCTGTGCGCTTATCTCGCGCGGGGCGTAGGCCAGGATGAAGGTGCGCATCTCGCCCGCATCGCCAATGTAGAGATTGGCCACGCTGCTGCGGCTCACGCCGTCCGCGCCCCGCCAGACGCAGGGGGAGACCGTCAGGCCGCGCAGGGTGAAGGCGAGCTGTACCCAGGTATAGTCCAGGCGCGGGGTGAACCATTCGGCAAGCACCCGGCGGATGTATGCCTCGCGGGCGTCGGGGATCACGTTGAAGGCGTCCAGCCGCGCCTCGTCCTCGGGGCGGAGGATGTGAAGCACCGAGCCTTCCCCCAGGCCGCAGGAGCGCAGGAAGCGCTGCGCGGCGGCGCAGGCCCGCTTCGCGGCGCCCTCCGCGTCCGCGCCGGCGGGCAGGGGCTCGGCCTCCCCGGAGACAAAGGCCGGGGCCAGGCGCTCCAGATCCGCGTCGCGCCAGTCGGCGCCGGTGGCGCGCATGGCCTCTCCGATGGCCGCTTCGTCCGGCTCGATCCATTCCGTGGTCAGCACGGCGCGCTGCTCCGGCGCAAAATCCGCCGGCAGGGGACAGTCCACGCGCAGCGCCAGTTGGCCGCCTTCCGCGCCTGTGCCTACGATGTCGCCCCGCAGCCGGCCGTCCGTTTCGGTCACGCCCGAAGCGTCCCGCGCTTCCGAGGCCAGGGCCGCGCAGGGCAGCAGGCAGGCCGCCAGCAATGCGGCAATGATGCGTTTCATGGGTCCATCTCCTCCTTTTCGTCATCCGTGGGGGCGGGCGCGGCCAGGAGCGCGCTTTCCAGACCGGCGCTCTTTCGCGTCGCATCCCAGACCGTCATCTCCAGCCGCAGCGCGATGGCCCCTTCCTCCGTCAGCGCCGGCAGGTCGGAGCGGGTGATAAAGTCCGGGGAAAGCTGCATCAGCAAAAGCAGCCCGTCCCCGTCCGGCTCGCAGGCGATGCGCGCGCCGCCGTCCGGCCAGCCGTCCATGCCTTCGGGATGGGTGTAGCAGGCGAAGCCGTCCGTGAGCAGCACGGGCCCGGACGCGCCTTCCCGGCCCGCCTCCATGCGCAGGCCGTCCGCATCCAGAAGCCCGGCGGCCAGCGGCTGGCCGTTTCGCGCCCTCAGGCGTACCGTCAGCGTCAGCCGCCCCTCGATCCATGCGGCGTCCAGCGCGGAGAGCTCCACGAGGCGAAGGCCCGAGGCGTCCGTCAGCCACAGGGGCCGCGCGTCGATCTCGGGCGCGACGCGCTCGCGGTTGTGAAACAGGGTATAGGGGTTTACGTCCCAAAAGGTGAAAAGCCCCATCTGCGCCGCTACCGCCGTAGCGCAGACGAGCAGCGCCGCGGCCAGCGCGGGGATGAGCCTTCTGCCCATGCTGCGGCGCGGCGCGGGCGCATCCGGCAGCGAGGAAAGCACCTGCGAAAGCCGTCCGCCCGCCTCGGGCGGCGCCTCTCGTGCGGCCATTTCGCGCATGGCCCGGTCAAATGTCCTGTCGTCCATCATAACAGCCCTTCCTTTTCAATGATCGCCCTGAGCCTGCGCCGTCCGCGGCTCAGGCGCGAGGCGGCGGTTCCGCGCGGGACGCCCAGCACGGCGGCGATCTGCTCCAGCGGATAGTTTTCAAAGTACATCAGTTCCAGCGCCAGCCGCTCCTTTGGGGGCAGGCGCATCAGAAAAGGCGTAAGCTCCGGCCCCTCCCGCTCCCCGGCGGGCTGGTCGGGCCAGTCGCCGCGCAGCTCCACGCGGGCGCGGCGGCGCAGGATGCTGCGCGCCTCGTTGACGCAGGCCCGCATGAGCCAGGCGTCAAACGCCTCCTCGCGCCGAAGCGACGAAAGGCGGCGGTAGCAGTTGAGCACCGCCTGCGCGGCGGCGTCCTCGGCGTCGGCCTGGTCCGACACCACGCAGCGCGCGAGGCGCACCATGCCCGGCCACAGCGCCCGTACCCGCGCCTCGAAGCCGCTTCTGTCCATCCTCCATCCCCCTGTCCGTGTTTTGAAGACCTTCACCTGATAGACGCGCGGGCGGCCAAAATGTTTGCAAAAACGGAAAAAAACGCCGGACCCGGTTTTCCGGGTCCGGCGCGGCATTTCCAGCAGGCTCCTACGGGCTTATTCCAGCCAGTCGAGCTGTGCCTCCGTGGCGGCGATGAGCACATCGGCGGCCCTGACATAGCCGTCCGCAAGGCCGTCGGTGAGGGCGAGCCAGCCCATGGGTCCGTCGGCGACGGCGACGTGCAGCCAGTCGCCCTGCTCAGCCAGCACGCGCAGGCGGGTCCCGGAGGGAAGCTCCTGCACGGTGCGGTCAAACCAGCCCGTGCCCGCCTTCAGCGCCGTATCCTGCGCGCAGGCAGCCACGGGAGGCAGGGTGACGTTGCTTTGCAGGGGGTACATCGTGCAGGGGGAGCCGGGGAAATCCACGTAGCGGCTGCTCATGTAGCCCTCGACGCTTCCGATGCGGACGCGGTACCACGGATCGGGATCGCCGGGCAGCTCCTCAAGAACCCTGACGGGCACGCCGCTGAAGTAGTCGCCCAGTATCTCCGAGTGGGTGGAGGTCTCCCGGCGCAGGCGCACGCCGGCGATCACGCCGTACCCCTCGGGCAGCGCGTCGCCCTGCGCCTCATGGAAGGCGGCCTCGGTGCGGGGAAAGGCATCGATGTCCCAGAAGTCCAGATACAGGGGCAGAAGGACCGGGGTTCTTGTCATGGTGTAGCTCCCGCCTTCATAGGCGCGGCTGTTCATGCGGAACCACTGGTAAAGGGAGCTGCCGCTTTCGGTTTCGGCGTCGATTTGCATAAACGCGCCGGTCGCGTCGTTTTCGTAGACATAGCTGTTGAGGCGGCAATAGCGCAGGGCGATGTCGCCGCTGGCATAAAGAAGCTCGGGCGTGACGGAGAAGCGCTCGCTTTCCTTCTCCGAGATCGGATAGCACAGCTCAAACGCATGGGACCCGCCATAGCGCACAGTTACCTCGCGGCCCGAAAGCAGCGCGCCTTCGCCCACGGGCAGGACGGTCCAGCTCTCCGCCCCGGCCTCCAGCCACAGGGAGCAGAGCATCCGCTCCTCCCCGCGCCCGAAGATGGCCAGCCCCGAGGCCGCGCCGCTTTTCTGCTTTATGCAGGCGCCGCTTTGGAGCGTCCAGCCGCTGAGGCGGGGATGGGCGAGGGAGGCGGATAGCTCCTGGGGCGTCTCGCCGGAGAACTCCGTCACCTGCGTATCGCCTATGGCATAGGTGCGCACGCCGGAGAAGGCCT
Organism: uncultured Eubacteriales bacterium; assembly: GCA_958448555.1. GTDB lineage: Bacteria > Bacillota > Clostridia > Christensenellales > Aristaeellaceae > Limiplasma. The sequence continues at coordinate 22,314 of CAUDEL010000007.1, read as the reverse complement.
CGGACACCGGCTCGGGCGAAAAATCATAGCTGTCCAGCTCCTGTTGGTACCATTCGCTCAGCGCCGCGGGCCAGTCGCTTTCGGGGCCGTAGCAGGAGAGAAAGTATTCGCTCAGCGCCTGGGCGGCCGTGAGGCTTCCGTTGGCCATGCCGTCGGCGAGCGCCGGGGTCGGGGTGATGCCCCATTGCTTCAGCCACGCGGCCATCCCGCTGCGGACGGATTCGTCGTCCCAGCGGGTGAACCAGCCGTTTTCACGGGCGGCGTAGAGGCCCTGGCGCACGCTGCTTTCACCGGGATAGGCGTCATAGAGGGGAACGGTGACGAAGGGGGTGGAGGCGGACAGGTTCCCGTCCGCGCTCCGGGTGACGCGATACTCCCATCCCGGATGGTTGAAATAGGTCACGGTCACGCCATCATCGGATTCCTGAACTTCAAAGGTGAAGGCGTCCGCGTCCTCGGCCGTGTAGCCGTACACCTCGGTGAGGCAGCTTTTGGCGTAACGGAGCGCATCGTCCCGCAAAGAAGTGCCCAGCGCGACGCAGGGAATCAGCAGCAGGGCCGTCAGTATGATTCCAAAGGTGCGTTTCATCATCGCTCGCTCCTTTCATGGTCAACCGGGGTATATCCGGCAAGGCGAAACACGGGTTCTACCTGCACCTGGAACATGCGCACGCTCCGGCCCGCATGGTCCGTCCCGCAGGCGGTTACATAACGCCGGCCATCCGGATTCATCCCTTCGCCCAGATACCGCATGTCCTCCATCCGCCGGGCTGCATCAGGCTCCACCCGTGTGGCAAAGTCCATCAGATAGGCCGACAGGCGGGCATACCAGCTCTGGTCGTGGCGGTCGGGCAGGCCGCAGGCGATGGCCAGGTCGTAGCCGCGCATGACGGCGCCGTTGCGCAGGGAAATCACATGCCCTGCCTCATCCACGGACAGGACGAGCTCCGCTTCGCCGTCGCTGCCGCTGACCAGCCAGCCGCCTTCCTCCGTGCGGGCGGCGGTGAAGGCAAAGCCCCCGGTGTCCTGACCGAGATCGTCGCTTTGCCACAGGGCACTGGCATAGGCCACGGCGGCATCTGCGTCCTCAAGCGCCCGCGGCGGCGGCGCCTGCGACGCGGCAGGAATGGCGGGTACCGGCAGGTATTCGCCCGTGGCAAATGCCCCCACCAGCGCCATGGAGGCCAGCAGCACGACGCCCGCCGCCAGCCCGCGCCGCGCATGCGCGCCCCCGACAATGGAGGCGACGCGCATCTTGAGCCGGGAACCGGCCATGGTCATGCCCGTGGCCAACACGCCCGTGCCGGGCGTATCGCGCCGGGAGGCGGCCAGCACCAGCAACGAGGCATAGGCTTTGCGCTCCTGGGGCGACATGCCGGAGGTGACGCCCTCGTCGCAGGCGAGCTCGCCGTCGGTGCGGCTGAGGGAGGCAGCCAGCCATACCAGCGGATTGAACCAGTGCACGGCGCAGCAGACCAGCCGCACCAGCGCCCACCAGTGGTCATGCCTGCGCAGATGGCACAGCTCATGCCGGAGCACCCCGACGGCCTCGGCGGGCGGGATGGTGAGCGGCAGGACGATATGGGGCCTGAGCACGCCCACCAGACAGGCGGAGGGCAATGGATCGGTGAAGTAGACGGGCACCGGTCTGAGCCTCAGATCGCGGCAGAGCGCGTCGTATTGCTCCCTGAGCTGCCCGGTGACCGGCCCGACGCGCCCGGCGCGGAGCCTGCGCCGAAAGCGCACGTTGGAGACGATAAACCAGCCCGCGACCAGCACCGCCCCGGCGGCATATATCCGCATGGCGCTCAGCGCCAGCATGCCGCTATAGGAAGCCTCCACAAGATCGCCAAACACCTGCGCCTGCACGGTACCGTTTGCGGCGGCCTGGTGAAGCGCCTCCGCCGCATCCGTCAGCCGCACCTTGATCTGCCCGGCGATGGGGCGAAGAGCCTCATCCAGGGCAAAGGGAGAGCGGATTTCATTGATGGCAGGGTTGGGAAGCGCCAGCGGGCAGAGAAGCCGTGCGGCCACCAGCAGCCACAGCACACAGATGACGCGGCTGCCAAGCTGCGGGCGCAGGAAGCGGCGGATGGGCAGCATGAGCAAGATGGCGATGCCGGCCATGATGTTGGCTTCCAGAAGAAAGTTGTAGACGGTTGCGCTTCTCATCGAAAGCCCCCCTCTTTGGTGGAATTTACAACTGTCTACCAACAGGATACGCTTGTCTACCCGTGGTGTCAAGATTTGACTTGTAACAAAAAAGCGCCCGCGGCGCTTATTTGGCGCGGGGCTTGAAGGCGAGGGCGACGAGCGTGCCGAAAAACACGGCGGCGGCGATGCCGCCCGCCGTGGCGGACAGGCCGCCGGTGAAGGCGCCGATGAGGCCGACCTCATCCACCGCGTTCATGACCCCCTGACACAGCGCGTGGCCAAAGCCCGTCAGCGGAACGGTCGCGCCCGCGCCGGCGAAATCGGCCAGCGGGCCGTAGAGCCCCAGGGCGCTGAGCAGCACCCCGGCGAGGATGTAGCACACCAGGATGCGCGCCGGGGTCAGGCGGGTGCGCAGCACCAGCAGCTCCCCGATGGCGCACAGCGCGCCGCCGACGAGAAAAACCTTCACATACATCCAAAGCATCCTCAAGCCGCCCCCTCTCTTAGCGCCGCGGCGATTCCAGCACCACCGCATGCGCGATGCCGGGGATGCTCTCGCCCTGCTGGCTGCTGGTGACGCTCATCAGCGCGCCCGTGGCCATAAAGATGATGCGCCTGAGCTCGCCCCGCTGCAGGGCGGGCAGAAGCGAAGCGCACAGCACCGAGGCGCTGCAGCCGCAGCCGCTGCCTCCCGCGTGCACGTCCTGGCTTTCGCGGTCAAAAATCATCAGCCCGCAGTCCCGATAGAGGCGCTCGTCCAGCGGCATGCGCTGCTCGCGCATGAGCTGGAGCAGCAGATCATGGCCCACCTGCCCCAGGTCGCCCGTTGTGATGAGGTCGTAATCCGAGGGCGTGGTGCCCGTGTCCGACAGGAGCGCCAGCAATGTATCCGCCGCCGCTGGCGCCATGGCTGCGCCCATGTTGTTGGCGTCGCTGACGCCCAGGTCCACCACGCGGCCCATGCAGATGCGCGCGATATGAGCCAGCGGCGGGACGGACGGCTCGAGGCACAGCAGCGCCGCGCCCGCGCCGGTCACGGTCCACTGCGCCGTCGGCGGGCGTTGGGAGCCGAACTCCAGAGGATAGCGGTACTGGCGCTCGGCGGTACAGAAATGGCTGCTGGCCGCGCAGACCGCGGTGGAGGCGTGCTCGCCGTCCAGCAGCATCCCGCCCAGGCACAGGCTTTCGGCCATGGTGGAGCAGGCTCCGTAGAGGCCGATGAAAGGGATGCCCAATTCCCGGGCGGAGAAGGAGGCCGTGATGATCTGGTTGAGCAGGTCGCCACCCAAAAGGAACTGCACGTTTTCGGGCTGCAGGCCGCCCTTTTGGATGGCCTTTCGGATGGCGTCCAGGTAGAGGCGCTTTTCGGCCAGCTCAAAGGTTTCCTGGCCGTAGAGCTCATCCTGGGCCACGTGGTCGAACAGCGCGCCCAGCGGCCCTTCGCCCTCTTTCCTGCCCACATACGCCGCCGACGCTGAGATGGCCGGGCGAAGCGGCAGCTCCACGGTTTGCAGTCCGATGCGCTTGAGCGCCATGGCGTTCCCTCCCTGCGATCAATGGAAAAACAGCGCGTAGATCACGCCGGTGAGCACCGAGGCGCCGATGCCGTAGACCAGCACCGGACCCGCGATGGAAAACAGCTTTGCGCCGAGTCCCAGCACCAGGCCCTCGCGCCGAAACTCCAGCGCCGGCGACACCATGGCGTTGGCAAAGCCCGTGATGGGCACGAAGGTGCCTGCGCCGGCGTACTTGCCCAGCTTGTCAAATACGCCCAGGCCGGTCAGCAGGGCGGTCAGGAAGACCAGCGTGATGCTGGTCAGGCTGGAGGCGGTGCGGGCGTTCATGCTGAGAAAATGGACGCCCGCATCCGCGATGGCCTGCCCCAGCACGCAGATGAGCCCGCCGACCCAGAAGGCGTTGCCCAGGCCGGCCCCCAGCTTCGAGGGCGGCGATAGCTGCTCGGTGAGCCAGGAATAGTGCTTTGGATCGGTATGAACGCGCTGCTTATCCATGCTGCGGACCTCCCTGCGCGGGCGCGGCGGGCCGTCCGTCGCCGACGGCGGGCGGGGCCTTTCGGTAGATCTCGCGCTCCGCGGGACGCGGTCCCTCAAGCAGCGCGGAGGGAACGAAGGTGACGCGCTCGGCGCTCATGCGGCTTCCTCCTGTCGTTGGGTTTCATCACCAGTATGCCGCGCGGGATTCAAAAGCATGCATGCCGCATTTTTCAGCGGAAAACACGCGATTGTTCTTGACATGGGACGGCCCGTCGGCTATACTAGAATAGTTGTTTTGTGGTATCCTGCGTGTTGCGAAGGCTACGCGCGACGCCATACATTGATTCTGCAAGGAGTGTTATTGATGTTCCGTACCTATCAGCCCAAAAAGCGCCAGCGCAGCAAGGTGCACGGCTTCCGTGCCCGTATGTCCACCAAGAACGGCCGCCGGGTGCTGGCCGCCCGCCGCCGCCGCGGCCGCAAGGTGCTCAGCGCCTGAGCGTGACGGCTTCATAAGCAAGGTATGGCAAAGCCCGCCCCATTTCTGAGATCGGGTGAAGTGGGTACGGGCTTTTCCGATACCGCCCAAAAGCGCAAACCCGGAAAGGACGATGGCGCGGCCGTGCAAAGGCAGAACAGACTGGGGCCCAACCGGCAGTTCAGCTATGTCTACCGCCGGGGCAAGCGGGCCTCCACAAAGGACCTGACGCTCCTGTTCGTGAAAAACCGGCAAAAGCGCGTCGGCTTTTCGGTGAGCAAGAAGGTGGGCGTGGCTGTGGTGCGCAACCGCACCAAGCGCCGCCTGCGGGAGTGCGTGCGCCCGCTTCTGTGCCGCATGAGCGGCGGGCTGTATGTTTTCGTCGCCAGGCCGTCTGCCGCGGAGCGGTCCTTTGCTCAGCTCAGCCGTCAGGTGCTTCAACTGCTCTCACGGGCGGGAACGCTCGCCCCGCCGGATCAGGAGGCGCCATGAAGCGCGTCCTTCTGGGGCTGATCCGCTTCTATCGGGAACGCATCAGCCCCAATACGCCCCCTGCCTGCCGCTTTCAGCCCACGTGCTCGCAGTACGCCTATACGGCGATCGAACGCTTCGGCGCGCTCAAGGGCGGCTGGCTGGCGCTGAAGCGGCTTTTGCGCTGCAACCCGTTTTGCAGGGGCGGCTACGACCCCGTCCCGGAGGACCCGGACACCACATTAAGGAGGGAATGACCCCCGATGAACGACTTTCTGGTCGCGATCCTCAATGGCATCAATTCCGTCATTCACAACTACGGCTGGAGCATGGTCGTCTTTACGCTCCTGATTAAGCTGCTCCTTCTGCCCCTGGACTACAAGAGCCGCAAGAGCATGCGCCGCATGACCAAGCTGCAGCCGCAGATCGCCAAGCTGCAGAAGAAATACGCCAACGACAAGGAAAAGCTCAACCAGAAAAGCGCCGAGCTCTACCGCCGCGAGGGCGTCAACCCCATGAGCGGGTGCCTGCCGCTGCTGGTGTCGATGGTGATTCTCTTCATCATGTTCGCCGCCATGCGCACCGTGGCCAACACCGAAATGGCCAGCCAGGCGCTGAACCTGCTCACCACCGGCACGCAGACCAACGAGAGCTGGCTGTGGATCAAGAACATCTGGATGCCCGACAGCCCCTTCAATCCCGTCATCGCCGACAGCGCCAACCTGCGCATCATCCCGGCCGACATCTGGGCCAAGGTGTTTTCTTCGCTGGACCCGGCCTCGGTGACGGCGCTGGCGCAGTACGGCATCGACGCGGCCACCATCAGCGGTGAAACTGTCTTTGCCGCGCTTCAGACCCTGCCCATCTATGCGCAGGAGACGCAGCTGTGGGCCACCATGCCGCAGCTGAATCTGCTGATCGTGAACCTCAGCATCTATGCGCATAACAACGGCTGGTTCATCCTGCCCATTCTGGCTGCCGTCACCCAGTACCTGATGACGCTGTCCCAGCCGCAGACCACTGCCGACCCCAACAACCCGGCGGCGGGCACCAACAAGTTCATGAAATACTTTTTCCCGCTGTTCTCGCTGTGGATCTGCTCCAGCTACAACGCGATCTTCGCCCTCTACTGGGTGGTCAGCAACGTGTTTGCCTGGGTGCAGGGCCTGGTGATGAACAAGATGTTTGAGAAGATGGACGAAAACCAGGTTGAGACCGCAGGGGAGGGAACGTTGAAATGAGGTCTGTGGAATCCAGCGCAAAAACCATGGAGGAGGCCGTCACCCAGGGCCTTGAGAAGCTGGGCGTCTCCTTTGCGGATGTCAAGATCGACATTCTGGACGAGGGCAGCAAGGGATTTCTGGGCATTTTGGGCGGCAAGCCCGTGGTGGTGCGCCTGACCGTGCGCGAGGATGTCGCCGCCACGGAGGACGTGCTTTCCTCCGTCGCGCTGGAGGATGCGGTCAAGGAGCCGGAGCAAAAGCCTGCCCGCAAGCGCAAGCCCAAGGCTGACAAGCCGGAGGACAAGGTAGAAAAACCCGCTGCGCAGGAAAAGGCGGACCAGCCCAAGGCCCCCAAGGCCGAGAAGCCTGCCAAGGCGACGAAGGCCGAAAAGCCCGCGAAAGCGGAAAAGCCAGCCGCCCCCGCGCCGGAGACCGTGCCGCCCCCAGCCGATGCTGAGGCGCCGGAGGGCCGCGCCTTCACCTTCCTGACGGATGTGACCCGTCTCATGGGCGTGGAGGTCACCATCAACGCCCGTCGTGATGAGGAAGGCAACGTCCGTGTGGATATGTTTGGCGATACGCTGGGCATTTTGATCGGACGGCGCGGCGAGACGCTGGACGCGTTGCAGTATCTGACCAGTCTGTATGTCAACAAGGGCAGCGAGGACTACATCCGCGTTACGCTGGACACCGAAAATTACCGCGCCAAGCGGGAGGAGGCGCTGCGCCGGCTGGCCAACCGCATGGCCAACCGCGCCGTCAAGACGGGCCGCAAGGTGGTCATGGAGCCCATGAACCCCTATGAGCGGCGCATCCTGCACAGCGCCCTGCAGCAAAACGACGCCGTGACCACCCATAGCGAGGGCGAGGAGCCCAACCGCCATGTGGTCATCACGCTCAAGCAGCAGAATTGAAGCCGGGCCTGAGAGCGTCAGCCGTGGAGATGTCAGCTCCACGGCTGTTCTCCATATCCTGCCTTGTGAGAAAAAAGGCGTTGTGTTATAATAAATTGACTTTTTCTACAAACGTCGGCACCGCGGCCGCAAGGGGCTGCTGATTTGACAACCCTGGAATGGAGGAACGTTCATTATGGCAGGCTATGTATCCGAGGCGGTCATCAAGCGGCTGCCCGCCTATTACCGTCACCTCAAGGAGCTGGAAAAGGAAGGCGTCCATCAGATCTCCTCACAGGGCCTGGGCAACCGCATGCATCTGACGGCCTCTCAGATCCGCCAGGACATCAACTGCTTCGGCGGTTTCGGACGCCAGGGCTATGGTTATTCCGTCAGCGGCCTGCGTGAACATATCGGCCACATCCTGGGCGTGGACCGCACGCACCGCATGATTATCGTGGGAGCAGGCAACATAGGCCGTGCCGTGGCTCTGTCGGATTCCTTTCCCGCCAACGGGTTTGAAACCGTGGCGCTCTTTGACAGCGACCCGGGGAAGATCGGCATGGCGGTCGGCGGGCTGATGGTGCAGGATGTGGCGGAGCTGAAGCGTTATTTGGATGAAAACACGGTGGACATCGCCGTGCTGGCCGTGCCGGTGTCCCATGCGCAACGGATGGCCGACGCGCTGTGCGCGCATGGGGTGAAGGGCTTTTGGAACTTCGCGCCGCTGGATCTCAAGCTGCCGGAGGGAACCTCGGTGGTGAATGTCCATCTGGACGAAGGACTGGAAATTTTGAGCTTCCGCATGCTCAGGGAAATGCTCTGAGCCGCGGTGACAGGGAGGTTTTCGGATGGCGGCAGGGCGCTATGGTACGGGCGGTCCCGCCCGGTCGGGGCCGAGCGTGAAGCGCGCGCAGAAGCTGATCGTGGATGGCCGGGGCGAGTTTGCCGCCCCGGCCCGGCTTGAGGGAGCGCAGTACCACAGCATGCTGGAGGCCGCTTCTTCGGATGCGCCTGCGGCACCGCCCGCCCGGGATGCGTTTGTCTATGACGACGACCTGACCTGGGAACAGCCGCTGGAGAGCGTGCCGGTGATGGAACGTGCCCGGCAGACCGCTGCTCCGGCTCGCAGGGCCGCCGGGCAGAAGCGCGCCCCTGCGCGCGGCAACGGCGCGCCCCGCCGGCAGCAGCCGCAGGACGCGGACGGCAGGCGCGACCGCTCGGGCTGGCGCGCCTATGCGTGCGTGGCGGTGATCGCGCTGAGCGTCCTGGGCATGATCGTGCTGGCGGTCGTGATGATGCCACAGATGGCGGGGTATTTCTGGAAGGACTTCGGGAATTACGCCTTTATCAACGGCGAGCTGCTGCGCTATGATCCCGAGGTGGTGGCAACCTACAAGCAGTACCGCGACTACATGGACCGCGACGTCATCTATCCGGGCATATTCGTCGACGGCGTGCACGTCGGCGACATGACCGTGGAGGAGGCGCGGCAGGTCCTGACCGCCAACGGCTCGGACGTGCCGAACGCCTTTTCCGTGACGGTGGCCATCGGCAACAAGACCTGGACGGTGGATTCCAGCAACGTGCCGGCACAGCGCGATCTGGGGAATGTTCTGGAGCGCGCCTACGCCATCGGTCGCACCAACACCACCGCCATTCAAAGCACCCTGCAAACCCCGTTTCGCGAGCGCACCAACCGCGCCGTCGCCCTCCGGGAGAGCGGCATCAACCTCACCACCACCGCCAGCTACGACCATGAGGCCGTGCGCACGCTGGTGGCGGATATCGCCGCCTATGTGACGCGCGATCCCGTGGATGCGCAGATTCAGTCCTTTGACTACGCCACGCGCACCTTCACCTTCACCGAATCGCAGCCGGGCGTGACGCTGGACGAGGAACTGCTCTATGAGCGCGTCACGGCGGCGCTGGACCGCTGGGAAAGCGGCGTCACCGTCACGGTGGACCCGATCGTGACCGAACCCGCCGTGACCAAGGACGAGCTGGTGGCCAGCTTTGGCCTCGTGGCGGCCTACACCACGGAAACCACCAGCGATTCCAACCGCAACACCAACATCGATCTGGCCTGTCAGGCCATCAACGGGACGGCCCTCATGCCGGGCGAAACGTTCAGCTTCAACCAGGCTACCGGCCAGCGCACCACTGAGAAGGGCTACAAATCCGCCGGCGCCATCGCCGCGGGCCAGAGCATCGAGGAGGTGGGCGGCGGCATCTGCCAGGTGTCCTCCACGCTCTTTAACGCCGTGGCGCGCGCCAACCTGGAGATCGTCTCCCGCAGCCCGCACGCCTGGCCCAGCACCTATGTCAACATCGGCGAGGACGCCACCGTCAACTGGCCAAACCTCGATTTTCAGTTCAAAAACAACACCAACAGCCCCATTTTCATCATCACCTACTACAAGAACCGCCGCATGAGCGCCGAGATCTGGGGGATGTCGCTGGGCGAGGGCGTGACCATTGACCTGGAATCCACCGTAATCAGGACCATCGACCCTCCGAGCGAAATCAAGTACGAGCTCAACCCCGAGCTTCCCTACGGCACGGAAAAGACCACGGTAAAGGCCCGCACCGGCTATGTGGTCGAAACCGAGAAGGTCTGGTACAAGGACGGCCAGGAAACCGGCCGCGAGCTGCTGCACACCAGCAACTACCGGGCCTACCAGCAGGTAATCGAATACAATTACTGAAATGGAGCCAATCCAGGCGGCGCCCGGCGAGCCCTTTGCGATCGCCGGGCGCCGTCGTCGTGTGTCCTGAAAAAATCACCCGCGGGGCAGGTAGATGAGCTCCTCCAGCATGCGGGCGCAAAGCTCCATGTCCTCGGCCGCGATGTGCTCAAAGGGCCCGTGGAAGGCGAAGCCGCCGGTGCAGAGGTTGGGGCAGGGCAGGCCCATGTAACATAGCTGGGCGCCGTCGGTTCCGCCGCGGACCGCCGCCTCGAAGGGCTCAAAGCCCGCCGCGCGCATCGCGGCGCGCGCGTTGTCGATCAGGAAGGGGTAGGGTGCGATCTTCTCCTTCATGTTGCGGTACTGGTCGCGCAGGCGAAGCGTCACGCTGCCTTCGCCCCAGCGCTCGTTCATGACCTTCGCAATGTGGCGTAGCTGCTCTCTGCGGCTTTCAAAGCGCGCCGCGTCGTGGTCGCGCACGATGTAGGCAAGGCGCGCGTGCGCCACGTCGCCCGCCATCTCCTCCAGATGGAAGAAGCCCTCGTAGCCCTCGGTGTGGCGGGGCGTCTCGGCGGAGGGGAGCATGGAGGCGAACTCGAGGGCGAGCAGGCTCGCGTTGACCATGGTGTCCTTGGCGCTGCCGGGATGGACGTTTACGCCGGAAAAGTCGATCACGGCCTCGCAGGCGTTGAAATTCTCCCAGCTCAGCTCGCCCACTTCCCCGCCGTCCACGGTGTAGGCATAGGCGGCCCCGAAGCCCGGCACGTCAAAGCCCGCGATGCCAAGGCCCGTCTCCTCGTCCGGGGTGAAGGCCACCGCCACCGGGCCGTGCGGCTTGCCGGAGGCGATGACGCGCTCCAGCGCGGCCATGATCTCGGCCACGCCGGCCTTGTCGTCCGCGCCAAGCAGGGTGGAGCCGTCGGTGGTGATGAGCGTTTTGCCCTTCAGGCCGCGCAGGTCGGGGAAGCGGTCGGGCGAGAGCACCTCGCCCGTGGCGGGAAGAACGATGTCGCCCCCGTCGTAATTCGGGTGAAGCTGGGGCTTGACACCTTCGCCCGGGAAATCGGGCGCGGTATCCATGTGGGCGATGAGGCCCAGGCAGGGCTGATCCTCCAGACCCGCGGTGGCAGGCAGAAAGCCGTAGACAAAGCAGTTGTCCGTCAGGCGGACCCGCTCAAGGCCCAGATCGCGCAGCTCCCCGGCCAGCACGCGGGCCAGATCAAACTGGCACGCCGTGGAGGGCGTCGAGGCGGCCGCGGCGTCCGAGCGCGTGGCGATGGCGGCATAGCGAAGAAAGCGTTCCGTAGCGTTCATCGGTCAATTCATCCTTTCATGCGTAATGGAAAACCGCCCGTCCGAAGGGGCGGGCGGGAGGCTCACCGGAGGGGGCGGATCAGGATAAAGGGGGTCAGCTCATCTCCCTGGCCGCTGGGGTTGTCCGCCATGGCGTCCTGAATCTGCGCGTCGGTAAGGGGGAAATCCGGGCTTTTGCCGAGCTGGTCGCGCTGCAGGTCATTGGCGTCCATCAGCACGACGGGGATGCCGGTGTCCCGGTAGAGCTTTTCGCACAGCTCGTCGGGGTTGTCGGGGTTGATGAGCGCCATCTGGTGGTAGAGCTCGAAGCTGGAGCGGGTATAGAAGCCGTCGATGCCGCCCACGCCCTTGCCGCAGACCCTGTAAAACACGCCGTGCATGCCAAACAGCTTGGTCACCGCGCTGGCGCCGGCGGCCAGCAGCACGCGCGGCAGGCCGCACATGTCGATGACCAGTTGCAGCTTGTAGGGTTCGTGCATGCCCACGCCCGTGTGGTTGATCCCCGCGAAGCGCCACAGGTGGTTGGCCCACCAGCCGGGCTTGACCTCGTCGCGCGTCTTGACGGACTTGACGCACATGCACATGACCTTGGCGCCGAAGCTCAGCACGTCGCCCTCCCGGTAGAGCGGCCGCACGTATTTTTCCACCAGCGCCGCCTGGTCCTCACCCACGGCGACAAAGTGGGTCTGAATGGCGTAGCGGCTGTATTTGCGGCCGTCCTTGCCCTCAATGACGCCGCGGTCGAAGTAGACCACGCCGTTTTGCTCGCGGCGCTGCTCGTCCAGGTTGCGGGAAGGAATGATGCCCATGTCAATCGCCTCCAAATGCTGTTACATATCCTCAAAGAAAGGTTCGCCCGATTCCGTCACCAGTATGCCAAGATCGTTAAAATGCAGCGGCACGGGCTTGGCCATGATGTATTTGAGGATGGCGTCGAAGCGCACGCTCTCGGTATAGGTCAGAAGCGTGAAGGACACGCCGTGCTTCTTGGCCCGGCCTGTGCGGCCGATGCGGTGCAGGTAATACTCGTTTTCGTTGGGAAGGTCGTAGTTGATGACGGCCTCCACGTCGTCCACGTCGATGCCGCGGGCGGCCACGTCGGTGGCCAGCAGGATCTGGAACTTGCCCCTGCGGTACGCCTGCATGACCTCGTTGCGGGCGGACTGGCGCATGTCGCCGTGCAGGCAGTCGGCGGGATAGCCCGCGTCCTTGAGGCGCTTGCACAGGCGCTGGGTCATGTCCTTGGTGTTGACAAAGACCATCACCCGCTGGTAGACGTCGCTGTCCAGCAGGTAGAGCAGGTGCTCGTATTTGTGCTCGCGCTCGGTCGCAATCACGTACTGGGTGATCTGCGGCCGGTTTTCCCTGGTGGCCGGAATGACGACTTCCACCGGGTCCTGCTGGTATTTCCAGGCGATGGTCATCACGTCCTGATTGGTGGTGGCGGAGAAGAGCACGAGCTGCCGCTCGATGGGCGTGGCCTCGATGATCTTGGTCACGTCCTTGACAAAGCCCATGTTGAGCATCTCGTCGGCCTCGTCCAGGACCATGGTGTGCACGCTGTCCAGGCGGATGTTGCCCCGGTTCATGTGATCCAGAAGGCGACCTGGCGTGGCCACCACGATCTGCGGGCATTGCTTGAGCTGGGAGAGCTGCTTGGTGATGGGCTGGCCGCCGTAGAGGCAGGCGATGCGCACGCCCGGGATGTAGCGGGCCAGGGCGCGCAGCTCGTCGGTGATCTGAAGGCTGAGCTCGCGCGTGGGCGCGAGGACCAGCTCCTGGACACGTTTGTCCTTGAGGCTCACGTATTCCAGCATCGGGATGCCGAAGGCGCAGGTTTTGCCCGTGCCGGTGGGGGCGATGGCGATGAGGTCGCGCCCCTCCATCATCAGCGGAAGCGTTTTCGCCTGCACGGGCGTCATCTCGCTGAATCCCATTTTTTCGACGGCCTTGAGGATCTCGTCGCTCAGATCCGCGGCCTCGGAGAATTTGGTGATCTGTACTCCTTCTGTTGCCAAAACGGATGCTCCTTACTTCGGTTGTTGCTCATTGAGGTACGCCTCGATCGCGTGGCTGAGCTGATCGGGGCAGGAGGTGCCGCCGCGGCACTGAACGCCGCGCAGGCGGTTCATCACCTCGCGCGCATCCTGGCCCACGACCAGGCGCGAAAGGCCGTCGGTGTTTCCCCGGCAGCCGTTGGTGAAGCGGCAGGCGGTAATTGTTCCGCCCTCGATTTCCAGATCGATGGCGGTGGAGCAGGTGCCCCGGGTCTTGTAGTGCATCATGCGTTTGTCTCTCCTTTGTGACGGCTTACACAAAATAAGCCAATTTATTCTCTTCGACGGCCGTGCCCGTTTTTCCTGCCAAACTTTTCACATCCGCCGCCCTTTCGCATAGGGTGACAGTAGCGTTTGATAAGGATGCGGGGGAAAGGGGCGGTGCCATGAGCCTGTTGATCGCGGATGCCAAGCTCGGCGTATGGAAGGCCGCGGACGGGGGCGCCCCGCTCTCCGAGGTGCCCTGCCCGCTGGAACAGCCCCATTTGGTTTGTGCCGGCAGCGCGCTGGCCTGCGTGGCCGGGAGGCGGGAATGTGTGTGCCTGACCGGCCGCGGCCTTCGGGAGGCGGGCCGCATGCCGGCCGCGCCGGGGCTTGCGGCCATGTGCCTGTCGCCCTGCGGGCGCTACGTCTATCAGCTCAGCGCCGAGGCGGACAGCGTGCACACGCGCCTGACAGCCACGGGCGAACTGATCTTCGCGGCCCCGGCCGGCGTCTTTCCCCGAAGCCTGTGCCTGGACGCATCCGGGCGCTGGCTTCTGGCGGCGGGCGGAGCCGTGGATGAGGCATATGTGCTCAGCGCGCCGGAGCTGGTGCGCGAGCGGACCATCCACACCCTCAACCCCTGCTTTGCGGCGGGGTTCTGGCGCGGCGGGGTGCTGCTGGTGTGCGCCGCGGAGGGGGAGGAGATTCAGACGGCGATCTACACGCTCGCCCCCGGCACGCTGAGGCCGCGCAAGCTCATCGAGCTGCCGGGACAGCCCGGCGGGCTGTGCATTTGCCCCGACGGCGCGGGCGCGCTCATCAGCACGCGCGACGGGCTGATGAAGCTGGATATTCCCGGCGGGCGGCTGCTTTGGAACGTCCCGGACCTGGCGCTGTGCGCCGGGCTGTGTTGCCGCGGCCCCATGGCGCTGGTGAGCGCGACGCTCAGCGGTAGCGTCTGCCTTCTGTCGCATCACAAGCCCTGGCTGAGGCGCACGATCCTCAACGGAACCGACGTTCACGCCTGTTTTTTGATGGCATAATCCGGGCGCGTTTTGCGCATCCTTGACACAGAAGCCCCGGCGTGTGCCGGGGTACGGAGGGAAGGAGGTTGTCTTGCTATGCTGGATAAGATTTCGCTGGTGCTGGTCATCATCGGCGCCATCAACTGGGCGCTGATCGGCATTTTTCAATTCGATCTGGTGGCCTATCTCTTTGGCGGGCAGGCGGCGGTGGTCAGCCGCATCGTCTACACCATCGTGGGCGCGGCCGGGCTGTGGTGCATCTCGCTGCTCTTTGGCGAGCGCGTCGCGGCCAAGGAGTGATCCAGCCGGAGCTGCTGGGCGGCCTCGCACAGAAAAGCCCGGTTGGTGGGCTTGCCGCGCTCCGGGTCCACCGTTGCGCCGAAGAAGCGCTCGATCCCCCGGATGCTTCCCTGGGTGAACACGCTCTCCACCGCCACGCGCAGACAGCGCTCCACGGCGGCGGGCGTGGTGGAAAAGGCGCGGGCGCATGCCTGATACAGTTCGCCCATGGACCGCGCCTCCAGCGCCGGCGAGGGCGTCAGGCGCTCCAGAAGCCACGCCGCGTAGGCGCGGCCCTTGTAACGGTCGCTCATGGAGATCGTATCCAAAAACGTGCCCACCGCCTGCGCGGTGCGGGCCGCCTGAGCCGCTGCCAACTTCGGCAGCGGCTTTTGCGAAAGCGTTTCCAAAAGCGCGCACAGCTTTTCCGGGGCCGCGCAGATGGGAGCGGCGGCGTCGGCCATGGCGGGGCGCGAGGGACACAGCTCGGGCTCCAGAAGAAACAGCACGCGGGGAGGGCAGACGGGGCGAAGCGCCTCCAGCGCGCCGAGCACCCCCAGCCCGTCGACGGCGGGCAGGCAGGCATGAAGAAGCATCAGATCAAAGCGCTCGCGCTCAAGAAGCTTAACCGCCTGCGCGCCGTCCAGGGCAATGCGCGCCTCAAAGCCCCTGTCCTCCATCCCCGCCGCCACCCGGCGGGCCACCCTTGCATCCAGCACAGCGATCAAAAGCCGCATGAGCGCACCTCCCATATAAGGATACGCCCACGCGGCTCCCGTGACCTTCCGGGTATGACCGAAACCTTTGTCGAATCCTGTCTAGTTTTCCTTGAGAAACGCCGCCGCTTCGTTGACCGCGTCCACCGCCGCCTGACTGGACACCGTGGCGCCGGAGATGCCGTCGATATCCTCGCCCAGCGTAAGCGGCGGGGTCTTGCCGATGAACTGTGCGGTGAACTCCTCCTCGCGCACGCGGCTGCCGACGCCCACCGTTTCCTCAAAGCGCGCGCCGCCCACGTCCAGCGACGAGATCGCGCCGTTCGCGTCCAGCGTCAGCCGCACCAGCACCGGGCCGGCATAGCCCAGGACGCTGGCGTTGGCCGTGCGCATGCCGCTTTGCGCGGCGGATGCGGTCGGCGCGGGCGTCCCGCTGGCCATGGGCGACGCGGTTACGGCGGGCGTTTGGGTGGCGGCGGGCGGCTCGGCCGTGCCGGTGCTCATGACCACGGCGACGACACCGACCGCTACAACCAGTGCTGCGATCAGCCATCCGGCCCATTTTTTCTGATTCTCCATTGAAAGCTCCTCCTGCCTGCATAGGGTCGGCATTAGCTTGCGCCGCCGCGGCCGGTCCTATGCGGCGCAAAGTCTGTCGCATCCTGCGGGATGTTTGACAGGCTTCGCGCCCCAAAGCGACACGGCGCGAAAACGGCGCTGGCTATACTGGCTGTACACTGGCTTTGGGAGGCGGCGTATGGAAACTTCGACGGCGGCCCGGCCGCAGGCGGCGGTCGAGCGCAGAGGAAAGGGCCTCAGGCGCGCGGGGAGGCGCTTTTTGGCGTTTGTGCGCGCCGCGGCGCAGCCTGTGGGCGAAACGGCGGCGGTGTTCCTCTTTACGTTTGTGCAATGGTTTGGCATCCCGTCGCCCTTCGCGGCGGCGGCGGTGCTGGCGCGTGGGGACAAGCCTCCGGCGCTCGTGCTGGCAGGCCTGGGCGCGTCGATGGCGCTCAGGGCGCTGTGGGGGCTGGATTTGGATCTGTGGCAGCACGTGGGGGTGGCGGGGCTGTGGCTCGTCACCAGGCGCATCCGGCCGCGCCCGGGCATTGAGACGGCGGCGTTGTGCGGCCTTGCGATGATCCCGCGCGTCCTGGCGGCGCTGGCCGGGGGCGCGCCGCTGGAGGTGCTGCTCAGCCTCGCCGCCGTTCCTCTGGGGATGCTCTCCGCCGCGTTTTTCCGAAGCGTCATGGACGGCATGCGCTCCACCGGCGCCCCCACCTGCACGCGCGAGCGCCTGGGGGTGGCGGTGCTGGGACTGCTGGTTGCGGGCGGACTTGCGTATTTCCGCGTGGGGCCGCTCAACCTCGGACAGCTTGCGGCCGTCTGGATGACGGTGGCGTGCGCCGCCGCAAACGGCCCGGTTTACGGCGTGAGCGGCGGGCTGATGTGCGGCCTGGCGCTGGCCATGAGCGGACACGACAGCCGCGTGGCGCCGGTGCTGGCGATCATCGGGCTGCTGTGCGGCCTGCCGCCGATGCAGCGGCGCCGCTGGCTCCTCAGCCCGGCCGCCGCGGCGGGGTGGGCGCTGGGGTATGTCCTCACGCCCCTGAGCGCGCCGGCGCTGAATTTCTGGGCGGCGCTGGCGGGGGCCGCGGGCTATGCGCTTTTGCCGGCGCGCCTTGCGGACAGGGTGCGCGCGTGCGCGCAGGGCCCCGAGCCCGGCGTCAGGACCATGGAGGCGGCCTTCGTCAGCCAGCGCATCGCGCACATGCGCGATGCGGTCGACCGCCTGGCCAGGGCGCTGCCGGACCCCGACGGACAGGAGGGCAGCAGCGGCGCGGAGCTGGGGGAACTGCTCTGCGGCCGATGCGCGAACCATGAGCTTTGCTGGGGGCGCGGCCGTGAGCGCACGGAACGGCTGTTGACCGAGGTGATGGAGCGGACCGGGCGGGGCGAAACGGTGGAGGAGGACAAGCTGCCCGCCCTTGCGGAACACGGCTGTCTGCGTGCCGAACAGATCCCAGAGGCGGCCGAGGAGGCGCTTTCCCAGCGGATACGTCGCCGTGCCGCCACGCGCAAGGCGCGCTATGAGCGTGAGCTCACCCTGACGCACCTGGCCGCGCTGTCGGGCACGCTGGGAGAGCTGGGCATGATGGCCGGGGGCGAGAGCCTCAACGACCTCAAAGCCGCGCATATCCTGACCCTGGCTCTGGAGGAGCTGGACGTCCCGGCGCGGCTTTGCTATGCGCGGCGCGTGGACGGACATCTGCAGGCCGCGCTGGAGACCGACGGCATGCTGCCCATGCAAAAGCCCCTGGAGGGCCTGCTTCGCTACCTGGCCACGCAGGAGGATCTGCCGCTTTCCATCACGCGCGCCCAGCGCGGGCGCGTCGAGCTGGAGGAGATCCCGCTCTACAGCGCGTCGGTGGGCATGGCGTCGGTCTGCGCGGGCGGGCGGTGCGAGGGCGCCGAGGTCTGCGGCGACGCCTGCTCGGCCAAGCGGTGCGAGGGTGGGCGGCTTTTGCTGATGCTGCTGGACGGCATGGGCCACGGCGAGCAGGCGCATCAGCAGAGCGAAAAGACGCTGGAGCTGCTCACGCTGCTCCTGGAAGCGGGCTATACGCGCCGTCAGGCGATCACGGCGGTCAACGGGATCATGCTGGGCACGCAGGAGGAGGAGGAGCGCTTCTCCACCGTCGATCTGGCGGATGTGGATCTATGGACGGGCGAGGTGTATTCCGAAAAGCTGGGAGCGTGCGCCACCTGGGTGGTGCGCGGCAGCCATATGAAAAAGATGGAGGGGGCATCCCTGCCCCTGGGCATCGTGGAGGAGGCGGCGGCGACCTCCCAGCAGTATCGCCTGCACAGCGGCGATATCCTGGTGATGATGAGCGACGGCGTAGCCGATGTCTTTGAGAGCGACGAGGCGCTCAAGGAGGCCCTTGCGCAGAGCCTCTATATCCAGCCCCAGCGCATGGCCGACGCCCTGATCCGCAACGCCCTGCTGGCGGGCGGAGGCGTGCCGCGGGACGATATGAGCGCTTTGGTCCTGTTGCTCATCGACCGCCAGCAGGCCCGGACATAAAAGGAAAGCGCCCCGTCCCGCGGCAGAGGCGCACGCGGGAACGGGGCGCGGACAGGACGGGGCGGACGGCGCTTCAGGGCTGCTCCTGATAGGTGATTTCCAGATGATAGTTTTCCCGCGCCGCGTCCTCAAATACACGCAGCAGCTTGGGCAGATAGTCGATCATCTTGCCCCGGGGCGATTTGGAATAGCGCACGGTGATGCGCAGGGTGTCGCGCTGGCTGGCCAGCTCGTCGTGCAGGGCGTCGAGGTTGGCGCCGTAGTAGAAAGGAAAGTCCAGCGCCTCCTTGAGGTAGCGGTGCAGGGAGATTTTTTCCTCAAAGGGGGACAGGTCCAGGGTCACTTCGCGCATAAGTACCTCCTTGGCAATGGGTGAGATGGGGGATTAAGGGCCTGTATTCAAAGGGATGAGGGATGAAGCACGATGGGATTGGACCAGGCGCTGCGGCCCCGGGCGTCGATGAGCTGGATGCGCACATGGCGCTCCCCGCGGTTGCGGGTGAGATCATAGCTGGCAAAGACCAGATCATGGCCCACCTGGCAGCGGTTGGGGGTCCAGATGAGGTTGGAGTAAAAGATGATCGTCTCCACGGGCGAACAGAGGATGTCGATGCGGTCCTTCTCCACAGAGATCTGTTCAAAGCGCGGGCCCTGGGAGGCATAAAACCGCCCGCTGTCCAGCGCCGCAAAGAGGCTTTCCTGGCTGAGCTCCTCGGCCTGAATCATGGTGAAGGAACGGCCCGCCTCCCCCTGATAGCGGTGGGAGTCGTCGGAGGCCACGAAGCGGTACAGCGCGCCGTGCGCCGCCGCCGCATCCAGCACATTGGAGGAATCCGCGCGGTCGCCGTTCCAGGGATAGGTGGAAACGCTGTTGTAGATTTCCGCGGCGGTCACGTTTCTCAGCGCCGTCAGCGTATCTACCGTGTTGAGCGACCAGGCCGGATGCGCCACGATGGCGCGCCCGCCGCAGCGGCGGTAGAGGTCGATGCACTGCTGCGGGCCGCCGGGGAGACCGCGGCGCTCCATGCGCGCGTCCATGCCGATGCCGACCAGATGAAGCACCTCTCCCGGCAGCGTATAGTCCATCTCCATGCCGCTGAGCAGCAGCATGTCGCCCTCCAGATGGGTGGGCGAGGACAGCGCCCGGTGATCGGTCAGGGCCAGGAAGTCGTAGCCCATATCCCGATACAGCGAAACGACCTCCTCCGGCGTGAGCACCCCGTCGCTCACGGTGGTGTGACAGTGCAGATTTCCCTTGAAAAAAGGCAGGTTTCGGTCAAACAGCTCCATGCGCGCACACGGCCTCCTCGGCGGTAATCAACATTCCTAAAAATTATAGCCTGTAGCGCGCGGAAATGCAAGCCGCCTTGCAAACGTGGCCGCGCTGTGTTACCATGGTAAAGCAGCATGGATGCAGGGAGGGTTATACGAATGAAGGCTTTGTTTATCGGCGGTACGGGGACCATCAGCACGTCCATTTCCTCGCTGTGCGCACGCCGTAGGTGGGAGCTCACGCTGCTCAACCGCGGCAGCACGCAGGCGCCGCAGGGCGTGGAAACGGTGCGCGCGGATATGCGAAACGAGGAGGAGGTGCGCGCGGCGCTGAAGGGGCGCGCCTTCGACGTGGTGGCGGATTTCATCGCCTATACGCCGGAGGATGTGGAGCGCGACATCCGCCTGTTTTCCGGCCGCACGGGCCAGTACATGTTCATCAGCTCGGCGTCGGCGTATCAAAAGCCGCTGTCCTCTCCCTGGATTACCGAGGGCACGCCGCTTTGCAACCCCTATTGGGAGTACAGCCGCCTCAAGGCCGCCTGCGAGGATCGTCTCGTCCGGGCCTATCGCGAGGAAGGCTTCCCCGTGACCATCGTGCGCCCCAGCCATACCTACTGCCGGCGCAGCGTGCCCGTGGCGCTGCACGGGGCAAACGGCAGCTTCCAGGTGCTGGAGCGCATGCGTCAGGGCCGCGCGGTCATCGTGCCGGGCGACGGGCTGACGCTGTGGACCCTGACCCACAGCGATGACTTTGCGGTGGCCTTTGAAGGGCTGATGGGCAATGTCCACGCGCTGGGCGAGGTCTTTCACATCACGGGGGACGAAAGCCTGACCTGGAACCAGATCTACGAAACCGTCGCCGCGGCGCTGGGGGTGAAGGCGCGGCTTGTGCACATCGCCAGCGAAACCCTCGGCGCCCTGTGCGAAAGCTACCGGGGCTCGCTTCTGGGCGACAAGAGCAACACGGTTTTGTTTGACAACGCCAAGATCAGGCGCGCCGTGCCGCAGTTTCGGGCAGAAAAGCGCTTTGACCAGGGCGCGCGGGAGGCCGTCGCCTACATCTACGCGCACCCTGACTGCCAGCGCCCCGACCCGGCTTTCGACGCCTGGTGCGACCGGCTGACCGAGGCATACGGGCGCTTGAGCGCAGAGCTCCCCAGATTTGAAATGTGAGGTTTTCCGTGAGCCAGTACATCGAGCCGGTCAAATCCGCGCTGGTACTGTTCCCTTTCGTGGCGCTGGCGTTCACGCTGCCCTATATGCTGATGCAGTACCGAAGGTACGGGGCCATTTTGCTCATTCGGACGGCCGTCGTCTATTCTTTTGTCCTGTATCTCATGTGCGCGTATTTTCTGGTCATTCTGCCGCTGCCCGATGTTAAGACGGTAGATGAGCTCACCTCCGCCTGGGTGCAGCTCGTTCCGCTGCGGGAGGTGGCGGAGCTGTTTAAAAACGCGGACGTGACCCTGACCGAGCCCGCCACCTGGTACCGCCTTCTGTGGAACCGGGACGCGTTCCAGATCGCCGCCAACGTGGCCCTGTTTGTGCCGCTGGGGATCTATCTGCGCTACTACTTCGGCTGTAGCAGGAAGAAAACGCTGCTGCTCTCCTTCCTGCTGAGCCTGTTTTTTGAGCTCACCCAGCTTTCGGGCCTCTATGGCTATTATTCCCGGCCCTACCGGCTGGCGGATGTGGACGATTTGATTACCAACACCCTGGGCGGGCTGCTGGGCTATACGCTGGCGCCACTAGCCATGCGCGTCCTGCCTTCGCGCGAGCAGATGGACGCGCGCGCCTACCGCAAGGGCGAGCAGGTAAGCGTTACGCGGCGCTGCTTCGCGGCGCTGATTGATTTTGCGCTGATGCTGGTGCTGCTGGGCATTTTGGTGTGGAAACTGCCCGCCACCATACCCCAGAATCAGGGCGCCCGGGCGATGGCGCAATGGATGTTCGGCTGCTATGCGACGGGCGTCGTGGGGTACTTCATGATCGGCGAATGGCTCGCCGGGGGACGGACGGTGGGCAAGGCGCTGCTGCACCTGCGCCTGGTGGACCGCCGCGACGGCAGCCGGCCCAAGCTGTGGCAGTGCGTGGTCCGCTACACCGTGCTCTATCTCGTGGTCATGCCCACGCCCGCCTACGTGCTGCTGGCGCTGACCCTGGGCGGAAGCAGCGGGGGAATGGACCTTGGGCTGCTGCTGGCCTGCGCCGCGCTCTTGCTGATCTATATCTTGTTCTGGCTGCTCCTGGCGGTTCACGTGTTCACGCACGACAACCAGATGCTGCACGGCAAGCTGAGCATGACCCACAATGTGAGCACCCTCAGACACCGCTACTTTGCCAGATGGCATGAGGCGCATCATGCGAATTCGCGCTGAAAAAAAAGGAAACGCGCCGCGCGTTTTCAGACTGTCAAAAAACCCTTCAGGGAGGTTCGGAGGGCCACAGACCCGCAACCT